>CAIYVX010000014.1 GCA_903929765.1 uncultured Planctomycetia bacterium
GCCATGACTTCCCGCCCGTGAACATGGCGGCAAACAGCGCCGCCAGGCCACCCGGCATAAAACACGGTAATTCGCCGCCGTCGGCTACTACAGCGCCGTCGGCTGGCAGAGGTTGGCCGCCTTGGCCGCCACGTGCCCGCAAACCTTGCACATGTACTTGGCCTCGGTGACGATGCCCGTGATCTTCTTGAGATCCATATTGCACGAGCAGCACGTCAACGCACACATCTTGGTTCCGTGAGCAGCCGCATGCTTCGCCATATTACACTCCCTTTCTAAATGTGGAACTCTATCCCTTACTACCCGAACCATAACACAGGCTCCGTTTACGTGCAACAGGTCAGTATGATTTTTTCAACCGGCGCACCCAATATTTTCTGCTAGCGAAACTAAAAACAGAGAATATCCAACACCCAATACTCAACACCCAATCATGAAGTGAAAAACTCCCCGACTCGCAGTCTGCACTTCATGATTGGATATTGGGTGTTCGATATTGGATATTCGCAGTTTCTCGGACTTTCCCGGCCTTCCCAAAAAGCTATTTGCCTCCGGACATTGCAATTCGCCCTTGCGCGGCTATGATATGCGCGTCGATTGACCCGCTGATCGAAGGAGAGTTCCAAATGCCGCAATCGTCTTACCAACCCGTCACCTCGCGAATCGTCGAGGAACTGCGCCAGCTTGTCGGCCCCGCGAACGTCATCTTCGGCGACGCCGAAAAACTCGAACCCTTCTCGCACGACGAGATTCCCGACCGCCATTACGCCCACGCGCCCGAGGTGGTCGTCCGCCCGCGCACCGCCCAGGAAATTGCGGCCATCATGAAACTGGCCAACCGCGAACGCATCCCCGTCACCCCGCGCGGCGCCGGCAGCGGACTCTCCGGCGGCGCCGTCCCCATTTGCGGCGGCATCGTCCTCTCCTGCGACCGCATGAACTCCATCCTCGAAATCGACCGGGCCAACATGGTCGCCGTCGTCGAACCCGGCGTCGTCACCGCCAGCATCAACGAGCAACTCGCCGGCACCGGTCTCTTTTACGCCGGCTATCCGATGAGCCTGGAGACCTGTTACATCGGCGGCAACGTCGCCGAAAACGCCGGCGGCGGACGCGCCGTCAAATATGGCGTCACCGACAGATATGTCCTCGGCCTCGAAATCGTCACCCCCACCGGCGACCTCGTCCAACTCTCCGGAAAACTCGTCAAGGACGTCACCGGCTACAACCTGGTCAAGTTGATGGTCGGCTCCGAAGGCACCCTGGCCCTCTTCACCAAAATCATCCTCAAACTCATCCCCGCCCCCAAATCCACCGTCGATCTCTTGTGCCTCTTCCCCACGGTCGAATCCGCCATCGCCGCCGTGCCGCAACTGATGATCGGCTCCGGCATCACCCCCACCGCCATCGAGTTCATGGACCGCGATTCCTTCCGCGCCGCCTGCGAATATCTCAACGAGCCGCTCGACTACGGCGCCGCCGAGGCCATGCTCCTGATCACCCTCGACGGGTCCGACGCCGGCGTCGTCGCCCGCGACTACGAAATGGTCGGCCGGCAATGCCAAGCCGCCGGGGCCATCGAAGTCTTCGTCGCCGACAACCGCACCACCTCCGCCCGCATCTGGAAAATCCGCCAGAACGTCGCCGAGGCCTTTGCCCTCCAGAGCCGCGACCAGGCCAGCGAAGACCTGGTCGTCCCCATCGCCGCCGTGGCCGACCTGGTCCTGGGCATGAAAGAACTCGCCCGCAAGTACGGCGCTCCCATCCCCTGCTACGGCCACGCCGGCGACGGCAACATCCACACCCGCTTCGCCCGCAACCCCGACTGGTCCGACGCCCAGTGGCAGGAAATGTTGCCCAAAGCCCTGCACGACCTCTACGAACTGACCGCCCGCCTCGGCGGACGAATCTCCGGCGAACACGGCATCGGACACAAACGCAAACCCTACATGCCGCTCTTCGTCTCGCCGGAATACATCGACATGTGCCGGGCCATCAAGCGCGCCCTCGACCCCAACAACATATTGAATCCGGGAAAAATCTTCGATTTGGATTAACCGGCGATTTTGTTGCTTTTCATAGGGACAGGGATCTGCCCTGTCCGGTTGTTGCTGTTTCTTCTTTTGAAGCCCCCAGCATTGCTGGGGGACGCTGTTTCTTCTTTTGCTTCTTCACCCCTCTCCCTCGGGAGAGGGTGGCCGCGCAGCGGCCGGGTGAGGGGTTGAGGCTCCGACCACGCAAGCACAGCGCGTCCGTCAATCATCCACTCGCCGTCGCACCCAATAATAATGCCGCCCGCCGCCAATAAACCCCAGGTCCACCAGCGCCGCCACGACCACCAACACCAGCCACAATCCGTTCACGACATGATTGTTGTTGAGCATCGCTCCCATGTAGGCCAGCGTCGTATAGGGCATGAACAGAAATCCCAACACCGGCCAGATCACCGTATCATAGGCGGCGCTGAACCAACTCGACAGCAGCCAGATACCCGCCAGCACCACGCGCGGCATGAACAGCCCGATGACGATGAGACACGGCATAACGATAACCTCCCGAAGACGAGTTAAACTTCACGCTTCGGTCATGCTACCGCCATCCCGGTTTGCGAACAAGCCCCCGCCGACTTCACCCACGGGCCAGCACTTTCCCCGACCCGCCCGACATGATCTCCGCCCGCTCCGGCGTCACCTCGTGCTGGAGCGGCTCGCCGCGGAAGAACCGGTCCATCTCTTCCAGCACATAGGCCATGTACAGACCTTCCCGACCGCGACCCGCCACGTGTGGCGTCACAATCACGCCCGGCTGATTCTGGAACGGGCTGTTCTCCGGCAGCGGCTCGGCGTAATGCACGTCCAGCACGCTCACAAACCGATTCTTTTTCACCTCGGCCAGCAGGGCCTCTTCCTGCACCAGGTGCGCCCGCCCGGCCTGCACCAGCACCGACCCGTCCCGGATCATGGCCAACTGTTTCGGCCCGACCTTGCCCTTGTTCGCCTCGGTCATCGCCCCCAGCAGATGAATGATGTCGCCGCGCGCGAACATCTCGTCGAAGCTGCACAGCGTCACCCCGGCCTTGGCCGCCTCCTCGGGCTTCAGGTGGCTGCTGTAGACCAGGATTTCTCGCACCCCCACCACGCGGAGCATCTCGATCAGCCGCCGCGAAATGTCCCCGTAACCCCAGATGGCCACCGTCGCCTGGTGCATGGCCCGGCTCTTCTCACGGTTGTCCCAGGCCAAGTGCCGAACCGTACCGATCCCGGCATACTCCAGAAAGTTGTTCCAGCACATCATCGTCACCCAGAGCGACCACTCGGACACTTGCGGCGCCATAATTTCGTTGGCGCAGACGATCTTGATGCCGCGCTCGTACATCGCCGGTGTCGCAAACCCACCCACCGACCCGGCCGCATGAGCGATGATCTTCAGCTTGTCGGCCTTGGCCAGCAACCCCGCCGTCGGCTTCGGCGATCCCCACGCCGTGATCAACGCCTCCACGCCCACAAGTTGCTCCGCCCACTCCGCCTCGCTCTGCGGCGTCGGCCCCTCCAGCGCCCGCACGTTGAACCCCAGCCGCGCCGCACACGCCCGCATCTCGGGCGACAAAAACTGCTCACGCACCGGCCACGCCGGCATGTTAAAATATACGTTCACGTCCTTATTCGCCTTTATCGCGCCCTTATTCGCCTTCGCCATCGTCAGCCCTTTCTGTTATTGTTCTTCCCAGGTCAAAACGAGCGGACATTCTAAGAAATTGACCACAGCCCGTCAATGAGCATCCGCCGACATGAGCATCCGCCGACGTTGCTTTGCTGCCGCTGCTTCTTCTTATGAAGCCCCCAGCACTGCTGGGGGATGCTGTTTTTTCTTTTTCTTTTGCCGTTCCTTAAGCCTTAAGCCTAAAGCCTTAAGCCTGCCGTTCTAAGCCTGCTTTTGAAACAGAAAAAACGCCGCGCCCACCAGCAGCACGAACCCCACCGCGTGGTTCCACCGCAGCGACTGTTCCGGAAAAACCACCAGCACGAAGCCCGAGAACACCGTCAGCGTGATGATCTCCTGAATCGCCTTGAGCTGGGCCAGCGAATAGACCGCGCTGCCCAGCCGGTTGGCCGGCACCTGGAAACAATATTCCACCAAAGCGATGCCCCAACTGGCCGCAATCGCAATCCACAACGGCGAACTCTTGTACTTCAGATGCCCATACCACGCCACCGTCATAAACACGTTCGACACCACCAAGAGCGCCACCGGCCAGACGTATGGCATAGCTCCTTCTCCAGTTTCTCTGATAATTGAACATACGTCACATTCGTTTGTCCGAAAGCCAATTTGCTCAGAAGTCGGATTGCATTTTATGGATCCCCCACAGCCACCCCAAAAGCAGCATAATCAGGCTTAGAAGAACCATCACGCCGCTCACGACCAGGCCGGCGATCGCTACACCACGCTTACGATTAGGCTGACGAACTCCGACAATCCCCATCACCAAACCGGCCAGCGAAGGACCAGCCATTAGGCAGAGCATGCCGGCAAACTGACCGATACGATAGCCGATCATATGCTCTGGACCGCCAGAATGGGGCCGATGAACCTCAGGACTCATGCTCACCACAAATCCGCAAGCCAGCCCCGGGACGGCCATACAACCAAGCACCAGCGAGGCCACGCCCCAGCCGGATTGCACCTGCGGCGGCGGTGGCGGCTGAAGAATCACCGGTGCCACCGAAGGCGACTGGGCCGGAGTGGGTTGAGAAATTCCGTCCGATCCAGTCGGCATCTCGGTCATCGCAGGTTCCCCTTTAATCAATAGTCACGTTCAACGCCGAACGCGCCGCTCCTATAGCCGCGCATTGTAGCAGCGCCGCCACGGCCCGGCCAGACGGGCTGTCGTGGAATTCATGCGTCTTCGGAAATGTCAGAAAATAGCTACGGTCTGTCCGGATTCAGCAACGTCGTCTCCGGGTGCAGTTGGAACGCCAGAATCTTCGCCACCACCTCTTCCGGATCGTCCGTCACCGCAAACAGGTTGGGGTCGTCCGGCGAAATGAATCCCTCGCGCTCCAGCATCACCTCGCGTGCCCAATCCAGCAACCCCTTCCAGTAGTCGCTCCCCATCAGGAAAACCGGAAAGGCGTGAATCTTGTTGGTCTGAATCAGCGTCAGGGCCTCGAACAACTCGTCCAGCGTCCCGAACCCGCCCGGCAGCACCACCAGCGCCCGCGCGTATTTCAGGAACATCACCTTCCGCACGAAAAAGTACCGGAAGTCGATGTACCGTGTCAGGTACGGGTTGGCCCGCTGCTCGAACGGCAGAACGATGTTCAGCCCCACCGACTGTCCGCCGGCCTCGAAGGCCCCGCGATTGGCCGCCTCCATGATCCCCGGCCCGCCGCCGGTAATCACCGTCAGCCCGGCCCGCGCCAGCCGCCGCCCCGTCTCCCGCGCCAATTCATAGTACCGGTGCCCCGGCTCGCTGCGGGCCGACCCGAACACGGTCACGCCGAACCCCACGCGGGCCATCGTCTCGAACCCGTCCACGAACTCACTCATAATCCGAAAAATCCGCCACGGCTCGTCGCGCAGCGAATCCGGGATGCTCACTTCCGGTACGTTCGACTTCGAGGTCACAAGGAACCGCCTTTCCGTGATTGGCCCAAACCGACTGTCAATGCAGAGTCAGTTCCTTATCGGCATTTTCCGCCACCTTCGTTTAGCCGCCGTTCCGGCCCGCTGGCCGAAAGATTTACTGGATTTTCTCCCCGTTCTTGACGTATACTATGGCTGAGTGGTGCGATAAGCCCGACTCGGTAGTCCGCGGTGTTCCCATCCATCGGTTGGCTAAGCCGTGGTACCACCCGCCGAGCGGCACGCAGCACTCTATTTTTTTCGCTAGACTTGCAAGTAAATCCTATCGATGACGATTTTCTCTTTGAACAACTTGTACCATGCCCTGTCCCCGTGTTCATGCCTTCTGAAGATGCCCCAGGCAAAGAGGTCCGCGGCTTGAAGAAGCGGCTCCGTTTGGGATTCGCGGTGATCGATGTTGATCGGCACCGTGGCCGGGTCGATGCGTCCCTTAAGCTGGTTCATGATGTATTCATTGAATTCGTCGATTCCCGTCTTACCCTTGCTTTTGTCCACCACCAACCGTACGCCCGCTTTCGCCTTTTCGAATGGTATCTCGTCGACAACCAGACGAGCCACGAAGTTGTATACTTGTGACTTATCCCGCCTCAGATTATCGAACAACCGCAGTTTATTCAATGTGACAGCGTATATCCCAAACCGGCAATCGCAGATTTGTTCCCAGAAGTAGCGCTTAACCGACTCCTCGGTGTGGCTGCCTTTCAATTCCTGAACGCTGCCGCGGTTGTGATGGCGAGCCTTTCGCCGAATGGTCTTAACCACGGCTTTGCGGATACGTCGAAAGCTCTCCCCGTCGCTGGTCGCCAGAATGCAGACCGTGAAATAGCGGCTGGGCTTTTTATTCACAAAATCGAAACCCAGGTCGCCGCTCTCGTCGAGATAAAGATGCCACATGGCTGTTTCTCCCCGCTGTCAGTTTCACAACCTCACGGCGCCGACTCGTCCTTTTCCTCCGGCTCCTCCAGCGCCAGAATCTCCGGCACTTCCGCCGCCGGCAACTCCTGCACCTCCCGCAGGCACCTCTTGATCGCTCGCGTCCGCACCGACACCGAGTCAATCGTCTTGCTCGCCGTCTCCAGTTGCTTGCCCACCTTCTCCAGAATCTCCCCGAACCGCTCGAACTCCTGCTTCGCCGCTCCCAACACCTTCCACACCTCGCTCGAGCGCCGCTCAATCGCCAGCGTCCTGAATCCCATCTGCAAACTGTTCAACAGCGCCGCCAGCGTCGTCGGACCCGCCACCGTCACCCGATATTCCCGCTGCACTTTTTCCGACAACTCCGGTCGCCGCAACACCTCCGCGAACAAGCCCTCCGCCGGCAAATACATAATCGCAAAGTCCGTCGTCTCCGGCGGATTCAGGTACTTGTCATGAATATCCTTAGCACACCCCCGGACGCGCAACTCCAGGGCCTTGGCCGCCGCCTCCGCCGCCACCGGGTCGACCCGTTCCTGCGCCTCCAGCAGCCGCTGATAATCCTCCACCGGAAACTTCGCGTCAATCGGCAGCCAGACCGGCCGGCCCTCGCGCCCGTCGCGACCGGGCAGCCGGATGGCAAAATCCACCCGCTCACTGCCCCCCGTCCGCGTCGTCACCTGCGCCGCATACTGCTCCGGCGTGAGCATCTGCTCCAGCAGATTCCCCAACTGGATTTCGCCCCACGTCCCGCGCGTTTTCACATTCGTAAATATCTTCTTCAAATCCCCCACGCCCCCGGCCAGCTCGTTCATCTCGCCCAACCCCTTGTGCACCGCCTCCAGCCGCTCCGAAACCAGCTTGAACGACTCCCCCAGCCGCGCCTCCAGCGTCTTCTGCAACTTCTCGTCCACCGTCGCCCGCATCTGGTCAAGCTGGCGGCGGTTCTCGTCCTGCAACTCCTTCATCCGCTGCTCGTTGGCCGACAGCAGCTTCTCGAACCGCTGTTCCAGCGTCTGCGTCACCCGCCCCAGCACCTCCGCCGTCTCGCGCCGCCCCTCGGCCAGGTCGCGCCCAATCGACCCTTTCAGATCACCCACGTCCTTGCCCAGCCGCCCCTGCAAATCCAGCCCGCTCTTGCCCACCGCCTCCCCGAACCCCGCCGTCATCCGCTCCAGCCGCTCCGCCAAAGCCGCCGCCTCCCCACCCTCCTCGCGCCGCTTGAGCAGCTTTAGCGCCGCCAACAAAAGGATCAAATTAAGCAGCCCCAGCGCGATCAACACATATTCCATTTCGGTTGCCTCCGACTGCCGTTTTCTTTGCCGTTTCTTTCGTAGGGACAGGGCTCTGCCCTGTCCGGCTGTTGTTTCTTCTTTTTCTTCTTTTTCTTCTTTTTCTTCTTTTTCTTCTTTTTCTTCTTTTTCTTCTTTTTCTTCTTTTTCTTCTTTTTCTTTTGAAGCC
>CAIYVX010000015.1 GCA_903929765.1 uncultured Planctomycetia bacterium
CGCAAGATCGCCCGCAAGACTTACCGCCGCTTCCAGGGCAAGTTCGAGCTTGACGACCTTGAAGGGTACGGCAATCTCGGCCTCACCATCGCCGCCCAGCGGTTCGACATTCGCCGGGCCGTTCCCTTCGAGAAGTTCGCCTATACCTACATCTGGGGAAACATGGCCCAGGGGATCAGCCAGATGGCGGTGATCCGGTACAAACAGTTCAAGTCCCTGGTCAAGTCCGGCACCAAGCCGGTCATCGGTCACTGTGACAATGAAGTTTTCGATGAAGTCATCGTTGACCACAAAGACCCAGCCGAAATCGCGGCTTTCAGGGACGACGTGCAGGTGAAGCACGCTTTCCTTCTCTCGCAGGACCCGGTGGGCGCCAAGATCGTCCAGCTTCGCCTTCAGGGCAAAACGACCTCCGAAATCTCGGCCATCATGGGACTGGCCTCCACGCAGATCTCTAACATCTTCCAGAAGTCGATGCGTCTCCTGGCGGCCGAGTTTGGCTTCACCTACACGCCGGCAACCGCTGGCCGTCGCCCGCTGGCAGTCGAGGCGGTGGCCCATGTGTAACTACAACTTCCCCGGCGGCCCCAGACGGAAGCGATGGATTCGCCGCTCCATGCTCAGGGTGTGGCCTTGGTGCTGCTGGTGCGGCAAGAAACTGGACGAGGCGTCGGCAACCATTGAGCACATCATCCCCCACGGCTGCGGCGGCGGCCACGAACGCGAGAATCTGACCTTGGCCTGCGAGCCGTGCAATAGTAACCGCGGAATGGGTGACAGGGTGCAGGCCGCCTGACGTTCCCGGCTTATGGGCAGAGGGCCTTCGGGCCTTGACGATGGAGTTAGGATAGAAGTGGCCATGAATGATTCGACGATAGAACGTGTCCTGCTGTGGATGGTGAGCGGCCTTTCGGGCGCTGACCTGGAGACCGCCTGCGTCGCCAAGCTGGACGTGGACCCCGCTCTGGTTAAGGACGTGATCGCCGAGGCGCGGAAGCGCCTCACCCTGGCGGCGGAATACAATCGTGACGAACTGTTGGGCACGGCGCTGACGCGGTTGAATGACCTGTACAGTCGGTGCATCCGCGCCGGCGCCGACGGCAACGGGCCGAACCTCGCCAAGGCACTGGACGTGCAGCGGGAAATCAACCGCCTTGTCGGTCTGTACCGGCAGACCTCACTACTTCCCGGCCAGGGCACCGAAGGCGGCGGCGAGGCGTCCGACGAACTGCGGGCCATCGGGGAGCATCTGCTTCCCCTCGGCCTGGCGGACGAGAATCACCCGCTCCGCGAACACGCGCGGCTGGCGGCACAGACGATTCGTGAACATCAAACGAACCAGACAGAAAATCCATAGGAGATAACAGTGAAAATCTACACTCTGGGATATTCGGGATGGAGCGTCGAGGCCATCAAGACGTTCCTGGAATCGGTCAACGGCGTGGCCGTTGACGTTCGCATGGCACCCCGTTCGCGGGTCGCCGCTTTCAACGGGACCGCTTTCTCCCGCCTCTTGGTGGAGCGGTACTAC
>CAIYVX010000016.1 GCA_903929765.1 uncultured Planctomycetia bacterium
CCGGCTTGCGGAAAGGATAAGTATGAGAAACGTGATTCTAACGGTCTTGGCCCTGATCCTCTGTGTGTACCTGGCCGGGTGCGGCAACGTGTCGCTGTCGGGCGACGCGATGATCGCCGCCCAGCAGTCGGCGATGGACGCCTACCAGGCGTCCGTCCGCGCCGACGGCGACGCGACGACACCCGCATGGGAGCGGGTGTACCTCCAGGAGAACTTCAAGCAATGGCGGTCCTACGTCCGCTCCGCGAACAAGAACGCGGCCTGGGGACCGCTGCTACCCAGCGAGAAGGCCACCAGCCAACCCGCCCAATGAAAATGAAAATGGAAAGGAACGGTGAAACATGACCAGTGCCCCGACTACCCCCACAACTCCGGCGCCCAGCCTACAGGACCGCATCAACGTCCTGTTGAACAACGTGCCCGACACCCAGCGTCAGGCGGCGGCGGACCTCTTGGCGCAGTACGGCCCCAAGTTCTTCGATATGGCCCGCGAGGACGCCTGGGGCTACCTGCGCCGCATCCTGGCGGGCGACTTGGACGCGGTGGCCGAGTTGGACACCACGTTGTCCAACGACGCTTTCATTGCCCGCGTCAAGGCCAACACCGCCCGCTGGGAAAACGTCGCGCAGTACAACATCGTGCGAAACAACCTGAAAAATGAGTTTCTTCTGAGGCTTGCCCCCATTGTCGCCGCCATCCTGGGCGCTCTGGTGGGTCTTTGACAAGAAAGGAAAACCGACCATGTTGAACAAGATTCAGACCTGGCTCTCCGGCAAGAAGACCTACCTGACGGCCGCCATCGGCGTCCTGGGCGCACTAGCGGCGTTCGGCGACCACCAGATCGACTTTACGGCACTGGTTGCCGCAATCTGGGCCGCAGCGCAGACCTGTTTCATCCGTGCGGGTGTCCAGAAGGCTATTGCCCAGGCCCCCAAATAAAACAGGAACCGGCGCGGGGGGGGACGCCAGTTCCTGTGAAACATGGTTGGGCCGGGGGGGAACCCAACCAATAGGGGTAACGGCATAGTACCACGGAGTTGTTATGTCTGGCAATGCAAAAGGCATCCGAGCGGGCAAGGCGTTCGTGGAAATCTTCGCGGACGACAGCCGCCTCATGCGCGGCCTCAAAGCCGCCCGCCAGAAGCTATCGGCCTTTGGCGCCGGTGTTCGCGCCGCGGGCCTCAAAATGATGGGCGCTGGCGCGGCGATTGCCGCCCCGATGATGGCAGCCGCAAAGAGCGCCGCCGACTCGGGCGCGGCCATCTACGAGATGTCCAAGCGGACGGGCATGAGCGTCCCGAACCTATCGGCCCTGGCCTACGCATCGGAGATGACCGGCGCCAGCATGGAGAACGTCGAGGTCGCCGTCAAGAAGATGCAGAAAGCCCTCTTCGAGGCGGCGCAGGGCGGCGAGAAGGCGCAGGAAGCGTTCGCCCTCCTGGGCCTGAGCGTCGAAGACCTGGCGAAGCTCAGTCCCGACCAGCAGTTCGCCCTTATCGCCAAGCGGCTCTCCGACATCAAAGACCCCGCCATCAAGTCCGGCCTGGCGCTGGAGCTTTTCGGCAGGAGCGGCACAGCGTTGATTCCCATGATGGAGAACCTGGAATCCCTGTCGGGCGACGCCGCCAAGCTGGGCCTCATTAAGACCGACGAGTCGGCCAAAGAAGCGAAGGACTTCTCGGACATCCTGAAAATCCTGGGTTTCGCCGTCAAGAGCGTGGTCAACGCCATCGGCTCGGCGCTCATGCCGCTCTTGAAGCAGTTCGCCATCAAGATCATCGACGCTGTGCTGACCGTGCGAAATTTCATCCGGGAGCATAAGGAGCTTGTCGTCACGATCTTCCAGGTCGCGGCGGCGGTCATGGGGATCGGGGCGGGCCTGGTGGCGCTCAGCTACATCTTTACCGGCCTGGCAAGTGCGGTGGGCGTCGTCTCCACCGTGTTCGGCGTCGTGCAAACGGTCATTACGGCCACAATTACGGTCCTGACAGCGATGCTCACGCCCATCGGCCTGATTGTGACCGCGATTGTCGGCCTGGGCGCGTACTTCCTCTACGCATCCGGCGCGGCGGGAAAGGCGGCGGACTGGCTGGGCGGCGCGTTCGCTACCGTGGCCGAGGACGCCAAAGCCTCTTTCGGCGCTATCAGCAACGCCCTGGCCGGTGGGGATATTGTTGCCGCCGCGAAGGTGCTGTGGGCGCAGTTGAAGATGTGGTGGGAGCAGGGAACCGGCTGGATCAGCGACATCTGGAACGGGGCGCTTCTGTGGATGAAACAGGTGTTCTTCGAGGCCGTCGGCGGCTGGCGGATCATCTTCGAGGAGATGGGCCACGGCCTGACCGTCGCGTGGATCGAGACGACGGCCTTCCTGTCGAACACCTGGGAGTAATTCACCACGGCCTTGAAGGAGGCGTGGAACTGGTGCGCCACCGGCCTGCAAAAGGCGTGGAAAAAGATCAAGGGCGTCTTCGATTCGTCCTTCGATTCCG
>CAIYVX010000017.1 GCA_903929765.1 uncultured Planctomycetia bacterium
CCCGTGCGTTTGGACATCTCGTAGATGGCCGCGCCCGAGTTGGCGGCGCTCTTGGCGGCTGCCATCATCGGGGCGGCGATTGCCGCGCCTGCGCCCATCATTTTGAGGCCCGCGGCGCGAACACCCGCGCCGAAGGCGGAAAGTTTCTGGCGGGCGGCTTTGAGGCCGCGCATGAGGCGGCTGTCGTCCGCGAAGATTTCCACGAACGCCTTGCCTGCCCGGATGCCTTTTGCGCTACTGGACATTGCTGCACTCCGCGGGACCGGGGACCGGATACCGGAGGACCGTAACAGCGAAGAATCGACTCTTGCCGTTTACGGTCTCCGATACCCGATCTCGCGGTATCCGGTTACTCGGCCGCTTTCTTGACTTCCGTCGCCACGCCGGCGCGGATGAAACACGTCTGCGCCGCCGCCCAGATCGCGGCCACCAGCGCCGTAAAGTCGATCTGGTGGTCGCCGAACGCCGCCAGTGCGCCCAGGACGCCGATGGCGGCGGTCAGGTAGGTTTTCTTGCCGGAGAGCCAGGTCTGAATCTTGTTCAACATGGTCGGTTTTCCTTTCTTGTCAAAGACCCACCAGAGCGCCCAGGATGGCGGCGACAATGGGGGCAAGCCTCAGAAGAAACTCGTTTTTCAGGTTATTTCGCACGATGTTGTACTGTGCGACGTTCTCCCAGCGGGCGGTGTTGGCCTTGACGCGGGCAATGAAAGCGTCGTTGGACAACGTGGTGTCCAACTCGGCCACCGCGTCAAAGTCGCCGGCCAGGATGCGGCGCAGGTAGCCCCAGGCGTCCTCGCGGGCCATATCGAAGAACCGGGGGCCGTACTGCGCCAACAGGTCCGCCGCCGCCTGACGCTGAGCGTCTGGCACGTTGCCCAGCAGGGAATTGATCCGGTCCTGGAGGCTGGGCTGTGGGGCCGGGGCCGGGGTTGTGATAGTCGGGGCGCTTGTCATGTTTCACCGTTCCTTTTCATTTTCATTTTCATTTTCATTGGGCGGGTTGGCTGGTTGCCTTCTCGCTCGGTAGCAGCGGTCCCCATGTCGCGTTTTTGTTTGCGGAGCGAACGTAGGACCGCCATTGCTTGAAGTTCTCCTGGAGGTACATCCGCTCCCATGCGGGAGTAGTGGCGTCGCCGTCGGCGCGGACGGACGCCTGGTAAGCGTCCATCGCCGACTGCTGGGCGGCGATCATCGCATCGCCGGTCAGCGAGACGTTGCCGCAACCGGCCATGTACACACAGAGAATCAGGGTCAGGGACACCAGGACAGTCGAAATCACGTTCTTCATTTTGATCCTTTCTTGCGGCACATTGATTAAAAGGCCGCGTTAAGTTTGTTCTCCAACATTCAGCAGCATCGCCAGGTATTGCCCGAAACTCGCCGTTTTCATGTGTCCGTTTTCATGTTGCTCCCTTCTTTGGCAGGCCCGCGAAGGCCAGCCGCATGTCTTCGATGTTTTCCTTTGTCACCACGATCGCTCCGGTGTGGCTCTTGCGTTCCACCAGCGGATTGAAGTCATCCGGC
>CAIYVX010000018.1 GCA_903929765.1 uncultured Planctomycetia bacterium
CAAAGTCGAACTGGCCGATCCGAAATTCGGCAAGGTCGTCTGCCAGGGTGTCAGCGGAACCATGGACGCTCAGGGCAAATCGATCCAGACGGTTTTCGAAGGGCCGGCACAGGCGGAAGTTCCGCAATCCGTCCTGCGCCGTGGCGACGAGGCGAACGCCCAGCGCGGCCGGCCGCTTGTCGCCTCCTGGAAAAAAGGCCTGACCCTGGATTGGGCCTCCGTGCCCGATGCCAAGAACGCCGGAAAGAATACCTGGACCATCCGCCACGCCGCGATGAGCGGCAATGCCCAGGTCACCGATGCGGCATTCTCCATCGGCGCCGATCTGCTCGACGTCCTTATCGCCTACACCGGCGAAACCAAGTCTCCGCAGGCTTTCGAAAAACTCCTCGCCACTGGCAACGTGCAGGTACGCTCCGCCCGCGGCGACCACGGACCCGACAACCTCAGTGATGAAGGTCATCCCGATGGCCTCTCTGCTGGAAAACTCGAAGTACTCACGCAGGTTCCTCCCGGCGCCAAGGCTCCGGTGCCCGCCAGCCTGATCGCCACCGACGATGTAGTGGCGTGGACCTATACGGAAAAAGGCCCAACCGGCGCCGCCAAGGATCAGAAAAAATTAACCCGCCAGCAGATTTCCACACCGCACATGGAAGTTGCCCTCGAAACCAAGGACCGTGGGACGACCGCGGACAATCGCAATCCGGACGCCCTCGGCGGAACCCAGGCCAGATTGCTCACCGCCACCGACGGCGTCACCGTCGAAATCGAAGGCTTCGGCAATCTGCCCGTGATCGCAAAATGCCAGACCCTGACCGCCGAACCGAAAGCCGGCAAGGCCACGCTCGAAGGCGTGATGCAGCCCAACGGCATCATGCAACCCGCGCGGCTCCAGCAGGGCGGAAACCAGATCGCCGGGGCCAAGGTACTCCTCGACCAAAAACGGGAATCGCTCGAAATCCCCGGCAGCGGCGAGTTCACGTTCGTCCAGCCGTCGCAGAAAAAAGGCGATGCGGGCTCGCCCGTCCAGGTCACATGGACGAAAAAGATGACCTACAGCGGCAAGGACCTGCTCGCCGCGTTCTACGGCGATGTCTCAGCCAAACTGCTCAGCAAGGAAGACCAGACCAGCGAGCTGAAGTGCGATGATGTCCTTGAGGTGAAACTCGAAGAGACCGCCGAAACGGCCGATGGCTCGAAGAAGCCGCGGCTCAGCCAAATCATCGCCAGCGGAAACGTGAAAGCCGAAGGCGCATCGCTCGATACGCAGAAGAAACCCATCACGCGCGTCTACCTCCAAGCCCCCAAACTGATCTACACCGAAGCGACGCGCACGCTGGATGTGCCCGCCGCCGGAAGCCTGCTGGTCGAGGATTTTCGGGCCGACCCCAAGGGCAATCAGAACGCCAACGGCCGCGGCCAGACGGCCTTTTCGTGGAAAGACCAGCTGAAATACGCTGGCGACACCGGAACCATCACCTTCCGCAAGGAAGTGCACATGGTGCACGTGCCGGTGAAGCCCTTCAAGATGCCTGCCGCTGACGCCGCAAAGGGTTCGCGCGTCGATCTGAGTTGCGATAGCCTCAGCGCCACCCTGGTCCAATCGAAGGAAGCCGGCGGCGGCGACACCATCGCCAGTCCCGTCGCGCTGGGCGCCGGCGGAAATCAAAAACTCTCCAAGGTCGTCGCTGACGGCGGCGCGGTGCTCTCGCTGAACGAAAATGAACTCTCCGCCGACACCCTGGAATTTGACGCCCTGGCCAACAAAGCCGTCGCGACCGGCAAGAATGGTAACGCGGCGACGTTTACCGGGAACAACGCCGGCGGCTCGGCAGACCAGATTCTCTGGGACCTGACCAAGGATCAAAACGCATTTACGCTGATCCGCCCGCGTGGTGACATTCAAACGCCGAATTGAGGCGGCAAGTCATCGTCGGTCATCGGTCGACGGCGCTAGCGAATTGCCGAAACGGCGAATTGTCCTGTTTGCGGGTGGCCATGCGCTGGGGTGTGATTCGAGCAGTGATGCTGTGGGCGATAGTGGCGGTGACGTTGCGCGCCCCGGCAGCCGTCCGCGAAGATACCGAAACGCTCCTCCACAATGCTACCGACCGCTCCGCCGGAACGCCCGGCGCTCAGGCCAGCGCCGATTATCTTGCCGCAAGACTCCAGCAAATCACCGGCGAGCAAGTCCTGCGGCAGAAGTTTCTCCTGGTCGTTCCGGTCGTGGAATATTGCCGGGCCTACGAACCTGCTGACGGCGGCCAGCAGCGCCCCGTGCCACTCGCTCCGCTATCACCCTCCGGCGGCCAGGCCGCGGCCATCCGCGAAGCCGACGCCACCGCGCCCATTGTCTACGCCGGCAAAGGCACGCTGGCCGAACTCGACGGCAAGGTACTGGCCAACAGCTACGTGGCGCTGGAGATCAACTCGGGCGGATCGGCGTGGCAAACGATCGCCGGCCTGGGCGCGCGAGGCATCATCTTCATCGGATCCGACAAGACGCGCGTCGTCGAACTCCTCGACAAATCGACCACCACGCCCGTCTCCATCCCGCGTTTTTTCTGCGATGACCCGGCAGCCGTCGCACGCATCAAATCCGGCGAAATGCACCAACTGACCATCGAGGTAAAAATCTCCTGGCAGGAACGCGAGGTTGAAAATCTCCTGTGCCTCATCCCCGGGCGGCAGAAGACCGCCGACCTGGCCAAGGTCAAGGATCGTAATTGGTTCAATCAAATGGTCGTTGTGCAGACGCGCTACGACGGCGTTTCGGAAGTCATGGGACGCGCCCCGGGAGCGACCCAGGCCCTCAACGCCGGCGCGGCCCTGCGCATCGCCGAGTTCCTCGCCTCCGCTCCCGATCGCCAGACGACCCTCATCGCGCTGACCGCCGGCGATGAATGGAATAACCGCGGCACGCGTCAGCTCTACGACATCCTCGGCCGCACCTACGGCGACCCCGCCCGCTACGACACCGAACTGACCGGCCAGGTCGCCGAAATCACGCTGGCACGCGACAAGGCGAAGGAAATCGTCGAAGGACTCCAGCGCCTTTCCTCCGGAGACCAAGCCGCGCTCAACAGCGCCGCAGTCACCTTGGCGACACGCGACCAAATGGCTCGCGAAACGTCGCTGATCGAAGACCAACTTCAACAGGCGCGTCTGCGGCGCGGAAGTCCCGTCGATGCCGCCGACGAAACCGCCTCCAAACTCCTCGTCGAAGCGCTCGAAAAGCAAAAACGCGACATGCTGGCGACGGATTTCAATCTTCAGAACCACGTTCCGCTGCCGGAACAATTCCGCGGGCTCGTCTCCAGCGCCGCGGTCCGGGTGCTTCCGATCTGGCAGACCGAACTCGCACGGCGAACCCGCGAATCCGACGAACTCCAGGGCTGGCAGGACATCCGCAAAGCCCTCGGCCCGCGCTTCCCGCTGATCCATTTCACGCTGGCCCTCTCGTCGGGCTCCACCCAGTTCGGTTTTCTCACTCGCAGCTACTACCACTTCCTGTCGTCGGATATCACCGGCCGCATGGCCCCTTTCGCCCGCGAATTCCGCCGCTATGACGAGATGCTCAAACAATCCGCCCAAGCTAACAACCGCGCCAGCGCCTTCGTCGCCGACACCATGGAAAACCGCTTCACTGTCGAATCGTTCTTCTCGATGAAGCTCGGTTTCTCCTCCGACGCGGCGATCTACCACGGACAGCCGGCCGGCGCTTTCGCCACCGTCCATGATGCCACCGGCTTGGTCGACACCCCCCAGGACACGCTCGAACACCTGGATTGGTTCAACTTCGACCAGCAGATGCAGGATCTCACGGGACTGCTCTTCGGCGCGGCCGGCTTACCGGGCGCCCTGACCGATCCGCTCTTCTACGGCCGCACGCAAATCTCCATGCGCACCTCCGACCAGCGGCTCACCGTCTTCGAACGCACGCTCGGCGAAACCATCCCGCGTCTCGGGGCGCCCAATGTGCTCGTCGGCACTGAGTGCGAGTGGTGGGGCTGGGCCCTCGGTTGGCCCCTGGCCGGAACGCGCCGCACCGAGTGGTACCTGACCAATGCCGACGGAACCTTGAACATCCACGCCGTGCCCAAGATCGACGGCGGACGCGTGCGGATGCAGGCCTTTGCGTTTGACGCCGACGGCCTGCCCACCCGCTGCCTGATGGCCAATGGATCTGAAGCGACCGGACTGGCCGCCGATTTCGCGCCCGATGCCTGGCACCCCGTGCGGGCCATGCTCTTCGACTGCAAACGTCTCGACGCCTACGGCCTGTTCGATCCGCGTTACATGGAGGACCTGAGCAAACTCGAAATCCTCGACGCCCGCCGCCTCGACAAGGCCCAGTTTTCCTACATCTGGGCGCGCAGCGGCACCGCCGCCATCTTCATGCCGCGCGACATCACCTGGCAGTTGCTCGTCGCCAAGGGCTCCGTCGCCAACCGCATGCTGCTGATCAACCTCGACGACGAGGCCATCAAGGAAAAGAAACTCGAAGGCCGCGGCTTCCAGACGACCGACCTGGCGAAAATCGGCCCCCTCGTCTACCGCAACGTGCAGGACCTTTATCAATTGAACCGCAAACGCCAGCGGGACCTCGAGCGCTTCGGCATCAGCAACGAAGTCATCAAGGACCTGCAGGCCCGCAGTGCCGCGCAACTCAAAGAAGCCGAAGCCGCCCGCACCGGAAACCATTACCTCCAGTGGTTCGCCGCCGCCGACGCCGCCTGGAGTTACCAGTCCCAGGTCTATCAGAACCTCATTTCCACCAGCAACGGCATCATCAAGGGCGTCATCTTCCTGCTGCTGGGCATCATCCCCTTCTCCTACTTCCTTGAACGCCTGATCATCGGCGCCACCAACGTCTACAAGCAGATCGGCTGGTTCGCCGCCATCTTCGCCTTCATGACCGCCGCCCTCTGGTTCCACCCGGCGTTCCGCATCTCTTCCGCCCCGCTGATGATCCTGCTGGCCTTCCTGATCCTGATCCTCTCCAGCACGGTCGTCTACATCCTGTTCGGCAAATTTGAGGAGGAAATCTCACGCCTCCGCGGCGCCGCCTCCGCCGCGCACTCGGCCAACCTCAAACGCGGCGCAGTCCTCGGCGCCGCCGTCCGTCTCGGTCTCTCCAACATGCGTCGCCGCGGCACACGCACTACCCTCACGCTGATCACCCTGGTCCTCCTGACCTTCACCCTGCTCTGCTTCACCAGCGTCCGCGAAAGCGTCCAGATCACCCCGCGAATCGTCGCCA
>CAIYVX010000019.1 GCA_903929765.1 uncultured Planctomycetia bacterium
CGCTACGCTCGCCTCCGCTCCGCCGCCCCAGGAAGATCAATTTACAGAAAGGATTTTACACCCCCGATTTTCTTTTACACCAAGAGCAAGGACTATACATGGAACCCACAATATAGCGAATACTCTAAAGAGTACATTGAAGCGGAATGGAACGAACTTCCATCGGGCCGGTCCTATAAGGCCGAGAATATGTTGGACCCTCGCGGCAGCATGGAAGAGTATGATTTCATGGGCACGCGCGCGAAGTGGCGAACCAACCATGAAGGAATGATGGAACTCTGGAACGCCCCGCAAACGGAGGTTCCGAATAGCCACGGCAGGATCAAATTAGGGAAGAATGGAAAGCCGACCAAAAGGTGCCGAATTATCTTTTTAGATGAGCTTCCGGGAGTCTCGCTACAAAGCTGGTGGGACGACATTAACTCGTTAAGAGGCGGATCACTCGAACGGCTTGGCTACCCAACGCAAAAACCACTCGCCTTGCTAGAAAGAATAATCAAAGCTTCGTCCAACCCCAACGACATCGTACTCGACGCATTTTGCGGCTGCGCCACCACTCTTGTTGCCGCTGAAAATCTCGGCCGCCAATGGATTGGCATCGACATTTCCCCCACCGCCTGCCGCGTCATGGGCAAGCGCCTCCGCGACGTTTGCCACATCCGCGAGAACGAGGCGCTCTGGAAAATCGGTCGCGGTTTCGTGACGCGCGGCCTGCCCTGGAGCGAGGAAAAGTTGCGCCAGTTGCCGCCCTTTGAGTTCGAGAACTGGGCCGTCATCGCCCTCGGCGGCGTCACCAATGCCGCCCAGGTCGGCGACCACGGCATCGACGGTCGCATCTATCCCGTCTCTGCCCTGCCCGGCAAGCGCAGAGCCGAAGAACTGGAATTCATGGACCTCTGGTATCCCATTCAGGTCAAGCAGAAGGACAAGGCCGGCCGCCCCGACATCGACTCATTCGAGGCCGTCATGACCCGCGAAGACCGCCCGCTCGGCTACTTCGTCGCCTTCGACTACTCTTCCGACGCCCTGGCCGAGATCGACGCCTACTTCCGCAAGAGCCACAAAATCATCAAGCCCCTCACCGTCAAAGACATCCTCGAAGGCGAACTCGCCCGCAAGCTGGCTTAGACAGTTTTGAAGAGAAAAGTCGATGATAAAAATAAAGTGGCATCGCGACCAATGTCCAGCGCCAATTATCTCACAGTTCAGTTCCTCGCAGTTCAAGCGCGGCGACAATGGCCTAACATTCCAAGGAGGCTGGTTTGAACTCGAGTACGCTGCGAGCGTCCTAATATCTTTTAAATTCCGGGGACACCTTACTTAATTGCCTGGTGCCATGCCTGCCCCGCAGGCATGTTTCGCCAACCCGCCCCCCAAAGGCCGACGCCGCCCGCCCCGTGGCGATGTCGTCGCCGTTGAAGCCCCCAGCATTGCTGGGGGACGCTGTTTCTGCGACTGTTTCTTCTGTTGTCTCTTCTTCTGCCGTTACTGACCACTGACCACTAACCACTGACCACTATTCCACTCACCCCACCGGCCCGAACTCCTCAATGCGCCGCCCGATTTTTTTCAGCCGCTCAAAATCGGCCCCCGGCGGGGTGGTGTCGGAAATGCCGAGGATGAGGTGGTCGCCGCGGCCGATGTCGGTGAAGAAGCCGTCGAGAAAGGCGTCGAACTCGCGGTCCGAGAGCGAGTCGTGGAGCAGGGCGACCGAGGGGATGCCGCCCATGATCGTGATCCCCTGCCGCGCAAAAACTTGCCGCACTTCGGCGATGGAAAGCTGGGTCATCGGGCGGGGGCAGACGGAGTCGGCGACGTCGATGCCACTGGCGACGTAATGTTCCAGGAGCCCCGAGTTCTCACCGTCGGTGTGGGTCAGCAGGTATTTTTTACGCGCGTGGAGCTGGTCGGCGAAGCGGCGCAGCCAGGGCTGGATGTGCGCAGCGAAAAAGGGCGGATAGGTGACGCGGGCGTCGTAGTTGGCCCCCAGGAGAAAAATTTCGGCGGGGCTGGCGGCGGCCACGGCGAAAAGTTTGTTCCAGTAGATGGCGATGGATTTGGCCAGGGCGGCCAGCGCGGCGGGGTGGTCGTAAAGATCGAAGAAGAAGCGGTCGAGCGGCATGAGTTCGCGCTGGATGAGGTGCATGGGCGAGGCGGCCAGGCTGAGGAATCCGGCGGCCAGGCCCGCCTTTCCGACGGCGCGGGCGAAGTCGAGGTAGCCTTCGTAATTCGCTTCGACGGCGGCATGTTCGAAAAGGTAGCCGACGGCGGCGTAGTCCTTTGCATCTTTGATAGCGTATTCGGCGACGTGGCTGATGGTGATGCCGGCGGCGCGCATGGAATCGTCGTAAAGGGCGGCGGTGCGAACCGTGCCGACGGGCGTGCGGTACTCGACCCGTGTTAAGTCCCCGTCCTGGGTGACGCGGCGGTCCACGTCGCGAAGGACGGTGCGGCAGGGCATGCCGGAGAGACGGTAGAGGCCGAGGGCGCGGTCGATTTCGGCGTCGGGGGCAGGGTCGCCCTTAAAGTCGGGGACGATGGCGTGGCGTCCGGCCCCGAGGATTTCGGCGACCTGGGCTTCGGTGGCGTCGCAGGCCTCCGGCGGCAGAGTGCCGGCGCGGCGGTTGGCCCGGTACCAGAGGTCGAGCCGGGGCACCCAGGGAATACGCTGAGTGGGCTGGCCGCGAATGGTGCGGAGCATGTCGGACTTGAAATCGGGCATGGGCATCATACACGATAGGACAGAGACCAACTCCGCCCCTGTGCGGGAAACGGCCGCTTTCACAGCAACGGATAATCAGTCGCCGGTGTTGGCGTGTTTCTTGACCAGTTCCTGGAACCGTTTCTGCGGCCCACCTTCGTAGCCCTCGGCGGCTTTCTCATTGGCGGCTTTCTGGGCGGCGAGTTTGGCCACGGTCTCCTTGTCGTCGTAATGCTTGTCGACGACGATGCCGAACTGGTCAAGCTGGACGGTCAGGAGGACCGGGGTGTCGGGATAGTCGTATTTATAGAGCATCCAGCCGGCGCGGCTGTCGGCCGGCGTCTTGCCGGTCGAGTCGGCCTGGTAAACGAAATCGGTCGGCCTGCCGAGGACTTTTTCGACGTCGGCCCGCAGCGCGCCGATCTTGACGTCCTTGTCGAAACCCTTCTTGATTTTGTCCGGCGAGGTCTTCGGTCCCGTCAACCAATAGGGCACGGCGACACACTGGTTGTCGTTGTTATTGAGGCTGTCCAGAGACTGACAGCCGCCAAGAGCCAGTGCCGCCAGAGCCATCGCCGCCAGGAGAATTGCTTTCACGCGAGCCATCCTTCCGGTCAGTCGCCGACCGTGATCGTCCGCTTGCCAAACATCTTATCGCCCGAGCCGTCGGGCAGATAATACGTCACTTCGACGATGATCTTCGCTGTCCCCAGGCCGTGCTCCACCTTGAGCGGGAAGCGGTAGCTGCGGTCGATCACGTCGTAATACTTGCGGATGTCCTGTTCGCTGAGGATATTGATCAGCCAGTTGCCATGCTCGGGGCCGCGCGTTTCGAGGCTGCGCGGCACATATTCGTAAAGCTGGACCCGGAACGACCCGAGGGCCTTGACCGGATCGTCGAAGGCGTCCTTGAGGCGAACCCGGACTTCGAGGCCCCTGGCCGTGGCCGCGCCGCCGGTGTCGAGGTCGGCGAACTTCGTGAACGGATCGACCACCACGCTCTTGGGGCCGAACAGGGCGTACCAGCGCTCGCTGGTGACCAATTGGGCGTCACTCGTGGCCCCGCCGGAGAGCGCCTGGTTCAGGCGATCGAGCCGGGCCACCAGGGCTTCCTTCTCTGGCGAAGCGGGCAACTTGGAAGCATCGTTGCGCGCCGCCGCGCCCAGTTCCACCGCCGAAGCCAGCGACCGGGCCGTCGGCGACTCGGTGCACCCGACCGCCCAGCCCGCCGTCAAAGCCGCCATAATGACCAGTAGACGCACGAAAACCCTCGAATTTAAAGATTTCACGGGCGATTATAGCGGCCGCCGACAACGACTGTCAAGACCGAAGCCCGACTATTGTGGACCGGCCAGGGAACATCGTATCCCCGACAAAAAAAACTCCGGCCGGCCCGCGACGTCGGACCGGCCGGAGCGTGATCTCATCTACCGTCAGGCAAAAACCTCCTAGTTGTCCACGATCTTAATCGACTTCGCGCCCAGCACCGGCCCGCCGTTGGCCGCCGTGACGGCTGGATTCAGAGCGATGATGTAGGTCTTCGACGTCGGCAACGAACTGTTCAGCGTAACGGTCAGAATCCTGGCCGTCGAGTCCAGCGCGGCCGAGGTGATGTAGCCGGCATAGCTGGTGCCGCCGGTGTCGACGATGCTGATGGCCGAGGTGTTGACCGTGGGACCGCTTAAGGCCGAGTCCACCGTGACCTTGAAGCCCTTGACCAGGTCGTTGGGCGAACTGAGGGTCTGGCCTTCGGTAATCGTGTTGAAGCCCTGCGTGGTGGTGCTGGCGGCCCAGGCCGTGACGTTGGCCGGGGTGATGGGCCAGGTCGGCAAAACGCGGGTGGTGTGGCCGTTGAGCTTGCCGGCCATGTAGTCCATGATTTTGATGCTCGAGCCCATGTTGCCGCCGTCGCTGGCGGCGCCGATGGCCGGGCTGCCGGCCTGCAGCGTCAGGTCCATGCTCCGACTGGTGCTGTGGTTGTTCTTCCAGTTGACGAGGTTCCGCGAGAACATCCCGAAGCTGAACTTGGCGTCCGAGGGCGTGAAATCGACGTAGGAGTTGGGCGAACCCGGGTAGAAGAAATAGTAGCTGTTGGTGTTGGCGCCGACCCCGGTGATCTGACGCGAGACGCCGTCGAAGCCGAGTTCGATGTAGTCGCCGACGACCATGTTGCTGGCGTCTTGAACATAGACCCGGTTAGCCAGGGTGAAGTTGAAGCCTACCGGCTGGAAGTAATACGGGGCGTTAGCAAACTTCGGATCACCGTAGGCGCTGTGCGTGTCCTGGCTGCTCGAGGCGACGTACTGTGAGAAGGTCAGGCTGTTGCTGCCATTGAAGATGACAACGCCGGTGCTGCTGGTGCCGGGCATCTGGTAAAAGAGGTTGTAGTCGCTGAAGTAGCCCTGCGCCTGCGTGCCGACGCCAAAGGCCTCACCCGCGAAGCCCACGTCGGCGAGGTTGTTACTGGCGGTGATGCCGCTGTAGACGGTCGCATAGCAGCCGAACCCGGCGAAGAGGAAGGTGTTGTGCTTCAGGACGGCGCTAACGTACTCGCCCTGGAGGACGTAGCCTTCGATGCCCAGGAAAGTATTGTTGATGAAGTTCGTGTTCGATCCGCTGTTCTCCTGGATGCCGTCGGGGCCGGAGAAGACCAGATTGTTGTAGAGCCAGAACTGCGAGGCATTGCCGCCGTCCTGGATGTTATCGGGATGCTCGCCCCACCAGGCGTCGTGAATGTAGTTGCCGGAGATGGACACGCTGGAGAGCCCGCCGTAGATGTTGTCGTCGTAGCTGAAGGCGATCTCGTTCTCGATGATCCCCGACGAGGGCGAGAAGAGGGGACTGCCGACACAGATGCCGAAGCCGTCCCCGATGCTGTCGTCATCCAGCGGCCCGAGGCCCCAGCCGTTCCAGGTTATGACGTTGTGCAGGAAAGTGTCGCCAGTGTTGCCTAAGGCGTAGATGCCGGAGCCGCCGTTGTCATGAATTACGCAGTTGCGGACCACATTGTTCGAGGGCGTATAGCCATTGAAGTTGCCGAAACCGTGGCCGTTGCTGCCGCGGACCTCCAGGCCGTCGAAGACCCAGTTGCTCAGGTTGCCCCATTCAAAGACGAAGCGGTTGCGACGCCCCGCCTCGAACAGGTGGCCGGCGGGCCGCCCGCCGCCGATGGGCCAGACGAAGACGCGGTAGTTGCTGCCGCTGTGCGCGACCACCCACTGGCCCGGTGTGCCCATCAACTGCACGAGGTTGGCGATGTAATAACGGCAGCCCGTGGGGGTCGGGGACCAGGTCTGGCTCCACGCGCCGCCCCACGGCGGCGCGTCAATGCTCAGCGTGTGCGACGCGGCGTCGTACCCGCCGATCACATCCCAGTACTGCATCGTGCCGTCATAGCGGAACATGTAGATGCTCCCGCCCTTGTAGTAGGTCTGGGTCAGGTTGACCGTGTCGACCAGGGTACTGGGCGTAGCCACGGCGTTCGGCACCCACCAGGCCGAGTTCGGCGTCTGGGCCAGCGTGAGCGGGGCGTCGTCCTGCCAGACCTGCACCGGTTCCCAGGAGATGTCGGTGTAATAGATGTTGGCGTAATTGGCGTTGCCGCTGGCCGTGGTCGCGGTGCACTGCGTCCAACTGCCGCTCGAGGTGGGAATCGCGTCCGCCCCCGTCACCACCACGCGGTCGCCGGGGTTGCCCTTGACGACAATGGGGTTGGCGAAAGTGCCGCTGTTGGTGAGCGATGGCGCTTCACGGTAGACGCCCTGGAGGACGACGGTGGTCGCCCCGGCCTTGGCGATGCTGGTGGCCTTGTTGACGGTCAGGAACGGCCGGGCCAGGGTGCCGGGGTTGGAGTCCGAGGCCAGGGGGTTGAGGTTGTTCACGTACGAACCCGTGACGTAAACCGCCGTCAGCGTGGTGTTGCCGTTGATGGTCAACTGCGTGGTCAGAGCGCAGGAGTTGGAGATCAGGCTCCCGCCGCTCAGGTTCCAGTGGTCCAGGACGTAGCCGGCGTTGACCGTCGAGGTGGTGATCGTCACCACTGTGCCGCCGACGTAACCGGCCTGGCTCGGCGTCACCGTAACCGTGCCCTGTGAGGTGACGATAGTCAGGGAGCCGGTCGCGTCGAAGTTCGCCGAGAGGGTCACGTTGCCCTGCACCGTCAGCGTGGCCACCGATGACGTCAGCGGACTGACCGTCCCGTTGGTCACGTTCCAACTGCCGAGGCCGTAGCCGGAACTGGCCGTGGCCGTGACCGTCGCCGTATTGCCGTAGTAATACTTGGCCTGGCTCGGCGAGACCGACGCATTGCCGCCGGTCGTCTGGTTCAACGTCACCGTGTACTGCGCCGGCGTGAACGAGGCCGTCAGGCTCACGTTGTTGGTCACCGTGGCCGTGGTCGAGGCCACGTTGGCCCCCAGATTGGCCCCGGTCGCCGTCCAACCCACGAACTGGTAGCCCGTGGCCGGATAGGCCTGGATCTGCAGCACGTTGCCATAGTAGTACGGCCCGGAGACCGGCTGGTAAGCCACCGTTCCGTTCGCGGGCGACGGCAAGACCGCCGTCGTCACCGAGTAGGGAGACAGGCTGAACAGGGCCGTCAGGTCGAAGCTGCCCAGCACCGTCAGCGAGGTCGTCGCCGCCGTCGAGTTCGAGATCGTCGCGTTGGTGGCCGTCCAGTTGACGAACTGCCAGCCGGCGTTGGGCGAAGCCGTAATGCCCACTATCTGGTTGTAAGTGTACGGGCCGTTGGACGTCAACTGGATCGTGCCGCCGGTGGCGCTTTCCGTACCGGTGTAGGCCGGAACGAACATCGCCGTCAGCGAGCAACTCGAATAGATGGTCAGCGAGGTGGTTGCGGCCGTGGAGTTAGAGAGTACCCCGCCGCCGGTGACCGACCAGTAGGAGAAGCCGTAGCCCGAAATGGCAGACGCCTGAACCGTCACCACCGAGCTGGGCGTGTAAGTCAGCAGGCGCGGCAACCAAGTCACCGCGCCGGCGCCGGGCGGACTGATCGACGTGGTCAAGGTCAGGTTGCCCGCATCAAACACACCCCGCGCCGTGGCGGCAAAGACGGCCATTTCGGGGGGATGGCCGCTGTAGTTGACCGAGGCGATAGTATTGATCAGCGCGATGCTCTGGAGCGGCTTGGCGGAATTCAGCGTCAGGGGCGTGGAAAATTCGTAGAGGTTGAGCAGATCCTGCGCGTCGGTCCGGAAATACATGCCGTGGTCATACAGATACTGGGTGCTATGAAAGAGGGTGCTGAAGCCCGGGAACGCGGACGTGACGCTGGAGGAGCCAAAGGCCGGACCGGAGGTCGTCCCGAAGTCGTAGAGCAGCGTCGAACTACTGTCGGCGTAAACGGCCCAGATCTGGCAGTAATTGGCGTTCGCGGTCGCCAGGACGAAGTTGATGTCCGAGTAGTAGGTCACGGGCACGGGCAGTGTCACCTGCGCGACGTCCCAGGTGTAAATGTAGTTAGTCTGGCCGATGACCGCCGCGTTGCTCCTGTCGATCGAATCATAGGGCATCAAGGCGTTGCCACTGACCGAGGCGATGCAGTAGGTCCGGCCGCCGGAGCCGGTCAGGATGCCGTTCCTCGGCGAGCCTTGGCTGCCGGTCAAATAGGTGCCGTTGTACCCGACGGGTCCCGCGCTGTCGGAGACCGTCGTGACGGCGCCCAGACCACAACAGTTCCCGCCGTCGTTCCTGAGGTTCAGCGAGTAGCCGTTCTGCTCCCCGACGTACAGGGTATCCACCTGTGTGGATTGCGCCAGGGCTTTGTTGAACATGGCCGGACTGACCCAGGCGTTCATGTTGAACCCGCTGGAAATCTGGAGCGGCGACAATCCGGAATAGAGCGCCGTCAGCGAACAGTTGCCGTTGATGGTCATCGTCGCCGACACCACCGAGGAGTTCGACAACACCGCGCTGCCCGTAACCATCCAGCCGACGAAGGTAAAGCCCGTATTGGCCGTATAACTTAGCGTCACCACCGAACCGGGGGCATAGGTCGCCTGGCTCGGCGTGTAACCGACCGTGCCGTTCGCCGACTGGTACAAGGTCACCGTGTAGTTGCTGGGAATCTGCGAGTAGCTGGCCGTCACGGTGCAACTGGAGGTGATGGTCAGCGAGGTGGTCTGGGCCGTGGAGTTCGAGATCGTCCCGCCGGTGGCCGTCCAGCACACGAAGTTGTAGCCCGTATTCTTCGTCTCGCTGATCGTCACCACGTCGCCGTAGAGGTAGCCAGACTGGCTCGGCGTCGCCGCTACCGTTCCACCGGCGACCGGGCTGGCCGCCATGGTCAGCGGGAAAGATACGGGCCTGGCCGTGGCGGCAAAGATGCCCAGTTCGGGGCAATTGGCGTTATAGTTGATCGAGGCGATAGTATCGATCATAACGATGCTCAGGAGTTTCTTGGCGGGATTCAGCGTCAGGGGCGTGGAAAATTCGTAGAGGTTGAGCAGGTTGGCGGCGTCGGTCCGGAAATACATGCCGTGTTCATAAAGATACCAGGTGCTATGATAGACGGTGTTGAAACCCGTGTAGGTGGAGGTGGGGCTTGCCGAGAAGACGTTCGGACCTTTGGACGCCCCGAAGTCGTAGAGCTTGGTCGAGGTGGTGTCGGAATATTTGGCCCAGATCTGGCAGTAATTGGAGTTCTGGGTGGTCATGACAAAGTCGATGTCCGTGTAGTAGCCCTGTGCCACCGGCAGCGTCACCTGCGAGACGGACCAGGTGCCCGTGTTGTAATAATTGCCGACGCACGCGGCGTTCTTCATGTCGATCGAGTCGTAGGGCATCGAGGCGTTGCCCTGGATCGAGGCGATGTTGTAAACGCCGCCCAAGGCGCCATAGGCGGTCGACGCCAGGACGCCGTTCCTCGGCGTACCCTGGCTGCCGGTCAAATAGGTGCCGTTGTACGATATTATGCCGGCGCTGTCGGAGACCGTCGTGACGGCGCACAGGCGATCCACGTTCCCGCCGTAGTTAAACAAGTTCGTCGCGTAGCCGTTCGGCTCGCCGCCGGGGTACGCCGGGCCGTACAGGGTATCCACCTGCGTGGATTGCGACACGGCGGTGTTATACATGGCCGGGCTGGCCCAGGCCTTCATGTTGAATCCGCCCGAAATGGTCAGCGTGACCACGGCCGGGGGATTCGCGGCAAAAGCCGGCACGGCCAACATTACCGTCATCGCCAGAGCCAGCACAAACCCCACAACCACCAGTGTGCTTCGTACCATGAGACTTACCTCCGAAATGAAAGGGCCCACCACAACACCCACTAACGCCCGCGCCCCACAAGGGCCTGCGGCGTAAATCACAAGCGTGTTATTTCTCCGCCCCTCGACGAAGTGGAAAGCATTCGGCCCCAGGCGGCGCTCAAGATGCCCGATCAGAGTTGATCCGCCGAACAACCGTCAAGCCGTTCCCATCCCTACAACCCAGCGACCCCACAGCAGCACAACCAGAAACGAAAAAGGACATGAGTGCCAGACTCGAGCCGCGCCGCCCAAAAACCTCAACCGGAAAACCAGGACGCGGAGCAACACCATCCCAACTTCAAAAGGGTCTGTCAAGAAAAAATCAAAAAGCCGACTTTTGTCATAGGAGAAAAAAGCTTGCGGAACTTTGGAAAACTGCGACAATCCGAAGGTCGCGGTCCAGACCGATTCTGGATCGACGTTGGCCGACAGAGTCAGGAAAAAGGAGCGGCGGATGCATCCAGTACCCCGGAAGATCGCCAAGGTTCTGCTGTATCCCTGGTACAAGCTTGAGTCGCGAGTTCGTCCGCCAAGCCGGTGGACGAGCATCACCTGCCGCGCCCTGGGCGTCGGCGACTCGCAGCACGACCCGCGGATCAGCTTGCTGGTTGAGAGTCTCCGTCAAACGGCGGACGTTCCGGGCGAGGTGGCGGAGTGCGGTGTGTTTCAAGGGATTTCCTGTATTCGTCTGGCCCTGGCCATTAAAGAGCAGGGCCTGGCTAAGACTCTCTACGCCCTGGATTCGTTCTCCGGTTTCGACGAGTCCGCCGACCAGGAGGCAGCACATCTGAAAGACGGCGTCGACAATCCGGTGCTGCTGAAGGGTGGTTTTTCCGAGACGTCGGTGGCCCTGCTGAACCGCAAGATCCGGGAGGTCCGGGTCGAGTCGATCGTCAAGCTGGTGCCTGGTTATTTTTGCGACTCGCTGCCGACGCTGCCCGAGCGTCGCTACAGCTTCGTACACCTGGACTGCGATCTGGCCAAGTCCTACCGGGAGTGCCTGGAGTATTTTTATCCGCGGCTGAATCAGGGCGGCATTATACATCTTGATGAATACGACCACGCCGAATGGCCTCTGACCAAGAAGGTCATTGACGATTTTTTCGGCGCTCGGGACGAGGAGTTGGTCCCCGTCAGCCGCACGCTACGGGGCAAGAGGGCAGATCGCTGGTACATCCGCAAGGCGCATTAGACTGTATCTGAAAACTCCGGCGTCGGCGTGGTTCCTCTCAGGTGCGATACTTGATGACTTTAGCCGGCACGCCGACGGCCACGGCGTTGGGTTCAATGTCATGGGTGACGACCGCGCCGGCCCCGATGACAGCGCCGTGTCCGATGGTCACGCCGGGCATGACGCGCACGCCGGAGCCGAACCAAACGTCATCGCTGATGACAATGGGTTTGGGATCGTACTTTTGGAGCCGGATCAGTTCGTCTTTGGCGAAGCCGTGATTGACGTCCGTAATATAAGAGTGCGGGGCCAGGAGGCAATCGGCGCCGATGGTGACGCTTTGATAGGCGACAATAATGGAGCGTCCCCCGATATAGGTGTTATCCCCGATGACCAAACGTCCGCCCCGAATATCTGTTCCGATGTAAACACCTTCTCCCAGGTGAACATTGCTGCCGATGACGATATCGCCACCGCCGACCAGGATGGAACCGTCCAACACCAGGCCCGGCCCGACACGGGCTCCGGCGGCCTTGAGACGCAGACAGTTCCACCGAGAAACGGCGAGGTGCTGTAACCAGTCCAGCAGGCGAAAGAGCCGCATCGGGCGTGTGATAATCCGCCAAATGTGCTCCAAGCCGCGCTTCGCGCGGGGCGAATTAAAATGAACTCGTTGAATTTGATCGGACATATTTCGTGGCCCTCCACGGCCTTCCGGTCGGCTGAGCCTATAACGAGCCTGACTGGTAGGTTGAAAGTATCGCGGCGTTAACATTATACCCTCGTTGCCTTTGGTTTACAACCCTTTTGAAGCCCTTTTGTCGCTTAAGAAAAAAAGCTTGCGGAACATGGGAAAACTGCGACAATCCGATGGTCTTGGTCTAGACCGATTCTGGAGGGTGTTCCGTTCATGCGCATACTCCTGACAAACGGCGACTACCGGCACACTTTGGCCATCCGCCAGCGCCTGCTGCGCTACGACCCGTCGCTAAAAATTCTGGCCCACAAGGGCCGCTTGCCGCTGCTGGCGTGGTTTGGCGGCATCCCGCGCCGTGACATCGTCGGCGGCACCCTGGAACAAGCCCTGGCCCAGACCGAATTCGACCAGGTCATTCCGGTCGGCGGCAAGGCGGTCGTGGCCGTGGCCGAGGCCTGCCCCGAAAAGGCGGTCCTGCCGTCCCGGACGTCGCTCGAGATCTGCCTGAATAAGGATCGCACCACCGAGTTGGCGAACAAACTCGGGGTACCCTGCCCGCGCACCTGGGCGCCCACGAGCGTCGAGGAAGCCTTGTCGCTCGATGTGCCGCTGCCGTGCGTCATCAAGTCGGGGGACGAGTCGAAGGCCAAGTTTGTGGTTCTCTATGCCAAGACACGCGACGAGTTTACGACCAGGTACCAGGAGGCCGCCGCGCGTTGTGCGGCCAAGGGCGGCGCGCTGCCGCTCATTCAGGAATATGTCACGGGCGTCGGCGCCGGCTTCTTCGCCCTCTACCAGAAGGGTCAGGCCAAGTGGATTTTCATGCACCGCCGGCTCCGCGAGTGGCCCCTCACGGGCGGGTCCAGCACCGCCGCCGCCGCCTTCTATCATCCCCAGCTCAAGGAATACGGCCTGAAGCTCCTGGACGCCCTGGGCTGGCACGGCGTGGCCATGGTCGAGTTTAAGTACGATCCGGCCACGGACCGCTTCTGGCTGATCGAGATCAACCCCAAGTTCTGGGGTTCCCTGGCCCTGGCCCTGGCCTCCGGGGTCGATTTTCCGGTGGGACTGCACCGCATCTTTCGCGGCGAGACGCTCGAATACAGTGAAGAATACAACCGCAACATCAGCTTTTACTGGCCGTTGCCGAACGACCTGCGGGCCCTGCTGAAGATGCGTCACTGGCGCGGGCTGGGCGACTATTTCCGCAAAGACAGCCGGACGGATTTTCTCGAACACCCGCTGGTGGACCTGACCGAAATAGCGAGAATCATTCTGCTATGATCCGGGCAATTACGCATATTCACACCAATTATTCTTACGACTCGCGTCTGCCGGCGCCGCGGTTGCTGCAGGCCCTCCAGGCCGACCTGGTGGGTCTGGCCCTGGTGGCCGACCACGACAGCTTCCAAGGCGCCATCGACCTGGCCGCCGAAGTGCGGCGCACCGGGGCCGCGCTCCTCGTGCCCCTGGCGGCCGAAATTGCCACCGAATTCGGCGACGTCGTGGTCGTGCTCCCGGACGGCGTCGCGGCCCCGGAGGTCAAAGCGATCAAGAAATGGGCCGACCTCCGCAACGCCATTCGCCAACTCGGGGGCCGGATCTGGCTGCCGCACCCGTTTCAGCATCACCGCGAGGTGGAAACCCTGGCCGCCGAGGCCGACGTGATCGAGGTCTTCAATGCCCGTTGCACCCCGGAGAACAACGCCGCGGCCCAGGAGTTGTGCCGCCGCTTCGGCAAGATTCCGGCCTATGGGGCCGACGCCCATAGTCTGGTCGAGTGTTTCCGCACCGTCGTCGAATATCCGCCGGCCGCAACGGCCATCGAAATACTGTCCCAAGCGCCGCGGTGTCTGTCGCAGGGCCTCACGCCGCACCGAGCTATCGTCTGGAGCCAGTTGGTCAAGGGTTTCAAGCAGCGCCGCCCGAAACTGGTGGTCATGACGCTTCTGGCCTGGCTTCCCCACCCCCGGAAGAAGCATTAAGCTGAGGCTTACTCGGAAGGTAATTAGAGCAGATAACGGTTGGTTGTACTCTTTGGGAAAGTTTGCCGGCCTTCCACACACCTTGCCCCCATACAGCCGGGGGTCAAGGTGTGGCGCCCTGGAAGTAACCATTCAATCGTTAACGGCTCTAAAGCTGGGGTTCCCCGGACCACTCCTCGGACCGCCAATTCTGGCCGTACATTTCCGCCTCTTCCTGGGCGGCGATTTCATCGTCGACTTCTCGTCTGGTCAGGGCGACCAGCCCCATGGTCGCAGCTTGTATGACGCTGAGGCTGGGGGTGATGATGAACCCGGAGGTTACCTCAAAAGTCAGCATGGCCAGGGAAGCGCCGATCAGGGCCAGGGCGGAGGGCGCATAGGCGCCGTTGCGGCCTCTTAAGAGAGTGGCGATGCTGGTCCAGACCATGAAGAAATAGAGCCCGCAATGGGCGGCCAGGCCGATGAGGCCGCCGGTCATGAGGGCCCCAAGGAAACCACTGTCGAAATTCTCCTGGTTTAGCTTGGAGGAACCGGCGCCGAACAAGTAGTTGCCGCTGGTTCCCAACAGTTCCAGTTGGTTCTCCCAGAGTTCGAGACGGCCGGTGGATTGAGACACGCCGGTGGTCACGCCATGGGTGCGAACGCTGTCGAAAAAGTCTGTGATGCGAGCCGGCAGTTCGACGGTCTGAAGCAGTCCCACGCCGACGATTACCAGGAGTACGAGTCCGATCATGACCAGGACGGGCATCCAGCGACCGCGCGGCAAGAACAGCGACATGGTCAGCACGGAGATGATCACCAGCGACATGGAAAAGAGGCAGGTGCGCGACTGGGCGAGGATGAAACCGGCGTAGGCCATGAGGAGGGCGGAGGCAATACCGAAGATTCGAAACAATTTCTTTTTGGCGCACAGGCCGAGGGCCAGGGAAAAGCTGGCAAAAACCGCCAGCACCCCGCCATAGTAGTTGGGGTTGGGCAGGGTGCCGTAGGAGCGGATAAAACGTCCCGGATCGAGGTTACTGCCTCGAACATACCTGAAAATGAAGGCCGTAAAGGGATTCGGCCAGTAGGCCTGCATCATGCCCAGAAACATCTCTGCCGCCCCTAAGAGGGCCAGGAAGCCGACGAGTTGCCACAAGTGGCGCGGCTGAAGGTGCAGGCTGCCCACCGTGATAAAAATCAGCGTGTTGCGGGCGTACATGAGGGGGGTGTAGAGGCTATTGACGATGAAATTGTCCGGATGGCCCACCAGCGTCAGCAGAACACCGATGGTTTGGGTCAGAACATAGACCAGCCAGATGCATGTGCCGACGGACAGAATCGTGCTGAAGGCGCGGCGGCCGAGCCGGGCATTCTGCCGCCGCGCCGTAAAGAACAGGAAAAGTAAGATCGGGTCCTCGGCCCGGAGCGGCGGAGGGCCGCCGGCGCCGAAGACCATGGGCGGAACCACGAGTGGTGCCAGCACCAACAAGCCAATGAGGAAGGCGGCGAAGCGCGACATCCTCGCCTCAGCTTCAGGGCTGACCAAATAGTTGCCGTAGACGGTCATAATTGTGGGCTACCCTTCCGGGACCGGCGTCTCTAAGAATTACAGATTTGCGGCAGACCATCGCGCCGGTGATTATAAGCCTGCGGACCACCGGATAGCAAGTCTCGTCACGGCAGGGCCAGCCGTCAACGAACCGGGTCCGGGCGAGGCTCATTATCCGGGCAAACGTTGACCAGTCACTAGTAATTTTCGGAGTTTCGTTGGGAAAAAAAGAGGAAATCCTGCTAGGCGCAAGGACGACACAGGCTATGATGTTTTATGCGAAGCGGACTTGACGTGACGCACGGACCATCGTCCCAAGTCACCCAGGGCGACCGCAACCGGTGAAGACATGGATGCCAAGTCGACAAATTCAGTTGCCGGCGGGTCGCCGTCGCGGCCAGACGTGGCCGTCCTGATTCCTTGCTACAACGAGGAACTGACGGTGGGCAAGGTCATCGACGATTTTCGGCGGGCGTTGCCCGAGGCCAGGATCATCGTCTTCGACAACTGCTCGACCGACCGTACGGCCACTTTGGCCGCCGAACACGGGGCCACGGTCCTGCGGGAGTGCCGCCAGGGCAAGGGCTTTGTGGTGGAGAGCATGTTCGACCGCATCAAGGCCGACGCCTATGTGATGGTCGACGGCGATGACACCTACCCGGCCGAGAAAGTTCACGAGTTGCTGGCGCCGATCCTGGCCGAAGACGCGGACATGGTCGTCGGCTCGCGTCTGGAGACCCATGCGGCCGCCTCGTTCCGCCCGCTGCACGTGGCCGGCAACAACCTGGTGCGGGCGCTGGTGAACCTGCTGACCCATTCCCACCTGAAAGACATCATGAGCGGCTACCGGGCCTTCAGCCGCCGTCTGGTTGACCGCCTTCCGGTCGTGGCGTCCGGGTTCGACATTGAGACCGAGATGACCGTCCAAGCCGTCTATTACCAGATGAAGATCGTCGAGGTTCCGGTGGCCTATGGCGAACGTCCGACCGGCAGCGAAAGCAAGCTGTCGACGTTTCGCGACGGATTTCTGGTGCTGTGGAAGATTTTCGGCCTGTTCCGTTCGCTGAAGCCGTTGACGTTTTTCGGCAGCATCGGCCTGCTTTGCTGCGCCGCCGGACTGCTGGCCGGGGTTCTGCCGATCCACGACTATCTGACCGAGCCCGGGCACTATGTGCGCCACGTGCCGCTGGGGATTCTGGCCTCGGCCCTGATGATCATAGCGCTGGGCAACATTTCACTGGGCATTCTGCTGCACACACTCAATTGGCGGCTGCGGGAACTGCATAGCGTGCTGATCCGTCGCCGCTGAACCATCTCGGCGCACCCGACGAAAGCCCTCTGCCGCAGCAGCTAGGGCACTTAACGTTTGAATGGTTGCACCTCATGTGCCACGGGCGGCTTGACCGACCGTGTGCTTGTCATGGGTGCTGCGCGAACATGGCGGCAAACACCGCCGCCATGCCACCCGTCGCCCACACTCAATCGTGAAGTGCTCTAGGGCGAGGTTCGGTGGTAGAGAATCCAGAGTGCATTTTCGTTGACGCGCGAGAAATGACTTTCGAAGTAGGCTTTTCGGTCAGGTCGGCTCATGGCCCCGATCCAATCGTAGTCATTTTTTTTGTATTTAAGAATCCACTGGGTGTCTTCCAGGAAAGAGGGCACCAGGAAGGGGTGGCGTTCGGGGGGGACGATCGACCAGAGGAGACTGGTGACGATGCTGCCCCGGGCTGGCGGATTGCCCACCATGTGGTTAAACGGCGCGATCTCGCAGGCGCAAATCCAAAGCACTTCATTGTGCGGCACATGAGCGGCGTGCAGGAGGTCCATCCCCTCCAGCACCAGATCTTTGTACTCAGGGTCGTTGTAGTACTTTAAAGCGGCGAGGCCTTCGGCGTCTGTCTCCGGGGCACGATGACCGGCGGGGAGTTCCTTCGTTGGCACGAAGGTCTTCACCGTCATGTGCAGAAAGGCTCGGCTCAGCAGGCAGTTCTTCGGTTCCGTGGCCAGGAGCATCACCGCGATAAGCAGGGCGCAATAGAGGCCGAGGCGGCTGAGCGTCGCCTTCTTTTCCTGGGCGGTTCTGGCGGCAAAAAGGACGGCGGCCAGGGGGACCACGCCGAGGAACGGGATATTCTCCAGTTGCTGGCAGGAGGAGGAGGTGCCCAAAAGAAAGGCCCCCATGGAGACGAGGCTGAAGAGGCCCAACTGCAGAAGGCGCCGGAACGGCGCCGCACATTGGTGGGCGAAGACCAGGGCAATCAGGACGGCCACGCCGGCCGCGCTCCAGGTATGGGTGAACTGGATATACCTGAGGGGAATCAAGAAGGTATTGATGTCGCTGCCGAAGTCGCTGGTCAGGAGGCTGAGGTAGGGTCGCCACCCGCCGCCCGGCTCGGACAAGGCCATCGCCAGGAGCGCGAAGAGAACCAGGCCGATCAGGCCCCAAAAACGCTTCTCTCCGGGCCGGGGCCAGAGGCACCGGATCAGAACGTAGGCCACGACCGCGCCGACCGCGAACCAGGCCTTGACCGAGAAGGCCACGGCCAGGGCCAACGCTTCCAGGAACACGTCGCCGCAGAAGCCGGCGGTCGTAGGCTTTTGCCGTGGGATGAGGATCGAGAGGAAGAACGCCGCCAGGGCCACGTAACAGATCGCGTTGTAATACATGGCGTAGCCGAACTCTCTCCAGGTCATGTCTCCCAGCGGGGTAGCCGTGATCAGCAGGAGTTCGGCGGCGGCCAGAAAGAGGAGCGACCAGACCAGGCGAAGCCGCGGCAGGGCGACCAGGTAGAGGAGCAGACCCAGAAAGACGGCGAAGATGCCCTGGGCCCAATGCAGGGCCACCGGCGAGGCGGAGTCAGAGAGACGGATGCCCACAGCCACGAGCCAGACGTACAACGGTCCCCAATGCGAGGCAATGAAGTCGACGTTGAGTCGGTGGCCGTGGAGAACGCGATTGCCGGCCTCAACATGCCCGATGGTATCCTGGAGAAAGAGGGTCGAGGCGACCGGCCCCGTGGCCCAGAGCAGCAGGAGGACGGCGCCAGTGACCAGGAACCAGCCGCCGGCGGCCTTCCAGAACGATATGGCTTCGGGCAGTTGCAGCGAGTCCCAGAGCGATTTTTCAGCGCGACTGATCATTCCTTTTCGCCTTTACTCGACCTACCCTGTTATTCTGCCGGACTTTTTTCTAAATCGATCCACCTGGCGTTATATCGACACGGCGCCCCTCGTGTCTATCCTAAAACCCGGCGCTCTATGGCGCGGTTCGGTGGTAGAGAATCCAGCGCTCATTTTCGCCGACTTGGGCGAAATGGGACTCGAAGTAGGCTTTCCGATCGGGCCGGCACATGACCACTTGCCAGTCGAAGGCAAGTTCCTTAATTTTCAGAACCCACTGCGTATCTTCCATGAAGGAAGAAGGCCGCAAGAGGGGGTGCCGCGCGGGCGGAAGGCCCGCATTGACGAGACAGAAGACAATGCTGCCCTTGGGCGGCGGATTACCGACGATGTGGTTAAACTGGCCGTAATCGGTGTCAATCCAGAGGACTTCCGTCTGTGGAACTTTGGCGGTCCGGAGGAGATCGATCCCAAAGAGCAGATTTTTCCGGAAGTCCTTGTCGATGTCGTTGTAGTACTTCAAAAACACGGGGTCGGTGGCGGCGATCCTTGGGTCCACCTGGCTATCTTCTAACTTGGCCGTGTGGTAGGTCTTGACCGACAGATTCAGGAAAGTCCGGCTCAGTAAGCTATTTTTCGGATCCTGGGCCAAAAGAAGCACGGCGATGAGCAGGGCGGCATAGAGTCCGAGGCGTTCCAGGGGCGTCTTCTGATCCCCGGCGGTTCTGGCCGCGAACAGGACGGACGCCAGAGGCACCACGCCCAGGAACGGGATGGTGTCCAGATTCTGCGCCGACGAGCTGGTGCCCAGCATAAAAGCCCCCGTGGCCGCGAGGCTATAGAGGCCCATTTGCAGCAGTCGTCTCCACGGCATGGCACAGTAGTGGGCGAAGAGCAGGGCGATCAGGACGGCCAGGAGCGCCGTACTCCACGTTCGTGATAATGGTAAAAACCTCATGGGCAGCAAGACCGGATTGATATTGGAGCCCGCGGCGCTTTTCAGGATGCTCAGGTAGGGCCGCCACCCGCCGCCCGGCTCGGACAGAGCCACGGCCAGGACGGCGAAGAGGGCCAGGCCGATCAGGCCCCAGAAGCGTTTCTCGCCGGGCCGGGGCCAGAGGCACCGGATCAGGACATAGGCGGGCAGGGCGCCGAAGGCGAACCAGGCCTTGAGCGAGAACAGCAGGGCCAGCGAGAAGCTTTCCAACAGGACGTCGCACCAGCAGCCGGCCAGGGTGGATTCGCGGCGCGGGATCAAAAGGGAAACGAACAGGGCGGCCAGCGGGACGAAGCACATGGCGTTGTAATACATGGCATAGCTGAACTCGCTCCAGACGGTCCGTCCCAGCGGGGTGGACAGGATCAGCAGCAAGTCGGCCGCCAGGAGCAGGAACAGGGCCCAAGGAAGGCGGAGTCGCGGCAGGGCGACCAGGTAGAGGAGCGTGCCCAAAAAGATGACGGCGAGGGCCTGGGCCCAATGCAGGGCCAGCGGCGAAGCGGAGCCCGAGAGACGGATGCCCACGGCCACGAGCCAGACGTACAACGGTCCCCAATGCGAGGCAATGAAGTCGACGTTGAGTCGCTGGCCGTGGAGAACGCGATTGCCGGCCTCGACATGGCCGATGGTGTCGAAAGAAAATAGGTTAGAAACAATCGGCCCCGTGACCCAGAGCAGCAGCAGGACGGCGCCGGTGACCAGAATCCAGCCGCCGGCAGCTTTCAGAAACGAAATGCTCTCGGGCGGTTGCAGCGAGTCCCAAAGCGATTTTTCGGCGCGACTGCTCATTCCTTTTCGCCTTTACTCGGCCTACACTGTCAGGCCACCGGACCATTCAACCTCATACGACCATCGTGTCAAAATAACAGTGCCACGGCGACACTGGCGTCTATCCCAAACCCGGCGCTCTAGGGCGCGGTGCGGTGGTAAAGAATCCAACGCTCATTTTCGCCGACTTGGGCGAAATGGGACTCGAAGTAGGCTTTCCGGTCGGGCCGGCTAAAGGCCACCAACCCCATGTAATCGAAGTTCTTATTGTCCAGAATCCACTGCGTATCTTCCATGAAGGAAGAAGGCTGCAGGAGGATGTGCTGCGCGGGCTGGAGGGCCGTGTAGACGAGACAGAGGACAATGCTGCCCTTGGGCGGCGGATTGCCGACGATGTGGTTAAACTGGCTGTAATCGGAGTCAATCCAGAGGACTTCCGTCTGCGGCACTTTGGCGGTCCGGAGGAGATCAAGCCCCAACAGCACATTTTTCCGGAAGTCCGGGTCATTGTAGTACTTCAAGGACGCGCTATCGGCGGCGGAGATATTTGTCTCCGCTTGGCGGGCTTCCGCCCTGACCGAGGCGAAGCTCCTGACCTGGACCTTCAGGAAGGTCCGGCTGAGGAAGCTATTTTTCGGATCCTGGGCCAAAAGAAGCACGACGCTGAACAGGGCGGCATAGAGTCCGAGGCGTTCCAGGAGCGTCTTTTGTTCCCGGGCGGTTCTGGCCGCAAACAGGACGGTCGCCAGAGGCGCCACGCCCATGAGCGGCAGGGTATCCAGATTTTGCGCGGACGAGGCGGTGCCCAGCATAAAAGCCCCCATGGCCGCGAGGCTATAGAGGCCCATCTGGAGCAGGCGCCGCCAGGGCAGGGCACATTGGCGGGCGAAGACCAGGGCCAGCAGGACGGCCAGGAGCGCCACGCTCCAGGTTCGTGAAAATTGTATATATCTCATGGGCAGCAAGGCCGGATTGACGCCACACTCTCTGGCGCTGTTCAGGAGGGCCAGGTACGGTCGCAAGCCGCCCCCCGGCGCTGACAGGACCGCGGTCAGGACGGCGAAGAGGGCCAGACCGATCAAGCCCCAGAAACGTTTCTCGCCGGGCCGGGGCCAGAGGCAACGGATCAGGACATAGCCGGGCAGCGCGCCGACCGCGTACCAGGCCTTGAGCGAGAACAGCAGGGCCAGCAACAAGCCTTCCAACAGGACGTCGCACCAGCGGCCGGCCGGGGTGGATTCGCGGCGCGGGATCAAAAGGGAGACGAACAGGGCGGCCAGCGGGACGAAGCACATGACGTTGTAATACATGGCGTAGCCGAATTCGTGCCAGACGGCGCGTCCCAGCGGCGTGGCCAGGATCAGCAGCAAGTCGGCCGCAAGGAGCAGGAACAAGGCCCAAGTAAGCCGGAGCCGCGGCAGGGCGACCAGGTAGAGGAGCGTGCCCAAAAAGATGACGGAGAGGGCCTGGAGCCAATGATGTGCCAGCGGCGAGGCGGAGCCCGAGAGACGGATGCCCAAAGCCACGAGCCAGAGGTATAAGGGTCCCCAATGCGAGGCGATGAAGTCGACGTTGAGTCGCTGGCCGTGGAGAATGCGATTGCCGGACTCAACATGGCCGAGGGTATCGTCGGGAAAGATGTTCGAGGGGACCGGACCCGTGACCCAGAGCAGCAGGAGGACGGCGCCGGTGACCAGGATCCAGCCGCCGGCGGCCTTCGGGAACGATATTCTTTCGGGCGGTTGAAGCGAGTCCCAGAGCGATTTTTCAGCGTGCCAGGCCATTGCTTTTCGCCTTAACTCGAGCGTACCTGTTGGAACGGGATTTTCCAGACAAACCTGCCTCGCAATACCATCGGGCGACCTGGACCTGGAGAACAATTTATTATAGTAACCCGCTCCCGCCAGCGTCCACATTTTTCCGTCCCCGTCCCCGCCCTTCTCATTTGCCAAGTTGGGAGGCAAATTCTATAATGCCCGGCGGCGAACCGTCGAAGGCCTTTCCCGCGATTCCGTAGCAATAATAAAGGAGCAGGGTAATGAGCAGCGAAGCGCGGCCCGGGGAGAGTGGTACGAGCCTGTGGCGCGACCGGCGATTGTGGCTGGTGGCGGCGGTGGCGCTGGCGGTGCGGGCCGGGCTGCTGGCGGCGGCGCTGGGGACGGGGGTCACGGCGGAGTTGCCGGATTCGCCGTCCTATGAACACCCGGCCCAAAGCTTCCTGGCGGCGGGGATTTTTTCGCAGGATCAGTCACCGCCTTACACGATTGACATTTTGCGGACGCCGGGCTATCCGCTTTTTCTGGCCGGGGTCTGGCGGGCCTGGGGCGTGGGGAACCATGTGGCTCTGGAGGTCATCCAAGTCGTCCTGAGCGTATTGGCGGTGATCCTGGTGTATGCGGCGGCGCGGCCTTTGGTGGGTCGGCGCGGGGCCGTGGTGGCGGGGTTGTTGCTGGCGGTGAGCGGTCTGAGCGCCGCCCTGCCCTGCTATGTGTTGGGCGACGCGCTGTTCCAGTTCTGGATGGCATTGTGGCTGCTCCTGCTGGTGCGTTATGTCGTGGACCGTTCGTGGGTCAATCTGCTGGCGGTGGCCGTGGTGGCGGGTTTGGGATCCTATGTGCGTCCGGCGGGGATGTTGCTGCCTGGGGTGGTGGCGTTGGTCGCGTTGTGGCCGAGAGCGGAGAGCCGGAGAACGGCCGCCGGCGGCTCAGGTCAAGGCGGCGGTCTTGGTCGGCGGCTCGGTCAGGCGGTGGCGGTGCTGCTGGTGCCGGCGTTGATCTTGTTTCCGTGGATGGTTCGCAATCACCTGGGCGCGGACACGTGGGAGCCGACCGTGATAACATCATGGACCATGTTGAATTTTCGCGCGCCGGAGGTGAAAAGTATAGCCGAAGGCCAGGTCTTTAATCATGAGGCCCAGACTGAGTTTTTTGCGGAGGCGGCGGCGCGGACTCCGGCGAATGCGACGCCAGGCGAACGGTCTCGGATCGGTGGGGCGGTAGCGCTGGAATACATGCGGCAACATCCCTGGGCGACGGCGCGGGCCTATGCCAACGGCGCGGTGACCCTGCTGCTCTTGCCGGACCATTGGGGCGTGCCGCACCTGCTGGGTGTGACCGAAGAGGGCGGGCTGTTGCACGGCGGCGGAGGCTGGTACGAGAAGGCGCGGGCGATGCTGGGGCGCTATCACGGAGTGACACTAGCCTATATGGCCTGGGAGACGGCGTGGCTGGGGCTGGTCTGGTTGATGGCTCTGGCGGGGTGGTTGCGGCTCAGGCGCCGGGGTCAGGCGGCGGCCGCGAACGCCCTGGTTCTGGTGGTGATATGCCTGCTGGTCACGGCCCTTGGTCCGGAAGCGGTGACGCGGTACCGAGCGCCGCTGCTGGTGCCGCTGGTGGTGCTGGCGGGAGCGATGTGGTGGCAGACGACGAAGCCGAGCCAGGACCGCCGGGTTTCGGCCTGACGAGAGTTGGCAGCGCCGTTATTAATATTAATAGGGACTTAAGGGATGGCTGCATCGGTGACAACAGCGCCTCCTGTAAGCTTGTGGCGCGACCGGCGACTGTGGCTGGTTATGGCGGTGGCGCTGACGGTGCGAGCGGGATTGTTCGTTTCGGCGCAGCATGAAGGGCTGCTGCCGACGGCGGCCGGTCCGGTGGCGGCCGTGGCGTCTGACGATGCGGCGGGGTACATCAGGCCGGCGCGGAGCTTCCTGGCGGCGGGGACGTTTTCGCAAGACGAAAAGCCGCCGTATACAATTGACATTTTGCGCACGCCGGGGTATCCGCTGTTTCTGGCCGGGGTGTGGCGGGTGGCGGGCGACGGAAACTATCTGGCCGTGGCCGTGGCACAGCTAGCTCTGAGCCTGGCGGCGGTGGTTTTGGTGTACGCGGCGGCGCGACGGCTGGCCGGCCGGCGGGCGGCGCTGGCGGCAGGATTGCTGTTCGCGCTGAGCGGGATGAGTGCGGCGCTGCCGTGCTACATATTCAGCGACGCGCTGTACCAGTTCTGGATGGCCTTGTGGCTGTTCCTGTTAGTGTGCTACGTCGAGGAGCGTTCGTGGCGGAATCTGCTGGCCGTGTCGGCGGTGGCCGGATTGGGCCTGTACGTCCGACCGGCGGGACTGTTGTTGCCGGCGGTCGTGGCTGTGGCGGCCCTGGCAGGTCGGAAGGCGGCGGAAGACTCCGGTGGAAATATCGACCGCCTTGTCGGCCTGAGGCGGCTGGTCGGCCAGGCGGCGGTGGCGCTGTTGTTGCCGGCGCTCCTTTTGTTTCCGTGGATGTATCGCAATCATCTGGGCGCGGATACGTGGGAGCCGACCATCATCACCTCGTGGACCATGTTGAACTTCCGCGCGCCGATGGTCATGAGCCTGGCCGAGGGCAAGGAGTATTATTCGGAGGCCCGAGGGGAGTTGGCGGACCGGGCGGCGGCGCGGACGCCGGCAGGGGCCACGCGCGGCGAGCAGGAGCGAATCAACATGTCCGTGGCTGTTGAATATATGTGGTCACATCCCTGGGCCACGGCGCGGGCCTACGCCGACGGTGCGGCGGTTCTGCTGCTCTTGCCGGACCATTGGGGTGTGCCGCACCTGCTGGGCGTGAACGAGCCGGGCCATCTGCTGCATGGCGGCGGGGGCTGGGCCGAGAAGGCCCGGGCGATGTTGGGGCGGTATCATGGGGTGACGCTGGCCTACATGACCTGGGAGACGGCGTGGCTGGTTCTGGTCTGGCTGATGGCGTTGGTGGGGTGGTTACGGCTCCGGCGCTGGGGCCAGGTGGCGGCCTCGAACGCCTCGGGCCTGGTGTTGCTGGGCCTGGTGGCGGTGACGATTGGGCCGGAAGCGGTGGCACGATACCGGGCGCCGCTGCTGGTGCCGCTGGTGGTGCTGGCGGGGGCGATGTGGTTAAATTCGACCAAGCGGGATGAAGACCGGCCGGTTCGCGGGCCGATATGAGGGGACAAGCGCGGATAATCTATGGAGACCCAGATGAGCGAGAAAAAAGTGATCGTGGTCATGCCGGCCTACAACGCCGAGGCGACCGTGGAGAAAACCGTCCGGGACATGCCGGCGGGCAGCTACGATGAAATCATCCTGGTCGACGATTGCAGCAAGGACCGCACGGCCGAAGTGGCCCGGGGACTGGGTCTGACGGTCGTGCAGCACCAGAAGAACCGCGGCTACGGCGGCAATCAGAAAACCTGCTACGACACGGCCCTGGCCCACGGCGCCGATTTCATCGTGATGATCCATCCGGATTATCAGTACGATTCGCGGCTGCTGCCTTATGTGGTGGGCTTTCTGAAGACAGGCATCTGCGACGTGCTGCTGGGCAGCCGCATCCGCACGCGGGCCCAAGCCATCGGCTCGGGCATGCCGCCGATCAAGTATTACTCGAACCGCTTTCTGAGTCTGGTCGAGAACGTCGTCATGGGGCAGAACCTGGCGGAATGGCACTCGGGCTACCGGGCCTACACGCGAAAGGTGCTGGAGACGGTGCCGTACAATAACAACAGCGACGATTTCGTCTTCGACGCCCAGTTCCTGGCCCAGGCGGTCCACTTCGGCTTCGAGATCGGCGACGTGCCGGTGCCGTGCCGGTACATGGAAGAGGCTTCGAGCATCAACCTGAGCCGGTCGATCACCTACGGCGTAGGTTGTCTGCGTGTGGCGGGCCGGTACTGGCTGCACGAACATCATCTGCTGAAATACGGGATTATGGACGTACGGTCCTCCTGAGAAAAAAATGACAAAGGAACGCCCGGAAGTAATCGCGCCGTCGGAAATCCGCCCAGGTTGCGTCCTGGCCCGGATCGAGTGGGCCGTCGCCATCGTCCTGACCGCCCTGGCGGTTGGTTGCCATTTTGCCGTCTTCCGGTACGCCGGGGCCCTGTGGCGCGACGAGGTCACCACGATCAACCTCGCCACCATGCCCACCCTGGCCGACATCTGGAACAATTTACAGTTTGAATCGTTCCCGCTAGCCTGGATTTTGATCGTCCGCGCCTGGGCGGCCGTCGCGGGACCGGACAACGATACGGCCCTGCGTCTGCTCGGATTTCTGGTCGGCCTGGGCGTGCTGGGCGTCATCTGGCTCGCCGTCCGCAAATTCATGAAACAGCCGTTTCCGCTGTTGGCTCTGGTCCTGGTCGGGTTCAACTCGGGCCTGGTCTTTTGGGGCGATTCGTTGCGGGCTTGGGGCCTGGGCAGCCTGACCATCATCCTGGCTGCCGGCCTGTTGTGGCAAGTCGTGCAAGAGCCGACGCGGTGGCGGATTGTTCTGGCGGCGCTGGTTTCCGTTCTGGCGGTCCAGACGGCCTATCATAACATCCCCCTGCTGTTGGCCATCGGCTTGGCCGCCATGGGCGTGGCGGCGCGGCGGCGGCAGTGGCGGCGCGTGATCCTGGTGGGGGCCATCGGCCTGTTGGCGGCGCTGACGCTCCTGCCCTATGCCTTTGGCGTCCAGACTTATGGAGGCAATTCCAACATTATCGGATACGGCCAGGCGAACCTAAGCCACGGCAATACAGACTTCGTGCGCTATGGCCTGGAATTTGCGTTGCTTCTGGGCTCTGCGGGAAATTTTATGATTTTCGTCTGGGCAGCGCTGATCGCCGTGGGCGTAGCGGCAGCGACCATCGCCCAAGTTCGTGGCTTCTCGCCAAAACTGACCTCCCCGCAGCGCGATCTGGCCCTGTTTGCCGGGTTAATTCTGGTCGTCAGTTTCGCGGCCTTTGCGGCGTTCCTCTGGGCTTTGAACTACCCGACCAATCCGTGGTACTTCCTGATTCTGACCGTAGTGATTGCCGTAGCGCTGGAGGCGGCGACCGGCGTTTTCCTGGCTTCGCGGGGCTGGCGCATCGTCCGCCTGGTCGTGGTGGTGGTTCTGGCCGCCGCCTGTCTGCTCTGCGGCTGGGAGGGGTTCGTAACTCGCCAAACCAACCTTGATCTCATTGCGGCGTCGCTTCAGAGCCGGGCCGACAAGGATGACCTGATCGTGATCAGGTATTGGGCGATGGGTACCACTTTTGACCGCTACTACAAAGGGCCGACGCCCTGGGAGACGATTCCGCCGCTGAAAGACCACAAGTTTCAACGGGTCAATCAACTTCCGAAAGAGTTCTGGTCGGCGACCGATTATGATAAGATCCTGCGGACGGCGGTTGACGATATGACCAGGACGCTGCGCGGCGGCCACAAGGTTTGGCTGGTCGGCCGCCCGGTTCTGCGGCCCGGTCTGATCGACCGGCTGATGCTCGATCATGCGCTGAGCCACACCAGCGAGAAGTTCTGCGACCGCGCGATTAAGTATGAGAATCCGATTCTGGAGGTCGCCGAGGGCTGGCGCGAGTGACGGACTGACCGGGCTGGTCGGCCTCGCCCCGGCCGTGCGGATCACGGCTGTTGCTCAAAGACCTTGAACTCGCCGGAGGCCGGTTCCTCGGCCGTCTCCAACTTGTCAACCCTGGCCCGTTCCGGGCCGCGCTGGAGCAATTTCAACAGTTTGGCGACCTCGTCCGGCGGACCCTCGACGACGGCCTCGACGCGGAGGTCGGGCAGGTTCCTGACCCAGCCGGTTAGTTCCAGGCGCTGGGCGTTGGTCTGGGTGAAGTTGCGAAAGCCGACGCCCTGGACGCGACCGCTGACGAAGACATGGACGCGGCGCAGGCCGTGGGCCGGATCAGCCTTCGCCGCCGAGATCGGGGCCAGGGCCGGTATTTCGGCGGGCGGCCGGGCCGTGGCAACGGATGAGGCGGCCTGCGGCGCGGGCGCGTCGCCAGAGCCGGCCTGGCAGCCTGGCAACCAGAGTGCGGCCAGGGCGAGGCCGATTGCGGCCAAAGTCAGAATTCTGCGGGTGGCCATGAGCACCTCCTCAAGAGTCCCGAACCGAACAGATCGCGGTCAGGAATAATTTTCTCAAAACACCATCGCCACATACCCCACAAAATCGTTGATCGCTTCTTCCCCGTACCGCGGCCGCAGCACGTCGTAGCTCGTCGTGTATTCCAGCAGGTGGCCGCCGGCGCTGCCCATCTGCCGCGCCGCCGCCAGCGTCGCCGCCACCGCTCCCGGACCACAGGCGTTCTGATGAGCCCGCGCCTCGCCCAGCACCTCCTCGGCCTTCAGCCCGCGCATCAGCTCGATCATCCGCGGATCGTTCTCCGTCTTGACCCACTCCAGCCCCGCCCGCCCGGAACCGTGCGGCGCAAAGTTGTAATGCGACCGCCCGTAGTGCGTCAGGTCCGTCGTCCCGACAAAAAACACCGCCCGGCCCGACTGCGCCGCCACTTCCGCCGCCAGCCGCCCCACCTCCGCCGCCTCCGCCCGCGGCGGCATCGCCACCGGCACGATTCGAATGTTTTCGCCGAACACGTAGCGCAGCATCGGTACTTGCACCTCGATGCTGTGCTCCATCGCATGCACCTGGCTGTTCTCCACGATCCGCCCGCCGCTCGCGCTCACCAGTGCCGCCGCCAACTCCTCGTCAATCTCCACCGACCCCAGCGGCGTCTGCCACGACCCGCGACCGTACACGCTCGCCTTTTCCAACCCGCTCCAATGCGCCGTCCCGAAGACCACGAACGTCGTCCCCGCCGCAACGCACCGCTCCATCGTCCGATAGGCCCGCATGGCCACCGCCCCGCTGCAATCCCACCCGGCGTGCGGCACGATGGTCGCCACCAGTTTTTCCGGCAGCCCCGCCATCGGCGGCTCGGCCACGTCGATCCGCGCCAACTGGGCCCGGCACCCGTGTTCGCTCCCCGCATAGAATTGCCCGGCCACCGCCGGCGAACGGACCTCGCTCATGAGCGCTCCTCGAACTGGACTTCCGCCATTATACCCTTGCCGCCCGACCCCTTCGCTTGCATTCCCCGCCCCGCCGTCTTAGAATAAGGCCGTGGCCGATTGTTTCCGCGGCCTGAACCGATATTAACAGGAGATCTGCCATGGCCAAAACATTGACCTGCTCATGCGGCCAAACTGTGGACATCGAAAACCTGGCTCCCGGCGCCGCCGTCCGCTGCCCGGGCTGCCAGAACTCGCTCACCGTCCCCGCTGCGCCGCAAATGGCCGTGGCCGCCGCCATCGATGATTCCGAACCCGATCTGCCTCCTGCCGCAGCCAAACGAAAACTCTCTCCCGCCGAGGAACAGAAACTCAAAGAACGCCTCGCCGCCCGGCGCGGCCAGCGCGCCCTCATGAAAATCATGCTCTGGCCCGCCGCCCTTTTCGGCCTGGCCTGTCTGGGCATCGCCGGCGTCGGCGTCATGTGGTGGGTCCACCCGGCCGAGAAGACCGTCGAGATCAAGGTCGGCGCCGACGGACTCGAACATCTTTACGCCCTGGCCCCCAAGGACAACGCCCCGGGACAGTACGAAAAGATCGAGGTCCAGCCCGACATCATCCCCGGCGACTCCGCCAGACGCGACGCCGACGACAACCTGGTCTACAAGCTCAACGGCCAGGACACCCATCGGGCCGGCTCCAGCCCCGCCGGCGACCTCCGCTATCTCGTCACCCTCCTGGAAAAGGGCGGGCAGGAACGCCAGGCCACCATCGAACGCCACGGCCTCTGGTTCTATGAAATCGACCCTGCCGCCGGCCAGATCAAAGGCAAACTGGAAAAATTGCCCCTCCTGGCCCAGGAACGAAGCCAAAGCGCCGACCAGGACCCCGTCTACGTCCCCGTCGAGATTCCCCAGGTCACCGGCAACAGCATCGTCTTCAACAAGCGCGGCTCCGAACCGCCCCTCGCCGTCGACGTCGCTTACTACCGCGTCGAGGGCAAGTTTCAGACCAACCAGCTCGGCAAGTTCAAGGAACCCGAAACCGGCGTCTTCATCAGCCTCCGCGAAAACCCCTGGATCTTCATCGCCGCCGGCCTGGCCATCGGCCTCCTGCTCCTCGGCGCCGCCGGCTTCTTCGCCCAGCAATGCTACTTCTCCAAGGAAGCCAAAGCCGCCAAAGCCCGCGCTGCCTAAAGCGGCTCCAAGTCCGAGTGCCACACTTTGAAGCCCCGGTGCCGCCGGGGCCAAAGTGTGTTCTTCTTCTGCCGTTTTAATTCTTCATTTTGAATTTTGAATTTTTAACTTTTAATTCCCAGCGCCGCCCCAAGCGCCTTCGCCAACTGATCCGGGCACGATGTTCCGCGCCCGCCGCAATCCGTCCCCGTCAGCCGCGCCGCCACCTCGCGCGCCGCCGCGCCCTTGACCAGCGCTTCGATGCCCCGGTGGTTCCCCTCGCACCCGTCCGCAAACTCCACCCGCTCAATCGTCTCGCCGCGCAGCCAAACCCGAATCTCCGTGCAGCAGCACTTTTTATCCGGCACGCGATAGACCGTCTTTTTCGCTGCTTTCGCCATTAAGTCCTCTTATCATCGATGCGGGGTGCCACACCTTGCCCCGGCGGGCAGTATCGCCGGGCAGGGTGTGTCCTGGTTCGGCACACCTCGCCCCCAAAACGGGGGCCGAGGTGTGGCACCCCCGTTTCTTCCCGTTCCCAATTGCCGCGCCATCACCAATCTCCCATGCCGGTTGCATGGATGGCATCATTGAGCCGCATCATATCTGGACTGTCTTCATGTGCCTTGCTATATAGGGCGGTCACTTGTTCGGCCGTCATCTTCTCGGATTTGATGCTGCCGAGAAGTTGGCCGTTGATTCTAACTTCCTGACGAAAGGCCGCCAGCATGATGGCGTGATTCTTGGCCGAAACCGGCCGCTCACCGGATTCCAACTCGACTTTCCACTGGCCCTCGCGAACCGCCATCCTACACAACCGGGAGCGGTCGTAGATAACCGTGATGTTCCTGTTGCCGTCCGGCTTCAGGATCAAGTCCCGCTCCGACTTGCCATAATTCTCATACGCGCCGCGGGCGAGCGCGGCTGCTTCCGGCCCACCAAGAAAGTAGACGGAATAGCCCGCAACAGGGTCAACCTCATCCGCCACTCTTTGATAATTCGGGTCGCTCTTGCCCAGCTCGACCGCAAACTCATTGAACGACTTCTGCACCTCAACGAACGCTTTTAGCAACTCCTGCGCCGCCTCCGTGCCGTAGCAAAGCGACCGGGACTTGGCCAGGTCGCCGGCCCGGGCCGCAGCGCCAAAATCATTAAGAACGACGTGAGCTTGTTCCAACGTCAGCGGCGGGCCTGGTTGTTGGGCGGCGGATTCAGGGGCCATCTTCTGGCTCTGGCATCCGCCGGTCAGCCCCGCCAAAATTAGCACCAGGACGACCATCAAACCGTTTGTACACAGCTTCATGATCGTTCTCCCTTTACGTCAGGTAGCGGGAAAAAGGCGGCGGTGACTACAGCGCCTGACACACCAAATCGCCCACCTCCCGCGTACCATATCCCATCTTCCCGGCGTTCTGGCTCTTCATCTTCGTCCCGGTCACCGTCATGATCGCCTTCTCAATCCGCGCCGCCGCTTTGTCTTCGCCCAGGTGTTCGAGCATCAGCCGGATCGAACCGATGGCCGCGATGGGGTTAATCACGTTCTGCCCGGTGTACTTCGGGGCGCTGCCGCCAATCGGCTCGAACATGCTCACGCCGTGCGGGTTAATGTTCCCGCCCGCCGCCACGCCCAGCCCGCCCTGAATCATCGCCGCCAGGTCCGTGATGATGTCGCCGAACATGTTCGAGACCACGATCGTGTCGTAGAAGTCCGGGTTCTTCACCATCCACATGCAGCAGGCGTCGATGTGGTTATAGTCCCGCTTGATGTCCGGGTAATCCTGCTCGCCCACTTCGTGGAACGTCCGCCACCACAGGTCGCTCGTGTAGGTCAGGACGTTCGTCTTGGCCACCAGCGTCAGCGTCTTCTTGTCCTTCCGCTTGCGGCAATAATCAAAGGCGTACCGCAGGCACCGCTCCACCCCCGCCCGCGTATTGCACATGATCTGCGTGGCCACCTCGCGCTCGGTCCCCTTGTACAGCACGCCGCCCATGCCGCTATAAAGCCCTTCGGTGTTCTCGCGGATGATGGCGAAATCAATGTCCTCCGGCCCACGGTTGGCCAGCGGCGTCTCGACGCCCGGATAGAGCTTCACCGGCCGCAGGTTGATGTACTGGTCGAGCTGAAACCGCAGTTTCAGCAGCAAGCCCTTTTCCAGAATCCCCGGCTGCACCTTCGGATGGCCGATCGCGCCGAGGGCAATGGCGTCGAACGCCTTGAGCGCCTCCACTTCCTCGTCGCTGATAATCTTCCCGGTCTTCAAATACCGTTCGCCGCCGTAATCGAATTCGGTCAGCTTGTATTTGATTTTTTCCAGCTTGGCCACCGCCGCCAGAACCTTCAGCCCTTCGGCCACCACTTCCGGCCCGGTCCCGTCGCCGCCCAACACCGCTATTCTGTAAACCTTCCCCGTCTTCTTTGCCTTGGCCACCGTCATCTCCTTCTGCTTTGTCGGGGCAGAGCTTGTCTCTGCCCTGCTGTCAAAGCGCGGCATTTTACCGTCCTCTCCTCGTTATTACAATTGCTTCCTGCACCGGCTACGCCGTCGCTTTCTCCGGCTCCGCCCCGGGCGCCGCTTGTAGCGGCACTTTGATCTCCACCTCCTGGCCCGACTCCAGCAGGAGCGCATCTTTATTAACCAGGCGCAGTGGCTTATGATTCGGGGCGGTGATGAAAACGCTGTACTTGCCGGGCAACAGGCTGTCCAACTGGGCGTGACCCTGGGCGTTGGTGGACGCATTGTTCACCATGCGCCACCGGAACGGTTCTTTCAGTTCCACCGGCTGAACCGTCAGCCGGGCGTTGGCCAGCGGCCGGCCCGAGGTCGCGTCCGTGATCGTCACCGTTATTTTCGCCCCCTTGATCAACCGCGCCTCCGCCACGCTCGCCCGGCCGCTCTCCGCCACCTTCACGTTCTCCGCCACGGTGGCCGAGCAGCACCCGGCCAACTCCGGCCGCAGCGGCCCGCCATTGCCGAACCCGAAGGGCATCCGAGTCGTCTGGGCTATCAGGCCGTAAACGCCCGGCCGCAGGCCTCCCAGATGAAATGTCCCGTCCGATCCGGTTTCGACCGCCTGCTGGTGGTCCAGGTAATAAGTCTTGCTGCCATACACCGGGGAGAACCCCGGCCACTGCTCCGCGACAAACGGCGTCACCAACACGCCCGGCGCCGGCGTGCCGTCGGGCCTCAAAATTTTCCCCGTTATCTCCGCGTCCGCCTTTTCCGCCACGAGCGTAACGTCCCGCTCCGCCGCCTTCTCGAGAAACACCTCCATCTCGAACTCCGCCAGCCGGAAGCCGGGAACCGCCAGGGTGATCTTCATGGTCCCGCTCTGCTGGAGGCCAAAGTAGAACCGTCCTTCGCGGTCGGTCCGCACCGTCAGGCCGCTGGAACTCCAATCCTGCCCGTTGCGAAAGGCCAGAACCAACGGGATTTCGGCCGCAACCAGCGGCGAACCATCCGGCTTGAGCAGCCGCCCCGCCAGAAAGCCCGCCGGCTTGCGACTCATGGTCAGTTTGACCGCCGGCGCCGCTTTGCCCTCCTCCACCGTGATCGCGCCGCTGGCCTGTTGCGGCAAAAACTGGTCCACCGCTATCACCACGTGCTCGCCGCCCGCCAGGAGCTTGAACTCGAACCGCCCCGCCGCGTCCGTCCGCTGTTCCGGCACAAACCGCAGCGCCCCGCCTTCTTTGTAGGAACTCCATGTTTCCGCAGTCACGGCTAACCAGGCCCGGCCGAAGTACTGCTCGTACCCCTGCGTTTCCATCACGACCACCAGCTCCCCGGTCACCGGTCGGCCGCCCTCGTCCACCACCGTCCCACAGATCGTCCCGCCGTTCCGGCTCAGCACGATCCGCTGCTGGGCCACCTTTTTGTCCGCCGGAATTTCGACCGTCAATTTCTGCGACACATACCCGCTGGCCGAGATCATCAACGCGATCTCCCCCGCCGCAAAACCACGCAACAGGAACGCTCCATTGGCGTCCGTAGAAACCGTAATGCTGTTTATTTCAACCAGAACCCAGGCCCCGGCCACCGGCGTCTTGCTGTCGCTGGCCAGCACCACGCCGCGAAGGTCGGCCCCGCGCTCCAGTTGAATGTCCTTGCACTTGACCGTCTGGCCTTCGGCCAGCGCGATGTCCTCAATTCCGTCGCCCCCGAGGAAGGCGCCGCCTGGTTCCAGGCTCGGCTCCACGCTCCAACCCGCGCCGGGGCGGAGGCCGGAAACCGTCCAGACGCCGTCCGCGCCCGTCTCGGTTTTGACGGCGGGAAAAAGATGCGCGCCTTGATACTCCGCGACCAATGGGTCGTCGCCCTGCAAATAAAAAGTCACCTGAATTTTGGCCGCCGGAACGCCGGTTTCCTTGTCCACCACCCGACCGGTCAGCGTGCCCCCCGCCTTGAGCCGCAACGTTTGCGCTGGCGTCGCCTCGGCTTTTTTCACCTCAAACGGTTCGCTGACGACATAGCCCGCGCCGGGCGCCCAAACCGCCACCTGCCACAGGCCGAAATTGCCCTGCGGCTCCACCCCGACCCACCCCTGGGCATCGGTCGGCCTGGCCTCATATTCAGCGCCCTTGTTGTTGCAAACAAAAACCTTCTCGTGCCCCAGCGCCGTGCCGTCCGGCTTGAGTATCCGCAGCCGCACCTCCGGCTCTTTTGGCCCCATCGCCGCCGCGACGGCGCTCTTTGCCGAAACCGCGCTCGTCGCCGAACTTTCCCCCCGCGCCGCCGCGACCGCCAGCGCCATCACCGCCAAAATCATTAACCCATATCTCCGCACCGCTAACCTCCCGTTCACCACGCCGCCATGCCGCCATTATGTCGGGTGGCTGCTTGCCGCCACGCCGCAATAAAACGCCGTTTTCCGCCTGGCGTTGCCGCTTTTTTTGCTTCTTCTTCACCCCTCTCCCTTGGGAGAGGGTGGCCCTTCAGGGCCGGGTGAGGGGTTGTTGACCTTGCATGCCAAACTCAACTGAAAATTCCAATCCTTAATCCCCGCCGCCCTGAATTCGTTTCACCACCGGTGCCAGCAACTCCGCCTGCCACGGCAACAGACGCCCCTTCTCCACCAGCGCCGCCGCATCGCCCAGGCCCAGCCGCGAAATCTCCTCCAGCGCCGCCCGCGGGGCCAGCACCGCCGGCTCGATCCCCAACTCTCCTGCCAACTTAGCCACCGCCTCGCGCAGCCGCTCGAAATTTGCCCCTGTCCGCCTCCGCACCGGCCCCACCGTCCGCACGCGCGGCTCCGGCCAGTCCGCCGGCCCCAGCAGCGCCGCCGCACGCAAGGCCTCGCGCAGCGTCTCCAACCGCTCCCCGCGAACGTAGTGCGGAATCTCCGGCAGCCGCCCCTCGCCCGCCAGCAGCGCTTCCGCCGCCGCCACCGCCAGAGCCACAATCTGCTCGTTGCCCAGAATCTTAAACGGCGGCCGATCCGTCCGATCCGCCTCGCCCTCGCGCCACCGCCAAATTTCCCGCACGAACGCCGCCTGCTGCGGCCCAAGCTCCCGCACACCACGAATCCGCCATTGCTTCTCCGGGTCCACCACCCGGTCCGTCGCCGTCGCCGCCACCAGGGCGGCACATTGCTGCTCGAACCACGCGCGCCGCCCCAGCGCGTCCAGTTCCGCCAGAAGCTGGTCCGCAAGCTCCTCCAGGAATCGCGTATCCTCGACCGCGTAGCTTAACTGCGCCGCCTTCAGCGGCCGCCGCGACCAATCCGATTTCTGCCCGCTCTTGACGCGCAATTCCCCCGACAGCGGCGCCACCAGCGCCGCCAGCCCCAACTCCTTCCGTCCCGCCAGTTGCGCCGCCAGCATCGTGTCGATCACCGCGCCGCGCGGCCGGAAGCCCAGCGAATTTTTCAGCATCCGCAGATCGTAATCCGCCCCGTGCAGGATCAGCGTCTTCTCCCCCAGCGCCGCCAGAAACGGACCCAGGTCCACCGCCGACAGCGGATCGATCAGGAAGTGCCGCCCCCGGTCGCTCAACTGCATCAGACAGATTTTCTCGTGGTAATGGTGCAGGCTGTCGGCCTCGAGGTCGAGCGCCGCCCGCGGCGACGGAGCGATCCAGGCCAGCAACTCGCCCAGCGCCCCATCGTTGTCAACGTAGGTATAAGCGGCCCCCGCGCCGCTCGGTTGGGTTTGGTTCATGTCCAGAAGATACCGTCGCCGGGGCAGGGCTGCATCATAAAAACCGGGCGCTAATGATCAGTGGCCCCGCAATAGCAGATATATATTCACAATCGCACTCAGCGCCAGCAAGCCGCCCAGCACATACAACACGATCTTCAATTGCGGCATCGCCGCTTCTTCTTCCCGCGCTGCCTTCGCCGCCCCCGCCCGCGCGCCGCCCGAACCTTCGCCCGGCCCGACCGCAATCTCTTCGCCCTCGGCCAGCTTGGCCAGCGAATCCGTTCCCGACGCCCCCACCAACTGCCGCGCCAGCACCGGCGGCTGGCCCGCCCGCACCGACTTCAGGTCCAGTAACAGGTCCGCCGTCGAACCGTAGCGGTCCCGCGGCTTCTTCGACATCATCACCTCAATCACCTCGCTGATCCCCGCCGAAAGTTTGGTGTTGATGTGGTCCGGCGGCACCAACGTACCTTGCAAATGTTTCTGCATCACCTGTTGCGGCGTCGGGGCCTCGAACGGCACCCGCCCCGTCACCATCTGATAGAGCGTCGCCCCCAGCGAATAAATGTCCGCCCGAAAATCAATGTTCGGATCGCCCCGAATCTGTTCCGGGGCAATGTAATACGGCGTCCCAAACGCCTTGCCCGCCTCGGCCAGCGCCGCCTCCGCGTCTGAGGCCTGCCGCGCCAGACCCATGTCCGCCAGTTTGGCCACGCCCTCGGGGGTGAGCATGATGTTCTTCGGCTTCACGTCGCGGTGAATGAAGCCCCGGCTGTGGGCGTGGGCCAGGGCCTCCGCGATCTGGATAATCAGGTCCAGCGCCTCCGACTCCGAAAACGGCTTGCCGCGCTCCTTCAGCACGTCCGCCACCGTCGTCCCTTCGACGAACTCCTGCACGAAGTAGCTCACCCCCGCCACCTCGCCCGCGTCGTAGGCCTGCACGATGTTATTGTGACTAAGCGCCGCCGCCGACTGCGCCTCCTTGATAAACCGCTCCTTGAAGTCCGCCGTCGTCGCCGCCCGATTGTCCAGAATCTTCAACGCCACGATCCGGTCCATCGACACCTGCCTGGCCCGGAACACCACCGCCTGCGACCCCCGGCCCACCCGCGTAATAATCTCATACCCCGGAATATTGAACGCCGGCCGCTCGGTCGAACTCTCCTGCTTCAGCGCCGCCAGGACGCGCCGCACCTGGTTCGGCGTCACCGACGTCTGGCCCACCAGGGCCTGGGCCAGGCTCTTGATCGGCGCCAGGTCGGTCCGCCCGATGAGCGTTGCCTTCGCCCGGTCCAACTCTTCCTCGGTCACGTACCCGTGCCCCAACAGATATTGTTCGAATCTCAAGTCCGAGTTATCGCTGGTCATGGTTATTCCGGCTTTTTCAAAAATGGTTCCAGCAGTTCCTCCGCGTTGCGGTGCAGGATGTTATGGCGATCCTCGTCGCTGATCTCCGCCGACAGCACACACCCGATGCCGTGCATGGGCGAAAACCACGGCAAATCCGTCCCGAACAGAATCCGCTTCGTCAGCCCCCGCGCCACAAAAAGCTCTATCGCCCCCCGACACTCCAGCACCGCCGTCAACTCGCAATAGACGTGCGGAAAATCCGTCGCCAGCCGCGCCGCCTCTTCCCACTGCCCGTAACACGAATGGCCCATCAGCAGCCGCACCTGCGGGAACCGTTCCACCACCGCCCGCACCTGTTTCGGCCCGTTCAGGTCGCTGTGGCCCCAGGTGTGGCACAGGACCAGCAGCTTCCGCGACGCCGCAAACTCCCAGGCCTCGTCGTAGCGCGGATCGTCCATCGCCACGCCGTGATACGACGACAGAAACTTCAACCCCACAAACGACCCGTTGAGTCCGTCGAACCGCGCCAGGTCGGCCCGCACCGTCTCCATGTAGTTCCCGTTCATCACCATGTAACCCCGGAACCGGTCCGGATGCTTCTTCACCGCCGCCAGCGTCACGTCGTTGCCGTGCAGCGGATCAAAGAGCGCCTCGTGTGACGAAAAGCAGAGCAGCCGCACGCCGGCATGGTCCATCGACCGCAGCATATCCGGCTGCTCCGCCCGCGGAAAATATATCCCGCCCATCTCCGCCATGTGCCCGTGCATGTCGTAGACCGGGCAATCGGCCACCGCCGGATTTTTCCAGAACGCCCGGGTCAGTGCGCTGTCGGCAATCACAGGTCCACCTCCTTCAGCAGCCGCTCCAGATTCCCCCCCGCGATGGCCGCGCGGTCGGCTTCCGGCAACTCCGCGTGCCGGATCGCCAGCATCATCCCTCCGGCATAGCGGTCCGGCAGACCCGAGCCGAACAGCACCCGGTCCGCCCCGTGCCGCTTCGCCACGTCCTCCAATCCGCCGTCCAGAAAATAGAGCGCTGTGTCAATGTACACGCGCTGATATTTCTCCAACAGCGGCCGGAAATACCGGTCGCAACCCCACGAGCCGTGATCCGTCACCACCAGCGTCAGGTTCGGAAAGTCCGACATCAACTCGAACAACTCGTTCCAGGCCAGGTGTGGCGAATACCACTCCGGCAGACGCCGGATCGAATAGAGCAGCGGAAGGCGCCGCTCCGTCATCGCGTCCAGCAGCGGCCCCATCGTCTCCCGGTTCAGCAGGAACCGGTGCGCCGCCGGAAAGGCCCGCAGCGCCTGCACATTGTGCGCCTTCATCGCCGCCAGCAACTTCTTGACCGGCATCTCGCCCGTCTGTTCCGGCAGCATCGTCCAGCAACCCACCAGTTTTTCCTTGTCTTTCCCCGCCGTCGCCGCCGCCAGCAACTCGTTCCCGCGCTGCGGCGAAACGTCCAATTGAGCCAGGTGCCAGACCAGCGCCCGCTCAATCCCCGCCCGGTCCAACTGGGCCTGCAACTCCTCCAGCGTCGCGCACGTCGCCGGACTCGGCCCCGGCTTCGCCGGCAGTCCGAAACTGCAATTACAGTCGAAAAATTTCATGACCTTCTCCGCATCAGTCGAGTAGGCCGGGCCCTGGCCCGACATTAAAAACCCTTGAACTCTACAAACTACTGTTTGCGAGATAGCGGCAAAATGCGGATTCGTGATCGCGACACTTCGACGACCACCAGCGCTCCCGCCTCCAACTCCCTTTCTGCATCCTTGAGAGCCGCCACCAGAAACCATTCCATGAACTGCGGCCACAGGTCAGCTACCCGCAACTGGATAACACTGGGCCCGTCCGCCTGCGTCGCCGCGAGCATCGCGCCGAAGTCAAGGTCGTGGGTCAGAACCACGCACCCATTCTCCCGAGCCCAAGCCATAACTTCAGCGTCCGTGGCCCCTGGCTTGCCGATGCGACTCCAGTGCAGCGCCTGGTGCCCATGCCGTTCCAGAACGGCGCACCAGTCCGGCGAGAGGTTCATGTCGATCAAAATCTTCATTTCGGCTCGGCCAACGGGATGTCTAATTCCTCCGACCGCCAAGCGGCATAGGCCAGCGCTGCAAAAATATCCTCGGCCTCAAGATAAGGATAGGCGTGCAAAATATCCTCCGACGTGCGACCCGACGCCAGCAGGCCGAGAATCGCGCCGACGGTGACGCGCGTGTCACGGATACACGGCTTGCCGCCCATGATCCGCGAGTCGAACCTGATTCGCTCAAATTCACCCATTGTCGCTCGCTCCTCAAAATGGCCCGGCCGGCCCTCAGCTAATTATAACGCTATCAATGCTTAAAATGCCGCTGTCCCGTCAACACCATCGCCAGCCCGGCCTTGTCCGCCGCCGCAATTACCTCCGCATCGGCTTTCGATCCGCCGGGCTGAATGATCGCCGTCGCCCCCGCCGCCACCGCCTCTTCGATCCCGTCCACAAACGGCAGGAACGCGTCGCTCGCCAGCACGCTCCCCTTCGACCGCTCGCCCGCGATAAACGCCGCGATCCGCGTCGAGTCCACCCGCTTCATCTGTCCCGCCCCCGCACCCACCAGCATCCCGTCTTTCGCCAAACACACCGCGTTGGAGCGCAGGTGCTTCACGATCTTCCACGCAAATTTCAAATCGGCCAACTCTTTCTCCGTCGGCGGCCGCTTCGTCACCACCTTCAGCCCGCCCTCGCAGATCAAATCCAGATCGCGGCTCTGCACCAGCAGCCCGCCCACCACCCGCTTCAGGTCGAACTCCTGCCGGTGCGTGTAGCGCGGCCAAAGTTGCCCCGCCGCCAAGAGCCGCACGTTCTTCCCCCACTTCGGCTTCGTCGTCAGAATCTCCAGCGCCTCCGGCGTGAAGTCCGGCGCGATCACCGCCTCGATGAACCGCTGGCCCTCGGCCATCCGCTCCGCCGTCGGCCGGTCGATCGGCCGGTTCGACCCCACGATGCACCCGAACGCCGCCACCGGATCGCCCGCATAGGCCCGCGCGAACGCCTCCGCCAGATCCCGGTCCGCCGCCGCCCCGCACGGATTCGTGTGCTTGATGATCGCCACCGCCGGTTCCTGAAATTCCTTCACCACCTCCAGCGCCGCATTCAGGTCGAGAATATTGTTGAACGACAACTCCTTGCCCGACACCTGCCGCGCCGAAGAGACGGACGGTTCCTTCGCCCCGGCCTCGATGTAATACGCCGCCGCCTGGTGCGGATTCTCGCCGTACCGCAAATCCTCCCGCTTGTGCAGCGCCAGCACCATGGTCGGCGGAAACCCGCTCTCGCGGCTCACCGCCGGATGCCGCGCCGCCAGGTACTGCGCAATGGCCGCATCGTAACTCGCCGTCCGCTCGAACACCTCCAGGGCCAACTCCGCCCGCAGGCTTTCCGCCGGCTGCCCGTCGTGGGCGTCCATGCTCGCAATCACCTCGTCGTAGCGGCTCGGGTTGCAGATCACCGTCACGTAGCGGTGATTCTTGGCGGCACTGCGCAACATGCTCGGACCGCCGATGTCGATGTTCTCAATCGACTCTTCCAGCGTCACGTTCGCCCGCGCGATGGTCGCCTCGAACGGATAGAGGTTCACGCAGACCAGGTCGATCTTCTCGATCCCGAACATCACCATCGCCGCCACATGCTCAGGATTCTCGCGCACCGCCAGCAGGCCCCCGTGCACCTTCGGGTGCAGCGTTTTGACGCGCCCGTCCATGATCTCCGGGAATCCGGTGAACGCCCCGATCTCGATGACGTGCACGCCCGCCTGTTCCAGCATCTTCGCCGTCCCGCCGGTGGAAATAATCTCCACCCCGCGCGCCGCCAAAGCCTGGGCGAACTTCACCACGCCCGTCTTGTCCGACACGCTGATCAACGCCCGCTCGATTTTCAGATTCACGCCTTTAACTCCTTTATGCTTCGTCGATGTGTAACGGCTGCTGTTTCACCCCTCTCCCTTGACGGGAGAGGGTAGGGTGAGGGTGCCGTCCGGCCCCACTCTCCCGCCGTCCGCCGATAATACCGCGCCGCCCCCTCCGCAACAAGAAACTTTGCCGCGTTGTTGCCGTTGCTGTTTCTTATGAAACCCCCAGCACTGCCGGGGGATGCTGTTTTTGTTTCTTCTTCTTTTTTGCTGCGCCTGAAGCCTTAAGCCTATAGCCTTAAGCCTTCTTTCCTTGAAGTACTGCCCGATAACCGCCGATAATTCCTACAGCACGGTCTCTCCGAGCGCCGGCCGCCGTGGCTGCGCGCCGCCGAGGGTCTGTGTAAGCTTTTTCGCAGGGCAAAATCATGGGCACTCTTTCCACCGGCACCGGCCTCGTCTCCGGCATGAACATCTCCGCCATCGTCAATGCCCTCATCGCGGCCCAGTCCCAGCCCCTGACCATCCTCCAGAACCGCCAGACCGCCGCCCAGAACCAGCAGAAAGCCCTCGGCGACATCAACGACACCCTCCAGCAGATGAACCTCCACGCCCTCTCGCTCCGCATGTCCACCGCCCTCCAGTCCTCCAAGGCCACCACCAGCGATAGCGGCCTCATCACCGCCACCGCCGCCAACGGCGCCGCCGCCGGCTCCTGGCAACTCACCGTCAACCGTCTCGTCTCCGCCCAGCAACTCGTCTCCAACGGCTTCCCCGATCTCTCCACCACCCCCGTCGGCGCCGGAACCATCACCGTCCAATCCGCCCAGGCCAAACTCGCCGGCACCTCCGCCCTCGCCGCCCTTAATGGCGGCGCCGGCGTCGCCCACGGCTCCATCGCCATCACCGACCGCGCCGGAAACTCCAGCTCCATCGACCTCTCCGCCGCCAGCACCGTCCAGGACGTCCTCACCGCCATCAACTCCGCCGCCGCAGGTTCCGGCAGCCCCGCCAACGTCACCGCCGCCCTCGACCAACGGGGCACCGGCATCGTCCTCACCGACCATTCCGCCGGCTCCGGCAACCTCATCGTCGCCGACTCCGGCAGCACCACTGCGACCGATCTCCACCTCGTCACCAACGCCGCCACCAGCCAGGTCGATTCCGGCGACCTCCATCTTCAGTTTGTCGGCCTGACCACCCAACTCAGCGCCCTCAACGCCGGCCGCGGCATTTCTTCCGGAACCTTCCAGATCACCAACAGCCAGGGCCAAAGCGCCGCCGTCAAGATCACCTCCTCCATGAACACCGTTCAGGACGTCGTCAACGCCATCAACGCCACCGGAATCAACGTCACCGCCGCCCTCAACTCCACCGGCGACGGCATCCAAGTCACCGATAATGCCGCCGGCGCCACCGCCCTCACCATCGCCGACACCTCCGGCACCGCCGCCGCCAGCCTCGACCTCGCCGGCGTCTCCGCCTCCACCGCCTCCGGCCAAAACCTCATCACCGGCTCCTCCAAAATCTCCATCGCCGTCACCGCCTCCGACACGCTTTCCTCCCTCATAACCAAAATCAATGATTCGGGCGCCAACCTCATGGCCACCAGCCTCAACGACGGCTCTGCCACCCCCAACCGCCTCTCCCTGGTCGCGCGCGGCACCGGCTCGGCCGGCGAAATGATCGTCGATGGCGGCACGACCGGCCTCAATTTCAACGAAGTCGTCGTCGGCCAGAACGCCCTCGTCACCCTCGGCTCCAGCTCCGCCGGCGGTCAGCCCATCCAGATCACCAGCGCCTCCAACACCCTCACCAACGTCATTCCCAACGTCACCCTCAACCTTGTCGGGGCCGACCCCTCCCGCCCCGTCACCGTCTCCGTCGCCTCCGACCCCACCGGCGTTACCTCCGCGCTCGGCTCCGTCATCACCGACTTCAACACCGTCATGACCAAAATCTCAGGCTACACCGCCTACGACGCCACCACCCACACCGGCCAGCCCCTCATGGACGACGCCGGCGTCATGTCCGCCCAGCAACGGCTCTACGACACGATCTTCGCCAAGTACCAGACCGGCGGTCGGTACCAGACCCTCGCCAGCATCGGCTTCGGCCTCGACGGCAACAATCAGTTGACCCTCGACCAGTCGAAATTCTCCGCCGCCTACACCGCCGACCCCGCTTCCGTCCAGAGCCTCCTCACCGACTCCAGCAACGGCTTCATCCCCAAACTCCAAAGCCTGGCCGCCTCGCTCTCCGACGCCGGCACCGGCACCCTCGCCGCCGAGTCCGCCAGCCTCCAGAACCAGTACAACATGTACCAGCAGGAAATCAACAACATGAACACCCTCCTGGCCGCCAAAAAAACCGCCCTGACCACCGAGTTCGACAACATGGAGGTCGCCCTGTCCAAACTCCAGTCGCAGCAGGGCGCCCTGACCTCCCTGGCTTCGTTAGTCGACAGCATGACCGGCAACTCCTCGTCCTCCAGCTCTTCCAGTTCGTCATCCAGGAGTTCCACTGGAATATCCTCCATCGGTTCGTCGTCGTAATGTAGGGTGCGTGATTGCACGCACCGAATAAACCGCCGTTTTCCTCTTGCCGTTGCTGTTGTTGTTTCTTTATGAAGGGCCTTACCGCCGTGGCCAACCAATCTAAAGCCGCCTACCTCCAGACCCAGGTTCTCACCGCCCGCCCCGAGCAACTCACTCTCATGCTCTTCGACGGCGCCATCCGCTTCGCCGAGCAGGGCCGCGCCTTCATCGACGAAAAACGCTTCGACCGCAGTTGCGATGCCCTGGCCCGCGCCCAGAACATCCTCATCGCCCTGATCAACGGCCTGCGACCCGAGCAGGCCCCCGAACTCTGCCGCCGCCAGGCCGGACTCTACCTCTTTGTCTACAAGCAGCTCGTCCTCGGCAATGCCCAGCGCGACCCCGCACCCATCGCCGACGCCCTGCGCATCCTCGCCATCCTGCGCCAGACCTGGCTCGACCTCCTGCTCCAACTCCAGGCCCAGCACCCAGGCGGCGACTCTCCCGCCCCCGCCCCCAGGCCCCCCATGGCCCTTTCCATCCAGGGCTGAGTTGCCTTTTCAGCCCTCTCCCTTGGGAGAGGGTGGCCGCTTTAGTGGCCGGGTGAGGGGTTGTGGCCATGTGCGGTAGAGGTCGCAGCGCCACGTTCAGATCGTCCGAACGAGGAAAAACAGCGAACATCCAACACTCAATATCCAATATCCAATCACCAAGTACTGCTTCCGCTTTTGTCGCTTTTCCCTTCATGATTGGATATTGAGTGTTGGATATTGGATATTCGCTGTTTTCTTTTCGCCTTCGGTTTCCGGTCGATGGTCGGTCAAACAAAAAGGGCGACCCACGCGGGCCGCCCTTCTTTTGTTGTCTTCTTCTTTTAATTTTTCATTTTTAATTTTTCATTTTTAATTCTTCGCTATTCCTTGCTCTCCGCCGCCGGAACCGTCTCTTCCCCGGCCACGTGAATCGCCTTCGCCCCGCGCCGCTCTTTCAGCTTCGTCCGCTTGCCCACCCGGTCGCGGAGGAAATAAAGCTTCGCCCGACGCGTCACGCCCGACCGCACCACCTCGATCTTCCCGATCTTCGGCGAGTGCAGCGGAAAAATCCGTTCCACGCCTTCCCCCGAAACGATGCGCCGCACCGTGAACTTCTCGTTGATCCCGCGACCTTTGCGACCGATCACCGTACCCGTGAAAATCTGGATACGTTCCTTGTCGCCTTCCTGAATCTTCACATGCACGCCCACCGTGTCGCCGATCGCAAACTGCGGCGGCGACGCCTTCAGGCCTTCCTTCTCGACATCCCGAATGATCTGCTGTGACATGACCGTACTCCCCATTACTAGTGCCCGGCCGAAACTCCTCGCCCCGGCGCGCAGCCAAATTGTCGGCAGCGGGAACCCATCCGAGGACCACCGGTTCCTTGCCCGCACCTCTCTCAGGCCCCGCAGGGCCGCGCCCGGCTCGTGTGGCCACGAGGGGCGAAGACCAGTAATATACCCTACCCGTCACCTTTCGTCAATCTTAAAAGCGGCCGTTGTTGCTTTGCCGCCCACCCCAGACGCCGGGTGGCATGGTCCACGCGCCGCGTGGCCATGTAAGGATAACCGCCCGACCAGGATTGCTCGCCGCAAAATTCCTGGAAATCTTTTCGTGTTCCTGCGTCTAATTAATTAACGAGCCACCGCCCTTAATAAATTCCTTGCGTCGACGAAACAGTCAGATGATAATAAGCATATTCTGACAAATCGACTGGCAGCAAAAACAGTCTGTCTGCCACTTCATTAATATTCTTGTCTTGTGGGGGACCGAACATGCGACTTTCTTTGCTGCTCTGTCTGGCCGGACTCCTTATCGCCGCCGGTGGCCTGCCGGCCGCTCCCGTCCGCGCCGAGGACGTCGGCGAACTCTTCCCCGGCGTCAAAGGCGTCGGCGGCGAAGAACTCCGCCGCCAGATCGAAGAATACGACCGCACCCACCACTCCGCCACGCCCGTCGAAATGCCCAAGTACACCCCGCCACCGCCGCCCCCACCCGAAACTCCGCCTCCTCCGCCGCCGCCCGTAACTCAGCCGGACTCCAAGCCGACAGTTGTCGCCACCTCCGCCACCCCGCCCGCCAGCGCCGTTGCCGCCCGCCCGGACAATTCGACCAAAACCGACCCGCCCTCCAGCGACACCAAGGTCGTCTCCCGCGTCAGCTATCTCAAAAAACTCTCCGATCAGGCCGACTTCGTTGAAGCCTATCTGAAAAAGGCCAAAGCCATCCGCGATAAAACCCGCGTCGAAGCCAACGAGGGCCACGACTCCGAGGCCTTCAACCAGTACATGTTGCGCTACTATGCCGCTGACCTCGACAGCGGCCGCATGCTGGCCCCCAACGCCATCCGGTACGCCAAGACCATGATGCTCCCGGCCACCATCTACCGTTATGTTTATTCCCTGGCCGACACCTGCGCCGACCGGGCCAAAAAAGTCGCCAAAGCCGAAGATGTGACGCCTGAAGACAAAACCGTCGCCGAAGCGCTGCTCAAAAGGTTGATGGTGGTCCGCAAGTGTGCCCTCCTGGGCTGTGCCGAGGTCTTCTGCCTGATTCGTCGCCTCGATGCCGCCGGCCACAACTACGAACAACTGTTGAAGGAATATCCGGGGGATGCCGAGATCAAAGAATCCAACGACCATTTCGTCAAGATCCTTGACCGTCCCAGGCCGCACTCTCCGCCACACGGCCACGGCGAATAACCCGGAATCTCGCCAACTTTTCCCCTCTCCTTGCGTCTCTTGAATTAAGCAGTCTCTTCGCCTAGACTTAACAAGCTGGCCCGGTTTGACCCTCTGGCCGGGAGCCTTTGTCGGCAGGGGTGGTCGCTTGGAGCCGGGCGAACAAAAAAGCTTTCTTGCGGAGGTTTTGCACATGGCCAGGTTTTGCCGGCGCGCTCTGCTTTTGGCCTTCGCCGCCCTTGTTCTTGGTGCCTCCTGTCCCGCCCTGTGGGCCCAGCCCAGCGGCGAATTGTTCCCCGCCATCAAAATCGTCTCCGGCGACGAAATCGACCACATGATCGCCGATTATGACCGCCTGCACCACATCCCGCCCTCCGACTTCCTCAAGGCCGCCAAAACCAAACTCCCGCCGGCCCCCAAGTCCGCCTCCGCTTCCTCCGCCGCCAAGGCCGTCGGCGTCACCACGAGCAATTCCTCCCTGGCCGCCTCGGCCGTCACCGATTCCAATACCGTCGTCTCCCGCGCCGATTATCTCCACAAACTCTCCGACCTGGCCGCCTACCTCGAAGCCTACCTGGCCAAGGCCAAATCCATCCGCACCGCCGCCCGCGCCGAAGCCAACCAGGGACCCGACTCCGAGGCCTTCAACCAGCATTACCTCCGCTACTACCCCGTCGAACTCAACACCAACAGAATCTATGCCCCCTACGTCCTCCAGTACGCCAAGAGCCTGATCTTCCCCATCGCCATCTATCGCCATGTCTATGCCATGGCCGACGACTACACTGACCGGGCCAAAAAGGTCGCCAAAGCCCCCGATGTCACCCCCGAAGACCAAGCCGCCGCCGAGGCCCTGGTCAAACGCTTCGGCGCCTGCCGCAAGGACACCCTCCTCGGCGCCGCCGAGGGCTACTGCCTCATTCGCCAACTCGAAACCTCAGGCCACATCTACGACGTCCTCTTGCAGCAATATCCCAACGACCCCGACGTCGCAGCCTCCCACAACCATTACGTCGAAGTCCGCGACCGTCCCAGGCCCGCCAAGCCGCCCCACGGCCCCGGCGATTAAACAACACTTCGCCAAAGCCGTTATGTTGCCTTTATGTAGTGCGGCTGCTTGCGGCCACGCGGTGGATTAGGGCCTTTTTCCGCTTGGCGTTGCCGTTGTTTCTGCTGCGCCTGAGGTCTGAGGACTGAAGTCCGAGGTCTATAAAAGGAGGGGGGCGCGATGCCCTTGGAGGGGGGGATGGCATCGCGCCCTTGGGTCAGATCTATTTGGCCCGCCAACTCCGACGCGGGTCGCTTTTTACCTCTTAAGTTATCGGATGATCCCCAACCTCACTTTAGCGATTTTCACTATTATTTTACGTCAACTGGTCCAGATCCAAACTGTGCCGCAATTCCGCCATTTCCCCCGCCGATAGCTCGTCGTCAAACTCTTCCGCCTCCGTTAACCCCTCTCCCTTGGGAGAGGGTGGCCCGTAAGGGCCGGGCGAGGGGTTGAGGCCGGAAACCTCGAACTTCGGCTCGAAATCATGTTTCGCCGGCGCCGCCGCAAATACCTCCGACCCCACATCGGACACTCCCAAAACCCGCCGAAACATCAACCCGCGCGCCGTTCCATACTCCACGCCCGTCCAAGCCACCAGCTCCACCCCGGCCGGGCATAAAATCTCCAAATCGCCGCTCCGCGCCGCCGAAACCAGAACCACCGGCGGCGCCGTCTCTCCCGCCGCGTCCAGCCCCGCCTCCGGGTACGCCCGGGCGATCAGCCGCACATGGTCTTCCAGCCAGCGCCGCGCCTCCAGCGCCGCCCGCAACACCTCCGGGTTCGCCGAGGCCTCGCCCGTGCCCTCTTCCGCCGCAAGCACCGCCACCGCCCGCCCTGCCGCGTCCACCGCCAGAAGCGCCGGTCGTTCCGCCGCCCCCACCAGGCCCGCCAACTCGATCACGCCCCGGTTCTGCGGCAGCAAACCCTCCAGCGATTCCCCCACCGCCGCCAGAAGTTCCTCTTCCGACCCCGGCGTCCACGCCGCAAACATCTTGGGTCTGACGCTGCTGTCATGTAGGGCGGATGCGCTGTTTGCAGCCGCCGTAATCAAATGCCGTTTTCCGCTTGGTGTGGCTGTTGTTGTTTCTTCTTTTGTTGTTTTTGTTGTTTCTTCTTTTTCTGCTGCGCCTGAAGTCTGAGGTCTGAGGTCTGAAGCCTGCCGTTTGTTGCCTTCCGTTTCCAGCACCGGCCTCAACCGCTCATACACCAGTTCCGCGCTGACGTAATCCATCACCGTTTGCGGCGACGCCCACGCCCCGCCGTCCGTCGCGCGCTTCAGCCGCCGCCCCGCAAACGTCGGCGAGCCGCCCAGGTGGGCAATCGCCACCCGCGCCAACCGCCGATAGGCCCGCTCCGCTTCCGCCTCGCCCCCCGCCTCCACGACGAACACGTCCGGCACAATCCCCGTCGCCGCTTCCGCCGACTTCAACTCGCGGTAAGCCTCCACCAGGCTCTCCGACGCCGGCGCCGCCAGGACGATGCAATGCTCCGGCAACTGCCGCTCCAGCGCCAGGTAACTCCCCGCCGCGTCGGCCAGAACCAGCACGATCCGCGTCGCCACGGCGATCAACCGGTCCAGCTTCCGCGCCGGGTCCGCGTCATCCACCGCCAGATTGTCGCCGTTAATTTGAACGCAGGCCCGCTCGCCGCGAAATGTTATCAGCAGCGTCGCCCCCGCCGGCGCCGTCAGCCGCCCCAGCGCCGCCCGCCCCAGCGCCGCCCGGCGGTCCGGGGCCAGCCCCGCCGCCAGCAGCGCCAGCACCGGAACCTTCGCCCGCTCGGCCTCCGGGACGATCGCTTGCGGCGACGCCTGCCGCTCCGCCCCGCCGCGACCCGCCGGACCAGTCCGCCCCGCCGGCGCCGAAAGAAACAGGTCGCCCAATGCCTGGAGTTCCGGCGACACTTCGCCGCGACCCGGCCCGAGTTTCATCACCGCGGCCTGAACTTCCATTCTTCTGACGCCTCTGTTGTTCGTAGGGACTGGGTTCTACCCTGTCCGGTTGTTGCTGTTTCTTCTTCACCCCTCTCCCTTGAGGGAGAGGGTGGCCGCTTTGCGGCCGGGTGAGGGTGCACCTGTTGCTCCCAAATTACAAGTTGCTGTTGTTGTTTTTTACTGTGCACCAACCGCGGCCATCTCCGGTTTCACGACTTCCAGGAGGCTGTTGAACTCCCCGAACTCGTTCTGCACGCTGTTGGGGTTCGCCGGATCGGCCACCCACCGCCCGTCGATCACCAGCCGGTATTCGTACCGCCCCTGGCCCAGCGGCAGCTTCAGCCGCCAGGTGTGCCCGTCGCCTTCGTCGTGCCACATCGACCCCGCTTCCGGGTTCCAGCCGTTGAAATTCCCGGCCAGTTGCACCCGCTTCGCCCCCGGCGCCCGGGCCACGAACTGCACCCCGTCGACCGCCGTCTGCGGTCCCAGCAACTCCTCGGTCAACTGGCTGATCGCCGCCGACTCCGCCACGGCCGTGACCTGTGCCGACGCCTGCGCCGCCTCAAGTTGAATGGCAAAGGTGTCGGCCATCAGTTCCTGCGCCAGCGCCTGATAATCCTTGTGTCCCCGGCAACCCGGGAAAAATTCCGTGATCGGGCTGCCCGCCGCCGCCGCTTCCTTCAGCTTCGCGTTGAACCGCACGGTCGTCTCCGACAGCTCCGCCGCAAATTGCGTCCGCATCTGCCGGTACGCCGCCCGGTCGCTCTTGGTCCGCGGATCGTACATCGTCGGCACCACCACCACGCGCGGCCGGTGACCCGTCCGCTGCGCCACCAGGTTCACCGTGTCCCGCGCCCGCTCCACACTCTGGAGGCAGAAGTACCCCGTCTCCGCCGGAATCAGCACCGTGTCCGCCGCCCGCACCGCGTTGACCGACAGCAGGCTCATCGCCGGCCCGCAATCGATCACCGCCCATTCGTAAACCGCCGCCGCCCGAGTGAGGGCCTCGCGCAGCCGCTCCTCGCGCCGCGCCGCCCCGGACAGCCGCTGTTCCACCGCACTCAGCATGATCGAACCCGGCGCCAGGAAAAGTTGCGGCAACACCTCCCAGGCGATGTCCGCCAGCGACAGCGGCGCGCACCCGTCCTCCCGGTCCACCAGGCAATCAAACGTCGAACACTCCACGTCCGTCATCTTCACGTTGCAGCCCATCGTCGCGTGGGCCTGGGCGTCCAGATCGACGATCAGCGTCCGCTTCCCCGCCTCCGCCAGGCAGGCCGCCAGGTGGATGGTCGTGGTCGTCTTCCCGCAGCCGCCCTTTTGATTGAACACGGCGATTGTTCTCATGAAAGGTCTCCCGAAAAAATTCCTCTGACCGCAGCAATATATCCCCGCCCCACTATTGCCAATCAGGTTTTCCCCGCCGGCGCAGCCTCTCCGCTATTCGAGGCAACGCAAGACGCTTGACGGCTGGTCGGCATGGAAAACCTGTCCTGACAATACTGATAGGGCACTGCCGTGAATTATCGGACCGCCCGCGCTGCCATCTTTAAAAAATTATCGGACGCGAAGATTTGATTAAAAAACGAGGGGGCTGCCGTTGCTGTTGTTGCCGTTGTTTTTTCCGGGTGCCACACTTTGAAGACCCGGCGTAACCGGGGCCAAAGTGTGTTCTTTGTTACGCCATTTATCACCGAACGTCGCCATTTACGATCTGTGGTGGTGCTGCTGCCGTTGCTGCTTCACCCCTCGCCCTTGAAGGGAGAGGCTGGCACGAAGTGCCGAGTGAGGGCGCACCGGTTGCGCCCACAACGCCAGAGACTGCTGCTTCTGCCGTTCCTTACGTCTTAAGCCTGCCGCTTGCTATTTCCCCATCGCCACCGCCAGCTTCGCATCCTTCTCCGCGTCCGACAACTTGTCCCACATCTCCGGGTGCCCGCCGCAGCAGAACCCCACCTTCATCCCCTTGTAATACCGCACCAGCACATCCGGCACGTCGTTGGGGTTGAACGGCGCCCCGTTGATCGGGCAGAGACGGTTGACGGTCGCCCCCGCCTTCGCCGGCCCACTCGGCGTCCCCGGCGCCGGCGGCGTCAGGCAATACGCGCAGGCCGGCTTGACCGCCGGAGCCTGCGCTTTCGGCGCGCACCCGAAATTCGCCCCCGCCACCAGCAGCCCCAGCGCCGCCAGCAGCGCCAACCTCGTCATTACCCTTCGCATTGCTCTTCTCCTCATAACTGTCCGTACTTCATGTTTGGATATTCGCCGTTTCTGCCGTGTCCTCGCCAAACCTCCCTTTTCACTCTACCGCAAAAACCGTACACCGGGGGTCTTTTTTACTTTTTACTTTTACCTTTTACTTTTTACTTTCACCTTCCCTCTTCCTTCCGTCCCCGAAAATCGATTAAACTGTGGTCATGTCCACCGAACGGTTACAGGTCGTCCGCCGCCCGATCACCGGCACGGTCCGCCCGCCCGGCTCCAAGAGCCTGACCAACCGCGCCCTCATTGCCGCCGGCCTGGCCGACGGCGAAAGTCTCCTCCGCGGCTGCCTCGACTCCGACGACGCCCGCTACATGAGCCGCGCCTGGCGAAAGCTCGGCGCCAACATCGGTATTGCCAATGATGAAGCAATGGGTGGCCTGGCCGCGCGCGGCCACGCGGATAGCTCGACACCATCCGAAATCATCTCCGTCCCCGAAGTCCTCCTCCGCGTGCGCGGCTGTTCCGGCCGACTCAAACCCGGTCCCGTCGAACTCAAAGTCGGCAACGCCGGCACCGCCATGCGCTTCCTCACCGCCGTCGTCGCCCTCGGCCGCGGCGACTATCGCCTCGACGGCTCGACCCGCATGCGCGAGCGACCCATCGAAGACCTGCTCGACGCCCTGCGCCACCTCGGCGTCGACGCCCACTGCGAAGTCGATTCCGGTTGCCCGCCCGTCCTCGTCCACGCCGACGGACTCCCCGGCGGACCCGTCACCGTCTCCGGCCGCATCTCCAGCCAATACCTCTCCGGCCTCCTCCTGGCCGCCCCCTACGCCGACGCCCCCGTCGCCATCTCCGTCGACGGCGACCTCGTCAGCAAACCCTACGCCGCCATGACCTGCCGACTCATGGCCGACTTCGGCGTCCCCGTCGCCAACGACAATTTCCAACATTTCATCATCGAACCCGGACGCTACGCCGCCCGCGATTACCAGATCGAACCCGACGCCACCGCCGCCACTTACTTCTGGGCCGCCGCCGCCCTCACCGGCGGCCGCGTCACCGTCGCCGGACTCTCCGCCGCCAGCGCCCAGGGCGACGTCGCCTTTGTCCGCGTCCTGGAAAAGATGGGCTGCCACGTCACCGAAGACGCCGAAGGCCTCACCGTCGAAGGACCGCCGGCCAAACCAGTAAAACCGGGCCATCCCCGCCTGCGCGGCCTGCGCGTCGATCTCAACGCCATGCCCGACACCGCCCTGACCCTGGCCGCCCTGGCCCTCTTCGCCGACGGCGAAACCGTCATCGAAAACGTCGCCAACCTCCGCGTCAAGGAAACCGACCGCCTTGCCGCCCTGGCCGTGGAACTGCGAAAGTTCGGCGCCACCGTCGAAGAACGGGCCGACGGCCTCCGCATCGTCCCGCCCGCCCATCCTCACCCCGCCCAGGTCGAAACCTACGACGATCACCGCATGGCCATGAGTTTCGCCCTCGCCGCCCTCCGCGTCGAAGGCGTCGAAATTCTCGGCGCCAACTGCGTCGCCAAAACCTTCCCCGATTTCTTTTCCGTCCTGCGCCAACTCGCCGGACAGGCGTGATGCTGTTGTTTTTGTTTTGGCCAACAATAACCGTGGGTGGCATGGCCACGCTTCGCGTGGCCATGAATGAACGACGCTTGGAATAGAAGCTGTTGTTGTTTTTTTTCTTTTGAAGCCCCCAGCATTGCTGGGGGACGCCGTTTCTTCTTCTTTTGCTTTTTAATTTTTACCTTTTACTTTTCTCGCCCCCGCCCCCCACCCCGCCAACTGCCCCGCCGTCATCGCCACCCACAAACTGAACACCGTTATCATCGTCCCGCTGAACCAGTCGAAGTCCGTCACGATGAAGTGCAACTCCTCCCCCGTCTTCGTCCCCGCCGCATAACCCTCCCACAACCCCGACAAATATCCCAGCGCCGCCACCACCGGCGTCCACTTCAGCATCCCCAGCACCGCCCGCGCCTCCAGCCCCGCCCGCCGCCGGATCACCGTCACCAGGAACACCCCCACCGCCACTCCCGCCATCGTCGGCCACACCGACATGAAAAACCGCTCCGGCGAACCATCCACCACAATCCCATCCACCGTCGCCGCCAGGCAGGCCAAACTCCACGTCGACGCCGCCAGCACCGGCCGCTTCGCCATCCACTCCCGCATCAGCTTCCACATAAATTAAATTCCTATCGTGCCGTTTCTTTTCGTAGGGACAGGGCTCTGCCCTGTCCTGCTGTTGTTTCTGTTCGTAGGGGCAGAGTTTATCTCGGCCCTGCTGTTTCTTCTTTTGAAGCTCCCAGCACTGCTGGGGGACGCTGTTTCTGTTTTTGACTTTCTGTTCTCAAACTCCAAATTCCCGGCCGCCTCCGGAACTTTCAACCACCAATCTCAATGCCCCGCAGGGGCTAAAGTTCTTAGCCGGGGGTGAAACCCCCGGTACACCATCCCACGAAATATTTATTTTTTTTCTTCTTCTTCTTCTTCTTCTTCTTCACCCCTCTCCCTTGGGAGAGGGTGGCCCGTCAGGGCCGAGTGAGGAATTTCCATTCTGCGCGCCCGGCATCCCAGTCGACTTCCAGATGCCCGAGTTCGCCTTAAGGCCTAGCCACGATCCAACCAGAATGCAAGGAACCGCAAGAGAACCAATCAACGATCCCCCTAACAAAACAAACCCCATGGAAAGACAAACTGCAAAGTACCATATATCTTCAACACATATCTTCGGATCCTGGTCGGTCAGTGTCGGCAGGATGATTAAGAAAAGGCAAAAGCAAAGGACCGTCGCCGCACAACAGCCGAACAGCGAAAAAGGATTAGGTATTATCGTTTCGGCCAACTTTCCTGCCCGACCGGCCACCCAGGATATCGAGAAAGACAAGGTGAAAAGACCCACAAATGCCCCCGCGACCAAACCAATGGCCAGTGCTAAATTTCTTATCAAATCTTCATCAGCTGAAGACGGAACCAGGACATAAAGAGAAATCAGCAATAGTGTCGTAAAGGGTACGCTTCCAAAGGTCGTAACCCTTTCGGCATGTTTCACAATCCAATGACCAATCCGCGTCCAGGTCATCGCCACTACCTCCACCCGCTCGGATCCTTCTCCGTCCGACTCTCCACCACGCTCACCCCCGGCAGCGCCGCTCTCAATATCCCCGCCAGCCCCGCCACCGCCGGCTGCTCCGTCGCAAAATGCCCCGCCACAATCACCGCCAGCCCCGCGTCCCGCGCCGCCAGCCGATCCGCATGTTTCATCTCGCCCGTCAAATAAACCTCCGCCCCCGCCCGCGCCGCGTGCGGCCACCAATCCCCCGCCGACCCGCTCCCCACCGCCAGCCGCCGCACCTTCCCGCGCTTCTCTCCGATCACCTCCACCGCCTTAACGCCGAACGCCCGTTTCGCCCGAGCCACCAGCGCCCCTACCGTCATCGCCTTTTCCAAATCCCCCACGCGACCCAGCCCCGCCCCCGCCGCCGGAACGTCAACCGGAATCAAATCAAACGCCGGCTCCTCATAACTGTGCGCCTCCCGCAGCGCCGCCACCACCGCCTCCACCCGCCCCGCCGGCACCACCGTCTCCAGCCGCACTTCCTCCACATATTCCTTCCGCCCGCGCTCGCCCAGCGTCGGATGCGTCGTCATGCCGCCATTAAAACTCCCCACCCCCTCCGCCCGAAACGCACACTCGCTGTAATCCCCGATCCGCCCCGCCCCCGCCGCAAAGAGCGCCTCCTCCACCCGATCCAAATCCTCTTCCGGCAGGAACGTCACCAGCTTGTACCCCCGCGCCAGCGCCGCCGGCGCCATCGGCGTCGCCTCTTTCAGCCCCATCATCGCCGCCAGAATGTCGTTCAACCCGCCCGCCGCCAGATCGTAATTCGTATGTGCCGCCACCAGCGCCACCCCCGCCGCCGCTGCTTGCAGCGCCACCGCCCCCGCCACCGTCTCCGCCGTAAATCCGCCACGTTGGGGCAGCGCTTGTCTCGGCCCGGTCGTGGAAAAAAACAACGGATGATGCGTCACCAGGCACTGCGCCTTCGCCCGCGCCGCCTCGCGCACGTTCCCCGCCGTCGGATCCAGCGCCACCAGCACGCGCCGCACCTTCGCCTTCGGATCGCCCACCAGCAACCCCGAGTTATCCGTCTCCAGTTGCAGCCGAAACGGCGCCGCCCGATCAATTGCCGCCACCACGTCCGCTACGGTCGTCATCGGAAATCCTCCTAAGACTCGTCCCGCCCAAAGTGTAGCAAAGCACCCCGCCCGATGCTACAATTTGCCCCGGTTGTCCGTGCGGCTCCCGGCCCGACGTTTTTGCCGTTGCCGTTTTGTTTCTTCTAATTTTTCATTTTTAATTTTGAATTTTGAATTGCCCATGACCACCCCCGCCATGCGTCAATATAAGGAACTCAAACTCCGCTACCCGGACACCATCCTCTTTTTCCGCATGGGCGACTTCTACGAAATGTTCTACGAAGACGCCCGCACCGCCTCCAAAGTCCTCGGCCTCGCCCTCACCTCACGCTCCAAGGGCGACGACGCCGTTCCACTCGCCGGCGTCCCCTACCACGCCATCGACTCCTACCTCGCCAAAATGATCCGCGCCGGTTTCCGCGTCGCCATCTGCGAACAGATGGAAGACCCCAAAAAGGCCACCGGCCTCGTCGCCCGCGACGTCGTCCGCGTCGTCACACCCGGCACCCTCACCGACGAAACCCTTCTCGACGACCGCCGCTCCAACTACCTCGCCGCCGTTTTGCCCCCGGCCGAAAATTCAAAATCCGGCGACCAGGCCGGCCTCGCCTGGGTCGAACTTTCCACCGGCAAATTCTTCTGCGAAGACGCCTCCTTCGCCGCCGTTTGCGACGAACTCGCCCGCCTCGGCGTCGCCGAATGCCTCCTCCCCGAAGACTTTCTCTCCGGCGTCGAATCACCCGACCTGCGCCGCCTGCGCAGCGCCGCCGGTTCGCCCCTGGTGAAGCGCCCGCCCTACGTCTTCGACGCCGACGACGCCACGCGCCGCCTCACCGCCCATTTCGCCCTCGCCACGCTCGACGGCTTCGGCCTCGCCGACGTGCCGCGCGGCACCCGCGCCGCCGGTGCCATATTGCAATATCTCGAAGAAACCCAGAAGACCGCCCTCGGCCACATCCGCCGCCTCGCCGCCGTCCGCCGCGGCCGCTACCTCTACCTCGACGAAGCCACCGTCCGCAGCCTCGAACTCTCCCGCACCATTCGCGGCGAATCCCAGGAACACACCCTCCTCGGCGTCCTCGACCGCACCCGCTCCCCCATGGGCGCCCGCCTCGTCCGCTCCTGGCTCCAGTTCCCCCTCGCCGACGTCGAACGTATCAACGCCCGCCTCGAAGCCGTCGAAGAGCTTGTCGCCGCCCGCGAATCCCGCGACGACCTCGCCGCCCGACTCGACGACCTCGCCGACCTCGAACGCATCGTCGCCCGCGTCGCCGTCAACCGCGCCGGACCACGCGACCTCCTCTCCCTCTGCCGCAGCCTCGCCCAACTCCCCGCCATCAAAGCCCGCCTCGCCGGCTGCAAATCTGCCCGCCTCGCCACCCTCGAGCGCCGCATCGAACTCCTCCCCGACCTCCGCGACCTCCTCGAAAAATCCATCGCCGAAGACGCCCCCGCCCTCCTCCGCGAGGGCGGCGTCATCCGCCCCGGCTACGATGCCGAACTCGACCGCCTCCGCGACATCCGTTCCGGCGGCGCCCGCTGGCTCGCCGAATACCAGGTCAAGGAAGTCGCCCGCACCGGCATTAAAACCCTCCGCGTCGGCTTCAACGCCGTCTTCGGCTACTACCTCGAAATCACCAACGCCCACGCCGAAAAAGTCCCCGTCGAATACACGCGCAAACAAACTTTGAAGAATGCCGAACGCTACATCACCCCCGAATTGAAAGATCACGAAGTCGAAGTCCTCAGCGCCGAAGAAAAGTCCCTCGCCCGCGAAGACGAACTCTTCCAGCAGATCCGCGCCCGCGTCGCCGAGTTCACCGCCGCCCTCCAATCCGTCTCCGACGCCCTCGCCGAAACCGATGTCCTCACCACCTTCGCCGACCTCGCCGTCCGCCTCCGCTGGACCAAGCCCGAGGTCAACGACTCTCTCGTCCTCGAACTCCACGACGCCCGCCACCCCGTCCTCGACGCCGTCCTCGGCTCCGACTTCGTCCCCAACGATTGTCTTCTAGGTTCCGGGGGTGCCACACTTTGTCCCGGCGGGCTGTCTCGCCGGGCAAAGTGTGTTAACGCTGCGGATGAGGGTCCTCTTCTTCACCCCTCTCCCTTGGGAGAGGGTGCCGCTTTAGCGGCGGGTGAGGGGTTGAGGCC
>CAIYVX010000020.1 GCA_903929765.1 uncultured Planctomycetia bacterium
CTCAAGGGAGAGGGGTGAAGAAGAAGCGTCACCCTCACCCTACCCTCTCCCCTCGAGGGAGAGGGGTGAAGAAGAAGCGTCACCCTCACCCTACCCTCTCCCCTCGAGGGCGAGGGGTGAAGAAGAAGCGTCACCCTCACCCTACCCTCTCCCCTCAAGGGAGAGGGGTGAAGAAGCATCCCGTCCTTGTTTGTCGAAAGGTTGCTCTTATGCCCCAACCCCTTCACCTCGGCATACTTCTTTCCGGCGGCGGGCGAACGCTTCAGAACCTGCTCGACCAGATTGATCGTGGCACGCTGGCCGCCGAAATCGCCGTCGTCATCGCCAGCCGTTCCAACACCGGCGGCGAGGCTAAGGCCCGCGTTCGGGGCATTCCTGTCCATGTCGTCCGGCCCAAAGATTTCCCCACGCCCGAGGCCTTCTCCGCCGCCGTGGCTGCACATCTCGACGCCGCCGGAGTTGATCTGGTCTGTCTGGCCGGCTTCATGGTCCTCTGGCCGGTGCCCGAGCGCTACCTCGGACGCACCATGAACATCCACCCCGCCTTGATCCCCGCCTTTTGCGGCCAGGGCATGTACGGCCACCATGTCCACGAGGCGGTCCTCGCCTCGGGCGTCAAGGTCTCCGGCTGCACCGTACATTTTGTCGATAATGAATATGACCACGGGCCGATCATCGTCCAGCGTCAGGTTCCCGTCCTCTCCGAGGACACGCCCGACACTTTAGCCGCCCGCGTTTTCGAGGCCGAGTGCGCCGCCTATCCCGAGGCCATCCGCCTCTTCGCTGCGCGCCGCCTCAAAATCGTCTCCGGTCGGGTGCAGATTCTTTAATCTACGGAAACTCGATCTTGACCATCCGGTTCTTCCCCATCCAGAGCAGTTTCATTACTGCCGTGCCGGTCTTGCCTTGCTGAATGGCCGTCATGGCCTGTTCGTAATCCTCGACGTTCTTGAGCGGCTTGCCGTTGATTTCCGTGATTATTACGCCCTGAGAGATGTCGGCCACGGCGGCCTTTTGCCCGTCCTCGGTCTTGGAGACGATCACGCCCGGCTGATCGTCCGCCAGGCGCAGAAGCGCCCGCACGTCGTAGGTCAGGTCCTTGACCGTCACGCCGGTCTTTTCGTCTTTGAACTTGTTGGCCGAGGCGTTGTCGTACGGTGCCCATTCCAGCGTGAACGGCTGCGACACCTTTTCCTGGCCGTGCAGGTAAACAAGAGTGATCTTCGTCCCGGCGCCCAGCCGCGTCAGCAGGCCGGTCAGATAGCCCGCGCGGCCGCCCTGGCCCTGATAATACCCGCCGCGCGATCGAGACCGCGAAACGTAGCCGCTGTAACCCCCGCCGTCCTCGCCGCGCGGCCGCAGTTCGATCGGCTCGTCCTTGCCTTCCTCGCGAATCTCCAGCAGCACGTCGCCCGAGGCGAGGCCGGCCTTTTCCGCCGGCGAATGTTTGTGGACCCAGGTCACGCGCAGGCCCAGTTCGCCGTTGCGAGACAGTTTCTGGGCCTGGCCGCCGCCGGCCAGGTCGTCGAGCATGGCCGCCAGTTCCGGGCTCATCGCCTGGTACTCCACGCCCAGCCAGACGGTTCGCTTTTCTTCCTGTTCGCTGGCCGGCTTCAAGGTCGGATCGAAATGCTCCTGCGGATTTTTCAGGGCGGCGGCCAACTCGCTCAGCCGGTAGAGCCGCACCGTCTCGTTGGCGCCGTACCGCCCTTCGCCGTCCTTCTTCTCGCGTTCCGGCTGTCGCTCCGGCAGGCAGAGGCCCAGCGGCTTCTCGTCGAAGGTCAGGGCCAGCGTGCCGCGAGCCATGTCGTTGAGCGGTCGCGGCCAGAGGCGGTCGTTGTAACCCTTCGAGTAGCCGGCCAGGCGGTTGTACCAGACCGTGTCGCGGCGCCGGCCGAACTTCCGCTCGGCCACATAGGTCAGCATGGCCCGGTTCACCTCCGGCAGCGCCGGGCCTTCGAGCGGCAGCACCTGCGGCAGGCCAAATCCCCTATCCTGATTGTCATGGAATTCGATCAGGAACCCGCCAAAATTGAGGTAGGCCCCGCGAAACGCGAACCGCACCTCCCGCTCGCCCACCTGCACCGTGATCTGTTTGATGCGCTGAATGAAGACCTTGCCCAGTTTCACCGGCACGAGGATCTGCGTCGGCGACACCGCGTAGCCGTAATAATATTGCGTCAGGCTGGTCCGGTCGTCGCCCTCGAATTGGAGGTTTTCCTCGCCCTCTTCCGGCTGGCGGTAAACGATTTTAATTTCATAAACATATTTTCCCAGCCGGTCGATCCGCTCCGGTTTGGCCTTCTCGAAATCGGCCATCTTCACCACGGGGGCCGTGGCCAGGTCGGTTCCGCGCCAGGGAAACCGCCCGCCGGTCACGCTATTGGGATAGTCTTCCAGGATGAAACCCAGCGGCCGCGCCGACTCGTCGAAGATCAGATTCCCGCGATTGAACGAGGTCAACAGTTCCTCCGGCATCGGGCGGTCCGAGGCCTGGATCAACTCGCCCCCGCTACTGGCACCCTCCACGCTCACCTCCCAGCCCAACCGGCCTCGCGTGAGCGACGTCTCAAACGCCTCCGAAAACGGTTCCACCTTGCCCTCGACCCACGGCAGCGGCGCGGGCGTGCCCGGCCACTTGTCCGTCTGGTAGAGCGTGCCGCCCGTGTTCAGGTAGAACCCGAAGAGCTTCAGGGGGAACTCTTTTCCGTCGGCCGTGAAGCCTTTGATGAACTCGATGAAGCGCGGTTCGACGGCGCCATCCGGGGCCAGAACCAGGCCCGCCGCCGGATCGAGCAGCAGGGCCGGCTTTTCGGTCGACCGTTTGCCGTCCACGCTGCTTTCCATGCTGTTCGCGCCGCTCTCGTCCGTGTTCCCGGTTTCGTCTCCGCTGGAACCAATCGTCGGGTATTCGCCCTGATCCTTCTGCCAGCGCGTGGCCACGCGGACCAGGTACTCGGCGGCCGTGGTCTGGGCTTTTTTCGCCATCTCCAGTTTATGGTTGCGATGCTCGGCCCTGGCGGCCGTCGCCGCAGCACCGCTGGGGACCGCCGCGACGCTGGTGGCCGCCGCGGCCGCCGAGCCGGACGCCGGCGCCTGGGCCCAGGTGCCTGTCGTCAGAGCCGTCAAAATCACCACCACCAAAAGAATCGCCGTCCTGCTCATATTGCTCCCCTTCATGGCCTTTTTCTTGTTTGTTTACCACATGGCCGCAAGCGGCCATGCCACCCGCCTCTCTTTACTCTTTCGTCGTCTCCGCCTTTTGCTGCGGCGTCTGGTCATAATCCCGAGCGTAATCCAGCACCAGCAATTGCGGCATCCCGTTGCGCAGCACCTCGACCGGCACCCGTTTCTTTCGCCCGCTGTCCTTGAGAATCGCGTCGTAGAGTTCCTTGACGTCCTTGAGGCTCTTGACCTCCTTGCCGTCGACCTTCAGGATGATGTCGTTGCCGTGGAACCCGCACTCCTGGGCGTTGCCCGGATACTGCACGCCCTGGACGTAGACGCCTTCCTTGTCATAATAATACATTTCAGGATCATTATATTCGTTGATCGCCTTCACGGTCAGGTTCCAGCGCTTCAGGTCCAGGTCCTGCCCCTCGACCACGCCTTTTTCGCGCGGCGTCAGATTGACCGCGACCGGCCGGCCCCCGCGCTGCAACTGGAACGCCGTCGGCTGACTGGTCGGCAGCCGCCCCAGGATGGCCCGGATTTTCGGCAGGTTCTCGTTATAAAGCCCGTCCACCGCCTCCCCGCCCACGGTCAGAATCAGATCGCCGACCTCCAGGCCGGCCTGTTCCGCCGGGCTGCCCGGATCGACGCTGGCCACCAGCACGCCGCGCTCGCCCTCGAAGAACGAATCGCGGTCGAAGTCCCGCAGCGGCTGGAGCCGCACGCCCGTCCAAGAGCGTCGCACTTCCTTGTGGGCCTGCAGTTGGGCGATCACGTAGCGCACCGTGTTGGAGGGAATGCTGAAGCCCGTGCTGCCGTTGAAGGTGCCCAGGGTGTTGATGCCGATGACCTCGCCGTTGGTATCGACCAGCGGCCCGCCGGAGTTGCCGGGGTTGATGGCCGCATCGGTCTGGAGCCACAGGCTGTACTCGCTCTCTCCCTCGAGGAACCTCTGGGCGCAGGACACCACGCCCAGGCTGATGCTGCGCTTCAGGCCCCAGGGCGCCCCCAAGGCCATGCAGAATTGCCCCTCCTCTACCTTGTCGCTGTCGGCCAGCGTGGCGAAGGCAAACTGCCGCTGCGGATCGACCTTCAGCTTCAGCAGGGCGAGGTCCGTGTCTTTGTCCGTCCCGATCACCGTGGCCTCGACCATCGTGTCGTCGAACAGCACGCAGTGGATCTCCACGGCCTTCTCGGCCACGTGGTTATTCGTCACCACATATCCATCCGCCGAAATAATTATCCCCGACCCGCCCAGCACGACGCGGCGCTTCTTGCCCGCGGAGTAATCCTCCTGGATCGGCTTGACGTAGACCAGGGTCGGGAAAACCTTGGCCTTGGCCCGCGCGATCATGGCCTGAATGTCCACCTCGTGGCCGGCCGCCTGGGGCGGAGACACCTTTACCTCCATCTTGACCAGGCTATCCGTACACCCGCCCGCCGCCAGCGCCGCCGTCAGTACCACCAGCCATGCTGCCCCGTATCTCATCACTGCTCCTCCTCGATTTCTGTTACGGTTCGTTGTTGCCGTTGCCTTTGACTATTTTACTTTTAACTTTTTACCTTTTACCTTCTCCACTGTCTATGGCTAAATCGTCATTGACCTGCGCTGGGCCGCCGGGGATACTATCAGCCACGACGAAAGGAAGGTCTCGTGACTCTCGACCAGCTTTTCAAACACCATTTTCACGACGTGCCCGCCGGCCTGGCCGTGGCCCCCGGCCGCGTCAACCTGATTGGCGAACACACCGACTACAACGCTGGCTTCGTCCTGCCCATGAACGTCGACCGCCACACCCGCCTGGCCTTCCGCCCGCGCCGCGACGCCCGCCTCCGCGTCTTCTCCGAACACGCCGGCCAGACCGTCGAACTCCCCCTCGGCGACGTGGCCACGGCCTTGCCGCCCTGGGCCCGTTACGTCGCCCAGGTCGCCGCCGTCCTCAAGGAGGCCGGCCTGCCCGTCGGCGGTTTCGATGCCGCCATCGCCAGCGACGTGCCCATTGGCGGCGGACTGTCCAGTTCCGCCAGCCTCGAAGCCGCCGTCGCGGCGGCGCTCGTGGCCTCGGCCGACGTGGCCCACGCCGGCCAGACGCTCGACGGTCTCCTGGCCGCCGTCGGCCAGAGCCGTAAGAACCTCGCGCTCCTCTGCCAGCAGGCCGAACACCGCGTGGGCGTCCGGTGCGGCATCATGGACCAGTTCGTCGTCCTCCACGGCACGCGCGACCACGCCCTGCTGATCGACTGCCGCTCGCTGGAAACCCGGTCGGTCGAACTTGATGGTAGCCTCGACCTGGCCGTGGTCATCATCAACTCGCGCGTCCACCACGACCTGGCTGCTAACGCCTACAACGAGCGCCGCCGGCAGTGCGAGGATGCCGTGCGCGTCTTCGCCTCGTGCCGCAAGGGCGTGGCGGCACTGCGGGATGTCGAGATGGCGGATTGGGAAAAGTGGGCCGGAAAAATGGACGCCGTGGTTGCCCGCCGCGCTCGGCATGTTATCGGCGAAAACGCCCGGGCGCTCCGCTTTGCGACCGCCCTCGAGCGCGGCGACCTGGCCGCCGCCGGGAGCGACATGAACGCCTCGCACGCCTCGCTCCGCGACGATTACGAAGTCTCCTGCCGCGAACTCGACCTCCTGGTCGAAATCGCCCAGGCCGTTCCCGGCGTCTACGGCAGTCGCCTGACCGGCGGCGGATTCGGCGGCTGCACCGTCACCCTCTGCACCCGCGCCGCCGTCGAACCGCTCCGCGCCGCCGTGACCGACCGTTACCGCGCCGCCACCGGCCAGGAACCCGATGTCCTCGTCACTCGTGCCGCCGGCCGCGCTGAACTTGTCTGGGCTTGATAGGAAAAATCCATGCAATCTTTTCTCCTCAAACTTCTCCGCCACGAACACCTCACCGTCGCCGAATCGCGCGCCGCCATGGAAACCATCATGGACGGCCGCGCCTCGCCCGCCGTCTGCGCCGCCTATCTCACCGCCCTGACCATGAAAGGCCCCACGAGCGACGAAATCACCGGGGCGGCGCTGGTCATGCGCGAAAAAGTCACCCGCATCGATTGCGCCGGCCGCACCGTGGTCGACACCTGCGGCACCGGCGGCGATTGCTCCGGCACTTTCAACATCTCCACCGCTGCCGCCCTGGTAGCCGCCGGCGCGGGCGTGGCTGTGGCCAAGCACGGCAACCGCTCGTCCTCCTCCCGCAGCGGCTCCTCCGATGTACTCGAAGCCCTCGGCGTCCGCATCGACGCCCCGCCCGAAGTCGTCCGCCGCGAGGTCTGCGAGGCCGGCATCGGGTTCCTTTTCGCCCCGATCCTGCACGGGGCCATGCGCCACGCCGCCCCCATCCGCCAGGAACTCGGCATTCGCACCATCTTCAATCTTCTCGGCCCGCTCACCAACCCCGCCGGCGCCCGCCGCCAGGTCATGGGCGTTTACGAAGTCGGCTTGGTCGAACTCCTGGGCCAGGTCTTGCAAAATCTCGGCACCGAACACGCCCTGGTCGTCCACGGCACCGACGGCCTCGACGAAATCACCCTTTCCGGTCCCACCCGCGTGGCCGAAGTCACACCCGCCGCCGTCCGCCTCTACGAACTGGTTCCCGAATCTTTCGGCCTCTCTCGCCACGACATGACCGATTTCCGCGTCGACTCTCCCGCTGCCAGCGCCGCCCTCATCACTTCCATCCTCCGCGGCGAGCGCGGCCCCGCCCGCGACGTGGTCGTCCTGAACGCCGCCGCCGCCATTTACGTCGCCGGCCTTTCTCCCACCCTCGCCGCCGCCATCGCCCCGGCCGAACAGAGCATCGACTCCGGCGCTGCTGCCAAAGCCCTGGCGCGGTTGGTCGAAATCAGCCACTCGGCTGCATAAAGGCGTGTGTGTAATGGACTCCTTCACCTGCGACATGTGCGGCAAGGTGCTTCTGGCCGAGGAGAACACCCGCTACATCGTCAAGATCGAGGTCTTCGCCGCCTACGATCCGCTGGAAATCACGCGGCAGGATCTTGCGGGCGACCACGAGGCCGAAATGGCCCGGCTCCTCGCCCAGATGCGCAGCATGTCCACCGAGAAGCTCGAAGACCAGGTCTACCGCTCTTTCCGCTTCGACCTCTGCCCGGGGTGCCAGGAGAAATACCTGGCCCAGCCGTTGCCGGGAAAGAGCGGGTAGCCGTACAGCCCCGGAGGGGCGAATGATAGTAGCCACGCGGCGCAAGCCCGTGGTAGGTTATGCACCACCATAATATCTTCTTGTTCCTTTTTTTTGAGCCCCGGAGGGGCGATTGAAAAGTTCAGTCGCCCCTCCGGGGCTCCGGCCCTTTACGGCGGATTCCTACCACGGGCTTGCGCCGCGTGGCTATTATCAGACGCCGCTACGCGGCTGAAACAACAGCCATTCTCCTCTTAACAATCCGCCGCCGTTCGCTATAATGGTGCGTCGCATTGCTTTACGCGTCCGTTATTTTTGGAGAACCCGATGTCCTCACACACCATCACCGAAAAAATCATTGCCGCCCACGCTGGCCGAGCCGAAGTCAATCCCGGCGACTTTGTTTACGCCGGCGTCGATATCGCCCTGGGCAACGACATCACCGCCCCCATCGCTATCCGCGAATTCGAGGCCGCCGGGGTCACGAAGGTGTTCGACCCTGCCCGTGTCGCCCTGGTGCCCGACCATTTCACGCCCAACAAGGACATCAAGAGCGCCGAGCAATCGAAAATTCTCCGCGACTTCGCCCACAAGCACAAGCTGACGCACTATTGGGAAGTCGGTGAGGTCGGCGTCGAACACGCCTTGCTCCCGGAGCAGGGGGTGGTCGGACCGGGCGACCTCGTGATCGGGGCCGACAGCCACACCTGCACTTACGGGGCCCTGGGGGCCTTCTCGACCGGCGTCGGATCGACCGACCTCGCGGCCGCCATGGCCATCGGCAAGGTCTGGCTCAAGGTGCCTTCGACGCTCAAATTCACCTTCACCGGCACGCTCGACCCCTGGTCCGGCGGCAAGGATCTGATTCTCCACACCATCGGCCAGATCGGCGTCGATGGGGCGTTGTACCGGGCCATGGAATTTACCGGGCCGGTCATCACGCAACTCTCGATGGAAGACCGCCTCTCGATGTGTAACATGGCCATCGAGGCCGGCGGGAAGAACGGCATCGTCGTACCTGACGCAATTACGCGCGAATATGTCAAGGACCGGTTGGAGCGAAAGGCCGTCTATTACACGAGCGACGCCGACGCCCGCTACGAAAAATGTTACGAATGGAACGTCACCGGCCTGGGGCCGATGGTGGCCTGCCCGAACCTGCCGGAAAACGTCAAGCCGGTCGGCGAATTGAAAGACGTGGTCATCGATCAGGCCGTGATCGGTTCCTGCACCAACGGCCGCCTGAGCGACCTGCGGATCGCCGCCAAAATCCTCAAGGGCCGCCGCGTCTTCAAGGGCGTCCGTTGCCTCGTGATTCCCGCTACGCAACAGGTTTACCTCGACGCCTTGCGGGAAGGGCTGCTGGAGATTTTCGTCCAGGCCGGTTGCGCCGTCTCCGCGCCGACCTGCGGCCCGTGCCTGGGCGGCCACATGGGCATCCTCGCTGCCGGCGAAGTGGCCATCGCCACCACCAACCGCAATTTTACCGGCCGCATGGGCCACACGCAGAGCCAGGTTTACCTCTCCAACCCCGCCGTGGCTGCCGCCAGCGCCCTGACGGGTAAGATTACACACCCGGCGGAAGTCTAAAATGTAGGTCGGGCCCTGGCCCGACACGGCATGGATGTCGGGCCA
>CAIYVX010000021.1 GCA_903929765.1 uncultured Planctomycetia bacterium
CCTCTCCCCTCAAGGGAGAGTGGTGAAACAACAACCCCGGATTTTCAGACCAGATCGCACGCTTCCGGCGGCATCCAATGCTCTTCCTGGTTGAGCCATTTCACGTTGCAGCCGATGGGGTTGGTGAGCGGGACGGCAGGCTGGCGACCGGCGAGCAGGGCGTCGAGGGCGTCGGCGAGTTCGTGCGTGGTAGCCTTGTCCGCTTCGCGCGGATTGTCGTCCATGCGGCCGGTGTAGCGGAGCTTCCGCTCGGCGTCGAAGACGTAGAAGTGCGGCGTGCGGAGGACACCGTAAGCGCGGGCGGTCGTCTGCGAATCGTCGCGGAGGTAAGCCCAGGGAAGTTTGTCGTCGCGGGCACGCCGCTTCATGTCCTCGAAGGAATCGGTCGGGTGATTCACGGTCTCGTTGGCGTTGATGGCCACCCAGGCCACGCCGCGCGGCTGATAATTTTTGTAGAGCGCCTTGAGGCGAGCTTCGGAGCCGGTCACGAACGGACAATGGTTACAGGAAAAAACCACGACGAGCAACTTGGCGTCTTTGAAGTCGGCCAGGGAGTGGGTCTTCCCGTCCACGCCGGGCAACTTGAAGTCCGGGGCTTTTGAGCCGAGGGCGAGAGTAAAAGCCATAAGCGGTTCTCCTGAAAAATGTCGGGTCTGTTGACCCGACCTACATTCATTTTAACAACATGTCGGGCCAGGGCCGGACCTACTTTTTCCCGATGAACTCCTTGCCGCCCATGTACGGCCGCAGGACTTCCGGAATGCGGACGGTCCCGTCGGCCTGCTGATTGTTTTCCAATATCGCAATGAAGACGCGCGGGACGGCCAGCCCGCTCCCGTTAAGCGTGTGCACCAGGCGGACCTTGCCGTCTTTGGTGCGATAACGGATGTTGGCGCGGCGGGCCTGGTAGTCGGTGAAGTTCGAGCAGCTGGAAACCTCGAGCCACCGTTTCACCCCGGCGGCATAGACTTCGAGGTCGTAGCACTTGGCCGCGAACATCGACATGTCGCCAGCGCAGAGGAGCAGGCGGCGGTACGGCAGGCCGAGGCGTTCGAGCAGACCTTCGGCGTTACGGGTCAGTTTTTCGTGCTCCTCGCCGCTTGTTTCCGGCGTGGTGAACTTGACCATTTCGACCTTGTCGAACTGGTGGACGCGAATCATGCCGCGCGTCTCGCGGCCGGCGGCCCCGGCCTCGCGGCGGAAACAGGGCGTGTAGGCGGTGAGGAGCCGGGGCAGATCGGCCTCGTCGAGAATTTCGTCCTGGTAGATGTTCGTCACCGGCACCTCGGCGGTGGGAATCAGGTAGAGCGGATCGTCGCGCAGCTTGTACAACTCCTCCTCGAACTTCGGCAACTGGCCGGTCCCGGTCATCGTCTTGGCGTTGACCAGGGCCGGCGGAAAAACCTCGGTGTACCCGTTCTCGAAGGTCTGCACGTCGAGGAACCAATTGATGAGCGACCGCACGAGCCGCGACCCGTCGCCGACGAAAAGCGAGAAGCCGGAGCCGGAGAGCTTGGCGGCACGGGCCAGGTCGAGAATGCCAAGCTTCTCGCCCAGATCCCAGTGGGCCTGCGGCTCGAAGCCGGTCAGTTGCGGCAGGTCGCCCCAGGTCCGGACCGTTTTATTATCGTCCGCCCCCGTGCCGTCCGGCACGTCGTCGGCGGGCATGTTCGGCAGGAGAAGGAGCGCGGTGGTCAACTGCTCGTCGAGCGCCGCAATTTCCGTCTCCATCTCTTTAATCTGATCGCCCAGGGCCTTGCTCTCGGCCATCGGCCCGGCGGCATCGCCACCCTGCGACTTGATCTTCCCCACCTCTTTCGACACCGCGTTCCGCCGATTCCGCATGTCGTCGCGTTCGGTCACGACCGCGCGCCGCCGCTCGTCCAACTCCCGCACGGCGGCGATGTCGGCCTTGGCGCCCTTGCGGGCCAGAGCCTTAGCCACCTTGTCCGCGTCGGTACGAATCAGGTTAATGTCGAACATATTCTTTTTTCCTTTTGCCTTTGCCGTCCGTAGGGGCGACATATATGTCGCCCGTGCTGTTTCTTTTGCCGTTTCTGTTGTTTCTTTTGCCTTTGCTTTTGAAGCCCCCAGCATTGCTGGGGGACGCTGTTTCTTCTTCTTTTGCCTCTTCACCCCTCTCCCTTGGGAGAGGGTGGCCCTTCAGGGCCGGGTGAGGGGTTTCGCTGATACCTTCACGCCCGCTCCACAATAGACCGGGGCGGACGCAGTTTCGCCATGTTCATCCCGTACAGCGCACTCGCATAATCCTCGGGCTTCCACACCACGTCGCCGTTGTAGGTCCAGCACACATGAATATTCGGAAAATAACAGAACGTCCCCTCGCCTTCATCCGGTAACTCCCGCGCCACAGCATGGGGCACACAAACGACGTCACCGTCTACGAAAAAAAGGTGTGTCCAGTTATTATAATTATCGGGGCCGGGGCCTTTCTGAAACCTGCCCTGAGCACGTCGCAAGATCCCGCCATCATAGTCATACTGTAGTCGGCGCAAAGCCGGCTTTGTCCCCAGCCAAGCCCCTGCGATCAACTGCAAGATGAAAGGCGGAAACGAAACTGACACCACAACTTTCACCCAAAGACTGCTAAACGCCGCCGGCGGTTGCCAGAACAGAAAGTACGTCCACCAGGCAACCACCTGTGCCACAACTACGGCTATCCAAATCCGCTGCGCAAGGCGAGACCTTCGCTTGTGCTTTTCCAGCGCCGCTCCGATGAATGCCTTGGCCTCGGCGTCCATTGCCACTTCGCTCACCATTGCCTGCCCCCGTCACGGATGTTGCCGTTGCTGCTTTAAAATGTTTCACTGCACTCGACCGCAAAACCTCCGCCGATAGTCTACAGCGAAACACATCTTTTGTCACGGTCCAGAATTTCGGCGGTCGGCAACAACGGCAACATCAAAAGAAACAGTATCCCTCAGCAAGGCTGGGGGCTTCAAAAGAAAAAGAAACGGCAACAGAGGGGTGAAGAAACAACGGCATGCCATCCAACGTTCGCCTTTTTCTCAAGCTTCGCCCCGCCCCCCGCCGATGTTGCCGTTGTACGCCGGCGCGCAACCTTTGCGCGCGGGCCGGGCAGGAAGTGACCCTATGGACGTTTCTCGCCGCGATTTTCTTAAGACCGGACTGGCCGGACTCGGCGGCCTGTGCGCTGCCGCCTGGGCCGCCAAAATTTTTGCCGCAGAAACTTCGGCCGCCGCAGCCCGTTCCGCAAGTGCGGCCGCGCCGGCCCTGCTAGCTCCGAAACCGAAGGTCTTTGTCATCACCGAACCGAAGCTCCTCGACCGCTATGGCAACTTTAACCAGCAAAGTCCCTATCCCGGCGGCGTGCTCAAGCGACTGCTGCAGGAGATGACCGGACAGCGCGAAGTGAAAGACGCCTGGCGGGTGTTTTTCAAAGACACGGACGTGATCGGCATCAAGTTCGATCCGCAGTCGGCGGCGGAACTGCGGACGGCGGCGCCGCTGGCCGACCTGCTGGCGAGCAGCCTGGTCGAAGACGCCGATTTCGACGTCAAGAAAATCATGCTCCTCGACCCCCCGCCGTTTATCGCAACCGTGAACACGCGCAAACCGCCGCGCGGCTACGTGGAAACTTTCGTTAAAATCAAGGACCGCCAGACGCAGTTCCTGCGGGCCTTCGATCAGTGCACGGCCATCCTGAACGTGCCGTTCATCAAGGATCATCGACAATTCGGCCTGGCGGCGGGGATGGCCGGGCTCGCGCTGGGCGTCATCTCGAATCCCGGCGTGTTCGCAGCAAATGGCGGCGATCCCGGCGTCGCCGAACTGGCTGCCTGCGGCGAAATCCGCTCGCGGCACCGGCTGACCATCGTCAACGCCGTTCGCGGCATTTACGACGGCGGCCCGCGGCCGGAAGAGGCCAAGATGTGGAACCAGACTTCGCTGCTGGCGGGGACGGACCCGGTGGCCGTGGACACGGTGGCCCTGGACCTGCTGGATGCGGCGCGGTACACGCACGGGCTGAAGAGCCTGAAGGAAACGGGGCGGACTTCGGCGTATTTGAAGACGGCGGCGGGGATGGGGTTGGGGCAGTGCGAGATGAATCGGATTGACCTGCGGCGACTGAATCCGTAAAAACAAACAGCGAATATCGAATATCCAATACTCGATATCGAATCATGAAGTAACAACAGCTACACCCTCACCCTACCCTCTCCCCTCAAGGGAGAGGGGTGAAGAAAAAGAAGAAATAACAACGGATTCCGGTCTGGCGGTTTATTCTTCATGGCCACGCGAAGCGTGGCCATGCCACCCGGCAGTTGGGGTGGGCCTAGAAGTAACAGCATCATTTCCGTTTCGGCGGGCGGGCCATGACGTAATCATGGATGGCGCGGGAAGCGCGGCGGCCGGCGCCCATGGCTTCGATGACGGTGGCGGCGCCGGTGACGACGTCGCCGCCGGCGAAGACGCCTTCGCGGCTGGTCTGGCCGGTGACCGAGTCGGCTTCGATGTTGCCCCACTTGCCGACCTTGAGGCCCTCGGTGGTGCGCGGGACGAGGGGGTTCGGGTTGTTGCCCAGGGCGGGAATCACGGTGTCGCATTCGATCTCAAATTCAGAGCCTTTGACCGGGACAGGTTTGCGGCGGCCGGAGGCATCGGGTTCGGCGAGTTCCATGCGGAGGCAGCGGACGGCGCGGACGCGGCCGCGCTCGTCGCCGAGAACTTCGATGGGGTCGGTGAGCATCATGAATTCGATGCCCTCTTCCTGGGCGTGATGAATCTCGGCCTTGCGGGCGGGCATTTCGTCGCCGCTGCGGCGATAGGCCAGGATGACGCGCTGGGCGCCGAGGCGCAACGCCGTGCGGGCGGAGTCCATGGCGACGTTGCCGCCGCCGATGACGACGACGGTTTTGGACTTCACCGGCGGCGTGCCGCTCTCGGGCCACTGATAGGAACGCATCAGGTTGGCGCGGGTCAGATATTCGTTGGCTGAATAGACGCCGACGAGGTTTTCGCCGGGGATGTCCTTAAACTTCGGCAGCCCGGCGCCGGTGCCGACGAAGACGGCGTCGTACTCGGCGAGGAGTTCGTCAATGGTGTCGAGCTTGCCGACAACGGAGTTGACCTCAACGGTCACGCCCATTTTTTTGAGGTTGTCGATTTCGACGCGGACGATTTTCTTGGGCAGGCGGAATTCGGGAATGCCGTAGACGAGGACGCCGCCGGGTTCGTGAAGGGCTTCGAAAATGGCGACTTCGTGGCCGCGGCGGGCGAGTTCGCCGGCGCAGGTGAGGCCGGCCGGACCGCTGCCGACGACGGCGATGCGGCGGCCCGTGGGGGCGGCGACTTCGGGCATGCGGGCCTCGCCCTGTTCGCGTTCCCAATCGGCGGCGAAGCGTTCGAGGTTGCCGATGGCCACGGGCGTACCTTTTTTGCCGAGGACGCAGCGGATTTCGCACTGCTCTTCCTGCGGGCAGACGCGGCCGCAAACCGCCGGAAGGGTGTTGGTGCCCTTCAAGATCTCGACGGCCTTGCGGAGGTCGCGGGCGGCGATGGCTCCGACGAAGCCGGGAATGTCGACCTCGACCGGGCAGCCGGTGACGCAGAGCGGCTTCTTGCACTGGAGGCAGCGCGAGGCCTCGGCCACGGCTTCTTCCAGATTGTAGCCGTAGGGCACTTCGGTGAAATTTTTCTTGCGCTCGGCGGCGGGCTGTTCGCGCATCGGCGTGCGGCCGGGGCGGGGAGCTTTTCTGTTTTCGGTCACGGGAAAAAATCCTTTCGGGCACACAACTATTTCAAGCGGCACTTCTCGTCCAACTGTTTGTGGGCTTCCTGTTCCTGGTCGCGGAAGGCGCCGAGGCGCGACCGCAGGCCGACGAAATCGACCTGGTGGCCGTCGAACTCCGGCCCGTCGACGCAGGCGAACTTGGTCTGGCCGCCGACGGTGACGCGGCATCCGCCGCACATGCCCGTGCCGTCGATCATCAGGGGGTTGAGGCTGACAACGGTGGGAATGGCCGGAGGGCGCGTGACGTTGCAGACGGCTTCCATCATGGGCACGGGTCCGATGGCGACGGCGAGGTCGAATTGTTCGGAGGCGAGGAGTTCGGTCAGGGCGTCGGTGACGAAACCCTTGCGGCCGTAGGAACCGTCGTCGGTGCAGATGATGAGGCGGTCGGCGATCTGCCGCAACTCATATTCGAGAATGACAAACTCGCGGCTGCGGCCACCGATGATGGCGACGACTTCGTTGCCGGCGGCCTTAAGGGCCTGGGCAATGGGCATGGCGACGGCGGTGCCGATGCCGCCGCCGACGACGACGACGCGGCCGAATTTTTCGATGTGGGTGGGATGGCCGAGCGGTCCGGCCACGTCGCGAATGCCCTCGCCGGGCCGCAGGGCGACCAATTGCTTCGTGGCCTGGCCGACGGCCTGGATGACCAGGGAGATGGTGCCGGCTTCGGGGTCGCTGTCGGCGATGGTGAGGGGCACGCGCTCGGCGTTTTCGGCGGCGCGAACGATGACGAACTGGCCGGGCCGGCGTTTGCGGGCGATCTTGGCGGCGCGGACGCGGAGGCGGTAGATCTGGGGGCCGATGAGTTCGTTGCTGACTATTTCAAACATGTTATTGCGTCCTATCTGGTTCAGAAATCATTCGGCAGGCCGCGCAACTGGACGGCGGTGAAGACGGGGCCGTCTTTACAGACGTATTCCCGACCGACGTTGCAGCGGCCACACTTGCCGACGCCGCATTTCATGCGGTTTTCGAGGGTAGTGTAGACGTTTTCGGCCGGGAACTCAAGCTCGGAGAGGACGGGCAGAGTGAACTTGATCATGACCGGCGGGCCGCAGACCACGGCGACGGCGCCGGCGGCGGGGGGCGCGAGTTCCTTGAGAATGGCCGGGGCCAGGCCGACGCGACCGGACCACTCGGGCGTCTGGCCGCCGGGATCGACGGCCAGGATCAGCCGCACATCTTTTCGGGCCGCCAATTCGGCCGACTCGGCGGCAAAGGGCAAGTCGGCGACGGTGCGAGCGGCGTTAAGAATCGTGATCTCGCCGAACTCGGCGCGGCGGTCGAGACATTCCAGGTAGACCGTGCGGACGGGGGCGATGCCGATGCCGCCGCCGATGAAGACGAGGTGGCGACCACGGAACTTTTCTTGAATCGGGAACGGGCGTCCGTAGGGGCCGCGAAAGCCCATCTGGTCGCCGACGTCGAGGTCGCGCAAGGCCCGGGTGACGCGGCCGGCGAGCTTGAAGGTGAACTCGATCGCGCCGGGCCGGGTCGGCGGATTGGCGATACAGAACGGACACTCGCCTTCGCCGAAGACGCCGAAAATGCCGAACTGGCCGGATTGCCAGGAGAAGGATTTGCCAACGGCTTCGTCGCAGAAGCGCAGGCGGATGGTGCGAATGTCGGGCGTTTCGTCGCGGATGGCGTCGACGATCATCAGGTGTGGGAGATAGAGATTGTCGGCGGGGCGCGGAGCGGTCATTTTTTTACCTCGCCGGCGCTGGTCGGAAGCGCGTTGGCCCGGCCCGCCGCGAGGTCGCTCACGACCTGGAGCAGGCTGAGGTTGACCGGGCAGGCCCGGACGCAGCGGCCGCAGCCGGTGCAAAGCGTGCGGCCCAGGCGGCTCGGATAATATAGAAATTTGTGCATGATCCGCTGGCGATAGCGGTGTTCCTGCCAGGGCCGGGGATTGTGGCCGGAGGCGTGGAGCGTGAAATTTTTCATCTGGCAGGCGTCCCAGTTGCGGCGGCGCTCGCTGTGGTAGGCGGGGCCCTCGTCGACCAGGTCGAAACAATGGCAGGTGGGGCAGACGAAGGTACAACAGCCGCACCCGACACAGCGCAGGGCGGTCTGCCGCCAGAACGGGCTCTCGAAATTCTTTTCGAGAGCGGTGACGGCGGCGGAGAGGTCGAAACGTTGCGGCACGGCGGCGACGCGGCGGTCGGCGGCGGGCGCGTCGCGGAGGCCGGGGAACTTGGCGAGGAGTTCGGCCCCGCGTTCGCCGAGGGCCTGGACTTCGTAATCCCCGGCGGCGGTTTCGGTGAGGAGGACGTCGCTGCCTTCGGGCGAATCGGGGGCGCCGCCAACCGAGGTGCAGAAACAGGATTCGTCGCAGTTGGCGCAGGCGATGGTGACGAGGCGGACGGCTTCGCGGCGGCTGAACCAGAAACGGTCGGTGGAATCCCAGGCGAAGACGAGATCGTCAATCGGCAGGGCCGCGGCATCGCAGGGGCGGCAGCCGAGAATGACGGTCGGTTGCGGCGCGGCGGTGGCGTCGAGAACGGAAACTTTTCCGGCGGCGTCGCGGTTGAAGCGGGCGACGACTTCGGTGCGCGGGAGGACGAATTTTTTGATGCTGTCGCGGGTGATGATCACATCAAGAGCCAGGTCGGCGGCGGAGGAGATTTCGTCGTAGGTGACGAGCGAGCCGCGGCGCACCGGGCCGACGACGCGGTAGCCCGCGCTGCGGAGGGCGGCAACGACGCCTTCGAGATTGGCCCGCGGCAGGAGGCGGCTCACTTGATAAACTCCTCGGGATCGTCTTTCTTGAAGGTCACCAGCGGCAGGTCGGCCTTGGGATCGTAGCCGGCGACGTAGCCGAACCGCTCGGCGACAACCTTTTTCATTTTGCGGTTGAGTTCCATGAGCGGCAGGTCCATCGGGCAGGCCCGCTCGCAGGCGCCGCAATCGATGCAACGGCCGGCCAGGTGGAAGGCCCGGACGATGTTCCAGGCGAAGTTGCCGCGCTGGGTGGAACTGGTATCGATCCATTGCGGCTGATTTTTGTCGGCGATGCAGCGCTCGCAATAGCAGAGCGGGCAGACGTTGCGACAGGCGTAGCACTTAATGCACTTGTCGAACTCGCGGGCGAAATGGTCCCAGCGGTCATGGCTCGATTTGGATTCGACCTGGGCCACGGCGGCGAAACGCTCGGGCGTGAGTTCCTGGTCGTGGAGGTGTGCGGCCGTCGGGAGAAATTCGTCGAGAGTTTGCAGCCCGTCGGCCACCGTCCAGGCCACGTCCTGCTGCAAACCGTCCAAGTCCGGGCAGTGAATCGCGATCAGGCGGACCCGCGTCGGATCGACCTGCGATTCCTGCACGAGGCCGACCACAGCCTTGGCCACGGCGTGGCGGGCCACGAGGGCGACGGTCTGGTGGGCGCGGACTTCGGGCCGGGTCAGGTAGTTGGCCAGATTGAGGGTGCAGTAACCGTCGAAGATGAGGCGGTCGGCATCGGCCGGCGCGGTGCAGAAGAGCGGGGCGGCGCGGCCGGGAACGGTGCCTTCGGCGAAGCCGATGACCAGGCTGACCGCGCCGGATTCCAGGGCGTGGCGAGCGAGGTGGCGAAGTTTTTCGAGCTGGCGGCCTTCAGCGGGCATTGCTCTGCTCCCCGGCCGCAGCCGACATTTTGCGGTAGCTGTCGAATGGTCCGAGCGCCCGGACCTTTGCCGTGACTTCGGTGATGAGGTCGGCGAACTTGCGGCCCTCGGCGGCGGAAATCCAACTGAAGGTCACGCGGCCGGAGTCGATGCCGACGAAATCAAGGAGTTCGCTGAAGACGGTCCAGCGGCGGCGGGCGTGGAGGTTGCCGCTGGTGTAGTGGCAGTCGCCGGGATGGCAGCCGGAGACAAGCACGGCGTCGGCCCCGTTCTCGAAGGCCTTGAGGATGAACAGGGCGTCGATGCGGCCGGTGCAGGGCACGCGGATCAGGCGGACGTTGGCCGGATATTTCATGCGGCTGGTGCCGGCGAGGTCGGCCCCGGCGTAGGTGCACCAGGTGCAGACGAAGGCGGTGATGTTCGGCTCGAAATCAGCCATGTTTCTCCCTCTCCATGCCCGCATCTGTGGGGTGGGAATCGAGGCCACCGCTCTTCACACTTTGCCCGGCGATACAGCCCGCCGGGCCAAAGTGTGGCACCCCGTCACATTCTCTTCCTTCAATATCATTGAAATCGCCCAAGGCCCGGACTTCGGCGAAAAGCTGGGCGTCGGTGAACCCGGCCAGGTCGATGGCCTTGGGGCGGCAGGCCGCCACGCACGTGCCGCAACCGATGCACAGGCCCGCGTTGACCTCGGCTACGCGGCGCAGCAGGACGCCCTGGCGATTTTTTAGTTCTTTCGTGCCGATGGCCTTGACCGGGCAGGTTTTGATGCAGGCGGTGCAATAATCGCAGACGCGTTCGTCGACGCGGGCGATGATCGGTTCACGGTCGAGGGTGTCGCGGCTGAGGAGGCCGATGACCTTCGAGGCGGCGCCGCCGGCTTGGGCGACGGTCTCGGGAATGTCGCGCGGGCCCTGGCAGGTTCCGGCGAGAAAAACTCCGGCCGCAGCGGTCTCGACGGGCCGCAATTTCGGATGGGCTTCGGTCAGCCAACCCGACTGGTCATAGGCCACGCCGAGCTTCTGGGCCAGGGCCTGAACGCCCGGCTGCGGGACCATGGCCGAGGCCAGGACGACCATGTCCACTTCCAATTCCACCTTCTCGCCGACCAGCGTGTCGGACCCGAAGAGAACGAGCTTGCCGCCCCGCTCGAAGATGCGGCTGACGCGGCCGCGCAGGTAATCGACGCCGTCTTCCTCGATGGCGCGGCGGACGAATTCGTCGTAGTCCTTGCCGCCGGCGCGGATGTCCATGTAGAAAACGTGGGCCGCGCCGTGATGGTTCTTGTGGCGGAAGAGCATGGCGTGTTTGGCGATGTACATGCAACATATTTTAGAGCAATAGGCGCAACCTTTGGCCGGGTCGCGCGAGCCGACGCAGGCGATGACGGCCAGGCGCTCGACGGGCCGGCCGTCGCTGGGGCGGCGGATTTCGCCGGAGGTCGGGCCGGAGGCGCTGGCCAGTCGCTCGAACTGGAGGCCGGTGACCACGTCCTTGAAGCGGCCGGCGCCGTACTCGGGGATGGCTGCGGCGGGCAGGGTCTGGAAGCCGGTGGCGACGACGATGGCTCCGACCTGAACAGTTTCCAACTCGTCGGCGTCGGCGAAATTGATGGCTTTGCCGGGAATCGGGCAGGCAGCCTCGCACTTGCCGCAGACTTTCGATTCGGTGACGGGGATGCCCTTGCGGCGGGCGTCTTTGTGGCGGAGGCAATTCTCGGTGTCGATCATCGGCTTGTTGGGCACGGCCTGGGGGAACGGGACGTAAACGGCTGTGCGCAGGCCGAGGCCCTCGTCGAATTCGCTGGGAATTTTTTTGACCGGGCATTCGTTCCAGCAGGCCCCGCAGCCGGTGCAGCGGTCGAGGCGGACGTAGCGGGCCTTGCGGCGGACGGTGACCTCGAAGTTGCCGACGTAGCCGCTCACGGCCTCGACTTCCGCGCAGGTGAGCAGGCGGATGCGCGGGTGCTGGGCGACTTCGACCATCTTGGGGGTGAGGATGCACTGGCTGCAATCGAGGGTGGGGAAAGTTTCGGAAAGCTGGCTCATGTGGCCGCCGATGGACGGCGCACGTTCGACCAGGATCACGTCGTGGCCGGCGTCGGCGATGTCGAGGGCGGCCTGAATTCCGGCGATGCCGCCGCCGATTACGAGGGCACGGTCGGTGATGGGGACGCTGACGGCCTTGAGGGCCTCGTTGTGGCGAACCTTTTCGACCATGACGCGGAGGAGTTCGATGGCCTTGGCGGTGGCGACGGCGCGGTCTTCGTGGACCCACGAGCAATGCTCGCGGATGTTGGCCATTTCGCAGAGATAGGGGTTGAGGCCGGCCCGAGCAGCGGCCTTGCGGAAGGTCGGCTCGTGCATGCGCGGACTGCAGGAAGCCACGACGAGGCCGGTGAGGCGATGTTCGGCAATGGCCTGGATGATCATCTGCTGGCCGGGGTCGCTGCACATGTATTTGTAATCGACGGCGTGGGCAACGCCGGGCATCCGCCGCGCGGCTTCGGCCACGGCGGGGCAATCGACGGTGCGGCCGATATTCTCGCCGCACCAACAGACAAAGACGCCGATTCGAGACATAGGCGGAAGCGTCCTCCGGTTGCATCACCCCCAGTTGATTATAGGCCGCCCGGCAAGGGAGGAAAGTAACGGCGGTCACAAAGGAGAGGCTAAAGGCTTAAGACTTAAGGCTTAAGGAAAAGCAACAACAGCAACAAAACGGCAACACCAAGCGGAAAACGGCATTTATTACCGCGTGGCTGCAAGCAGCCACCCTACATGGCGGCCAAGGCACCCCATTGGAGTTCTCTATTTTTCGAGTTCGGCCGGCTGCTCCAGGAGGTCGCGGAGGCGTTCGAGGAACTTGGCCCCGACGGCGCCGTCGAGCAGGCGGTGATCGGCGGCCAGGGTCAGCGTGGTCATTTTGCGGAGGTGGATGCCGCCCTGGCGGACGACGACGCGGTCCTCAATGATGCCGACGCCGAGAATGCAGCTTTCGCCGGGATTGACGATCGGCACGAAATGCTTCACGCCGAACATGCCGAGGTTGGAGACGGTCATGCAGCCGCCGTCGTACTCGTCAGGGAGGAGTTTCTTGCCGCGCGCTTTTTCGGTGAGCTGGCGCGACTCGACGGCGACTTGGCGCAAGGTTTTGCGCTCGATGTTCTTCACGACCGGGACGATCAGGCCGGGATCGAGGGCGATGGCGAAACCGACGTTGGCCTCGCCGCGATAAATGATGCCGTCGCCGTCCCACTTCGAGTTGGCGTCGGGGAACTCGGCCAAGGCCCGGCCGCAGGCGACCATGATGTAATCGTTGATCGAAACCTTCTCGCTGGTCTTGGCGTTGAGACGCTTGCGGGCCTCCATCAGTTCCGAGAGGTCGGCGTCCATGTGGAGATAATAGCAGGGAATTTCGCGCTTCGACTGGGCCATGCGTTCGGCGATGATGCGGCGCATGGGCGTGAGCTTGACGCGGCCGGCCTTCAGGACGCGGGCCGGCGCGGCGGGCGAAACGGTGATCGGCTTGGCGGCGAGAACGTCGTCCTTGGTGACTTTCTTGCCTTCGGCAATTAGAGCGAGAACGTCCACATTTCGTTCGCAGGCGAGCTTGCGCGCCAGCGGCGTGACCTGGGCCGCCTCGACCTTGGACAGGTAGCCGGACACGTCGGCCTCGACGATGCGACCGTTGGGGCCGGAGCCGCGCAGGGCCAGGAGCGGGACGTGAGAGTCGGCGGCGAGTTTGCGGGCGCGCGGGGAGACGAAAATCTTGCCGGCGGGCGCAACGATGATCTCTTCGGCCACGGGCGTCGGTTTGGGCGCTGGGGCCGGTGCGGTCGGCGGAGCAACGGCGGCTGGTTTCGGCGCGGGAGCTTGGGCCACAGGTTGCGGCGCAGGAGCCGCTGTCGCGGCCTTGGCCTCCGCCAGGACTTCCGGCGGAACCCGTTCGCCGGGGTCGCCGAGGACGGCGATCAGCGAATCAATGGGCAACTCGACACCGGCCGGGGCCACGATCTTCAGCAGCGTGCCGCGCTGGTAGGATTCAAATTCGATGGTGGCTTTGTCGGTGGTGATGTCGCAGAGGACATCGCCCTTTTCGACCTTCTCGCCTTCTTTTTTACGCCAGGCTTCGATAGTGGCCGTCTCGACCGTCTGGCCGAGCTTGGGCAGGAGAACTTTTTGGATCATTTTTACGTCCTTGAAAAAGGCTTAAGACTTAAGACCTAAGGCTTAAGGAACGGCAACAACAAAAACAGCGTCCCCCAGCAGTGCTGGGGGCTTAATAAGAAAAAACAACTTACGCTTTACCCAGGACGACCTTGGCGGCGGCGATGATCTTTGCGGTGGTCGGGATGCACTCGTCTTCGAGCGTCGGGCTCATGGGCACCGGCGTGTCGGCGGCGCAGACCCGGACGACCGGGGCGTCGAGATAATCGAAAGCGTGTTCGGTGATCCGCTGGGCGATCTCGCAGACGAAGTTGGCGTTTTGCGGCGCTTCGCTGGTGAGGACGACGCGGCCGGTCTTCTTGACACTCTCCAGAATGCACTTGGTGTCAAGCGGCTGGAGACAGCGCAGGTCGATGACCTCGGCGTCGATGCCCTGCTCGGCCAGCTTCTTGGCGGCCTCTTCGCAGCGGAGGGCCATGCGGCTATAGCCGATGATGGTCACGTCCTTGCCGGTGCGGCGCACGGCGGCCTGGCCGAGCGGGATGGTGTATTCCTCGTCGGGGACTTCGCCCTTTTCGCCGTAGAGCATTTTGTGCTCGACGAAGAGGACGGGATTGTCGTCGCGGATACAGGTCTTGAGGAGGCCCTTGGCATCGTAGGGCGTCGAGGGCATGACGACGAAGACGCCGGGGGCGTGGCAGAACCAGGCTTCGAGGCTCTGGGAGTGCTGGGCGGCGATGCAGCGACCGGCCCCGCCCTCGGTGCGGAGGACCATGGGCACAGTGGTCTTGCCGCCGAACATGTAGCGGTTCTTGCCGCCCTGGTTGACGAACTGGTCCATGGCAATGGTCATGAAATCGAAATACATGATTTCGGCGACGGGCCGCATGCCGGCCATGGCGGCGCCGACGGCGGCGCCAGCGATGGCGGCTTCGCTGATCGCGGTGTCGCGGATACGTTCCTCGCCGAACTCCTCCAGGAGGCCCTTGGTGGCGCTGTAGGCGCCGCCGTAAACGGCCACGTCCTCGCCCATGACGAAGACCCTCGGATCGCGGCGCATCTCTTCGGCAATCGCATCGCGGATAGCTTCACGGTAAAACTTCACGGACATTTTGGTATCTCCAATTTACAAAAACTTTATCTTTTGACGGAAGGGCGATAGCCTCAACCCCTCACCCGGCCGCTTCGCGGCCACCCTCTCCCAAGGGAGAGGGGTGAAACAGAAACCCGATTACGCCAGTTTTTCCAGCCCGTACTTGCCCTGCCGCCAGCCGGCGTAGACATCGTCGAAAAGGGCCTCCGGGGCCGGATAGGGGCTTTCGTTGAGGGCGAAGTTTTCGGCCGCAACCATCTCGGCGTCCACCTCGGCCTGGACGGCGTCGAGTTCCTTCTCGGTCATCACTTTCTTTTCGGCCAGGAGTTGGCGGAAGATTTTGATCGGATCGCGTTCCTGCCAGTACTTCTCCTCCTCTTTGGTGCGATAGACGCGGGGATCGCTGGAAGAGTGGCCGCGATAACGGTAGGTCTTGGCTTCGACCAGCGTCGGGCCTTTGCCGGCGCGGGCCTTCTCGACCGCCTCGGCCACCGTGGCCTGAACGTCGAGGACGTGCTGGCCATCGACGATCACGCCGTCCATGTCATAGGCCGAGGCGCGGTCGGCGATGTTCTCGACCGTGCAGCAGCGTTTGACGGCGACGCTCATGCCGTAGAGGTTGTTTTCGCAGATGTAAACGATGGGCAGCTTCCAGACGCCGGCCATGTTGAGCGACTCGTGGAAGGTGCCGTTGTTGGAGGCCCCGTCGCCGAAGAAACAGAGGACGACCTGGCCCTCTTTCTTCATCTTGCAGGCCAGGGCGGCGCCGGTGCCGACGGGAATGTTCCCGGCGACGATGCCGGTGGCCCCGAGGTTGCCGGCGTGGACGTCGGCGATGTGCATCGATCCGCCGCGCCCGCGGCAATAACCCGTTTCCTTGCCGCAGAGTTCGGCGAGCATGAGCTTCAACACGCCGCCGCGGGCGACGCAGTGGCCGTGACCGCGATGGGTGCTGGTGATCAGATCCTTTTTGCCGATGGCGGCCATGGCCCCGACGGCCACGGCTTCCTCGCCGGCGTAAACGTGACTGGCGCCTTTCAGGACCGCGCGGGCCAACAACTCGAACACCTTGTCCTCGAAAGCCCGGATGCTCATCATCTGCTTGAGGAGGAGGGCCATTTCCTCCTTGGGGCCGGTTTTTCCGACCGCCGCCTTCAACATAGCCATGTGCGACGACTCCTTCCATCCCGAAGCCGGGAAAAATAAACCGCTATCGTACTGAAATTGCCCCCGGCAGACAACTTAAAATATTCTCCGCCGTCAGCGACACCTGGCCCAACTCCCGCGCCGCCGCGTCGCCGGCAGCGCCATGAACGTGGGCGCCAAGCACGGCCGCATCGAAACCGGAAAGCCCCTGAGCGATCAGAGCGGCGATGAGGCCGGTGAGAACGTCGCCGGCGCCGCCGGTGGCCATGCCGGGATTGCCGGTCTGGTTGACGTAAATCCGCCGGCCTTCGGTGACGAGGGTGCCCTGCCCTTTGAGGAGAGCCACGCACCCGCCGGCAGCCAACTGCTCCGCGGCGCGTTCGCGGTCGGATTGAATTTCAGCGACTGAGGTGCGTAACAAACGGGCGGCTTCGCCGGGGTGCGGGGTAATGACGAGCGTCGCCGGACGGTGGATAAGGGCGGACAGGCCGCCGATTTTCGCCAGACAGTTGAGGGCGTCGGCGTCAACCACGGTCGGGGTATCGAGATTTTCCAAAAGTGAGCGGACAAAGAGTACCGTGTCGGAGTCGCAACCGAGGCCGGGGCCGAGGGCGAGAACAGTGGCCTCGCGAGCGGCTCGCAGGACTTCGACGGCGGCGCGAGGATGAAGGCGGCCGGCGGGCGTGTCGCTCAGGGGCAAGGTGGTGCAGTCCGGGGCGAGGGTGGCAACGGTGTCGAGAATCCGGTCGGGGACGGCGAGGCGAACAAGCCCGGCGCCACCGGCGAGGGCGGCGCGGCCGGCGAGAGCGACAGCGCCGGCCATGCCGCGCGAACCGCCGACGACGAGGACAGTGCCGAAGGTGCCTTTGTTGGCGGAGGCGGGACGGAGAGGAAGATGGGGGATGGCGGTGAGTCGTTCCATATTTTTCTTTCTTTAATCTCTTGCCGCAATGGTACCCCGCTACTCGTTTTCGCGACGTCTAAGAGAAAGGAGTTTCACGAGCAGTTTTTCGATGTCCTCCCTTCCTGCTGCCCCGAAGTTAATGCGGTATTCCGTGATGCTGTACTCTTTGTCGCCTTTGCCACACTGTTTAATTACGGATTCGACTACTCTGGCGAGCAGATCAACATCGTCTGGTGAGAGTATTATTTCAATTTGTCCCTGCACCTCATTTGACTCGGGGAAGGCGGCTTCGACCTTTGCATCTACCTCATCAAAATGGCCAACTCGTTCTGGCGAGAGGTCCGGCTTGTCCCAGCCCAGGTGCGGCACATAGCGATACATGATAGTACACAACCCAAGCAACTGCAATTCGTTGGCCAGAAGTTGAAGTTTCATCTTCACTCAACCTTCAGCAATAATTTTTCCTCGGCCACAACCCCTCACCTGGCCCTGAAGGGCCACCCTCTCCCAAGGGAGAGGGGTGAAGAAACAACAACGACTGCCGGTCGAACGGTCGCTCTTCATGGCCCGTCTTCGCCGGACCATGCCACCCGGCGTTAGGGGTGGGCGGAGAAGAAACAACAGTACCCTCACCCTACCCTCCCCCAAGGGGGAGGGGTGAAGAAGCAGCAGCCGGATTATTTTTCGCGGTCGATCCGGCCGGCGGCGCGGCAAATCTGGGCGGCGGCGTAGGCGGCGCCGAAGCCGTTGTCGATGTTTACCACGGTGATGCCGCTGGCGCAACTGTTGAGCATGGCGAGTAGCGGGGTGAAGCCGCCGAGGTTCGCGCCGTAGCCGACCGACGTTGGGACGGCAATGACCGGGGCTTCGACCAGCCCGCCGACGACGCTCGGCAAGGCCCCTTCCATCCCGGCGATGACGATGACGACGGTGGCGGCGCGGAGTTCCTGGCCGTGGGCGAGGAGGCGATGAATCCCGGCCACGCCGACGTCGGAAAAAGATTTCGTGGTGCAGCCGAGAACTTCGGCCGTTTCGCGGGCTTCTTCGGAGACGGCCAGGTCGCTGGTGCCGGCGCAGACAATGGCGACCAGGCCGGGCAATTTCTCAATCGGATTTTTTCCGGGTACGACCACGGTGCGGCCGACGGGGTTGTAGCGGGCGGAGGGGAATTCGCGAGACATGGCGGCAGCAACGTTCTGATCGGCCCGCGAAGCGAGGATCGTCTCGCCCTGGGCGGCAATGGCCCGGGCGATTTCGACCACCTGGTCGGGCGTCTTGCTCGGGCAGAAAATCACCTCCGGATAGCCGCAACGAAGGCGGCGGTGATGATCGACCTTGGCGAAGCCGAGATCCTCGAAGGGAAAGTGAGCCAGGTGCTTGAGGGCGGCGGGGACGGAGAGGTCGCCGGCGGCGACGCGGTCGAGAAGAGATTTGAGGTCGTCGGAAGGCACGAGAAGCTCCAAAGGAAGAAGAAACGGCAACAACACCCTCACCCTACCCTCCCCCAAGGGGGAGGGGTGAAGAAGAAACAACAACATCCAATTGAACGGTCACTCTTCATGGCCCGTCTTCGCCGGACCATGCCACCCACCGTCAGGGGTGGGCCTAGAAGAACAACAACGACACGAAGAGTCTATTCTAGCGATTTCAGGGCAAAGCTTCAACATCGAGGTCGGCGGTGCGGCCGGCCTGGAGGAGGTGGTAGCCGAGGCCGGCGACCATGGCGGCGTTGTCGGTGCAATATTTCATGGGCGGGATGTGGCAGGCCAGGCCGCGCTTGGCACACTCCTCAGCCATCCGCACGCGGAGACGCGAATTTGCGGCGACGCCGCCGCCGATCACGACCGTGTCCACGCCGCGATCCAGGGCGGCGCGGAGGGTGTTGGCGACGAGCATGTCGACGACGGCTTCCTGAAAACTGGCGGCGATGTCGGCCCGGTCGGTCGCGTCGAGTTCGGCCAGGGTGTGCGAAAAATCGGTGCCGCGCACACGGTAGAGGACGGAGGTTTTGATGCCGCTGAAGGAGAAGTCGAGGCCCTCCTTGCCGACGGCGGTGCGTTTGAAGCGGATGGCGTGGCAGGCACCCTCGCGGGAGAGTTTGTCGATGCTCGGCCCGCCGGGATAGGGCAATTCGAGGATGGCGGCGACCTTGTCGAAGGCTTCGCCGGCGGCATCGTCGAGGGTGCGGCCGATGCGCTCGTGTTCGAGCGGGCCGCGGCTATGGAAGATGGTGGTGTGCCCGCCGGAGACGACGAGACTGATGCAGGGCCAAGGCTCCAGGTCGGTATCGAGGCAGGCGGCATAGGCGTGGGCTTCGACGTGGTTGACCGGGACGAGGGGTTTGTTGTTGAGCCAGGCCAAGGTCTTGGCGGCGGTCAGGCCGATGAGGAGCGAACCGATCAGGCCGGGCGTGTTGACGACGGCGATGGCGTCGACGTCGGCCGGCGAACATTTGGCCTGGGTCAGGACTTCGGTCATCACCGGCAAGAGGCATTCGATATGAGCGCGGGCGGCGAGTTCGGGGACCACGCCGCCGTACTTGCGGTGGAGGTCGACCTGGCTAGCCACGAGCGAGGCGGCGACGCGGCGACCGTCGTCGACGACGGCGACGCTGGTTTCGTCGCAAGAGGATTCGAGGCCGAGAATTCTCATTATCTCAACTGGAGATTCGACATTTTTTTTTCGCATCGAACCTGAAAAACGGCGAATATCCAATATCCAACACTCAATATCCAATCATGAAGTAACAACAACACCCTCACCCTACCCTCTCCCCTCAAGGGAGAGGGGTGAAGAAGCAACAGCAAAAGAAAAAGGGACCGGCCGCCCGGCCCCTTTTTAATTCAACTCGCTGCTGGGATTATCTGCTTTCGACCGGCGCTTTTTCGACCGGGACTTTTTCGGTCACGGCCGGCACGGCGGCGGCATCCTCGAACCGCTTGACCAGCGGCATCATCCGCAAGACGTCGATGGCCCGGCTCATCTGGCGGTCCTCGACCGGCTTCTTGGCCTCCGATTTCTTCTCGGCGGCCAGGGCGATTGACGCAGGGATGCCCGTGCCGGCGCCGCCGGCCTTCTCGCTGGACTTGGGGGCGGAGTCGCTCCCTGGCGCCGGCGGAGTGGCGGCGGCGCTGTCCTTAGTCTTACCGTTGGTGTGCAGGACTTCGGCGTTACGCCAGCCGACGAAGACATCGGCATATTCCTGCGGCGTCATTTTGACGACGATCAGGGGATCGACGCCCCAGACCTTGGAATCGTCCTCGCGATGGAGGCAGCGGCCGCTGGGCAGATAATAGTGGGCCACGGTCAGGCGGACGGCGGCCTTGCCTTCATCGACGGGGAAGATGCGCTGGACGCTGCCTTTGCCATAGGTCCGCTCGCCAACGACGACGGCGCGGTTGCGGTCCTGAAGGGCCCCGGCCACGATCTCGCTGGCGCTGGCGCTGCGGTCGTTGACGAGGACGACCATGGGGAAATAGGGGAAGGCGTCGTGGCCGGCCTCGAAAACTTCCTCGGGATCGCTGCGGCCCTTGGTCGAGACGACCCGTCCGCCGTCGAGGAAGAGCGAACTGATCCCGACGGCGCCCTTGAGGATGCCGCCGCCGTCGAACCGGAGGTCGAAGATCAGGCTCTTCATGCCCTGGGCCTTGGCTTCCCCAATGGCGTGCCTGGTGTCCTCGACCGAATCTTCGGTGAAGGAGGTCAGGCGGACGTAGGCGATGCCGTTTTCCTTGTCGACGATGTAATTCCATTTTCCTTCGGCGTCGCGTTCGAAGCCCTTGACGGTCTTGACGTGGATGATTTCGCGGGTGACGGTGATGGCCTCCTTGCTCAGATCGAGGAGATGGACGACCGTGAAAGTGACTTTGGTGCCGGGCGTGCCGGTCAGTTTCTTGACGGCCTCGTCCATGGCCAGGCCTTCGGTGGTCTTGCCCTCGATCTCGATGATGCGGTCGCCGGCCATGACGCCGGCTTTGTAGGCCGGTCCGTCCTCGACCGGGCTGACCACGGCCAGCCACCCGCCTTCCTCGCCGATGACGATGCCGACGCCGCCGAAAGAGCCGCGAACCTGTTTGTTGAACTCGCTCAAATCGCTTGACGGAACGAAGGCGGAAAAGCGGTCCTGGCCCTGGAGCATGCCGCCGATGGCGTGTTCGTAGAGCTTCTTGTTGTCAACGTCGGTGACGTAATACTTGCGGACCAGGTCGGTCACGTCGACGAGCAACTTCTGCCCGCTATAGATTTCGTCGTTCGAGTTGGCCGCCCAGACCTCCAGGCCGCACCGCAGCCACAGCGCCGCAGCCAGAACCAATAACACCCCCGCCAGCGCCATCAGACATTTTTTCCGCACGGCCACATCCTCCCTAGAAAGCGACGGCCAGAATCGAACAAGTGATTCTAGCGGTCGGGGAGCGGTAATTCAAGTTACATTCGGAAAACAGTTGGTCCGTGGGCAGTGGACGGCAAAAGCAGAAACAAAAAAGACCTCCAGACGAATGGTCCCTCTTCATGGCCCGTCTTCGCCGGACCATGCCACCCAACGGCAAGGGTTGGCTGAGAAGAAACAACGGCTAAACACGGACAAGGAGGTCGTTCGGCCCGAGGTATGTCCGCCGCAACTCGACCGCCATGTTCCGAGGCGCGGTCACGGTAATCGTGCGGCCCTTGCGGTCGGAGACCATCTGCAACAGCACGGGGCCGTGCCGCGTGGGCAACGAGGCGGCGAGCGACTTCAGGTCGCCCGGCTGCGGCTCGACCCCCAGGCGGTCAAAGCCCGGAGCCGCCGGACGCAGGCCGCAAATCCAGCGGAAATAATAGAGCAGCGGCGCGGTGCTCCAGCCGTGGCACAGGCTGTTCATCACGGGCTTTTGCGGCGACAGATCGTGCTGGAACAGTTCGAAGAGCGTCCAGGCTTCGGGGCGGCGCAGCATCGCGCCGTAATAATCGCGCAGCACCGAGAAGGCCTGGCGCCAGAGGCCGCGGGCGAAGAGGGCTTCGAGGACGAAATACTTGAAATAGGGGGTTTCGCGGCTCGGCCAGAGCTTGCCGGCCTCGCGCGTCGGCGCGGGCCAGAGGCGGCGCAGAATCCGCTCTTCCTGCTCCGGCGTGGCCTGGCCGGCGAACAGGGCCAGGTAGTTCGTGGTGGCGGTGAACTTGCCGTCGAGCCGGCCGCCGGTGAAACTTTCGGCGAACAATCCTTCCTTTTCATCAAACAGCAAATGGCGCGCGGCATCGCGATTTTTTGCGGCCAAAGCTCGCCAACGCTTCGCCTTGGTCTTCTGGCCGAGTACGTCGGCCACCTGGGCGGCGCTTTCCAGGGCCACAAGGTAAAAGGCCTGGTAGCCGGAGATGATTTCCATTTCCCGGTGGGCATCGACGACCGTGTGATCGAGCAGGACGAAGTTTTTCGGGCTTGGATCGTTGTCGAGCAGCCCATCCTTGTTGACAAAGGTTTCGGCAAAGGCCAGCCCGCGGACGACGGCCGGAAAACAATCGTCGAGGATTTTCGCGTCGCCCCAGGTCTGGTAATGGCGCTGGAGGAGGTGTGGATACAGCAGGGCGTAATCGCTCAAGGTGTCGCCGTAGCCGCTGGGGACAATGGGCCGCATCCAGCGGTCGGCCGGCTGGTCGGCGGCATACTGGCGCAGGGCCTTGGCCGTCAGGGCCTCGTCGCCCCAGACCGCGGCGGCCACCAGTCCTTCGACCACCACGTCGCCGAACCACTGGCCCATTTCACGAATCGGGCAATCCTCGAAATTTTCACTGGTGCAGGCGTCGAGCGTGGCCAGGCCGACGCTCCAGAGCTTGTTGAAAATTTTGTCCGAGCTGACGAACAGGGCCGGGGCCGGCGGCGGATAGTGCTGGGCGTCGAGGCGGAGCAGGCGAACCTCGACCGGCCCGGTGGCGTTGCGGACGGCCAGTTCGATGTAGCGCATGGCCCGGCGGTCGAAACTCCGCCATTTGGTCCACCCGCCATTGAGGATCACGCGGTCGGTCAGCCAAACGCCGTCGCGGAGCGGATTGAGGTAGCCGGTTGGATTGAGGGCTTCGCCGGCGGTAATATCGAGCGCCGCCCCCGGCTGGCCGCGCACCTCCAGTTCGATGCAGCCGACCAGTTCGGCGGGCATGACGAACGTGGCCACGGCGTTGGGCGGGAGGAGGCACGAGCCGCGCTCGCCCGCGCAGAGCGTCCGAAGATTTTTCAGCGTCGCCGGGCGGCGCGGTTCCCAGGCCGCCAGGTGGGCCGGCGACGGGAAAGTTCCGGCGTTGAGTTCCGGCGTATCGAGCAACATGCCGTCGCAGCCGTCGAGGAGGTGCGAGTCGGAAAGGACCTGCCAGGAGGGCAGATCGTTCATCTTGCGGTTCGGCGAAAAGCGCAGCGGCAAGGTCCGCCCGGTGGCCAGATCGGAGAAGCGGCAGACGAAACCCCAGGTGTCGTGCGGCGAGCCGAGGACGACGCCGACCGAGTTCCAGCCCTTTTCGAGAATCACCTCGGCCCCGGGAATGCGAAGGCCGTGGCCGTAGTACAGTCCGGTGTAGGAGTCGGTCTCGTAATAAAGATGGTTGAAAAACTGGTCGTTCTGGCCCTGGCAGATCATCCGCTTGTTGTTGATGAAGACGGCGGCGCGGTTGTCGGCGGCGAAGTCGAGGCGAACGTGTTGCTTCCTGGGACTGTAGACGAACGTCGCCCCGTAAAATTCGTCGTCCTCGGCCCCGAACACGGCGAACTCGAAGGGCAAGCCGGTGATGCCGGCGAGCTTGCCGGCGGAGCCGCACCGGCCGACGGAAGCGGGGCGGACCAGTTCGTGAGTGAGCGGCGGAAGGGGACAGGGGAGGACTTTGGTGTACGGCGCGGCCGGCTGCTTGGCGACCACGTCGGCCTGCGGCCAGGAGCGGTCGTCGAAATCGGCCTCGGTCCAGCCGTGCGGCTCAAGCCGCGAATCGTAGATTTCCGTAAAGCCGACGGTGAACATGCGCCGCGGGGCGACTTTCTTGTATTGCGGCGCGACGATCATCCGCCATTCACCGTTGCTCTCGACCGTCACGGTTTTCTTGCCGCACTTGGCCGAGAGTTGCACCAGCAGCCCGCCCGGCGCCGGCGGCTGGCCGTGCTGGGCGAGGTTGATGTTGTAGGCGACGACGGCGATGACGTTCCGCCCGCGCCGGAGCGGCAGGTCTTCTGACGCGTAGGAGTCGAGATAAATTTCCGGCCATTCGCTGCGCGGCGGCCCGTCGCCGACGCGCCGGCCGTTTACGAACAGGCGATAGTGGCTACAGGCGGTAATCTGAAGCGTCGCCCCGGACGGGGCGGCCGGCAGGCTGAACACCCGCCGGGCCAGCAGATGACAATCCACGCTCTCGCGCTCTCGTGCCGCCCAAATCCATTTTGCCGATCGGTTCATGCGGTTCTCCGGGTGAAGATACTCGAATTCGGGTGCCACACTTTGAAGCCCCGGCTTTGCCGGGGCCAAAGTGTGTTCTTTGTCCGGCTCACCTCGCCCCAAAAAAACAGGGCGGCAAGGGCGGAAACTTACCCGTTTAATAGCCGAGATTCATTATAGCCGTACGACCGGCCAGGGTTCGCCATTTAGGCGCTTCAAGCCTGCGGACGGAAGTATTTCTTCACATACAGGAGGTAGCCTAAAACCGGCAACATGCAGAGCACGATAAACAGCATCATGCTGTGGCCCTGGAAAAAGCTGAACTGCTGGAGTTGCCGGATTTGCTGCTCCGACTTGCCCATCTGCCGATACATTTCGATCATGTCCACACGTGAGAAAGTCAACAGTCCGGACGCCATCATGGCGACCACGCCGATCAGGGTGATCCACCAACCGGCCAGCTTGAGCCGGTACATGGCCCAGGCGCCATAGCCCAAAAAGGCGCTGACCACGAGACCGAACAAAATGGCCGCCGCGCCGCTTAACAAACAGCCGAAAAACGGCACCACGGTGTGTGAGACCGGCAGTACCATCAGAAGCCAGGAAGCTGCGGAGAAAGCTTGAAAGAGACTTATGGCCAGCACGGGCAAGGGACAGGCATCGGTCCAGCGGGGCGTCGGATCACGCGCTTCGCAGGTCGCTTTCACATCTCGGCGTCCGTAGAAGATGACCAGGAGCAGCGGAACCAGTAATAAAAATAAACTCATGCACCCCAGGGCGAAGAACATGCCGAAAGCCCGTGCGCCCGCCGGCAGCGGCTGGCCTCCGGCGGCCTGGGTGGCGGCCAGAATGTTCGGCATAATCACGGCCATCACGCCGATGCCGACTACGCCAACCAACAACCAGGACCAGGCCAGAATCAGGACCAGAGCCCGAGCCCAGCGCCGGGCCATAATCGAGCCGACGCCGAGGCAGACAAAGATCGCGGCCAGGGCACCGTACATGGCCATACACATAAACATCGTCCCGTAGTCGGTCGCTACGCCGGCCTGCTTCGCCGCCGCGACCTGCCCCACCAGCATCAACGGCACGCTCAACGCGCAGAAGCCGCCGGCGATAATGAGCAAAATGCCGAAGGCGATCAGGCCGCCGCGACGGTCCTTGAAGGTGGGGACGGGTGAGAATTCGGGGACGGGCGAAACGGTCGGAAGTTCGGTCATAGCGGCGTTCCTCACGGGCTGGTTTGAAACTCTATCGGATGTCGGGTCTGTTGACCCGACCTACCCTATTATCCGGTCTCACTTCACCGTCACCAGCTTATATTTCCGCGTCCCCAGGCCGATGTCTTCGCCGTGGCGGAGCTGGATTTCGTGGTCGATTTCGGGGCGGAGGTCGTGGAAGAGGTCGGTGCTGCGACGCTCGCGGAGAAGATCGATGGTGGCTTGGTCGACGGCCACGGGGTCTGAGCCGGCGATGATGCCGAGGTCGGGGCATTCGGCCTTTTGTTTGATGCCGAAACAGTCGCATTCGGAGCTGATGTGCGTGGCGAAATTGAAGTAACAGATTTTGTCGCGGTGAATCTGGTGGACGCCGAGGCAATGCTCAGCCATTTTTTCCTGGAGCCGCTCGGCGACTTCGCCCCACGCGCCGCCGACGGCGTCGAAGCGGCAGACCGCCAGGCACTCGCCGCAGCCGATGCACTTGGTCTGGTCGAGCTTGGCCACCTTCTTGACCGTGATGGCCTCGGCCGGGCACCAGCGGGCACAGGTGCCGCAGGCGGTGCATTTTTCCGCGTCGATGATCGGGAAGTTGCCGTGGTGCTGGCTCATTTTTCCGGCGCGGCTCACGAGGCCCATGGCCACGTTCTTGATGGCCGCGGCATAGCCGGAGACGCAGTGGCCGGTGACGTGGCTGACGATGACCAGGGCGTCGGCGTGATAGGCGGCCGAGGAAATCGGCACTTGCTGGTAGTGCTTGCCCATGATCTTGACCATGACCTGGCTGTTGCCGCGCAGACCGTCGGCGATGATGACCGGGCAGCCCAGGGCTTCGGCGGTGAAGCCGTGGGCCTGGCAAAGGTTGAGGTAATCGACGGCGGTGGAGCGTTGGCCGCGATAGAGCGTGGTGGAATCGGTGACGAAGGGTTTGCCGCCGGCCTTGGAGACGGCGCGGGCAAAGGCGGTGGCAATCGGGGGCCGCAGGTAGCCGTCGCCGCCCTTTTCGCCAAGATGTTGTTTCAAGGCGACGAGGTCGTCCTTGACGATCTGCTGGGCGAACCCGGCCTTATCGTAAATTTTCATGGCCCGGCGGGCGTGCTGCTCGGGCGTTTCGGCGGGCTTGACGGGGGAGAAGAAGACGAGGGATTCCATAGTAATCCTTTCTGGCATAATTGAAGCCTAAGAAACGGAGAATATCCAATATCCAATACTCAATATCCAATCATGAAGTAAAAGAAACGGCTCCGCGGCGGAATCTGACTTCAGGATTGGATATTCGCCTTTTCCGTTTAATCTCAAAGTCGGATCCTGGCCCGACACCGCACAAATCGGAAGTCGGGCCAGGGCCCGACCTACCACGACCATTCTAACAAACAAGTCGCCGGCCTGCACGCGACCGCGAAATTAACAGACAGATGGCGGCAGAGAGAACGAAGACGGCGACGGCCATGATCGGGATGGCGAAGACCGGCAGCGTCCCGCTAACGAAGTAGACCACGACCCCCAGCAGTTCGATGACGAGCGGATGGAGGAGATAAATCCCAAGCGTTACCGCAGCCAGACGTTGAACGGCGGCGCCGGAAAAGACCTTCGTCAGGCGGGAGTGGAACAGGGAGAACACCGCCAGCGCGGAGAGGATGACCAGAGGATTAAGGTTGTCGTACATTGTGCTGCACGCCCGGTCGTGCAGGCGCGGCTGAAGGAGACCGGCCAACAGGGCGATCAGCAGAACGGAGCCGACGAAGATGGCCACGGCAGCGCGGCGGGAGAAAAGCGGGGGTCTGCTCAGCAGGAGGGAACCGAGGAGAAAATAGGGCACATAGGACAACCAGAGGGTGAACACGCCTCCCGGAACACCGGAATGCCCGACGACCAGGGTCTGGCAGGAGAAGATGGCGAAGCCGAGTATCACGGCGGCGCGGACCAGGGAACGGCCGGCGACGGAGAGAAAGGCGGCCAGGAACGGAGCCACGGCATAAAGGCCCAAAAGCATGTAGAGAAACCAGAGATGCGTCGCCGGCATGCCGGAGAGCATCCGTTCGCCGGCGTCCGGGAAGTCGATGTGCCCGATCTTTATCCAGTTCCAGGAAAGATAGATCAAGGACCAGAAGGCGACGGGAATTCCCAGGCGCAAAAACTTTTGCTTGTAGAAGGCGGCCAAGCCCGTCGTCCGGACCTTTGGGAGTATCAGCCCCCCGCTGATCAGGACAAAGACCGGCACGCACCAGCGGACCGCCGAGTCCGCCAGGTTGGCCGTCCACCAGGAAACGGAATTGACGACGGTATCGTTGACGACCGCATTGGCGCTCAAATGAAGCACGATGACGGCAAAGGCGGCGGCCACGCGGAGACCGTCAATCCAAGGAAGGCGTTCGGGCATGTTTCAGATCTCGTGGGCTAGCGGAGACAGACGCACGGTACGTGCGAGCAAAGACCCCACATTAACTTGCCTCTTAAGAAACGGCGAATATCCAATATCCAACACTCAATATCCAATCATGAAGTAAAAGAAACTGCTCCGCCGCTGAATCTGACTTCATGATTGGATATTGGTTATTCGGTGTTGGATATTCGCCGTTTCCGTTTATTATCAACCGCGTGGCTCTCTCCCCGGCGGATCCTCGTCGGGGTCGGCGGGTTCGTCGTCGTCCTCGTTCCAGTCGACCTTCCACTTGTCGGCCTCGCTGACATCGTCGATTTCGTGCTCCATGTATTTCATCATCTTTTCCTGGAGCGGGGCCAGGCGGCGATACTGGGCGAGGGTCGCCCCGTAGGCCTGGAGCAGGGCCTCTAGTTTCATCAGTTGCCACTTGTTCAGGCACTCGGGTTCCTTGATGTCGAGGAACGGGTTGCAGCGCAGGCGGACCTCGCCCTGCGGCCCGACGTCGGCCAGTTCGCAATCCTTGCATTGCAGCATGGTCATTCCCTCCGAACTCCACAGCAAGTATACGCAGCAACTCCACTTCTACCGAGTATATTCTGGTAAATCAAGTGCAGAGTTGGAACGGCAGGCTTAAGGCTTAAGGCTTAAGGCTTAAGGCTTAAGGAACGGCAAAAACAAAAAAACAGCAGACCAAGGTCGAGAGCGTGACGATGGACGCCCTTTGCGGTATGATTTAGAGAGCGGCGCTGGAGCACAAAAGGAGATTGACCATGGAATGCTCTCTGGCGGACAAGAAGTGCGTGGCCTGCGCCGGCGGCGTGCCGCCGTTGGCGGGCGAAGAGTTGGTGCGGTTGCAGAAGGACCTGGGCGGCGACTGGCAGGTCGTCAATGGCCATCATTTGGAGAAGAGCTACCGGTTCAAGAACTTCATCGACGCCCTGGCCTTTGTCAATCGCGTTGGAAAAGTCGCCGAGGAACAGGGCCACCATCCGGACATTTTCCTGGCCTGGGGCAAGGTCAAGCTGACCGTCTGGACGCACAAGATCGACGGCCTGACGGAAAGCGATTTTGTGTTTGCGGCCAAGGCGGAGCGTTGCGTGGAGGCGTAGGAACCGTTCCCAATGCCTGAGGCCTAAAGCCTTAAGCCTGCCGTTCTTGCAGCGGCGGGGCAAATCTGCCATAATAGCGGCCGCCATGGCTCAGGCTGCGTCACACAATATACTCGAACGGAAAATCAGGCTGATCTTCGGCCTGCTGATTCTGCTGATCATCGTGGCCACGCTTTTTTTCCCCTGGTACCAGACCGAGGCCCTGGTCAACGAACAGGATTTCGTGAAGGCGCGGCAAATGGCCCGCGACGCCTGGCTGAGCCTCCACGCCCGGCAGTTTTCCGCCGACTTCACCCAGGAATACGACAAGGTTGAGGCCCTGGCCCCGGCCCCGATCAAGAAAGACGCCCAGCCCGCGCGCTTCATCACCCTCGGCTCCGGCGCCACCCAGCCCGGCCGCAAGCCGCGCGACCCGGTCGAAAAACAGTGGCTCGAAGACTTCGCCTCGAAGCCCAACCTCGACTCCAGGGACGACCGGCCGCTGCTGCAGGATGCCCACCTTTATTTCCGCTATGCTTACGCCCTGCGCGCCCGCCAGGCCTGCGTGGAGTGCCACAAGGCCACCGAGCCGAACATTCGCGCCGGCGATCTGATGGGGGCCATCGTCGTCGCCTTTCCCACCGAGGAAACCCGCAACAAGCTGATCATCAACCGCGTCATCCTGGTCGGGGCGGCCTTCGTCACCGCCCTCTTGAGCATGTTGGCCTTCCACGCCGTCCTGCGGCTGGTGATCGTCCAGCCGGTGCAACACCTGAAGAAGGTGGCCGACCGCGTGACCGAGGGCGACCTGCGGGTCCGGGCCGACATCCAGACCGGGGACGAATTCGAGGGCCTGTCGCGTTCCTTCAACCGCATGTTGCAGCGTCTGGAAGCCTCGCGCGAGGAACTCCGCCGGGCCAACATGTCGCTCGACCAGAAGCTGGAGGAACTGGCCCGGGCCAACGTCTCCCTGTTTGAGATGAACCAGGTCAAGAGCAAGTTCCTGACGACGATGAGCCACGAATTGAGGACGCCGCTGAACGCCATTCTCGGATTCGCCGACGTGCTGGAGGACGCCCCGGCCCTGCGCGACGACGCCAAGCTGGCCCGCTACCTCCGCAACATCCGCGATTCGGGCCACATCCTCCTCGACCTGATCAACGACATTCTCGACCTGGCCAAGATCGAGGCGGGCAAGATGGAGGTCAAGCTGGGGAAGGTCTCGCCGCTGGACCTGTGCGAGATGACCATGAACATGGTGCGCGGCATGGTCGGGACGAAGGACTTGCGTCTGGAACTGGAGGTGGCCCCCGACGCGCCGATCATGACCACCGACGCCAGCAAGCTCCAGCAGATCCTCTTCAACCTGCTCTCCAACGCGGTGAAGTTCACGCCATCGGGTTTCGTCCGCCTGACCGTGCGGCCCATCGACGCCCGGACCATGCTCTTTCAGGTCAGCGACTCCGGCCCCGGCCTGACGGCGGAGCAGCAGACCATCATTTTCGACCGGTTCAGCCAAGTCGATTCCGGCCACACCCGGCAGTTCGGCGGCAGCGGACTGGGCCTCTCGATCGTCAAGGAATTGGTCGACCTGTTGGGCGGCGACGTGGCCGTCCAGAGCGAACCGGGCCACGGGGCAATTTTCAACGTCACTCTGCCGGTGGTCGTGCTGGTCCGTGACGAGCCCGGCGATGCGGTGGTCACGCGCGTCGACCCGCGCCCCCAACCGAAGGAGCCAGCCGAACCGACCGCTCCGGCGCCGGTTACGGCCGAGGACACCGTCATCGCCGCCGAGGTTGATGCCGACCAGCTCAAACCCGGCTCCCAGGGCAAATCCGAAGCGTAACAGCGGCAAATTACCACTATTCCACGCAGCTTTTTTGACTTCATGCTAATCATGTGTTATAATTCGACCGTAGGCGGAGATACTCTGCGCACAAGCTCGCTGGCCGAGGCGTCCCGCCGGGCGTTGGCCCATGCGCCTCTTTGCCCTCTGGAGATAGGCTCTCGTGAAACGTAACCTGATTGTGGTTGTGGCCGCAGTAGTTCTGGCCCTGGGCGCCGCCGCGCCTCTGGCCCAGGCGGCGACGCTGACGGTCTACCAGTCATCCGGCGGCCCAGTAGCCGTGACGCCGAGCCAGACGACGTATTCTCCCGGCTCGGTCGTGACGCTCAGCGACACGGCGAATTCGGGCTGCACGTTTGTCGGTTGGGTGGCCACCGGCAGCGCAACGCTGTCGAACTCGGCAGTGGTGTCGGCAACCATGACCATCAACGGCAATTGCACCCTGACGGCGCTCTACTCCCTGCTTGTGCCGCTCCAGATTTCCGGCGGGTTCAACATGGACTGCATCATCGGCCCGCGGGAAGGCACGCAAGCCTTTGTGGCCAACAAGGGCATCAATGCCTGGCAAGGCTATGAGGCGGCCGGAGTTATGAGCAACAATCAGAATAATAACCTGGGTTCCTTCTTCTGCGACACTTCGTCCAACGACGTGTCCGTCACCCCCTCTCAGTACACGATTTATTATCAATATACCAATTCGGTCACGATTAGCTTCTCCGGCAATCAGGCCCTGCCCGAGAACGGCCTCCTCTCTTCCACGGTCGACTCGCGGACCTACTGCATCGCCTCGGTGAGCGGCAACTACCTCCTGTCCGGCGACTGGACGGAAGTCGCCGCGCCGGCCTCGACCGCCAGCAACTCCAAACCCAACGCCATCGCCGTGGGCGGTGGAATGATGGACTCGTGGCTGTGCGTGTCCCGGACGACCACTGTGAATCCGGGCTACTACGCGGACCTCAATTTCGTTTATAGCTGGTTGGGGTATCGGCATACCCAGGGCGTGGAGCTCTGGGCCGTTTACGCCAACGTCGTCAACGGCAGCAACTCGGTCAGGCTCATCGCCGGCACTAATTTTTCCGGCGGGCCGACCGGCCTGTTCCCGAACTCGACCGTTCTTGCTACGTACGGTGCAGGAATGGACTACGGCACGTGTGAACGGTATTTTCCTGCGAGCGGTTGGGCGAACCCCCTCTATGAGTTGGCGGCGCCGCTGACCCTGGACAGCACCCGGATGCTGACGAGCCTCACGATGTCCTTGAATACCGCCAACTGGGCCGGCAGCATGACCGAGGTTGAACTCTACGCCGTCACGGCGCGGGGGTGGATTGATGGGGGCGCCGCGACCCTGACCACGTCGGTCAGTCCGGCCGGCGGCGGCGCGGTGGCCTACGGGCCGCTTCTGCCGACGTACACGCCGAGTTCGGTGGTGACGATCCAGGCGACGGCCAGTCCGAGTTACGCCTTCATCAACTGGTCGGTCACCGGCGGCGGCGTACTCTCAAACTCGACGGCCCAGACGACCTCGCTGACCATCAATGCCAGTTGCTCGCTGACGGCTAATTTCGTCCCGACCTACACCGGCTATCCTTCTTACAATAGCACCTACGGAAATGTCACGCTGTCCAGCACCGGCCCATACCTCCCCGGCCAGGTGATTACCGCCACGGCGACGCCCACCAACAGCAACTACGTTTTTGCGGGTTGGAGTGTGACGGGGGCCAGCTCGCTGTGGAATTCGGTCGTGGCGACGACCACCTTGACCGTCAACGGCAATTTCACTTTGACGGCGAACTTCAACCTCGCGGGGGCGGCGCCGCTGGCCCTTTCCGGCTTCAACATGGACGCCTGGGTCAGCCCAAGCATGGACGCATTTTGTTACTATACCCTGAGTCCCACATTTGGAAATGTCGGTTGCCCGAAGTCCTGGTTCGGCACCGAAACCCTCGGCTATGCGTTTTCCATGATGGACACATATGGTGCCTATCAACCGGTCGTCGACGGGACTTACCCGTCCGGCGGCACCTTGTCCGGCGGCCAGGGCTTTCCGGCCGACGGCCGCCTGGCCGACCCCACCGGCCGCTCCTACTACATCGCCTCGCTCCTCGGCAACCCGTTGTATCCCGGCGACCAGATTGAATGGGATGACGTGAACGTGGGGGTCGTCTGCACAGTGGCGGGCATTCCCTCGGTCTCGCTGTCCCTGACCCCGGCGGGCTATTACACGAACCTCAACCTGGTCCTGGCCGCGGGGATGGGCTGCGGCACTACGCAGGGCGCCACCTTCATGCAGATCTGGGCCGTTTACTCCACCGGCCCGTCGGGTCTGCTCTTCGACTTTGGCCAGCCCAAAGTACTTGACTCCGGCGGCGCTCTCGTGGTCGGCGACAGCCGAACCATCACCGGACCATTCATGTGCTATGCGGATTTTATTTCTTCCGGTTCGGCCGCCAACACGTCGCCGCTCTTCACCACGATCTATACGGCCTCTGATATTTTTGACGTTACGACCAACCAAAGCTTCGGCGGAACGGCCACGGCGTCCAGAAGCGTCGCCTGCCTCTACGATTTCACGACGCCGCTGACGTTGGATTCCACCAGAGTTCTGACCGCTATCGTCGTGCTGGACAACGCCATGCTGTCCTACACCGGAAGCCGCAATCCCAAGACTTCCCGCGAACTGGCCATCTTCGGGGCCACGGCCCTGGCGGCGCCACCGGTGGGCACCGTGACCCTGACCACGTCGGTCAGTCCGCCCGGCGCCGGCGCGGTGACGGTGACGACGACCGGAGGATTGGTCAGCGGCAAAGCGGTGGTGCCGATCATGGCCTCGCCCAACGGCGGCTACGAATTTGACCACTGGACGGTCAGCGATCCCAACGCCTTCGTCGTCGTCCCCGGGCAAGCCTCGACCACGCTGACGACCAGTCTGAATAATCTCACCCTGACGGCCTGCTTCCGCAGCAGCACCGGCTACACGGCCTCGGAAACTTATACCGGCGGAACGGTCAACTTGACCCCCGGCGGCCCGTACAGTTACACCCAGACCGTGGGCCTCACGGCCACGGCCGGCAACGGCTGGGTGTTCGCGAGTTGGAGTTGGGATCCGACCAACTTGTACGTCTGGAACTCGACGGCGTCGTCGACCTCCATGACGGTCTATGATACCTTCAACCTGACGGCAAACTTCGTCTTGATCCCCTACACGGTGACGACGCGGCCGACGGTCCACGGGGAGATTGGTTTTGCGCCGGCCCAGAATTTCAACTATTACGGCAACGTGCTGACGATCTGGACCTTGCCGGCTCCCGGCTACAACCTGGTGAGTTGGGCGATAACCGGGGCGACCTACGATCCGGCAGATCTGACCGTAGCCTCGACCACGATCGCGGTGACCAACAACGTGTTCCTGTCGGCCTCGTTCACGCCGGCGACGTACACGGTGACGGTCAACCAGCCGCCGTCGGGCGGCACGATCACGATGAATCCGAGCTTTGGGACATGTTCCTACGGCAAAACAACGACGGTGACGGCCACGGTCACCAATTCGAACTACCTGTTCTCCAACTGGATCGTGACCGGCGGGACGATTAGTTCGGTCTCCTCGTCGGTGGCCACGCTGACGGTGCAGGGGAATGTGACGCTCTCGGCGAACTTCGACGCGGCCGGCACGCTATCCGTCAGCATGCCTTCCGGGTCGTACACGGTGACGCCGGCCGGACCCTACTCCGCCGGCCAGACGGTGACCGTCGCCACCTCGTACGTTGTCCCCGGCAAGGTGCTCTCTTACTGGCAAGTGACCAGCGGGGCGAGCACTTTCTTGACCAGCAACAGCGCTGTGACCACGCAGTTGGCCATCAACGGCAACACCACCCTGACGGCCGTCTACACCACGGGTTCCTATGTGAACAACCTCAACCCGGCGGCCTCGGATACGAACAATGGTTCGTTTACCGCGCCGTTCAAGACCATCGGCGGGGCCCTGGCCAAGACGAAGTCAGGTCATGGCACCACCATCGTCGTACTCCAGGGCGTCTACCGCGAGGCGGATCAGATGGCGGCCACCGGCACACCCGGAAATGTCATGACGCTCATGGGCAACCCGGGCGACCGCGTCGTCGTCACCGGGGCCGATCCGATCCTCTCCTGGAGCGCCTGCACCATTTCGACTTCGCTCCTCTACGGCAATCCCAACTACGCCCATCTCTACTATGCCGACATCCCCGGCAGTTGGCTGCCGCAGTCCCTGACCGAGGACGACAACTACCTGACGGTCGCCCAGTCGCCGGCCGGATCCTGGTGGGCCGTAGACCCCAGCACGCAAACCAATCAGACCACCTCGTTGAACAGCACGATCATCGACACGGTCCACCTGACCGGGCCGGACAACTACTGGGTCGGCGCGGATATCGCCTACTGGTACGTGCCGGACTCGACCGAGGGCTTCCTCATGCCGATCAAGGCCTATTCGGCCGCAACGCACACCCTGACGGTCAGCGGCGTGCTGACCAATGCTTTCGCGACCTCCCCGACCGACCGGTACTATCTGATGAACCGGACGGACATGATCTGCGGTCCGGGGCAATGGGTCGTGGTTTCCAACGGCGCCAGCAACCGCGTCTTCGTCTGGCCCTCCGCCGGCGGACGTCCGGACGGCCACTTGTATGAGGCCAACCGCCGGGCGGCCACGATCATTTACCTGTGCAATACGCCGAGTATCGGCTACTGGACGATCCAGGGCCTGGAACTCCGGGACTCTCTGGGCTGGGGCAATTTGGGCGTCTATAGCTGCGGGGGCCAAAACAACACGATTCAAAACTGCGTGATTCATCACAACGGTTACGCGGGCATCTCGACCAGGGACAGCCCCAACGATCTGTTCCAGCACAACATCATCGCGGACAACGGGGCGGGCTGCGCCAACTATCCCAATCAGAACGCCTATTGCGGAACGGGCCTCTTCACGGGCTACGACACGGCCACCGTTTCGACCTGGGTGTACGTCAAGGAAAACGAGATTTACGACAACTTCGATGACGCCATCACCCCCGGTAGCACGTCCATTACGATCCTCGGCAACTACATCCACGACCACTGGCATTGGGAACACGCCGACAGCATTCAGTTCACCTCGGCCTGGGGCCGCGACAACAACAACCAGGTTTATTACGCCCTGGTCCAAAACAACCTGATTATGAAGGGCGGCGACTTCACCCAGGCCAACAGCGCCATCGGTGTGACCTTGTCGAACAACACCTGCTTGTTCTCCTCGGGCTGGTCCCAACAGGGAGAGTACATCAACCTGGCTGATGAACATAACACCATTTATGGCGCGAATAATGTAGCCAACACGCTTTACGGCAGTTACTCGGCCCATAACAACCTTTTCTATTTGGGCCTCCAAGGCCCCTGTTGGAGCATCCCGATCTCGATACCCCTGTCCAATTATTACAGCGACTACAACCTGTTCTTCGAACTTCCAGGGGTAACGGGCAGCTACGTCGTGGCCTGGCACGGCTTTGGCAGTGACACGCTGAACGAATACGTCGCCAGAACCGCTCTGGAGGGCACGCCCGAGGATGCCCACAGCCTCTACGCCGATCCGCAAATGGCGACCGAGCCGCACATTTATCTGCCACTGGCCAAATTCCAGAACAACGATATCCAGGGCGGCCGGGTCTACCTCCTGAATGCCAACGAACAGTCTTTTCTGACGGTCGGCGACTACATCGAAGTCGGACTGGACAACGTCACGCGGACCATCACCAACATCGGCACCAGCCAGGGCTCGACCTACATCGACTTCTCCCCGTCCGACGCCAAGTTCCTCTACAATTTCTTCGATGCGGCCATCGATTGGAAGAACAGCACCATGACCAGCAATAGTTTCGATCCGACGCTCTTGCCCACCAGCCCGGCCCTCGGCGCCGCCAGCGACGGACTTAACCTCGGTTCCAACGGCATCAACATCGCCGCCTACAAGGCCGGGCTGCTCAACGGCGCCACCACCCGCGTCCTGCCCAACTGGCCGCCGATCCCGGCCAACGTCCTGCGCTGGGCGGTTGTGGCCACCCACAGTGGAGGTGTCGGCGACCTCGCCGTGACCACTTCCGAAGGCCAGGTTGAGCCGCGCAGCAAAGCCGTCAAGTTCCAGATCGCCTTCGACTCGCCAATCTTCGCCCCGACCATCAGCCTCTCCGGCATAAACGCCCTGACGATCACCGGCACCAACGGAACCAACTTCTCCAGCTACATCTCCTCGACCTCGCTCGACGTAACAGGACAGATCCTCAATGTGACTTTGTCCGCCCCCCTGCCCGATCAGAAGTGGTACACCTTCGCCCTGAACCCGCTCCTGACCGCCGCCAACGGCGGGCCGGTGCTGGGCGTCAAGTCGGTCAAAATTGGCCTGCTGGCGGGGAACGTGACCGGCTCGGGCCGGGTCTCCACCGCCGACGTCGCCGCGGAGCGCAGCTACATCGGCCTCCCGGTCACACCGGCCACCGCCAGGTTCGACATTGACAGCAACGGCGTAATCACGGCGGCCGACCAGCGGCTGATCCAATCGCTCGTCGGCCACAGTCTGCCTTAAACCCGTACCGAAAGGAAGGCTCCTGTGATTGGTAAACTTCTTGTGGTTTTGGCCGTAGCGGTTCTGGCTCTGGGTGCCGCCGCGCCTTTGGTCCCAGCGGCAACGCTGACGGTCTACCAGTCATCCGGCGGCCCAGTGGCCGTGACTCCGAGCCAGACGACGTATTCCCCCGGCTCGGTCGTGACGCTAAGCGATACGGCCAATACCGGATTCACCTTCGTCGGCTGGATAGTCACAGGCAGTGCCGTGCTGTCGAACTCCTCGGTGGTGTCGGCGACGATGACCATCAACGGCAATTGTGCGCTGACGGCGCTCTATTCCGGGTTGGCACCGCTCCAGATTTCCAGCGGGTTCAACATGAACGCCTGGTGCAGCCCGGCCATGTTCAACAACTGCGTGGCGCAAAACAAGAGCCTGTACGCCGTGTACGTCGGGGAGCCGAACGGCTACTCGCTGGGCCTGGGCAGCGGAGGCCACAACGTAGCTAGTCTGTGCGCCGTCACGACGGTCTCCGACAGCGCCGGAACCATCTCGTACAACGGCACCTATTTGACCGGCAGCCAAGGCACGCCGAGGAACGGCATGCTGACCGGCTCCGGCGGCCGGACCTACTGCGTCGCCTCGGTCAGTGGCAACGCCGTGATGCCCTACGACTCGATCGACCTGAAGAACGCCGCGGTCATCGGCCAGGTTTACAACACGGCCTACTGGGACGTCGCGCAGGTGACGCTGCCGGTGCCCGTGACCTACTACTCGGACATCAACTTCGTCCTGGCGGCCGCGAACTCCAATTCCTGCCAGATCTGGGCCGTCTACTCCGACACCACCTCGACCAAGCTCTACGACTTCGGGGCGTCCACCGGTCCGGGCATTGAATCGTCCACGCCCTCCGCCTACTCGGGCTTCAACGCCATCTTTATCAGCAGCGAGGATCTTTATGACGGCGCCAGCCCGCCGTATTTTCGGACCGACGGCTTCGGGCCCAGCCTCTACGAATTCTCCACGCCCTTCACACTGGATTCCTCCAGGCCGCTCCAGAGCATCGTGCTGATCAATACTCTCGCCTCGAGCAACTATAACCTCAACTACCCCGAACTGGCCATCTTTGCCGCCACGGCGCGGGGGGTGTTTGATGCGGGCAACCTGACCTTGACCACGTCGATCAGCCCGGCCGGCGCCGGCGCGGTAACCTGGTTGCCGCGCCTGCTGACTTACACGCCCAGCTCGGTGGTGACGGTTCAGGCGTCCGCCATTTCGGGCTACGGCTTCTCCTACTGGTCGGTCACCGGCGGCGGGGCGATCTCGAACTCCACGGCCGCGACCGCCTCGCTGACCATCTATTCGAGTTGCTCGCTGACGGCGGTGTTCGTTCCGGCCTACACCAGTACGGAAAGCGCCACCGGCGGAACGATCCAGTTGACGTCCAACGGCCCGTACACCTACAACCAGGTCGTGGGCATTACGGCTTCGCCCAACGCCGGCTGGCAGTTCGTCAAATGGACGGCCACCAACGCGACGATCTCGAACTCGACGGCGGCGACGACCTCGCTGACGGTGCTGGGCAGCTTCGACCTGACGGCCCTGTTCAGCCTGGTGCCCTACTCGGTGACGACGACGGTCTTGCCGTCGGCCGCGAACGGGATAGTGACTTACCAGCCGGTCATCGGGCCGTACTACTATGGCAACGTGCTGCAGATCCAGGCCTATCCGGCCACGGGCTACCAGTTCGTGGGTTGGACGGTGACCGGGGCCAATCTGGGGGCCAACGTGGCCTCGACCACGGCCACGGTGACCAACAACGTGAGCCTGACGGCCTCGTTCACGCCGGCGCAGTACACGGTGACGTTGAACCAGACGGCCGGCGGCAATGCGTCGGTCTCGCCGAGCCAGGCCACGTATTACTAC
>CAIYVX010000022.1 GCA_903929765.1 uncultured Planctomycetia bacterium
CCCCTTTTCAAGCAGAAGACGGCATACGAGATAATGAGCGGTGACTGGAGTTCAGACGTGTGCTCTTCCGATCTTGTTCCCCAAGAAATCTAGCAAGCGAGTCCGCAATCCGGTGAGCGTCGCCGCCGGGATCCACAATCATGTAGAATCGCTGTCCCATGAGGGTCCGATTCTGTACCTCGCGGGATATCTCCTCCGCAAAAAACCGGGCGCTCCCGACAGAATCCGAGAACCCAACCAAGACCACAGGCGGATTGCAGTTCTCCAAGGCGAGTTTGGCCAAAACCTTCGGATGACGTCCTATGCTTCGAAAGCTGTAGCTCCCTGCGCGTTCGATGACTTCTGCCCGGCCGTTAACGGACACCGCTACGATTCGGCAAATCGACTCGCATTGTCGTCTCAAAACTTCCGGCCAATTGCGGAGGTTGCATGTGAAGTATAGGGGCAGCCATGGTATGCACATTCCTTGCTCTCCTTTTCAAAATCTACGATCCTTGAACGCCAGCAAAACCCGATGCGTATACTGTTTTACCCCAAGTGGGTAAATTTTTAAAATGAGCCATGTAGGCAGGGACTCTGAAAAGGGCGCAACTCAGGCTTCGGTAAGTAGTTGCGTGTGCAAAGATTTATTTTGGGTGTCTGGCACGCCAAGGGCACAGATTGAGATTGGGCATCAGCGATTAAAGCACAATGTGAGACAATGTCGTGTCGTGGCGCGGCCTAAATGAAGATAAGCCAAACGAAGCCAGTGAGCGTAACTACGATACCGACTATGAGGCCAGCAGTCGCCAAGCCCTTTCCACCGTAAACTTGCGGCTGTCTGTTGGCGTTTCGGAGGGCTAAGCCGCCGAAGATGATAGCCAAAGGCCCGAGGATGATACCCATGCACGCCAATACCCCGACAAGGGAACACACAAGGGATGTTATAGCGAAGCCCTTCTTTAATGGAGGGGAGATAGGGCCTGTCATAGCAGGTGTCGGGGCCAGCGAAATGGTGATGTTTTGAGATTTATTGACGAAACGAGATGTGGCTTGCTCTTCCGGCGACACCAACTCCGTCTCGGTGGGCACTACAACCTGCATTCCACATTTTGAGCATTTGCCCTGGCACCCCGCCTTGTCGCTGGGTGCCTTCATGGCCGCTTGGCAGTGAGGGCATGTGAATTTAATTTCCATCGTTGCCTCCGATCTTTGATCGTGATTGCCACCCTCCCATCCCACAAAACTGCCCCGGGGTCCTGGTGCGGCTTTGAAAGGGCTATGGAGAAAAAATACGGACGCGAGACATTGAAAGCAAGGGAAATCCGGCGGGTGGCATGTCAGCGGGGCAGGGCGGCCACCAATTCCTCAACATACCGGCCCACATGCTCGACCACTTCCGCCGCCGGCCGTCCGGCCATCTCCTCGACGCGCCGCACGATCGCGCTGCCGACAATCACACCGTCCGCCACGGCCGCCACCGCGCGAACATGCTCCGGCCTGGAAATCCCGAACCCCACGCAGACCGGCACCCGCGCCGACTGCCGCAGTGCCGCCACGTGTTCCCCCACGTCCGTCGGCAGCGCCGTCCGTTCGCCGGTGATGCCCGAAACACAGATGTAATAGATGAACCCGGTCGCCCGCGCGGCAATTCGTGCCGCCCGCTCCGGCGGCGTGGTCGGGGCCACCAGCATGATCTGATCCAGCCCGCGCGCCGCCGCTTCCGGCGCCATCGCCTCCACTTCTTCCAGCGGCAGGTCAGGAATAATCAGCCCGTCGATCCCCGCCGCCTTCGCTTCGTCCAGAAACCGCGCCACGCCCCGCCGGGCCACCAGCGTGTAACTGCCCATCGCCGAAATCGGGATATGGCAATCGCGCCGCAAATGCTTCACCATCGCGAAAATGTCGTCCAGCTTCGTCCCCGCCGCCAAAGCCCGGTTAAACGAAGCCTGAATCGTCGGCCCGTCGGCCACGGGATCGGAGTAGGGCAGGCCCAACTCCACGTGCGTCGCCCCGCGTTTGGCCAGATCGCGAATCAAAGCCTCCGTCACCGCCAGGCTCGGATCGCCCGCCGTGACGAACGGCATAAACGCCTTGCGTCCCGCGGCCCGGAGTTGCGAAAATGTCTCATCGATGCGATTGGCCATAATGTAGGGCGGATGCGTCGTTTGCAGCCGCCAAGTTAAACAGTTCTTCTTCCGATTATTTCGCTGCCCCGCCAGTCAGCCTCGCCACCTCGACGCAATCCTTATCACCTCGCCCCGAAAGGTTCACGACGATGATCTTGTCCCGGCCCAACTGCGGCGCGAGTTTTTTCGCTTCGACCAGGGCATGGGCCGACTCGAGCGCCGGGATGATTCCCTCCAGCCGCGACAATTCGTAGAACATCGCCAGGGCTTCTTCGTCCGTGGCCATGGCGTAGCGCACGCGACCGGTGTCTTTCCAATAGGCATGTTCCGGTCCGACGCCGGGATAATCGAGGCCCGCCGAAACGCTGTGCACCGCCGCCGTCTGGCCCTCGGCGTCCTGGAGGACGTAGGTCATCATGCCGTGCAACACGCCGGGCTTGCCGGCCCCGAGCGTGGCCGAGTGTTTGCCTGACGCCAGGCCCAGACCGCCGGCCTCGACTCCCACCAGGGCCACGTCCGCCTCGTCGATGAACGGATAAAAAATTCCTGCCGCATTCGACCCGCCACCGACGCAGGCTGCGATCACGTCGGGCCACCGGCCTTCGGCGGCGCGGATTTGTTCGCGGACTTCGCGGCCGATGATCGACTGGAAATCGCGCACCATTTTCGGAAACGGTTCCGGCCCGACGGTCGAGCCGATGCAATAATGTGTGGTTTCCGCGCTGCCCATCCAATCCCGGAACGCCTCATTCGTCGCGTCCTTCAGGGTCTTCTGGCCGCTGGAGACCGACACGACTCGCGAGCCCATCGCCTGCATCCGAAAGACGTTCAGTTCCTGTCGGCGGATGTCCTCGGCGCCCATGTAGACGTCGCACTCCAGCCCCAGCAGCGCCGCCGCCGTGGCCGTGGCCACGCCGTGTTGCCCGGCACCGGTCTCGGCGATGAGCCGCCGCTTGCCCATCCGCAGACAGAGCAGGGCCTGGCCCAGCGTGTTGTTGATCTTGTGCGCCCCGGTGTGGTTCAGGTCCTCGCGCTTCAGGTAAATCTTCGCCCCGCCCCAACTTTCCGTCGCCCGGCGGGCGAAATAGAGCGGGCTGGGCCGGCCGACGTAATTCCGGTAATAGTAATCGAGTTCCTCGTGAAACTTCGGATCGGCCTTGGCCTTCTCGTACGCCGCCGCCAACTGCCGGATGGCGTACATCAGCGTTTCGGGCACGTACTGTCCGCCGTAAGGGCCGAACCGTCCGCGATTGTCGGGTACCTGGCTGAGCACTGCGCCGCACCTCTATATTATCGTAGGGGCAGAGCTTGTCTCTGCCCTGGCGTTAAGGTTATGGCCTGACGACCGAGGCGTCAAGGAAAAACGAGGAATTTGGGGTAACGCAATTCAACTTGATTCCCCCGGGACGACCGATATGGTAAAATTCGCGTCTCAGGTTTTTCGCAACCGTTGGCCGGTCAAAGGAGGCGAGTTATGACAGCGTTACGTCGGATAGTGGCGGTTCTTCTGGCGGTAATTGTTCTGGCGTCGGCTGCCGCCCTGGTCCGGGCCGAGACCAACTGGACCACTTCCCTGAAGACGGCCGTCGCCCTGGCCAGGAAAAACAACAAACCCATTCTCATCGACTTCACCGGCAGCGATTGGTGCCCCTATTGCAAGAAGCTCCATGCCGAGGTCTTCGATAAGCCGGGCTTTGCCACCTGGGCCGCCGACAACGTCGTCCTGCTGGAATGCGATTTTCCGCGCGGCCAGCAACCCCCGAAGGAAATCAAGGATCAGAACGCCGAGCTGGCCAAGAAGTACACAATCCAGGGGTACCCGACGGTCGTCTTCATTGACGCCGAAGGCACCGAACTCGGACGCAGCGGTTATATCAACAACGGCGTCGGCGGCGAAGGCGTCTGGATTGACGCCGCCTCCCAAATTTTGAGAAATCGGCCCAAGCCGCCCAAGCCGCCGGAAGTCAAGTTTGCCGCCAGTCTGCCCGAGGCCCTCAAGGCCGCCCAGGACGCGGGCAAGCCGTTGCTCCTCGTGGCCACCTCATCCAAAAGCACCGCCGCCGACGCCCTGATCAAGAATCCCGATTTCATCAGAATCGCCAACGCCCGTACCGTCGCGGTGCTGCTGAAGTTGCCCCTGGCCGATGACAGTGACGAAGCCAAAGCCCACGACGGTCTGGTCAGGGATCTCAAGCTCTTCCCCGCGCAAGGTGTCGCCCTCATCGACGTTGCCGCAGGGAAAATTCAGTATCGCGCCGCTGGCCCGCTGCCCACGGCCGAGGTCCTGCTGCCCGAACTGAGAAAAGCCCTGCCGGCCCTGAAATACGACGGCAGTTGGCTCGAAGATTATGCCCTGGCCCAGGAGCTTTCCGCGCAGCTCAAACGCCCCATGCTTCTCGACTTCACCGGCAGCGACTGGTGCATCTGGTGCCACAAGCTCGACGGAGAAACTTTCTCCACCGACGCCTTCAAGAAGTTTGCCGCCGACAAGCTGATCCTCGTCAAGCTCGACTTCCCGCACCAAAAGCCGCAGTCCGACGCCCTCAAGCAGCAGAACGCCGAACTCAATGCCCAGTTCTCGATCCCGGGTTATCCGACGGTTCTGCTTATCTATTCCGGAAAGACTCTCGCCCGATTGGGCTACCAGGAAGGCGGCCCTGACCCGTTCATCGCCGCCGTCAAAAAGGCCCTGCCCGGCAAATAGCCCGGCGGACCATTGACAGACAGGGTGGCATGGTCCACGCTTGCGTGGCCATGCGAAAAACTGGCTACTTCGTTTCTTCGCTGCTCAGGATTTTGTGCAGTTCCCGCTTCAGAATTGTTCCCAGGGCGTTGCGCGGCAACTTGTCGCAGACGATGAACCGCCGCGGAATCTTGAACGCCGCCATCCGTTCGCGGCAATATTCCCGCAAATCCTTCTGGGTCAGTTGGTGAAAGCGTCGGCCCAGCACGAAAGCCACCGGCGCCTCGCCGCGAGTTTCGTTGGCCACCCCGATCACCGCCGCCTCGGCCACCATCGGGTGGCTCAGCAGCACCGCTTCGATCTCGGCCGGCGAAACGTTCTCACCCGAAATGATGATGATTTCCTTCTTGCGGCCCCGAATGAACAGGTAGCCGTCGTTGTCAATCAGGCCGAGGTCGCCGGTCCGGAAAAATCCGTCGGTCGTGAGGGCTTCAGCCGTGCATTGCGGGTGGTTCAGGTACCCGGCCATGACGATTGGGCCGCGAACCACAATCTCCCCCTCGCCGTTTAGCCCGATGTCGCGGTCCGCCTGATCGACAATCCGCACCTCGACCCCCGGAATCGGCCGCCCCACCGACCCCGGCTTGTTGTTCCACGGCACGTTCAGCGAAATCACCGGGCTGGTTTCCGTCATGCCGTAACCGTTCAGCAGCGGCCGGCAGAAGACGTCGGCGAATCGCTCTTCCACGCCGCGCGGCAACACCTCGCCGCCCGAAACGCAGAGCCGCAGTTTGTTCCGGGTCGCCCAACTCTGGTCGTGAGAACGCAACAACAGGTTGTACATCGACGGCACGGCCATCAGGATGGTGATGTTTTCGCGGACGCAGGTCTCGCCGATCTCGGACGGAATGAACCGGTCCAGGTAATAGCACGACGCTCCGGTCACGGTCGGCGCCACCAACGTTCCCAGCAGGGCGAAGGCGTGGCTCATCGGCAGCACGCCGAGGTAGATGTCCTGTGCCGTCAGCCGGGCCATTTCCTGAACGCCGGCCACGTTCGAGAGCAGGTTGCGGTGTGTCAGGATGACGCCTTTGGGCTGGGCGTCGCTCCCGGCCGTATAGAGGATTGCCGCCGGACTGTCGGGCGTTAGCCCCGTCGGCTGCGGCGCTGGTTCAACCGCGTTCCAATCCACGTCTTCGATATAAACCCGATTGCCCACCGAGCCGTTCAGCAGGGCCGAGATCGACCGAGAAGTGATCACCGTGTCCACGTCCGAATCGGCCAGGGCGTATTGCAGATCGGCCGGCTTCAAAATTTGCGACATCGGAATCACCGCTCGTCCGGCCATCTGGCAACCGTAAAACGCGATGCCGAACGACGTACAGGTCGGCAGCAGGACGCCGACGCGCGGCCGTTGCGTCAAGCCGTTCAGCATCGTCGCCAGCCGCCTCGCCCGATCCACCAGTTGCGCGTAGCTGACCGACTGCCGTGAATCGGCCATCGCGATTTTGTCGGGATTCGCCGCGGCAGCTTCCAGCAGCCGGCTGACCAGTGTGGCCGGAGCGCCGCCGCTTTGTTTCGATTTATTCGCTTGTTTTGACGGTTTTGCCTTCAATCCGAGGTTTCCTATGGAGATTTGCGACAGGTTCTTAACGCCATCTTAACAGTCACCCGGCAAAGAGGGATAGTGTACGGACTTGCAGAGCAAAATCAAACGAAAAGCCTTTCTTAAACAGCTAGCGGGTCTTGCCTTGCGGTGGCCGGGAGATTATCTTCTCGTCATGCCAACGCAACTTTTGCAACCTCCGCTGAAGGCGGACGTGGTGCGCAGCCTCGCGGCAGGAACCGAAGTGCGGATCACCGGCGTGATCTATGCGGCGCGTGATGCGGCGCATGCGCGGATGGTGAAGGCGCTGGAGGCTGGGGAGGCGCTGCCGTTTGACCTGCGGGGGGCGATTATATATTACGTCGGCCCGACGCCTGGCGGACCGGGCCAAGTGGTGGGGGCGGCTGGTCCGACGACGAGCGGGCGGATGGACGCCTATGCCCCGGCGCTGATCGAGCGGGGCCTGGCCGGGATGATCGGCAAGGGCGACCGTGACGCCGCTGTCGTCGAGGCGATGAAGAAGTACGGGGCGGTTTATTTCGCAGCGACGGGCGGGGCAGGGGCACTGCTGGGAAAGTGTATCACGAGTCAACGGATTCTGGCCTATGAGGATCTGGGGACCGAGGCTCTGCGGGAGTTGACGGTCGAGGACTTCCCGGCGGTGGTGGCCATCGACGCCGGGGGCGGGTCGCTGTATCGGCGATAAGGCGACATATATCATCACAGCAAAAACAACAACAGCCTCCCCCGGCAGTGCTGGGGGCTTCAAAAGAAACAGCGACACCCTCACCCGCCGCTCAGAATGTCCAGAATCTGGGCCTGGTTGGTTGCGCTAATCTCCCAGCACTTTGATGATCAGGCGTTTGGCGCGTTGACCGTCGAACTCGGCGTAGAAGATTTCCTGCCAGGGGCCGAGGTCGAGTTTGCCGGCGGTGATGGGGACGAGCACCTGATGATGGACGAGGATGCTCTTGAGGTGCGAGTCGCCGTTGGTCTCGCCGGTGCGGTGATGGTGGTAGTCCTCGCGGAAGGGGGCCAACTGCTCGACCCAGGCGTCGAGGTCCTTGAGAATACCGGGTTCGTTGTCGTTGACGAAGACCCCGGCAGTGATGTGCATGGCCGAGACCAGGGCGAAGCCTTCGCGGACGCCGGAGGCTTTGGCGACGCGGGCCACGTCGTCGGTGATGCGGACGTAGGTGCGATGCTCGGCGGTCTTGAAAGTCAGGTATTCGGTGGCGGATTTCATGGGTTATCCCTCGCTGGTCGGTTCTGTTCCGGCATTTCCCGGATGACGTTCGGCGGACGCTCGTCGTCGGCAGTTTATCCGGCGGCGCGAGGTAACTCAAAAACAAAACGGGCACTTCCGGAGATTTCCGAAAGTGCCCGGGTGAAGTCTGGCGGAGAGGCTGGGATTCGAACCCAGGGACAGGGTGATAACCCCGTCAACGGTTTAGCAAACCGTCGCTTTCGGCCGCTCAGCCACCTCTCCGCGTGGACGGCGAAGATACTGTACCACCTGATTTTATCCGCGTCAAGGATAACTGCCCAGAAAGTATCCGCAACAACTCTTCTGATCTATCAACTCTTCTGCTCGACCAACTGTGCTGCTCTGAGGTTAGCAAAATCGGGCACCGCTGTTTGTTCGGCTGGGAAAGAACAAATTGACGACCTTCGTCTAACCACTTTCGACGCAAAATGCTCGTCCCCTCCCACATGAAAATTAAAAATTTATTTAACTCCGAGCCAAGTCCGGGAAACGCTCTGAGAGCAGCCTCGTCTATTTTTTCACAAGCAATGCTGGTTATGCATAATCACTGTGAAAGATTTCACTTGACGAGGCTGCGGCAATAAGTAATAATCTGGCCAAACGAGAAATATTTCTCGATTACGGCGGGGGTTTAGGGATGGTTACTAAATCTGGCGTTTCTCAGGCAACCTTGCGGCGACTCCCAATTTATCTCCATCTCCTCCGCCAGCGCCTGGCGGCGGGGGCCACAAATATTTCCTGTACCGACATCGCCAAAGAACTCGGCCTGGACCCGACCCAGGTTCGTAAGGATCTGGAGGCCGCTGGGAACGTCGGCAAGCCGCGCGTCGGCTCCAACATTGTTGCCCTCATCAACGCGATCGAGGATTTTCTTGGCTGGAACCGGGTTAACGAAGCCTTTCTGGTCGGAGCGGGAAACCTGGGGACGGCGTTGCTCGGTTATGAGCGGCTGAAGAATTATGGCGTGCACATCATTGCGGCGTTTGATGCCGATCCGTTGAGGATTGGCACGGAGATTTATGGCCGCCCGGTGCTGCCGGTGGAGCGGTTGCCGGACCTGGTGGCCCGCATGCACGTTTTGATTGGGATCATCACGGTGCCGGGGGAGCAGGCCCAGGGCGTGGCGGATCTGATGGTCGCCGGGGGCATCCGGGCCATCTGGAACTTCGCCCCGGTCAGCCTGCGTTTGCCTATAAACATCATCGTCCACAACGAGGAACTGTATTACTCGTTGGCCAAGCTGTCACGGAGGCTGGCCGACGACATGAAGACGTCTCACCAGACAGAAGGAGGGGTAATTACCCATGACCACGATGCAAGCGCGATCGCCTGACCGGGCGGAGCAACTGGCGACGCTCCGGGCGATCCTGGAACGTCACGGGCGCCAGCCGGCGAAACTGATTCCGATTTTGCAGGCCGTGCAGGACGAGTACCGTTACCTGCCCGAGGAGGTGCTGAGCTATGTGGCCACGGCTTTGGGGCTGCCGCCGGCCCACGTCTACGGCGTGGCCACCTTCTACGCCTACTTTGCCCTGGAGCCTAAGGGCAAGTACGTCGTCCGCCTCTGTGACGGCACGGCCTGCCACGTCAAGAATTCACTGCCCATTCTCGATGCTCTGCGCGACCATTTGCAGGTGGACGAGGAGCACAAGACCACGGCGGACATGCAGTTCACCGTCGAGACGGTGGCTTGCCTGGGGGCTTGCGGGTTGGCACCGGTGGTGATGATTAACGGCCAGGTCCACAGTCGGATGACGCCGGAAGCGGCGGTGCAGTTGATCGAGGAAATTCGTAAGAGCGAACCGGCAGAGGCCTAATTACAAGGAGTTTTGAAGATGGTGGCCAAGGATGTGCTGACAGAAGCGGAACCAAAGATACCCCACGTCGCGGGACGCCGGATCATCGTCTGCGCCGGGACCGGCTGCAAAGCTAACGGCTCGGAAGCCGTCTATGAGGCTTTTCTCGAAAGCATTGCCGCAGCCGGCGCCCAGGTCGCCGTCGAGTTCAAGTCCGAGGGTGGCGACGGGGAGGTCTCCGTTACCAGGAGCGGTTGCCAGGGCGTCTGCTCACAGGCGCCGCTCGTGACCATTCTTCCGGATACCGTGTTGTACATGCGTGTTCAGCCGAGCGACGTCGAGGAGATCGTGGCCAAGACGCTCGTGGCGGGACAGGTGGTTGAACGGTTGCTCTACCACCTCCCGGACACCGGCGCGGCCTGTCGTGGGGCCAAGGATATTCCGTTTCTCAATCGTCAGACCCACGTGGTGCTGCGCGAGGTCGGGTACCTGGATCCGGAAAATCTTCAGGAGTATCTTCGCCTCGGCGGCTACGAGGCCGCGCGGAAAGCCTTCCTGCAGATGACGCCGGAAGGAATCTGTATTGAGGTCGCGCAGTCGGGCCTGCGCGGACGCGGGGGCGGCGGGTTTCCCACCGGGCGCAAGTGGGAGGCGGCCCGACAGCGGCCGAACGTCAAGAAGTACGTCATCTGCAACGCCGACGAGGGTGATCCCGGGGCGTTCATGAATTGCTCGGTCATGGAAGGTAATCCGCACAGCGTCATCGAAGGCCTGCTGATTGCCGCACGGGCCATCGGAGCGGATGAAGCCTATGTTTATATTCGAGCGGAGTACCCGCTGGCGGTCAAACGGATGAAGCAGGCCGTGGCCGATGCCGAAGCGGCGGGGTTCCTGGGCGACAACGTCTTTGGCTCCGGCCTTCGCGTCCATTGCGAGTTGAAGGAAGGAGCCGGGGCGTTCGTCTGCGGCGAAGAAACGGCGATGATCGCCTCGGTCGAAGGCCAGCGCGGCATGCCGCGGCCCAAGCCGCCGTTTCCGGCCTACAGCGGCTTGTGGGGCAAGCCGACGGTGATCAACAACGTGGAAACGCTGGCCCAGGTGACGAGGATTATCCGTGACGGCCCGGCGGTCTTTCGCCAAGTTGGCACCCCGACCGCCCCGGGCACCAAAACTTTCTCCATCACCGGCCACGTGGCTAACACCGGCCTGATCGAAGTGCCGCTGGGCACGACGCTCGGGGAAGTCGTCTACGGCATCGGCGGCGGAGTGACCGACGACGCGGGCCGGCTGTCCAAGGACGGCTTCAAAGCCGTGCAAATCGGCGGTCCATCGGGCGGCTGCCTGACGCCGGACCATGTTAACCTGCCGCTCGACTACGACGCCCTTCGCGGAGTTGGGGCGATGGTCGGCTCTGGCGGGCTGGTGGTCATGAACCAGCAGACCTGCATCGTCAGCATCGCCCGGTTCTTCCTGGATTTCACCCAGCGGGAGTCGTGCGGCAAGTGCGTGTTGTGTCGCGAGGGCACGCGTCAGATGCTCGCCTTGCTGGACGACATCATCGCAGGCCGGGCCGACGCGACGACGTTGCCGCTGCTGGAGAGCCTGGCCCATGCGGTGCAGAAAGGCTCGCTGTGCGGGTTGGGCAAGACGGCGCCGAATCCGGTGCTCTCGACGCTGCGTCACTTCCGCCCTGAGTACGAGGCTCACATCGTTCAGAAACGCTGTCCCGCGGGGCGGTGCAAGGCCCTGCGTAAGATAACTATTAACGAAACCAAATGTATTGGCTGCGGGGCCTGCCTGCACAAGTGCCCGGTGAATGCCATCAGCGGAGAGAAGAAGAAGCCGCACCGTATTAACCTGGTCGCCTGCATTAAGTGCGGCGCGTGCGCCGAAGCGTGCAAGTTCGCCGCCGTGGAAGGAGTCTGAGCCGTGATAAAACCAGCCGTAGTGACGATAGACGGACGCGACGTGGCCATCGAAGGCGAGCGCAACCTGCTCGAACTGATCCGCAAGGCCCACGTGGAATTACCGACGTTTTGCTACCACTCGGAACTGAGCATTTACGGCGCCTGCCGCCTGTGCCTGGTGGACGTCGAGGGCCGTGGTATCATGGGCGCCTGTTCGACGCCGCCGGAGCCGGGCATGCGCATCAAGACCAGCACCGCGGAAATCCGGGAGATCCGGCGGATCACCATCGAGTTGCTCCTGGCCAACCACGACGGCCATTGCCCGACTTGCCCCAAGAGCGACAACTGCAAGCTCCAGGCCCTGGCCCGGCGGATGGGCATCGAGACGATCCGCTTCAAGCCGCGTCAGAAGCGGGTCGAGGTGGACAATTCTTCGTGCTCGCTGACGCGCGATCCGAACAAGTGCATCCTGTGCGGCGATTGTGTCCGGGTCTGCACCGAGATTCAGGGCATCGGGGCGATCAACTTCGCCCATCGCGGCAGCCAGGCCGCCGTGGAACCGGCCTTCGGCAAGAAGCTCGGGGACGTGGAGTGCGTCAACTGCGGGCAGTGCGCCGCCTTTTGCCCGACGGGCGTGCTGACGCCGAAGTCCGAAATTCCCGCCGTCTGGCGGGCTTTTGAAGACCCGCGAAAGAAGGTCGTGGCCCAGGTGGCCCCGGCCGTGCGCGTGGCTCTGGGCGAATGCTTCGGCCTGCCGCCGGGCGAGGAAGTGACGGGGCGGTTGGTGGCCGCGCTGCGGGCCATCGGCTTTGCCGCAGTTTACGACACATCGTTTACGGCCGATCTGACCGTGATCGAAGAGGGCACGGAGTTCCTGCAACGGAAGACCAAGGGCGGAAAGCTGCCGATGTTCACGTCCTGCTGCCCGGCCTGGGTCAAGTTCGCGGAGCACAACTATCCTGAACTGCTGCCGAATCTCTCCAGTTGCCGGTCGCCGCAACAGATGTTCGGCTCGCTGGCCAAGGAGACCTTGCCGCAACAACTCGGCGTGGCCAAGGAAGACCTGGTGGTCGTCTCGATCATGCCCTGCACGGCGAAAAAATTTGAGGCGCGCCGGCCGGAGTTTACCCACGACGGCGTGGCCGACGTGGACATCGTCCTGACGACGCAGGAGCTGGCCCGGATGATCGAGGAAGCGGGCTTGGATTTCAAAGCCCTCGAACCCGACAGCCTCGACATGCCCTTCGGGTTCTACACCGGGGCCGGGGTGATCTTCGGGGCTTCGGGCGGCGTGAGCGAAGCGGTGCTGCGTTTTGCGGCGGAGGCCCTGACCGGCAAGCCGCTGGCCAAGGTCGATTTCCTTCAGGTGCGTGGTGAAGGCGGCTTGCGCGAGGCCAGCGTGGTCATTGACGGGACGACCGTCAAAATCGCCATGGTTCACGGGTTGGCCAACGCGCGGCACGTCGCCGAGCTGGTCAAGGCCGGCAAGGCCGATTACGACGTGATCGAGGTCATGGCCTGTCCCGGCGGCTGCATCGGCGGGGCCGGGCAGCCCATTGCCGGGAACGGTTTGGCCCGCAAGGCTCGGACCAAAGGCTTGTACGATGCGGACAAGCGGCTGCCGCTGCACAAATCACAGGACAACCTGTTTGTCACACAGTCTTACCAGGAGCATCTGGGACCGGTCGGCGGCGAGCGGGCTCACAATTTGCTGCATACGCACTATCACAATCGCCGGCCGAGCGATGAGGGGGAACTACAGAAACATGAGACGCCGGCCGAGGTGCGCCTCCAGGTCAAGATTTGCGCCGGAACGGCCTGCCTGGTTCGTGGGGCGCAGAAGATTGCCCATGCCGTACGTGGCTACGTCGAAGAGCACAGCCTCCAGAACATGGTCGACGTTCGGATGATTTTCTGTTCGGAGAATTGTGGCAACGGTCCCACGGTGATGGTCGGCGACCGGGTCTTGCCGCGCTGCACGGTGGAGGAGGCCCGGCAGGCTTTGGACGAGGAGTTGGCCAATCACACGTGAGCGGCCACGGAAGGTGAAACTTAAGGAGTAAACCATGGATGTGGCGCCGCCAATTTATACCGAGCAGAACGAGTGCCAGGACTGTTTCAAGTGCGTGCGCGAGTGTCCGGTCAAGGCGATCAAGATCGGGAATTCCTGCGCCACCATTATTCAGGAATCCTGCCTGGCCTGCGGTCACTGTGTCGGCGTCTGTCCGAGCGGAGCCAAGCGCGTCCGCGATGATCTGGGAGTGGCGCAGCGTCTGCTGAAAACCCGTAATCAGGTGCTGGTCTCGCTGGCGCCGTCCTTTATCTCGGAGTTTCCCGGCGTTGAGCCGGCCGTGCTGGTCCGGGCGTTGAAACAACTGGGTTTCGCCGGCGTGTCGGAAACCGCCTTGGGTGCTCAGGAGGTTTCCGGCAGCGTGGCCGCGCTGATGCGCGAGGGGGCGCCGCGGCTCATCCTGTCATCGGCCTGTCCGGTGATCGTGGACTTTTTGCAGAAGTATCGGCCGGCCTACGCGGCGGCGCTGACGCCCATGGCCTCCCCGGTCCTGGCCCACTGCCGGATGTTGCGGTCGGTCTATGGTGCCGAAATCGGCATCGTCTTTGTGTCGCCGTGCATCGCCAAAAAACGCGAGGCCGATGCCTACCCGGACTTGCTGGACGTGGCGATCACGTTCGACGACCTGCATCGCTGGCTGGCCGAGCAGAAGATCGACTTGTCCGCCGTGAAAGCAAATTCGGAGGACCACTTCATTCCGGAACCGGCGGAGGAGGGGGGCTTGTATCCGATCGACGGCGGCATGTCGGCCAGTGTGAAGGCCGGGTGCCTGGCCACCGAAGCCCAGTGCATGGCCTTTTCCGGCATGGCCACGATTCAGAAGGCCCTCGACCAGATGGCCGACGCCCGGCTGGAGCAGTCGCTCTTTCTGGAGTTGCTGGCTTGCGAAGGCGGCTGCGTCAACGGCCCCAAGGCCGCTAGTCGCACGGCCACAGTCCTGAAACGCTCGCAGATCATCGGCTATGCCCGGACAGATTTGGCCAAGTTGCCGCGCCCGGCCACGGCTCCGGTGCTGCCGCGCCGCCCCGTCGCTCCGATCGCGGTCCGCAATTATCCGGAAGGGCGAATCCGCGAGTGTCTCCGTTCCATCGGCAAGCAGACGGTCGAAGAGGAATTGAATTGCGGCGGCTGCGGTTACGACAACTGTCGTGAGTTCGCCAAGGCCCTGGTCGACGGCAAAGCCGAGAAGGTCATGTGCGTGACCTACATGCGCAAACTGGCCCAGAAAAAGGCCAACGCTCTGATGACGCGGACGCCCAACGGCGTGGTTATTGTCGATGCCGACCTGAAGATTATCGAGTGCAACGAGCCGTTTGCCCTGATGATGGGGGCGGAACTGAAAGCGGCCTTCCAGGCTCGGCCGGGGCTTGAAGGCACGCCTTTGCGCTCGGTCGCTCCGTTTCACAATCTTTTCCAGGCCGTACTCACCGAGGGCGAGGCGATTCTTAACCGCGACATCCGCTACAAACTTTCCGTCCTCCAGGCCTCGATTTTTTTGATTGAAGAACACCACGTGGTCTGCGGCATCTTCCAGGACATTACCCGACCGGCCGGGAAAGCCGAGCGGGTCATCGCTCAGGCCCAGCAGGTGATTCATAAGAACCTGACCACGGTTCAGCAGATCGCCTATCTGCTGGGCGAGAATGCCGCCGAGTCCGAGGTCACGCTCAATGCGATGATCGAGTCCTTCACCAAGACCGAAGAAACAGACGATCCTGACGACCGGCGGTCGGGGAGCGTGCCCCATGGCCAACGGTGAGCATTTTCTCGAAGTCGCCCACTGGCAGCACCGCAAGCACGGCCAGGTCGTGCCCGGCGACGTTTTCCTCAGCCGGCGCATCAAGGAAGAGGACCGCGTCATCTCGGTCCTATCCGACGGCCTGGGCAGCGGCATCAAAGCCAGCGTCCTGGCGACGCTGACCGCTACGATGGCCGCCAAGTTCATCGAAAACTACACCGATGTCAAGCAGACGGCGGAAGTCGTCCTTGACACCTTGCCGGTGTGCAGCGTGCGCAAGATCAGCTATTCGACCTTCACCATCGTTGACATCGATACCGCCGGCCACACCCGCGTGGTGGAACACGGCAATCCGACCTATGTTCTGCTGCGCAACGGGCGGGCTCTGGGCGTGCCGAAGCAGAACATCAAGCTCGATCGCTGGCACGACCGCGAAGTCTTCTTCTCGGAGTTTAACGCCGAAGTCGGCGACTATCTGCTGGTCTTTTCCGATGGCGTGACCCAGGCGGCCATCGGCTCGCGCGGCATGCCGATGGGCTGGGGGGTCGAGAATGTCGTTCGCTTTGCCGGCGATTTAGTCCGGCGGAAGACCGAAGTCTCGGCCAATGAATTGGCCCAGGCCCTGGCCGACGCCGCTCTGGCCCTGGATGATTTTGTGCCCAAAGACGACATTTCCGCGGCGGCGATCTACCTGCGCCAGCCCCGCCGGTTGCTGCTCCTGACCGGACCGCCCTTTGCCCGGGCCAAGGATCACGAACTGGCGGAACAACTGCGCACTTTTCCTGGCCGCAAGGTTATCTGCGGCGGAACTACGGCCAATATCGTCGGCCGGGAATGGGGTCGCCAGGTGGTCATGGCCCTTGATCCCTACGCGACCGCCGAACCGCCGATCTCACGTCTGGCGGGCGTCGACCTGATCACCGAGGGCACGCTGACGCTGGGCCGCCTGGCGGACGCGATGGAGAAAGGCTTCGTCCGCGAGCGCGCGCCGCGCAACGCGGTGGGCCTGCTCGCGGCCGAGTTGCTCGACAGCGATCTGATCCAGTTCGTCGTCGGCACGCGCATCAACGAGGCTCACCAGGATCCCGACATTCCGATGGAGTTGGAGATTCGCCGCCACCTGGTCGCCCGCATCGCCCGCGTCCTCGAACAGAAGTACTTGAAAGAAACACACACTAAGTATATTTGAAGTAGTCCGCCGATTGTCGCGACAAGTTGCGGGAGATTGACGTAGAAGGGAAAAAAAGAAGGACGCTCCGGGTCAGGCGGGGCGTCCACCTTTTGCGGCCGCCAAACCTGGGTTGGTCCAGTGGGGCACGCGTCAAACATCTCGGACCGGTACCGCACCAACGCGGCACCCCCGATAGGGATAATGTACATTAAGTGTACCACAGTTCTTAGAAAATGCACGTCCTTGACTTGGTGAAAAAGAGGGTGCTGACAGGGTCATGGCAGCGGCGCATCCCCATGCGGGACAACAAGATAGAGATGGCGTTCAATTTTTGACAGGTTGTCAGACCGGCAAAATTACTTGACCTGGCAAGCGCATTTTAGTAACTTGGACAACTATGCAGGCCAGAGGCACTAGGCCAGCAGGGCAGGTCAGGCAAAAGCATTCACAGGCGCAATTATGACACGCAGGAAGATATCCGACCATCTTCTGCTGGCCTTCGCCAAGCGAATAGTCGAGGGCAGTTGGGGCGGCGACCAGGCGATCCCGCCGGCACGTGAACTGGCCAAGCAGTTCGGGGTGGCCCGGGCGACGATCGACGCGGTGGTGGGCGAGGCGGCGGCGGAGGGCCTGCTGGTGACCGAGGCGCGGCGCGGAACGCGCGTGGCCGCCGGAGCGGCGGGTCGGGCCAGAGAACTTCTGGATCGGATGGGGCGAACGCGGCGGGAGGTGCGGATCGCGATCCTGATGCCGGAGATGCGGGCGTGTTCCACACAAGATATTTCGCTGCGGCCCCTGGTCCAGCACCTGGCGGAGCAGGCCCACAAGCGGGGCTGGACGGTGGAGGCGGTCCTGTGGCCGGTGGCGGCGCAGGACTCGTTTCCGCGTCTGCTGGACGACCGGCGGTTTGACGGGGCGTTTTGCATCGTGGCCCGGCCGGAGCGGTTGATGCCGTTGTACTTCATGCGTCAGCGGAATTTTCCGGTGGTGGTCTACAATCACAAGGTGTTCGATCTGCCGCTGCCGACGGTGATGTTTGACGAATATGCGTCGGTTCAGGAACTGGGGCGGTTGCTGCATGCGCTGGGCCACCGGCGGATGTGCCTGCTGGCGGATCCGCTGGGGCCAGGGGATTTCGGGCACGGCCGGCAGGTGGCGGGCTGGCTGGACTTCTGCCGGGAGCAGGAGTTGCTGGGCGGGTGGGACGAGCCGGTTTACTTTCCGGGTCATCCTGATCCGCAATGCGCGATGCGGGCCTTCTTCCGGCGCAGACCGCTGCCGACGGCGGTGATTTTCGGTTCCGGTAGGCACCTGAACGCATTTATTCAAATGGGCGACATCGGGCTGCGGGTGCCGGAGGACTTGAGCGTGGCGGCGAGCCATTGTCTGGCGGACGAGGGTGCGGGAGGCCGGTACCCGCCGATCACCTGCACGCGTCCGAACCTGCGGCGGGTCGCGGAGTGCAGCATGGAACTTCTGGGTCGCATGATCGACGGGGAACCGTACCCGCCGCCGATCCGTCTGCCGTACGTGCTGGCGCAGAGCGAGTCAATCGGACCGCCGCGCGTGGGGGAGATTGAATAGTTACATGAAGAGGTCGGCGGTGGTTTTTCTGGGGCGGGGGGCGGGGGTTTCTGCGGGATAGCCCAGCGGCAGGATGTGAACCGGCACGACATCGGGCGGCAGATCGAGGGCGGCGGCGACTTTTTTCGCTTCGAAGGCGCCGATCCAGCAGGTGCCGAGGCCCAGAGCGGTGGCGACCAAAGTCAGGTGATCGACGGCAATGGTGACGTCCACGGCGGCGCACTGGTAGCCGGAGCGCATGGTGCGTTTGGCGTCGGTGGTGCAGGCGACGATGACGACTGGGGCGTCGGCGATGAAGGCCTGGTTGTTGCAGGGTTCGACGAGCTTTTTGCGGCGGGCGCTTTCGCGGACGACGATGAACTTCCAGTCCTGGCGGTTGTTGGCGCTGGGGGCCAGGCGGGCGGCTTCGAGGATCTGGGCCAGCTTGTCCTCCTCGACCGGGCGGGGCAGATAAGAGCGAATGCTGCGGCGAGTGCGAATGGCTTCGAGGACGTCCATTGGGGTTCTCCTTTATTTGGGACAAGTGGAGTATAGCACAAGTGGGGGTGCGGGGACACACCAGTGCGGATAGACTTCAGACTTCAGTCTTCAGTCTTCAGGCGCAGCAGAAGAAACAGCAACAACGGCTACGCCATGCGGAAGAACGGCAATTTATCATGTCGGGTCTGTTGACCCGACCTACATAAAAGCAGCACCCGGATGGTTATCGGGCGTTTTTTCTGAAGGCGGGGGGGCGGTCCGGTCGATTTGACGGATGCAGGACGACCCGAAGCGGGCCGGCGCGGAGCGCTGGCCCGACCAGGGGGTTCCTGTCATACCTCTGGCATTTCGAGGCAAGGACGCCCATGATTCAACCCATCACCGCTTCCGGCATTGACGCCTTTTTGGATTACATTACGACCGAATGCGGGCTAAGCCCGAACACGACGCTGGCCTATCGCCGCGACCTGGTGAAGTTCGGGCGGTTCCTGGGCGACGAGCTGTTGCTGCTGCCGGAACGGGTGACGGCGAGCCGGATCGTGGATTTTCTGATGGCGGAGAAGCAGGCCGGAATGGCGGTGAGTTCGATCAGCCGCAACCTGGTGGCGATCAAGATGTTTTTCCGGTTTCTGGTGCTGGAACAGCGGCTGGGGGAGGACGTGACGGCGACGCTGGAAAGTCCGCGGCTGTGGAATGTGCTGCCGATATTTCTGGACCGCGTGCAAGTGGAGCAACTGCTGGCGGCGCCGAACGAGCGGGGGCGGTTGGGCCTGCGGGACCGGGCGATTCTGGCGGTGATGTACGCCACGGGGACGCGGGCGAGCGAAGTGGTTAACCTGAAGGTGGGGGACGTAAATTTCGAGTATCAATATTTGCGTTGTTTCGGGAAGGGGTCGAAGGAGCGGATGGTGCCGCTGGCGCCGCGGGATTTGGCGGTGGTGCGGCTGTACCTGGATCAGGAGCGGCCGCGGCTGGCCCGGGGGCGGATGACGCAATACGTTTTTCTGACCAAGAGCGGCAACTGCCTGACGCGGGAGAGCGTCTGGCGGATCGTGAAGAAGTATGCGGCGCAGGTGGGGCTGGCGGCGCGGGTTTCGCCGCACACGTTGCGGCACAGTTTTGCGACGCACCTGCTGTCGGGCGGGGCGGACCTGCGGAGCGTGCAGGAGATGTTAGGTCACGTGAACATTGCGACGACGCAAATATACACGCACGTGGATAAGGATCGGCTGAAGGCGGTGCATAAACAGTTTCATCCCAGGGCGTAATTCAAAGCAATTATCGATTGAATGGTCATCTCCGGGTGCCACACTTTAAAGCCTCGGCGCAGCCGAGGCCAAAGTGTGTTCTTTGTTGTGTTCGGCCGCGCCCATCAGGAGTTTTGCGTTTCCAATGAGAGTTCCAGCCGGACGGGCGCGAGTTGGCGCAACAAAACACACACTTTGGCCCCGGAGAAACGCCGGGGCTTCAAAGTGTGGCACCCGGATTCCCAATTGGACAATCAATAGCAATTACGCCCAGCCTTCGGCGGCGAGGGCGTCGTGGAGTTCGTCGGGGTGGTGGCGGCAGCGGCATTCGAGGTGGCTGGATTCGTAGTGGGCCTTGTTGTAGGGCCAGCCGGCGGCCATGCGGTTGCGTTCGTGAAGTTCGTGGAGGAGGACGTAGCCGCGCTCAATCTCCTCAATGTCGTCGTCGATCCAGACTTCGTCGTGCGGGACGTACTCGTAGACGAATTCGTGACCGCCGGCGGTGAAGTCGATGTCGAAGACGCTGCGCACGAGGCGGCCCTTGACGATCCAGACCTTGACGCCGGATTCGAGAGTTTTCCAGAGCCGCAGGTGGACCTGGGCGGGGTCGGGCAAGGCCCGGCCTTTGGTGGCGCGGCGGATGTCGCCGGCTCGGCGGCGCTCGGAGCGTTCGGCGAGGTCGGCCAGGACGATGGCCTTATCATAGGTCATGCCGTGGGCCATGAGGCGATGTTCGACCAGAAGATGATCGACGAAAAAGGGGAGTTCGCCGGGATCGGCTTCGCGGTCGATCCAGAGTTCGTTTTCGGGGATGAAGGGGAAACGGTAGTGCTGGCCGAAGTTGGTGAACTCCTCGTCGATCTTGCCGCGAATGTAGGGGCCGTCGACGACCCAGACCTTGAGGTGGCCGCGCGGTTTGACCTGTTGGAGATATGGGGGTTTGAGTTTGGGGGGCATGGGGAGGCTCCTTGTGTGCGGCGGTTGTTATGTAGGGCGGTTGCGCTGTTTGCAGCCGCCAGAATAAAAGGAAGAAGTCCAGTTGGTCGTTGTTGTAGGTGATATTTAACGGTAGCAACAAAGGAAAAGCAACGCCCATCGGAAAACGGCATTTGACAGTGGCGGCTACATAATAGCCCGTCATGACGGTTACTCTTGCGGAAGGGTCCAATTCGCCAAAGTCGCCGGTTCGGCCTGGCCCCAATTGATATCATACTCGCCCATTTTGACAAACCGTTTGAAGGTTGAATAGGGCCAATCACGTGCGCGAGTCACATGACCGTGTTTGACCGGGTTCCAATGAATGTAATCGACGTGACGTTTGAGATCTTTTTCGTTGCGGACGCAATGTTCCCAAAAACGGGGTTGCCAGACTTCGTGGGGCGATTTGGTTTTTGGAGGAAGCCAGAGCCGGTCGAACCGCGATTTGATGAGTTGCCAGCGCGTCGAAAAATCAGCATCGCCCGGCGGAAGTTCCCAGACGCAATGGAGATGCTCCGGCAGCATAACCATAGCCGTAACTGTGAACGGACGCTTGCTTCTGATTTCTCGGATGGCTTGGCTCAGACATTTTCGCGCCCGCGGCTCGGTGAGAAAAGGGCGGCGTTCGTAGGTCACAACCGTGAAGAAGAATGTTCCGCCAGGTTGAAGCCAGCGACGGTATTCGGGCATGGTGGCGATGCTTTCATGTAGGGCGGTTGCGCTGTTTGCAGCCGCCAAAATAAAAGGCATAAGTCCGATTGGTCGTTATCGTAGGCGGATATTTAACGACAACAAAAGAAAAAGCAACGCCAATCGGAAAACGGCATTTGACAGTGGCGGCTGCAAACGGCGCAACCGCCCTACATGACGGCAACAGCCGCACAAGATTATTTCGTCGCCGCAGGCTCCTTTGGCAAAATGGTGCCGTCGCCGGGCAGGCGGTCGATGCTGACGGGGAGGGTTTCGTCGAGGTCGAGGGGGTCGATGAAGAGGGAGCGGTAGCGGGTGGATTGCATGCGGCAGGAGAGGCGGTGCTTGGAGAATTCGGGATGGGTGACGATTTTTTTCCAGATGTCCCCGAGGCGGGCGTCGCGGACGTTGCCGAAACTGATGGGGTTGAAGTCGCAGGGGTTGATATCGCCGAAGCAGGTCATGTAGAACTGGCTGAAGGCGCCGAAACAGCCGCCGCCGTGCGGCGAGTTGGCGAAGGCCTGGGCGGTGACGCCGAAGGCCTGGTTGTCGGCGTTGTACTTTTCGGCCAGGAGGCGGACCTGTTCGATGTCCTTGCGGCCGAGGCGGAGGTCGGTGCGGTTGAGGAATTTGCCGGTGGGGACGCAATCGAAAATCGTGATTTCGTGGAAACCTTCGTCGCGGGCCATCTGGAGCAGGTGTTCGAGGCGGCCGTTGGCGACGTTGTCGTGGGTGGCGTAGGTGGAGACGCCGATCATTATTTCGGCTTGACGGGCGAGCTTGGCGGCGCCGAAGGCCTGGGCAAAAGTGCCGGGGCGGCGGCGGAATTCGTCGTGCTCGGATTCGATGTCGGAGTCGATGGAGACGTTCATGGAGCCGAGGCCGGCGTCCTTGAGCTTGCGGATTGTTTCATCGTTCAGGAACGCGCCGCAAGTGAAGATCATGACGTGGGCGAGATTTTTGTCGACGCGGGCGATCTGGTCGTAAAGGTCTTTGCGGGCCATCGGTTCGCCGCCGGTGAAGATCAGGGTGCAGACGCCGAGGTCGAGGGACTGATCGACCACGTCGGCGAGTTCTTCGGTCGAAAGCTGCTTGCCCTCTTTGGTGATGAAGCGGTCGGCGGAGCAGTGGATGCACTTGCAGGGGCATTGCGGCGTGACGGAGAGGGTGGCCGTGGCGGGTAGGACGTAGCCGAGGGCCTGGCTGCGCAGCTTGCGTTCGAAGGGGCGAAGGGCGGCGGGGCTGGGAGTGGGGGGGTTGTAGAGGTTGTACATGAGCTTGCCGTCGATGGTGCCGATGACCTTCAGTTTGTTGATGACGGCGAGGAAGCGGTCGACCATGGGCTGCACCTGGGTTTTGGCCATGCCTTCGAGGGTGCAGGCGATTTTCTGGCCCGGGGCGACGGAGGTGGTCATGCGCAGGAGTTTGAGGCCCATCGGCCCGGTGACCTTCGTTTCGGTGACGGTGGGGGCGACCTGGGTGGAGACGATTTTGACGTGTTTGAGCATTGCTTCTGGGAATCCGCTGATCATCTGACGGTAAACCTCCTTCGACACAAAAAATCAGCAACAACAACCGGACAGGGCAGAGCCCTGTCCCTACGAAAGAAACAGAAACGACAGGGCAGAGACAAGCTCTGCCCCTACGAAAGTATCAACAACGGCAAGATTAATGAGGTATCCTAGCGAAATGGGGGCGGGAAGTAAAGGTTGCTTTTGGCGGCTGAAAACCTATAATCGGCGGTTCGATGGGTGTAAAGGCCCGTTTGGAGAGACCGGGGTGGGGAGAACAGTCGCAGAACTGGCCAGGATCATCGGCGGGACGGTCGAAGGTGACGGTTCGCGCGAGATTTTTGGCATCAAAGGGCTGAAAGAGGCCGGGGCGGGGGACGTGACCTTCCTGGCCAATCCGAAATATGCCCACCTGGCGGCCGGGACGGCAGCCGGGGCTATCGTGGTCGGGCCGAAGTTCAAGCTTGGAAACGAGGCCGGGCGGACGCTGATTCGGTGCGGCAACCCGGACGCGGCGTTTGCAAAAATAGCGGAACTTTTTGCGCCGCCGGCGCCGGAGGATAAGCCGGGCGTTCATCCGGCGGCGGTGGTGGACAAAAGTGCGAAGCTCGGGCCGGGCGTGAGCATCGGAGCCGCGGCCGTGGTCGAGGCCGAGGTGGAAATCGGCGAGAAAACGGTGATTCGGGCGGGGTCGTACGTCGGGCGCGGAGTGAAGATCGGGCGGGAGTGCCTGATTTACCCGAACGTGACGGTCCGCGAAGCGACGATCATCGGCGACCGGGTGATTCTGCATTCCGGGGCGGTGATCGGGGCGGACGGATTTGGATATTCGCCCAGCAATGGCCGCATGGTGAAGATACCGCAGATCGGCCGCGTGATTCTTGAGGACGACGTGGAGATCGGGGCGAACACGACGATTGACCGGGCGCGGTTCGACGCGACGGTGATCGGGCGCGGAGTGAAGATTGATAACCTGGTGCAGGTGGCGCATAACGTGCGAATCGGCGAGAACACGGTGATCGTGTCGCTGTGCGCGATTGCGGGCAGCACGACGCTGGGAAAGAATTGCCTGCTCGGCGGGCAGGTGGCCATCGACGGACATCTGACCATCGGCGACAACGTGATGATTGCGGCCAAGAGCGGCGTGACGAAGGACGTGGCGTCGGGAGCGGTGATCGGCGGATTTCCGGCGCAGGCTCAGCGAGACGAGTTGCGGCTGACGGCGGAGATGCGGAAACTGGTCGGAGCGGCGCGGCGGATTGAGCGGCTGGAGCAGTGGGTGGCGGAAGAGGAGCAGGCGGACGGAGAATAGAGCGTGGCGCAGACGCGAAGCCAATATACTTTGCAGCGCGAGGCGGAACTGGAGGGGGCGGGCCTCTTTTCCAGCGAGCCGGTGACGGTGCGGTTCAAGCCGGCGCCGGCGAACACCGGCCTGGTGTTCTGCCGGCCGGATATCGATCCAAACCTGCGGATTCCGGCGACGATCGAGCACGTCATTCCGGCGCTTCAGCGGACCAGCCTGGGTATGGGCCAAGTGCAGATTCACACGGCGGAGCATCTGCTGGCAGCGGTGGGCGGGCTGGGGCTGGACAATTTGATTGTGGAAATGAATGCCAGCGAGTTGCCGGCCTGCGACGGGAGCGCGGCGAGCTATGTGCGGCTGTTCGAGCAAGCGGGAATCGTGGCGCAGGACGCGCCGCGGCGGCTGTATGTGGTCAAGGAGCCGGTGATCGTGGAGGAGGGCGGGTCGATGGTGGCGGCGCTGCCGAATGATGAGGACGCGCTGTCGCTGATGTACCAGCTCGACTACGGCTCGGCGAGTCCGATTCAACCGCAGACGTTTGCGATCACGCTGAACCGGGAAACCTTCGCCCACGACGTGGCGGCGAGCCGCACGTTTATTCGGGACAACGAAATTGACCGTCTGCGGTCGCTGGGTTACGGGAAGCTGCTGACCTACGAGGACATCCTGGTGTTCGGCCCGGACGGGGTGATTCAGAATACGCTGCGCTTCCCGGACGAGCCGGTGCGGCACAAGATGCTGGACCTGATCGGCGACCTGATGCTGCTGAACCGGGATTTGCGCGGGCGGATCGTGGCAGTGCGGAGCGGGCACAAGCTGAACCAGGCGCTGGTGCGGAAGCTGCGGGAGCGGATCGGCCTGGACGAGTCGCGCGGGCTGGCCGAGGCCCAGGCGTTGATGGACATCCGGCAGATTCAGAAGGTGTTGCCGCACCGGTACCCGATGCTGATGATCGACCGGATCACGGAGATCATCGGGGACGAGCGGGTGGTGGGGATAAAGAATTGTACAATTAACGAATTGTTTTTCCAGGGGCACTATCCAGGGACGCCGATCATGCCGGGGGTGCTGATTGTGGAGGCGATGGCCCAGTTGGCGGGGGTGCTGCTGCTGCGGAAGCTGGAGGCGACTGGGCAGGTTTCGGTGCTGATCGGGATCGACAAAGTGCGGCTGCGGCGTCCGGTGGTGCCGGGGGACCAGTTGCGGCTGGAGGCGTCGGTGGTGAAGGCGCAGCCGCGGCGGGCGCATGTGCGTTGCCAGGCCAGCGTGGACGGGGAGCCGGCGGGCGAGGCGGAGTTGAGATTCATGCTGATTGATGCGTCGTAAACAAGCGGAAGAAGAGCTTTTTATTTTGGCGGTTGTTACCAACCGCCCTACAAATGAAAGAATAGCAGGCATGGCGATTCATCTGATGGCGATTGTCGACAAGAAGGCGGAGATCGATCCGAGCGTCGAGGTGGGACCGTTCTGCGTCATCGGGCCGGGGGTGCGCATCGGGCCGGGCTGCCGGATCGGGGAGCGGGTTTCGCTGAACGGTCGGGTGACGATCGGGGCGCGCAACGTGATTCTGGCGGGGGCGTGTCTCGGGTTTGCGCCGCAGGATATCAAGTACGCCGATACTCCGACCGAGGTGCAGATCGGCGACGACAACATCATTCGGGAGTATGTTACGGTGCATCGCGGCACGGAGAAGGGCGGGGGCGTGACGCGGATCGGCAGCCGCAATTTTTTGATGGCCATGGCCCATGTGGCGCACGATTGCCAGATCGAGGACGACGTGCTGCTGGAGAACAACGTGCTGCTGGCGGGGCACATTCACGTGGAGCATCACGCCGTGGTGAGCGGCGGGGCGGCCATGCACCACTTCACGACGGTGGGGTGCTTTTCGTTCGTGGGCGGGCTGACGCGAATCGTGCAGGACATTCCGCCGTACATGATCGTCGAGGGGCACCGGTCGCGCGTGCGCGGGGTGAACGTGGTGGGCCTGCGGCGCCACGGCGTGGCGGAAGAGACCATTACGGCGCTGGAGGAGGCTTACAGTCTGCTCTACCGCAAAGACCAGCCGCGCAGCCAGACGTTGCCGCAACTGGAAGCCCGGAGCAACCTGCCGGAGGAATTGCGGCACCTGATCGAAAGCCTGCGGCGGAGCGACCTGGGCCGGCACGGCCGGTACCGCGAGTCGCTGCGGAAGTGAGAACCCAATGAACAAGCGAATTCGGATGGTGGTGATCGGCGCGGGCCGGATGGGCGGCTTTCATGCCAAGGCCTGCGCGGAACATCCGGAAGTGGAACTGGCGGCGGTGATCGACCAGGATCTGGGCCGGGCGGCGAAGATTGCAGCCGAGCTTGGCGTGGCGGCGTCGGCGACGATAGACGAAATTTCCGGCAAAATTGATGCGGCGGTGGTGGCGGTGCCGACGGTGGCGCACCTGGCGGTGGCCGGGCCGCTACTGGAGCGCGGGGTGGCTTGCCTGGTGGAGAAACCGCTGGCGGCGACGTCGGCGGAGGCCGGCGAGTTGGAGGCGGCGGCGAGTCGCGGGCGGACGGTGCTGCAGGTCGGTCATACGGAACGGTTCAACCCGGTGTTCACGGCGCTGGCGAAGTATGAATTGAAGCCGCGTTTCATCGAGACGGAGCGGCTGAGTCCGTGCCGGTTCCGGAGCATGGACGTGGGCGTGGTGATGGACATGATGATTCACGATCTGGACCTGGTGCTGTCGCTGGTGCGGCGCGAGGTGGAGAGCGTGGACGCGGTGGGGGTGGCGCTGCTGGGGGTGACGGAGGACATGGCCAACGCGCGGGTGCGGTTCGCCGGTGGTTGCGTGGCGGATTTTTCGGCGAGCCGGGCGGCGCTGAAGGTGGAGCGGCGGCTGCGGATCTACGGCGAGAACGCTTATGTGGCGGCGGACTTTAACGCCAAGCAGGCGGTGTTGATCCGGCCCAACGAGCGGCTGGCGAAGGTCCGGGCGGCGGCGCTGGAGCGCGGGCGGTTCGACGAAGCGGCGGTGGCCGGAGCGGAGTTTAAGGAACTGCTCGACATGGAGCCGATTGTCATCGACCAGCACGACGCCCTGCGGCAGCAATTGGCCAGCTTCCTGCGGGCGGTGCGCGGGGCAGGAGCGGTGGTGGTGACGGGCGAGGACGGGCGGCGGGCGGTGGAGTTGGCGGAACGGATTGTGGCGGAAATTGGGCGGGGGAAGGATGCCTGAACTTCGGCACACCCTGCCGGCGATAAAGCCGCCGGGACAAGGTGTGGCCCCCGGTTTCAAGTTTCGACAAAGAAACAGAGCGCGGCGGAAGGAGACTTCCGTCGCGCTCATTTCATTCAAACAAAAACGGCAACGCCAGGTTGAAAACTGCATTTAACTATGGCGGTTGTCAAGCAACCGCCCTACACGACAGCGGCTGAGTTATTTCAGCGGCGCTCCGGCGGCTTTGTACTTGGCGTTCAAGCGAGCGGCCATGGTGTCGCTGATGTCGATCTTTGAGGAGTGGAAGAGGACGCGGCGCGAGTTGATGAGCGACTCGAGTTCCTGGACGTTACGGGCGGAGTCAAGCGGGACCGGGCCGATGTACTCGACGAGATCGACGCCGGTTTCCTGGCAGTAGAGGGAGATTTCGGCGAGGAGATCTTCGTAGCAGGCCTGGAGGCCGTCGCGGCGCTGGCGATCGAGCTTGTTCTGCTCGACTTCCTGGTAGACGCGGAGCTGGTACATTTTATCCCAGGTTTCCTGGTCGAGTTTCTGGTAATCGGAGGAGCCTTTTTTGAGGTCGCCGAGTTGCTTGAGCATCTGTTCGACGAGGTCGGCGCGGCGTTTGCCTTCCTCCTTGAAAGACTTGTCTTGTTTGTCGAGTCGGTCGCGCAGGTCGATGAGGCGTTTGTAAGTGGTCATGGCCTGGTGGATGTCGCAGACGGCGGCGCGGACGGGTTCGGCCCGTGGGGCGGACTCGTTGGCGCCGACCAGGACGGCGGCCAGGACGACAACCGATAAAACTCCGATCCAATGTTTCGTTTTCATAAAGAGACCTCCATAAGCGTTAAGGCCAAAAACAGGAATACGTTCCAGGATTAGAAAGTCACGCCGATTGAGAAACTGACGAGTTGTGTCTGGTCGCCGGTGGCCTTGGCCAGCGGGAAGCCGAAGTCGAGGGAGATGGGAATCGGGGCGCCGAAAATATCGAGGCTGAGGCGGACGCCGAAGCCGGCGGCGGCGCGGAAGGTGTGGAGGGAGATATCCTTTTCGACGTCGCCGACGTCGAGGAAAACGACGCCGCGGAGGCTCTTTCCATAGAGGGGGAACTCGTACTCGCTGGTGCCGACGACCATGAAGTCGCCGCCGATGGGCTGCTCGCGTTGGACGGGACCGACGCCGCGATAGGCGAAGCCGCGCATGCTGCCCTGGCCGCCGGCATAGAAGCGTTCAAAGATCGGGGTGTTGGTGGTGGCGAGGGCGGTCTGGCCCTTGAGGCTGAAGACGCTGCGGCGACCGAGGACGTCTTCGGTGACGGTCCAATAGCGTCGGCCGTCGAGGAAGAATTTGGTGAAGGAATAGTCGCCGCCGAGGGCGCCGGCCTGTTCGAGGCCGACACCGGCGCGGCTGCCGGTGGTGGGGGCGAAGTAATTGTCGGTGGTGTTGCGCTCGAGGCGGAGGTTGATGGTGGTCAGGATGCTGCGGCCTTCGACCTTGAGGACGTCGTCGGGCGACCAGGGCTGGACGTTGGCGATGTCGATGGACTCGGCCTTGAGACCGACGGTGGCGGAAAGTTCGCGGGTCAGGGCTTTGGTGAGGGCGGCTTGCGTGGCCAGGCGCGATTCATTGTAGGACGTTGACCCATTGGTATCCCACTCGCGTTCGAAGTAGGAGATGGGGGTGACGTCGAAGCGGAGGTCGCGGTCGAGGAAATAGGGGTCGGACCAACTGACGGCGTACTGGGACTGCAAGGTGCCGGGCTGGGCGACGAGGCGGGCGGTTTGGCCGGCGCCGCGGAAGGCGCCGGGGTCGTCCCAACTGCGCGGCCAGCGGGCGAGGTCGAAGTTTTTCTGGACCAGCGAGACGTTTCCGATCAGGCCCTGGTTACTGGAGACGCCGGCGCCAAGAATGAACTGGGTGGTCGGTTTTTCTTCGACGTTGACCAGGATGTTCTCGACGTTGGGGTCGGAGGTGGGGATGAAGCTGATGTCGGCCTGGGTGAAGAGTTCGCTCTGCATGAGGCGGTCCTGGGCCTTCTTGACGGCGGAGGCGTCGGCCACGTCCTCGGGCCGCAGGTCGAGGGCTCGGAGGATGACCTTGTCCTGGGTCAGGCGATTGCCGGTGATGGTGATTTCGCCGACGGTGATCTTGGATCCTTCCTGGACGTCAAAGACGAGGTCGACCTGGGCGGGCTGGCCGGTGAACTGGATTTTGGACTCGACGCGGCAGTGGACGTAGCCGATGCGGCCGTAGGCGTCCTTGAGATATTTTTCGTCGGCCTTGAGGGCTTCAAGGACGTAGGGCTTGCCGGGCTGGAGCTTGAGGTTTTGCTTGAGGTAGGCGGGGTCGAGAACGGCGACGCCATTGACGGTCACATCGGCGACCTGGTAGCGCTGGCCCTCGCGGACGACGAACTCGACGGTGACTTTTTCGTGGGTCGAGTCGAAGAGGACGCGGCGGGCGACCTGGACGTCGAGAAAGCCCTGGGCGGTGTAGTTGCTCTTGACCTTCTCAACGTCGGCGTCGAGATTCTCCTCGGAAAACTCGCCGGTGATGAAGGGCCAGAAGCGTTCGTGGGTGGTGATGTCCTTGCCGGCGTCGCCCTTGGCGAGGGAATCGTTGCCGACGTACCGAATTTTTCGGACGGTGACCTTGGGGCCTTCGGTGATGGTGAAGCGGGCGACGGCGGATTTGTCGAGGAGGGCGCGGTCGAGTTCGACGGTGACGAAATAGTAACCGTCCTTCTTGTAATCGTCCTGAATGGTCCGGGCGGCTTCGAAGAGCTGCTGGCGGTCGAGGGCCATGCCGGGGGCCAGATGGGTTTTCTCCAGAAGTTTTTTCTCGGTGAAGTGCTTGGCGTTGACGAACTCGACCCGGTCGAGGATGGGCAATTCGGCGACATGGATGATCAGGCGGACGCCGCCCTCGACAGGCTTGGGGTCGATGACGACGTTCTCGAACTCGTGGAGCTTCAGGATATTCTTCAGGTCGTCGTTGGCGATGGCGGGTGAATAGATGGAGCCGGCCCGGAGTTTCATCTGGGCCAGGATTTCGCTGGAGTCGATGCGGTGATTGCCCTCGATGACCACGTCGACGACGCGGGCTTCGTTAACGGCGTTAACCGCTTCGGCGGCTCGGGCGCAGGGCAGGGGGGTGGCGACGGCCAGAGCCGCCAGAAGGATGGCCGCGATACTAACGCGATGGGTCATTCGTTGGTTTACCATATTCAGGGCGAAATTGTACTCAAGGCGACCGGAAAGTGCATTAAGAAAACGCTAAGAAAATGTTAAGCGACCAGGGGCTACTCGTGATGCAAGTCGGCCGGGACGAAGCGGACGTACTCCGGCTGGAAGTTGAGGAGCACTTCGCCGGTGGGGCCGTTGCGGTTCTTGGCGACGATCAGGGTGCTGTTGGCCCGCAAGCCCTGGTCCTGCATCTCCTTTTCGTCGAACCGGTGCAGGAGCAGCACAACATCGGCATCCTGTTCGACGGCGCCGGATTCGCGGATGTCGCTGAGGCGGGGCTTGCGGTCGGCCCGTTCGACCTCGCGGTTGAGCTGGCTGAGGACGAGGACGGGGATTTTCAGTTCTCGGGCGAGGCTCTTGACGCCGCGCGAGATTTCGGCGACCTGGACCTGGCGGTTCTCGCCGCGCGGGGGCGTGAGCAACTGGAGATAGTCGATGATGACGAGTTGGATGTCGTGCTGGACCTTGAGTCGGCGGGCCTTGGCCCGGATGTTGAGTATGGTTTGCCCTGGATTGTCGTCGATGTAGAGCGGGGCCGCGCCCAACTCCTTTGAGGCCGTCTGGACCTTTTCGATGGTTTCCGGGTCGGGGTTTTTCGAGAAGAGTCCGGCGTTGACGCCGGCGCGAGCCGAAAGCATGCGTTTGGCGATTTCCACGTTCCGCATTTCGAGCGAGAAGAATACGGTCGCCACCTTTGCTGTCGCGGCCACGTCTTCGGCGAAGTTCATGGCCAGAGCGGTCTTGCCCACGGAGGGTCGGGCGGCCAGGACGATCATCTCGCCGGGCTGGAAGCCGCCGAGGATGTCGTCGAGGAGGAAGTACCGCGTGGTCGCGATCCCGGTCATGCCGCCCTTGTCGCCGGCCTTACCGATTTCGTCCCAAGTCAGCTTCAGCACTTCATTGAGGCTGATCACCTGGCCAGTTGCTTTTTGCTCCGTGACTTTGAAGATCGATTCCTCGACCCGGTCGAGGAACTCCGTCGTCTCCTCGGCCTCGGCATAGGCGTCGCGAATCAGTTCGCCGGCGGCGCTGATGAAGGAGCGGAGCATGGCCTTGCTCTTGACGATGCGGGCGTAGCTCTCGGCGTTAGCCGCCGAGGGCACACTCTCGGCGAGTCGCCCAATATAGGCCGCGCCGCCAACTTCCTCGTGCCACCCGCGTTCCTTCAGGGCGTCATTCACGGTTGTCAGGTCTATCGGCACACGGGCGTCGTACATGGCGATCAGCACTTCGGCGATCTGGCGATGGACGGGCTGATAGAAATCGTCCGGTCGAACGATCAGCAGCACCTCGCCCACCCGCTGCTGGTCGAGCATCATGGCGCCGAGGAGGCTCATCTCGGCTTCGAGGCTGTGCGGGGGCACGCGCTCCAGCAAGGCTTCGGGCGAAGAGGATGAGGGTTTCTTTTTGGCCATGACGGGCGACGGGTTTCCGAAGGTTCCGAACCGGGGGAGTATGATAACCAATTGCGTTGCGGAGTGAAGAGCAATCTTTCGCAGGTTGAACCATTTTTTTGCCACTTCCACTGCCGGGGGGCGGCCCATATAATGCCCCGGTTCCGGTCGGCGACCATTATTCACCCGACGCGGCGCGATTCGCTATGAAAACTTCGGCCAAGATATTTCTCGATCATGTGGTGGGCCTGCCGCTGACGCTGGCGGCGAATGCGGCGGCGCGGCTGCTGGGCTTTCTGCTGCGCCGCCCGCACGACCTGGGTCAGGCGGAGGTTCGGGAAATCGCGGTGGCCAAGTTCGCAGGGATGGGGAGCATGATCGAGGCGCTCCCGCTGCTGCGGTCGCTGAAGGCGCGGTTCCCGCAGGCCCGGATCAGTTTCGTCACCTCGGAGGGCTGCCGGGCGCTGGTCGAGCGGCTGCCTTATGTGGACGGGGGTTATTATGTCGATGATCGCGGGCTGTGGCGGCTGGGCGTGTCGGTGGTGCAGGCGCTGGTGGAGCTGAACCGCCATCCGCCGGATCTTTATTTCGACCTGGAAGTCTACTCACGCTTCGCCAGTTTAATGGCCATCGGCAGCCGGGCCATGAACCGTTACGGCTTTTACCGTCACACGACGTGGTTCAAGGGCGGGCTGTACACCTACCTGGTTTTTTTCAATGCCCGGTATCCGATCCGTCAGGTTTACCTCCAGATGGGCCGCGCGGTCGGCGTGCCGGCGGAGTCGCCGGACCACCTGGAGCCGATCCGGGTTCGGCATGAGGATCGCGAACGGTTGGCCGCACGGAAACTTCTGCCGCCGGCGGGGGAGGGGGGGCCGGCGCTGGTCGTGATCAACCCCAACGCCTCCGACCTGCTGCTGGAGCGGCGCTGGCCGGCGGACCATGTGGCGGAACTGATCGAAAAGCTGGCGCGGGCCGGGCGGAAGATCGTGCTGATCGGCTCGCCGAGCGAGGCGGCGCACGTGGCGAGCGTGCTGTCGCTGGTCGATCCGGAAATTCGTGCGGGGGTTATCAACACGGCGGGCCAGTTGAGCTTGGCGGAATTGTTTGCGGTGCTGGAGCGGGCCGACGTGGTGGTCACTAACGACACGGGTCCGATGCACATGGCGGTCAGCCTGGGCCGGCGGACGGTCTGTCTGTTCGGTCCGGTCAGTCCGGGTCATTATGGTTTCCGGGAGTCGAACGTGGCGGTGCTGAACCATCCGGTCTATTGCAGCCCGTGCGTGCACGAGATCGAACAGCCGCCGTGCCAGGGCGAGAATGAATGTATGCGGCTGATCCGGCCGGAGGAAGTGGTGGCGGAGGTGGAGCGGTTCCTGGGCGGCGCGGGTGAGGCGGCGCCGGGCGATGAGTACCGGGTTGTCTTTGCGCGCGAGCGGGACGGCCTGCCGCTGGGTCTGGTGCAGCGTGGCACGATGCGGCCGGGGGGACGGCTCCTGGTCGGACCGAAGGAAAAAACAACTCCATAAGGAACTTATGACCATGGTGCCTTGGCGTATGCGGCGCGGACAATTGTCGGTGGTGCTGCGGGCTCTGCGAGAAGGGCGGGCGGGGTGGCTGGCCCGGCAGAGTTGGAAATATATGAGATTGAAAGCGGCGTTGCGGCGCGGACAGACGGCACCGGTCTGCGGCCCGCTGATGGGGGCGCTGATCATTACCAATCGGTGCAACCTGCGGTGCGCGATGTGCGATCTTTATGAACGGATCGAGAAACCGGAACTTTCGGCCGACCAGTGGCGACGGGTGATCGACGAAATGGCGGCCATCGGCACGAGCGGGATCGGGATTTCCGGCGGCGAAGCTCTGCTGCATCCGCAGTGCAACGAGTTTATCGCCCGGATTCGCGGGCACGGCCTGCCGGCGACGCTCAATACCAACGCCCTGTTGCTGGCGGACCAGGGGCGGGCGGAAGCGGTGGTGAAGGCGGATCCGACGAACGTGAACATTTCCATCGACGGGGCGACGGCGGCCACGCACGATAAGATTCGCGGACGCGAGGGGGCGCTGGAAATGGCGCTTCAGGGCATGAGGAACCTCGCGGCGGAGGCTCGCCGGGCGGGGTCCGGGATGACCATCACGGCGGTCACGGTCGTGAACCGGCAGAACAAGGGCGAGGTGGCGGACATCGCCCGGCTGGCGGCGGCCAACGGAGCGCAGCAGATCGGCTTCATGCCCTCGCATAACGTGGACCTGGCGCATCAGCGGTGCGTTGTGGCGGCCGATCCGGAAATGGTTGGCATCTCGAAGGCGGTTTTCGCCGCGATAGATCAGGTGCCGGAAATCCGTCTGGAGAATTCGACGGATTATGTCCGGGATTTCGACCTGGCCTATGCGGGTAAGGAATTTCCGCTGCCCTGCAACGCGGGGCACACGTCGCTGATGGTCGATAGCGGGGGCCGGGTTTATCCTTGCTGGACCTATTTCGAGATCGGCCGCGCCATCCCTGGCGCCAACATCAACCAGGGCGGGGGGCTGCGGGAAATCTGGCAAAGCGCGGAATATGCGGCGATGCGGGCGGAGACGGCGCGCTGCCGGATGTGCTACTGGAACTGCCAGGCGGAGTTGAACTACCTGGTTCGCGGGTGAAACCAACCGTCTGATTTTTTGACTTCCTGGCGATTATGGACTATGCCCGGCGGCGCGGTCTTCCCCAGCGCTGCGCAAGCCACCCTGCCGTTCAAGGCCGGGAAAAACCACGGCCCCTGGATCAGAAATCCGGGGCCGTGGTTAAAAGGATCGTTGCAGGTGCGCGCTCTACGTCAAGCCGGCTACTTCGCGGCCTGCTTGCGGCGGGCGATCAGCCCGACCAGTCCCAAGCCCAGCAGAGCCATCGTCGCCGGTTCGGGGGTCGTCGGGGTGTAGTCGTAGATGACGGTGCCGGTCATCGAAGCTTCGCCAGCAGTGGTCCGGCTCGTGGAGCCGCTGCCGCTCCCGTGTTCGGTCATAGTGCAGTAGTCGTATATTTGGGCAGACAAAGAAAAGACATCGGAGCCGGTAAACTCGTCCAGAACCGCCTGGTCCGTGTAGGTTATATCCGAAGTCCCCGTATCGCTCAATAAGCCCGAGGTGACGTGCTGACCCGCAGCCAAGGGGGCGCCAACGGTGGCGAAGGTGAAGATTTGGCTATCTTTCTCGAACTGAGGAGAGTCAGCCCCAATGGGTCCATAATCATCGGCGAAGAAAGAAATGTGTACCTTCGTGGTACCATACGTCGACCCGGTGCGGTTATTAGTCACCGTGATCGCGGCGGTATACCCCGAGGATAACAGGAGCTCAACACTGTTCAGCGTTCCCAGGGACGTGTCAAACTTTTGAAAGGTCAAGTTGCTGTCAATTGCGCCGGCCGTACCGCCGGTGGTGTTGATGGGGACTGATGTTATCGGGGTTGACGTAACATAACTGACCAAATCCGCCCTGGCTACTCCAGCGTTCGCGGCCACAAAAACTCCCACCAAGAGCAAAAGAAGACCAATTCGAATCATTTTTGTTTCCCTTTCCAAGTAGAAACTTCGCGTATTTACTTCGACAACCTACAACGCCATCAGGGCTACACGCCAAACAGCAGCACACTCAAAAGGTTCGCAACATCCGTCCGACCTGAACCCGGTGGCCGCCTTTCCCGGCCAGCGAAAAAGAAGGAACAGTTCCCACGCACGCGGCTCAAACAGGCAGCGCGTGCGAGAAACCGTCCCCGGGTGCATTATCCGCATCTCTAAATAACCGGGCACCCCTGCGCCTGGCTTGCAACATCCTAACTTGTCACAACTCCCTTTGACGGCCGCGCAACACAAAAGGCGAACCGTGATCCCCGCAACAGGGACCACCGCCCGCCTTCTCTAGGCGCCCTCCGGCGTCATTTCAGGCCAGCATGTATCGCCAAGGCGATCCAAGGCTGACCACAACCAGACCAGAACCAGATGGCCGCCTTGCCCGGCCATCGAAAAAAAAGGGACAGTCTCTAGGCACGCAGCTCAAACAGCCAGCGCGTGCCAAGAAACCGTCCCCGGGTGCATTACCCGCATCTCTTAAACACCGGGCCTCACCTCGCCCAGTGCTGCAACGCAAAGCGGCTCTTTCCAGCACTCCACCGGAACAGCCCCACCACTGGCTTAGTTCCTCTTACTACCATAACGTACTCCAAATTCCTGGCAAAAGCAAATAATTATGGGAAAATTTTTCCGATTCCGTCCAATTTTTCACAACAAGTATTTTCAGCAACTTACATTGTTGGTAATCCTGGAGATATTTTCGGTTCAGTCTGGCCTTTTCCATAAGACTGGCGGACAAAGGTTTTCGCCCTTCACCGGTCAATCTGCTGCCTCTTGGAGGTTCTGCGGTGTCTCGCTGCGCCCGTGGCGACGGCGTCTGATGGTGTGGACGTCAACGCCAAGCCGTCTCCGGCGCCGCCCGGTGCCGCAGGCAGGAAAAAGCCGCTCACCCGCATGTTTTTCACCTCGTTTTTTCGCCCACAAACCTCGCCATTCCACTGCGCCCCTGAGTTTCTGCCCTTGAAGCTAATAATTTGCCAGTGGAGAAGCCCCCGGCCAAACGTAACCACTTATTTTATAATCAGTTACAACCCATGCCCCACGTCTATGCAGCCCAAATTACTATTGCCCGGAAATGAAATTTTTCTCGAATAAATCTCTGAATTATTTGACAATCCCTTGTTTATGGGGTACATCTATCTCAGACGGCTGGCGGTGAGCCTGCGCCCGTTCTGTTTTGTTCGTATCTTTCGGTCTGGCTTTGGCCCGACGGGTCGAGTCTGAAACGCAATTCGGGTGTCGTGATGCAGGAATTGGCACTTGCAGGACTACTCAAAATGAAGCGGCCCGCAACGGTTGCGGGGTTGAAGTCGAAATTGGTGTCCGGCTGGAGGCCTGTCATCTTTCTTTAAGGAGCGCTGGTCATGAAGAGGAACGTAACGTTGATGGTGATGTTTGTCGCGCTGTTGGCGCTGGCCGGGACGACACTGGGGCAGACCGTGCCGCTGGATATTTCCGGCGGCTTCAACATGAACGCCTGGGTCAGCCCGTCCATGGTCAACAATGCCGTGGCGCACTCCAAGAACATAGTGACCATGTATACCGGGGAGTCGAACGGTTACTCGCTTAACCTGACGACCGCCGGCAACAACCAGGTTGGCATAGGCGCCGTCACTACGTCCGCCGACGGCATCTCGTACGGCGGCACCTACCTGACCGGCGACCAGGGTACGCCGAGGAACGGCGTCCTGAACTCGACCGCCTATCCCGGCGGCGTTTACCACGTCGCCTCGATCCTGGGCAACGCCACAATGCCCGCCGACTCGATCGACACGTACAACGCCGGAGTTAGCTGGGGGGGCCGAAGAACTGTGAATCTGTATGTGGGTACGTGGGGGGGCTACTACTCGGACGTTAACCTCGTCCTGACGGCCGCCCGCACCGCTAAGGCCCAGATCTGGGCCTACTACAATGATGCCGACCAAACCTCGATCAAGCTCTACGACTGGGGCACGACCAACGGTCCGACCATTGGCTCGCTCACCGGCTCGTTCTCGGGCTTCAACAACGTCTTTCGTAGCTCCTATTATTATTATGACGTCGGCATGTATTTCCGGAGCGCGGCGCCGAATTCAGACGGCAACGGCGGCGCCCTGATCAACCTCTACGAATTCTCCACGCCCCTGGCGCTGGATCCCACCAAGCTGCTCAATGAAATCCGGGTCACATATGTCGGCAGCACCGCTCCCGAACTGGCCGTCCTCGGCGCCACCGCTACTAGCGCGTCAGGACAAACCAACACGGTGACGGTGAACCAGGTGACCGGCGGCACGGTGGCGCTCTCCCCGAGCCAGGCTGGATATCCCAGCGGCGCACAGGTGATAATCACGGTTACACCTGACAACGGGAACTATGCCTTCACCGGCTGGAACGTGACCGGCGGAACGATCGACCTCGACTACGAATGGTTCGACGAATACGCCAACACGACAACTGACTACCTGACCGTCAACGGCAACGTGACTCTGTCGGCCAACTTCTCCTCGGCGGGTGGTTATACCGTGACGGTCAACCCGACCACCGGCGGCACGGTCAACGTCTCGCCGAGCAATGCGTCCTATCCCGGCAACGCCAAGCCGACGATTACGGCCAACGCCGATCCGGGCCACTACTTCGTCAGTTGGAGCGTGACCGGCGGTTCGATCTCCGGCAACACCGGGACGGATACCCTCACCGTGCAAGACAACGTGACGTTGTCGGCCAGCTTCGGCACCTACTATACCGTGACGATCAACGCGGCCTCGAGCGGCACGGGTACGGTCGTCCTGAATCCGGCCGGACCATACTACGTCCCCGGCACCACGGGGGTGACTGCCACGGCCACGGCCAGCACCGGCTACTACTTCGTCAGTTGGGGTATCACCGGCGATACGTTCGCCGTGGGCAGCACCACCACGTCTCGGGTCACTCTGGCGGCCATTAACAACGCCGTCTCTCTCGCGCCCAGCTTCGGCGTGGCCTACACCGTGACCACCGTGCCGTCCACCAACGGCTCGGTGACGATCATTGCCGGTCCGTACTTCGCCCCCGGCGCGACGGCGACGCTCGTCGCCACGCCCAGCGCCGGCTACGTCTTCAGCAGTTGGAACGTGACCGGCAACGGCACACCCAACGGGCAAACCGGCAATGACACCATTACCGTCAACAACAACCTGGTCATCTCGGCCAACTTCGTCCCCGCCAGCTATACGGTCAACGGGCAGACGGCCAACGGCGGCGGGACAATCCAGTTGACCTCCAACGGTCCGTACTCTTTCGCCCAGGTCGTGGGCATTTCGGCTTCCACGGCCACCCCCGGCTATGCCTTCAACCATTGGGTGGTCACCGGGTCGTCGCAGTTGTCCAACTCGACCGCCGCAACCTCGTCGCTGACCGTCTACGGCAACTTCACCCTGACGGCGGTCTTCTACAACTTGAACGCCGTGCCGCTCAATATTTCCAGCGGCTTCAACATGAACGCCTGGTGCAGCCCGTCCATGGTCAACAATGCCTTTGCGCAGGGTGGGTACCCGAACCATACCATCCAGACCGGGATGAATTACGACGAAGCACACGGCTACGCGCAGAACCTGAGGAACGACAACGGGAACGAGTGTGGCCTGGGCGCAGTCACGACGGTCGCCGATGGCGTCTCGTACAACGGCGGCTATTTGACCGGCAACCAGGGCACGCCGAGGAACGGCGTTCTGACGTCGGTAGCCGACGGTCGCGTCTATAACGTCGCCTCGATCCTGGGCAACGCCACAATGCCCGCCGACTCGATCGACATGCACAACGCCGCGGTCACCTGGAACGGCCAAAGAACGGTGACGCTGCCCGTGACTGCGGGCTACTACTCGGACATCAACTTCGTCCTGGCGGCCGCCAGCGCCGCTAATTGCCAGATCTGGGCCGTCTACGCCGACACCACCTCGGCCAGGCTCTACGACTGGGGGGCGGCCACCGGTCCGAGCTTTGCCTCGTCCAGCGCCACGTCCGCGTACCCGGGCTTCAACACCGTCTTTCATAGCTCCCTATATTTTTATGACCAGGGCATGTATTTCCGGGGAGACGTGCAGGATCTGCTCAACCTCTACGAATTCTCCACACCCCTGACACTGGATTCCTCCAAGCCGCTCACGGGCATCGTGGTCAAAAATACCAGCGGCAACCCCGAACTGGCCGTCTTCGGTGCCACAGGCACACCGGCGACGGGCTACTCCGTGACGGTCAACCCGACCACGGGCGGTTCGGTGTCCGTCACCCCGAGCCTGGCCGCATATCCAAGCGGCGTTCAGGTGGGGATCTCGTACACGACCAGCCCGAGCTATGCTTTCTCCGGCTGGAACGTGTCCGGCGGATCGATCTCCGGCAGCACCCTGACCGTCAACGGCAACGTGACCCTCTCGGCCAACTTCGTCGCGGCTTATACCATAACGGTCAATCCGACCACCGGCGGCACAGCGACCGTGACGCCGAGCCTGGGCGGCTATCTCAACAACGCCACGGCGACGATCACGGCTTCGGCCAATCCGGGTTATTACTTCGTCAGTTGGAGTGTGACCAACGGAAATGTCTCCGGCAACACCAACCCGGCCACCCTCACCGTGCAGGGCAACGTGACCCTGGCGGCCAACTTCAACGCCTACAGCTATACCCCCACGACGCAGACCATCGGCGCCGGGACGGTCCAATTGACCTCCGCCGGTCCGTACTCCTACGGCCAGGTCGTGGGTCTCACCGCTGCGGCCAGCACCGGTTGGACGTTCAGCCATTGGCTCGTCACCGGAGCTTCGCAGTTGGCCGGCCCGACCTCAGCGACGACTTCTCTGACCGTGTATAGCAACTTCACCCTGACGGCCGTCTTCACTTCCGCGGCCCAGCCGATTGACATCTCCAGCGGGTTCAACATGGCCGCCATGGTCGGCCCGAAAATGGCTCAGCTCGCCGCCACGACCGGTCATTCAATTCCGTACCTGTTCGGCTATGAACCGCAGGGCTTTGCGAACAGCCTGGGCGGCAATACGGGCAATAGCCTGGTCTGCGACAGTTCGTCCAACGAGGCCGGGTCGAGTTACAACGGCGCTTATTTCACCGGACTGCAAGGCCTGCCCGAGAACGGCGTGCTGACGTCCAACGTGGATGGCCGGACCTACTGCATGGCCTCGGTCAGCGGCAACGCCCTGTTGTCCGGCGACTGGACGGAGGCGGCCGTTCCGACGGGCAGCAACAATGTCAAATACAACGCGGCAGTCATCGCCCAGCCCTGGGGCTACGACGCGACCTATCCACAGTCGGCGACCATGAACGTGACCCCCGGCAACTACGCGGACATCAACTTCGTCTTCACGGCCGGGGCCTGGCAGGGCGCCGCCTACATGCAGATCTGGGCCGTCTACTCCGACTCCCCCTCGACCAAGCTCTACGACTTCGGTGACCCCGGCGCCGGCTTCGCCGGCCCGAACCTCACGGATTCGACCACGGGGGTGGGCGACTTCACCACCCTTTACACGAGCCACCTGGTGTGGAACTTCGGCACGGGCGCCTACGGCGCTGTCAGGGGCGATACAGCTCCGCTGTCGCTCTATGAGTTTACCGTGCCGCGGCTCCTGGACTCCAGCAAAACCTTGACCGGCATCAAGATCGTCGACGCCGCGGGCAGCACCAAGCCGTATCATTATCGCGAACTGGCCATCTTTGCCGCTTCGGTCAGTTCTTCGGGGACCGTGGAGCCGAATTACACGCTTACCGTCAACCAGACCACCGGCGGCACGGTGACGGTCTCCCCGAGCACCGCGACGTACTCACTCGGCAGCACGCCGACGATTACGGCCCAGGCCAGCACGGGCTACACTTTCCTCAGTTGGAACGTGACCAACGGCACTGTCATCGGCACAGGCAGCG
>CAIYVX010000023.1 GCA_903929765.1 uncultured Planctomycetia bacterium
GCTCGCTACGCTCGCCTCCGCTCCGCCGCCCCAGGAAGATCAATTTACAGAAAGGATTTTACACCCCCGGCGTGTGCTTGCAGCCCTGGAAACTTCGGTAGATTTGGTCGAACCTTTTGCCAGACTTGCCGAGGCGCTCAAAGAGGCAGCAAATTCCACCGGAAAACAATAGAGGAACAGCACGATGAGCTGGTTTCTCGATGGTATGAGGAAGGCAGTCTACCCGTCGGACCGCGAGGCTTTTCGTCCGCAGCGTTATAAGTTAGATGACGGAACGCTAGATATTGATGCGTCAGTCGAAGGTATTCACTCCGTTTGGCGGGTTGCAGTCCCAACAGGAGACCATTGTCGTTCAGGACTTGGGCGTCCGAAATCTGACAAGGCCATACCCTGGAACTCGCTCGAATTCGAGTCTTTAGTTAATCGATTACCTCCTGACATTGAATCCCCTTCACCGTTGGTAAATACCGAGATCGAATTATCGCCGGCTTTTGTGATTGCCGAAGCGATGTCTTTCGACGTAAAACCGCGTGTGCGACTGTTATCACCATTTGTTCCCACGATTGCTACAAGCGATTTGCTCAACGGAATATTGCCAACAATACATCCGATTACTGAATTCCGGTGCATCCTAAGCCATTTTACTTTCGGCCCTTTGAGGGCGGAGCCGCAGAACCTCTTTAGCAAGGCCCCGAATGCTGCTCAGTCGGCACCCCGTGTCGCCCGTATTACCGAACCTCCAATGCCACCGTGTGCAAGGAAAGCAAGCATCGAAGAACGCCTGCGTTGGATATTGACACCCCCGATTCACGAGATTCTTTCCGACCCGCAACTCGCCCTTCCGGAGCGACCGTTTCCCTATCAAATGTTTGGCGTGAAGTGGCTCAAGGATAGAGACAGCGCCCTTTTAGCGGACGAAATGGGACTCGGAAAGACAATGCAGGCGATTATCGCGGCTAGGCTCTTGTGGCGAGAGGGAAGAATAAAGCAAGTGCTCGTTGTTTGTCCCAAGATGCTGATATCAAACTGGAAAGAAGAGTTTAGAAAGTGGTGGCCCCAGGCGGCTTATAACATCATGGTTGCAGATCAGGACCGCCAATGGTTTTTGCGTATGGGAACACCGAGTACATTAGTCAAAATCATTAACTACGAGTCACTCGGTAGGGAACTTGATTGGTTGAAAACCCAGACTTTCTCCCATGACCTTGTCATAATCGACGAAGCCCAGCGCATCAAGAATCCCAAGGCCAAAGCTTCACAGGCGGTGAAATTTCTAAAAGCTGGAAGGAGATGGGCACTCACCGGAACACCTCTTGAGAACAAAGTTGAGGATGTCATTTCTATCTTTGGATACGTAAATCCAGAACTCCTTGTTGCATGCGACTTGTCCAATCCAATTACAGAACATATACGGCCTTTCATGCTTCGTAGGCGGACTGAGGAAGTTATGCCTGAGTTGCCGGAGAAATACGAACAGGACGTAGAGATCGAACTCGATGATGCTCATCGTGAGACCTATAACCGTTTGGAGCGGGAGGGCGTCCTTGAACTGAACGAGAAGGGCGACCAGATAACCGTTACGCACGTTTTTGCTTTGATTAACAGATTGCGTCAGGTCTGCAACTTCGACCCACAAAAGAACTCCAGCGCCAAACTGGAACGTTTGTTGGCGGACCTTGAAGAAATTCGTGAAAGCGGCAAAAAAGCTCTCGTTTTCTCGCAGTTTGTATCGGAGAAATTTGGACTCCGACGACTCTCTTCGGAACTCGGCAAGGAGGGATACGGCGTAAGAGAACTCCACGGTGGGATTTCCACACGTGATAGGGATGCAAACGTCCAATGGTTAAAGTCAGACCCGGACGCGAATATCCTACTTCTCAATTTTGCCGTAGGCGGCGTGGGTCTCAACCTGCAGGCTGCAAACTACGTTTACCTATTCGACAGATGGTGGAACCCCGCGGTTGAGGATCAGGCTGTAAAGCGTGCACACCGTATCGGCCAGATGCAGAAGGTTTTTATCCGCCGTTTCTATTGCGGCGGTACCATTGAGGAGAGGATACTGGAGGCGCTCGCCAAGAAGCGACAGCTTTTCAGACAAATCATTGACGAGGCCAGTCCGCAGGCCGACAGCATGGGTTTAAATGAGGAGGAAATATTTTCACTCTTTAACCTGACCGTTCGTCCACGAAAGTCGGCGAAGCCAAAAATCTCCGTTGAACCCGTTACCCTAATTCTCAACAATATGGACCCAAAGCAGTTTGAGGAATTGGTGGCCGAGTTGTACGAGAAACAAGGGTTTTCGGCGGCGCTTACCGGCGGTAGCCACGATGGCGGGATCGATGTTCTCGCGGAACGTCAGGCGGGAGGAGCGAGAGAGCGAGTTATCATTCAGTGTAAGCATCAAAGGGGCAAGGTTGGCCGCCCGGTTCTACAACAACTCTGGGGTGTCCTCCATGCTAATCAAAGCTATACCCGTGCGGACTGTGTGACAAGTTCCACCTTTACGCCGGAGGCTCAAGAGTTTGCCAAGGAGAAGCGGTTAACCTTAATCGACCGCACGATGCTCGAACAACTTGCGAGTGAATTCAGGGTTGCTAGCTTTGTTCAGCTTCCGCCGACGACGCAGTAGTCAACGTCAATTCGAGAAACAAAAACAGCAACACCAATCTGAAAACGGCATTTGATTGCGGCGGCTGCAAACGGCGCATCCGCCCTACATGAAAGCATCAGCCACGGTTACGATCTGGGGTTGTTGAACGAAGACACACCATGCCCGGCGAAATGGCCCGCCGGGACAAGGTGTGGCACCCGGAAATTACATCCAAACGTTAACTGCTCTATTCCTGTGGTTTCCTGGCCGAAGGTTGCCAGTTGAGAACCGGCTGGGGAAAGACCTCGAACGGTGGATGGCCGGGCGGGGCGTTGGGTGAGGGGTTGGCGGGCAAGGGGTCGGAGGTCAGGGTGAAGCGCGCGACGGAGACGGCGCTGGTTTTGAGGCCGGACTTGAAGGCCCGGGCCTTGACGGTGACGGACTTGGTGAGCGTGAACGGCTGGTCGTAGCGCGGTGAAGATTCGGTAGGGTCGGAGCCGTTGAGGGTGTAGCGAATTTCGGCGCCGGCGGTGTTGGAGGTCAGGGCGACGGAGACGGACGGGCTGAAGACGGCGCCGCGGGGATGGAAGTCCGGAGACCAGGCGAGCGACGGGTCGCAGACGGGGACCGGCTGGGCGAGGCCGCGCGTCGGCGTGCCGCTGAAAAGGCCGTGTTCGTCGAAGGAAACCGGATCAAGGCAGATGTCGCGGTCCCAGCCTTCCCTGGTGTCGGTCTTCTGGGCGTAGAGATGCCAGAGTTGGCCGGCCCGGTCGCGAATCACCGAGCCGTGGCCGGCGCCGTGGACCTTCGCCAGGTTCTGGAAGACGGGGTTGTGGGCGTACTTGGTGAACGGACCGAGGGGCGTCGGAGCGGTGGCGTAACCGACGGCGTAGTAAATCGATTGTCCGTCGCTGCCGGAGTAGAGCAGGTAGTAGCGGCCGTCGTGTTTGAGCAGCCACGGTCCCTCGTTGATGGGGAAGCTGTGCTTCTCCCAGTCTTGTGAAATTTCGAAGCACCTGGTGACCGGTCCGCCGGTTTCGGTGGGGCTTTTCAAGGGCACGCAGTACATGGTGAAGGTTGGCGTGTTGGTGAAATAGAGGTAAAGCCGCCCATCATCGTCGCGGAACAGGTCGGCGTCGATGCCATCAATGGCCAGGAGTCCCAGATCCTTAAACAAGGCATCGGGCCGGTCGGCGACGGCCACGCCGATCTTGTATTTTCGCGTATAGTACAGGTAGAACTTGCCGTCCTCGGGATGGCGGTAAACTTCCGGGGCCCAGACGCCCTTGAACTCATCAGGCAACACCTGCGGCCCTTTTTTCCAGTGTACCAGGTCGGTGGAGATGAAGACGTTGTTGCCGGGGTTGGTGGAATAGAAGTAGTAAGTATCGTTGAAAAGAATAACGTCAGGGTCGGCGCCTCCGCCTTGGTCCAGGGCGAGAATCGGGTTAGTGTAGGTGGCCGGCGAGGCGCGGTCGGCGGCGCAGGAGAGGCCGGAAACGGCGGCCAACAACAGACCCAGGCCGCACAGGAAACGCGTTTTGCAGAACCAGGAACAAGTCGATTTCATACGGCCTCACAATTGGTGAAGTTGGTGGGACAAGAGGCTCAGGCGAGATAGGGCAGGACGTAGGCGCCTTTGGGCATGACGGTGATACGGGCATTGGGGCCGTGCTTGGCGAGGGCCTGGGCGAGGCCGGCTTCGAGCGAGCGGACGGGCGTGACGAAAAGCTTGTGCTGCAAATCCCAATCGAGGAAAGAGGAGTAGAAGAGGACTTCGTGCTTGGAGCAGACCTTGTGGAGGTATTGCAAGGCCCACTGGTCTTTTTCGACGTAGCCGCGCGTCAGGGCGTCGTGCATGAAGGCTTCGAGGGTGGGGTAGCGGAGGCACATGGCGGTGAACTCGGGGGAGCCGAGGCCCTCGGCGCAGGCCATGGCGTAGAGGATGGTTCCGCCGGGCTTGAGGATGGGCAGGGCGGCGATCAGGCCCTTCTGGCTCTGATAGTAAGTGAGGTCGAGCGGGTAGCCGCAACTGGTGGAGATGACGATGTCGGCGGGTTCGGGGACGGCGACGCGTGTGCCGCGCTCGGCGTGGAGGACGGCTTGCTGCCAGGCGGCGCGCCAGTCGCCGGCGAAGACGCCGGTGAGGCGGACCTGGCGGTTCAAGGTGACGTTGACGAGGAAGTGTGGCGGGCAGAGGGCGGCGACGGCGTGGGAGAGTTCGTTGACGGGGTTGCCGTCGATAATGCCGGGCAGGGCGTTGGGGTGGCCCATCATATCGGTGGCGTGGAAGCGTTTGACGGTTTCCTCGCCGGCGACGCCGGGGCAGAGGCCCTTGCGTCCGCCGGACCAGCCGGCCATCATGTGCGGCTCGACGAGGCCGGTGAGGAGGCGGAGGTCGGCGTCGACCCAGCGGCGGTTCATGAGGACGGTGGTGTCGAAGATGGTTTTGCCGACGGGGCGAAGAGTTTCGGTTTTCCAGGATTCGTGGCTGACGACTTCGACGCGGGCGGCGACGTCGGGTCCGACGAGTTCGACGATTTCGGAGGAGAGGGCGGCGCGGTGGAGGCCGGTGGCGATGAGGATGGTGACGGAAGAATCGGCGACTCCGGCGGCGCGGAGTTCGGCGAGGAGCGGCAGGAGGATTTCGTGATTGGGGCAGGGGCGGGTGATGTCGGAGATGACGATGACGGTGCGGAAATCTTTCTTCGTGCCGACGGCGCGGCGGCGTTCGGCGACGACTTCGGCCAGCGGCGGGCAGCCGGTGGGGCGGCGCAGGGCTTCGGTCACGGCGGCCTGTGGATCGTGGAGCGGCGCGAGGGCCTGGTCTTCGACGATGGCGATGAGGTTAGAGTCGGGGACGTCGAGGGTGAGGCCTTCATGATGGTAGGCTAATTTGATTTTCATGGCGGAATTATAACGCGTGGCGGAGGAAAATTCCAGTCTGGGCGATGGTTCGCAGACGCCGCGTGGGTGCAAGCCTAAACCAGCCTTCGCGTCCACTCCGCCACCTGCTGCACCGTCGACCATTCGATGCGGTCGCCCAGGTGGCGGTTCACGCGGTCAACCACGATCTTCAGCGAATCGAAGCCTCGCCGTGTCCCATTAGAGAATAACGTTTGCCCGTGGGCATGGAACACCGCCGGCCCACCCGAGGCGACCAGGTCCACCAGCCGCCCGCTCCGACCGTCGGCCGCGATGAAGTACTCGGCCATGGTCAGCGGGTCGCCGGCGTCTCCGTAGAGCGAGGCCCAGAACGGCTCGTCGGCCCGGATGCCGCTCCAGATGCTGACCACGCTCTCACCGGCGGCCTGGTCATCGACCATCACCCGGGACGGCGCCGGCAGGGCCGTCGCCTCGCAATCCAGGAAGAAGAACGTCCGCTTGATCCCGCACGCCTCCTTCATGGCCCGCAAGACCGCCCTGGCGTACAGATCCCTGTCGCCCGGGAAGTAGCCCGGCTGGGTGATGCCCGTCGGCCGCAGGCCCACCTTTTGCAGCACCCGCAGTGCTCCGGCCATATAGTCCGCCAGCGTCTCCTCGTTCTGCAGGCCCATCCACTCTGGTTCAAACACCGGCCGCAGTCGCCGCTCGGCCATGTCCCAGGCCATCGAGTGGGTCCAGATTTCCGGAGTGATGTCGAACGGTCCCAGCAGTTCTTCGCGGACGATGCAGAGCAGTTCTGAAAGCTCCGCCGCCGAGTAACCCTCGACCCGGTCGTCGATCGTGCCCAATCCCGCGGGGCAGGGCAGCATGGTGAACTTGCCTTTGACGCCGGCGTCGCGAGCCCAAGCCGCGAATTGCCGCCAGAAGTCGTTTGGAATAAGCATCGACGGTTCCTGCCGCCGCCAATCGGCCACGAACGTTCCGAACGCCCCCGTGGCCGGTCGGCTCACCCCCATTTCCTCGGCCTGCCGCCGCATCCAGTACGAGGAGTTGATCGGCGGATCGTCGATAATGAGTGCCATTGGGGTGCGTTCAGCCATGACCTCTCCTATCCTGTCGATTGACAACACCGCCGATTCTACTTCTTCCCACCCCCGCCAAGCAACAAAACTCTGCCCTCACCATCGAGCCGTTCGGTATTCAGGTTGTACAGGAAGTCTTAGCCGTTGAGGCGGGTGGCAAGACGGTTACGCCTTGCCGGCAGCCAGGGACTTTAACCTGTTGACCATCTGTTTTCGGGCAGATCCGGTGAGGACGATCAAGACCAGTTTCTGACGACGGGTCAGTTGCTTGATGGCGTACTCGAGCGACAAAGCGGCGCCATGGCTCTTGCAGGGCGTGCTCCACACCAGGGCAACCGGTCGTCTGGTCCGGGTGTATTTTGCGCCCCCGGCGCCATTGTGTGTTTTCAGGCGAGCCGGCAGCCGGTTCGTTATGCCCGTGTACAGCGTGTCGTCGGCACAGCGGAGAATGTAGACCAGCCAGGAACTCATGCCGAAATCGTCACTCCGATGGCCGCCGAAGTTCGTTAACTAACGCACCACGGAGGCTTCGTGGGCTGCTGGCACTGACAACCACCTTCTCGCACCCGTTGAAAGTCGCGAACCTCCGCAGCGTTCCGGCCAGAGTTGTCAGGAGTTCGTCGGTGACAGCAACTCCACTTTCCAGGTGCAGGTGGTGTACAAGGTATCGGCCAGTGCGTCGGTCGGCCTTGGAGTCCAGACGCCCCACAAACCGTTCGCCCCACACGATCGGCAGGCAGAAGTATCCATAGCGCCGCTTGGGCTTCGGCACGTAGCACTCGATCTTGTAGTCAAACCCGAATAGGCGACGCAGTCGCAAGCGGTCGCCGGCAATCGAGTCAAAGGGTGAAAGCAGGTGCAGCAGGGTCGCCCGGCTCTTCCGCCGGCCAGCCGCGTCGATCACCTTCTTCAGGCCGTAGTGCGGCTCATTCTCAAGCCCCTCAATTTCGACGCGGACCACCTCGCCGGCAGTGACCAGTTCGCGCAGCGTTTCGGCCGGCAATCGCCAGGCGCTGCCCCAGCGCAGATCGCGGACTGTGGCCAAGCCGTGTGCCGCCAAGTACCGGCGGAGGCCGAAGCGATACGTTTCCGGCAGGTCCGGTTCGCGCGTGTCGAGTCCCGGGGGCAGAACACGCTCGGTCAGATCGTAACGTCGCTCGAACTTGCGGCGGCGGCTGATCATGAGCTGGCCACGGTTGAAGAGAAACTCCAGGGCGATCTTCGCCGGCTTCCAGTCCCACCACGTGCCGCGGGTGGCGCCGGGCGGCGCCTCGAAATCCGATGAACCCAGCGGCCCCTCGCACTTGATCCGAGCGAGCACTTCACGGACCAGGCCCCGGTGAGCAGCCAGCCACTTGGACTGTGACCCACCTTCGCGGAAGCGCCGCATGCGCGGCAGATACCAGCGATAATCGACCATGGGAACGTATGCTGCCGCCGGCGCCGCCCAGTACTCAAACACCCGGCGGTCGTCGCCCAGCAGTTCATCCAGCATGTCCGGTCGATAGTCTGGCCGCCTGGTCCAGAGCGTGTGATGGTGGGCGCGCTCGATCACAGCAATCGTGTCGATCTGGACAAAACCCAGCCGCTCAACTGTTCGGGCGGCACCTTCCTTGCCAGAGGGAAGACGCCAGCTACCGTCCAGTCCCTGGCACGTCAGGATAAGTCGCCGGGCTTGTTGAAGCGATATTCTCATGGATCGGAGTCCACCCCGTATTGTTCCAAGACACATCCGCGACCTACGCCGCCTTCCAGGAGACGACCCCGTTTCGGCGGGTGGCATGGTCCATCTTTTCGAAATCGTGTGAGGCGACCATGGTTCCCCGAACCAAAGAGAGAGTGAAATGCGGCTGAACAGCAACTGTACGGAGTTTGAACCGACCGTCATCGAGTTCATCGAAGCCTGCAGGGGTACTTACGCCGCCGGTCGCCCTGTGGCAGAGTCTGATTACCGTTGAAGGGCTGGCTGCCCGGCAGAGGACGGGGCCTGAGCGGTGCCACGTTCTGTGGCTGGGCGAATGGTGGACTTCTCCTGCAAGTCGAGGCCATCACGGAGTTGCCATCCCCCGCCGGTGAGCTGCTCACACCGCCAATTTCCGCGAACCGAGAAGGCCGCCCCATCCGTCAACGTGAAATGCAGGTGTGGTTGACCGCTGGCTCCTGAATTGCCGACCCGGGCTACGAGGTCGCCCGCCTTTACTCGCTGTCCCGCCTTGACGGCCGCGGAGCCTTTCCTTATGTGCGCGTAAAAGGCATAGATTCCGCCGCCGCAATCGAGCAACACCTGGTTCGCCTCATCGAATCGCCCTGGCTGTCCGGGCAGCAGATCGGCAAAGTTGTCGATCACCCGGACGACCACGCCATCGGCCACGGCGTACAGCGGCTCATTCCAGCAGTAGAAGTCTTCCAGTGCAGCGCCCGAGCCTTTGTGGGTCTGGCCATTGCGGCGGATCATCAGATCCCAGGCGAAAGCCGCACCGTGCTTCGCGCGATGATGGCATGTAGGATCCTCCGCCACATACCATTGACCGCGCATCGGAAGGTCGAAAGTGAATGGTGACGACCGCTTGGCGGCGAGCGTATACCACCAGTTCACGGCCCGGCGGTAGTCGGGATGGCTCAACTGACCGTACAGATCGTGGAGTACTTCGCGGAGCAGGAACTCGGCGCAGGGGGACAACTTCTGCTTCTCGCACCAGGTGGCGAGTTGGAACACCGCCTCGTGACGTCCCTCGTCTTCGCGCGCCGGCAACGCGCCGTATTTTTCGATAAACTCGGCGTGTGAGGCCTCCCACGGCACCGTCTTCCAGACATATTCCACTTGGGGATGGTCCGCGCCCGGCACCGAAAGCTTCCCCGCCTCCACCTTGGTCGGATGGAGGTAGGAGATGTGCGGGTACGGCAGAACCAGCGCGTCAACCTTGACGGGCCGATTCTCGGGGCATTCAGTTTGTCGCTTCTGGTACCCGTCATCGGCCGCGGGTTTTTCGGTGGCCGGCGGAGTTGCTGTTGAAGGCGCCGGGGCGACCGGCGGCCCGTTCCCGGCGGCCGGCTTGGCTGGTGGGTTTTGAGCCTGGCTCTGGACCCAGGCGAGAAACTCCTGTTCGAGTTTCGTGACCGTCGCGGGAAGTTTGTTGGTGGGGCCTTCTTTTTTGAGCCAGCCCGTCATGCCTTTGCCGGCCTTCTCGGCTTCGGCGATGGAAACGAAGAGCTTTTCGTTCCCGCTCCGTTCGATCATAAAATCGGCAAGGGCCCGCAGTTGCCCGTAAAACTGGTCGGAGTCCCCTCCGGCGCTATTCTCCGTTCCCACGCCCACCTTCACGGTCACGGGAGAATCGCCGCTCATGGCCTCCTTGCAATCAGGATGGATCATGGTGAACAGTTTTTCCAAAGGGATGAACTGGTCGCGGTTCTTGGCAAAGGACCGATAGAACCCCTCGCGACGGTTGGCGGTCATACGTTGGTTTTCCAGAAGGATGGCGGCCGTCTCATCCAGCCAGTCGGCGGCAGGGCCGCCATAGGAGGACGGTTTCGTTGCCCCCTGAAAGAGGAAGTCGGGCCAGAATCTGGCCACGAACCAGACGTGACCAAGTTCGTGGCCGAAAGCGTCAAAACCGTGGTGACTGAGGACGGCTTTGGCCTGTCTAATGGCTTCATCGGCCTGCGCCCCAACCATCTTGTCGATCTGTTCGTCGGTCAGATTGCCGCCGAATTGTTTGCGGACGGCCTCGCGGAGTTGCGCTCGGATCTGCTTTTCATCAATCGACTTGTCCACCTGGTCGGGGTTGACGAAGGGCAACAGCCAGGCGGCGCCGTACTGGCGCATCTTTCCTGGAAAATCATCAGGGTATTTCTCGTTACCGGTGGGATTGAAGAAGATGCCGCGGCGGGGTTTCTCACCAAAGTACTTCTCGAAAAGCCGCGCCGCATCCTGCTCCGTTTCATACATGGTGGTGGCTTCTTTGGTGTCACTGGCGTAGATCCAACCGTACTCGTTTTCGTAACAACGCAGCGTGTCCCGCCAATGGAGTTGGGGGCGAGCCTGGCCGGTAAGTTCCTTGAGGCCTGGGCCTTGCAGGACCGCTGGTTGCGCCTGCTCTGCGCTAAGAGCAATAGTTGCCTGAACTTCGGTCTGGCCGCACGATGTAGCCACCAGAAACAGGCTTGCAGCGGCCAACGAGTTCAACAGTCTCTTGTTCATTAAATGTCCCTTCTTAAGTGAAGGTGATTCATCGGTTCACCGCGAGGCCTCTTGCTCAGTTGCGGACCACCTCGGCCGCATGAATCACGGGCAAACGCGCCCAAGGACAAAGGCCTAACGACGCGCAAACCGAAGCCTGGCTAGCACGCTCCCCAGTGCCCTTAGTTAGTTTTAATTTTTTACCGCTTCACAGGAATTAATAATAACACGACCGCAGAAAAAATTCCACATGTCCTGGCCCGGCGTGGACTGGTTGGTGCGGCGGGTGGCATGATCCATCTTTTCTAAATCGTGTGAGGCGACCATGGTTCCCCGATCCAGAGAGAGAGTGAAATGCGGCTGAACAGCAACGGCTGAACCGGTGAACAGGGGAGCAGGCGACCGCAGGTGAGCAGCGAGTTGTCCTGACCGAGCAACCATCATTCCGCCATTCACCGTGTCCGCCTGCTGGAGTTCAGTTGGCGGCGGGCGGCACGCAAGGCGGCCAGGGAGAAATCGGCGATGTGGGCGGCGATCTTATCGACGCCACTGGCGTCCAGCGTCGCCTCCGGGAATAGGCGGCGGAGTATTTCCTTGCCCTGTAAATAGAACAAGCATTGTGCCACGATGCTCATGGTCATCTGGGACACAAGTTGTTGCGAAGCGCGGGGACCCAGGATTTCGCGGACGATGGCCAGTTGGCAACGGTTGTGCGGCTCAATCAAGTCAGTCATGACGGCCTCCAGGGCCGCGGTGGGTTGAGCCAACTCGTGGCCGATGATGGTCCCTCGCCACGGCGGCAGGGCAGGATCGAAAATGTCCGTAATGATCCGGTTGATTAGCGCCCGCAGGCGGTCCTCGGGCGGACCCTCCATATCCTCGATGAGATGCGCCATGCTCCCGCAACTGAGAGCATGGCGAACCACGGCGGCATAGAGTTCGAACTTGTCATGGAAGTGATAGTTGACCGCGGCCTTGTTGGTGCCGGCCCGGTCCGTGATTTCCTGGAGCGTGGCCGCGTGCAGGCCGCGCTCGGCAAACACCTCCCCGGCGGCCTCGATCAGCTTGCGGCAGGTCTCCCTGGAAGACGCATTGTCTTTAACGTTGACCATGTCCGATTCCTCCTTCTGTGGGTGACAGTATAACCGCGCCCGCCACATTATTCAACCCTGTGTAACAATTTTCCTTGACATTTCTTCCAAACAGTTTAAATTTATGGTTGAATAAACGCGATTGATTTGGCCCCAAGCGTCCTGATGCGTAAAACCAAACCGTCTTGAAGTATCGGAGAGTGCCGATGAATCGAATGACCTGGACACGGTATCTCGCAGCCGCCCTGGTTCTCGCCCTTCTCTTGCCCGGGTGCGATCACCAGCCGCCGCCTCTGCCGTCCTCGGCGCCGGTGGTGTCCACGATAACGGTACAGCCGCAGGAAGTGGTGTTGACCACCGAGTTGCCGGGGCGCACCTCGCCCTACCTCATTGCGGACATCCGGCCACAGGTTAACGGCTTGGTGCTGAAGCGACTCTTTACCGAAGGCGCTGACGTTCAGGCCGGCGAGGTGCTGTATGAACTCGACCCGGCGCCTTATAAGGCCGCACTGGACAATGCCGAGGCGAACCTCAATGTCATGCGGAAGAGCGCCGACCGGGCCCGAGCCGTCCTAGCGGCCAGTCAGGCCGGTGTAACGCGGCAGACGGCCACCCTGGCTTTCGCCAGGATCAACGGCAGGCGGATGGAGGAACTGTTCAAGGAGAAGACCGCCTCGGAGAGCGACCGCGACCAGGCGGTCACCACGGTCAAGGAGAACGAGGCCGCTCTTCAGGTGGATGAGGCCACGGTGGAGAGCGACCGACAGGCCATCGCGGTAGCCGAAGCCGGCGTCAAGCAGGCCGAGGCTGCCGTGGAGACGGCCCGGATCAATCTGGGGTATACGAAGATCACCGCGCCCTTTGCCGGGCGCATCGGAAAATCCACGGTCACCAGTGGCGCCCTCGTGACCGCCTACCAGCCGGCGGCTCTGGCCACGATCCAGCAACTGGATCCCATTTACGTCGACGTTAGTCAGGCCAGCAGCGCACTGCTGAGCTTGAAACGCCGCCTGGAAGACGGGCGTCTCAACCACGATGGCGACCGGCAGAATATCGTTAACCTGATTCTGGAAGACGGCACGCCCTACGCGCTGGAAGGAACGCTGCAATTCCGCGACATCTCGGTGGATCAGACGACCGGGTCGGTCATTCTTAGGGTTGTCTTTACCAATCCGCAGGGGGTGCTCCTGCCGGGCATGTTCGTCCGGGCGGTAGTGAAAGAAGGTGTGAACAAGCAGGCCATCCTGATTCCGCAACAGGCCGTATCGCGCAATCCCAAGGGCGATCCTCTGGCCATGATCGTCGACGCCGAAGGCAAGGTGGCGCTGCGTATGCTCACCCTGGACCGGGCGATCAAGGACCAATGGCTGGTCACGTCCGGTCTGGTTCCCGGAGATCACGTGATCGTCGAAGGGTTGCAACTTTTGCGGCCCGGCATGGCCGTAAAGGCCGCCCCCTTTGCGGCAGCTCCGGGTTCGGACACCAAATCTGGGAAGACGGTCCAGTAAGCGGTCGGCACGCCTTGTTGGAGACACGAGATGCTCTCGAAATTTTTTCTGGATCGTCCGGTTTTTTCCTGGGTCATCGCCATTATCCTGATGGTGGCGGGCGCTTTGGCCATCCACAGTCAGCCGATTTCGCAGTATCCGCCCATCGCGCCGCCGTCCATCGCCATTACCGCCTTTTATCCTGGGGCGTCGGCCGAGACGGTGGAAAACAGCGTGACCCAGATCATCGAGCAGAAGATGACCGGCTTCGACCGAATGCTATACCTGTCCGGGACGAGCGATTCCTCCGGAGCGTCCCGCATTGAGCTGACCTTTGCCCCGGGGACCGACCCGGACCTGGCCTGGGCCCAGGTGCAGAACAAACTTCAACTGGCCATGGCCAGCCTGCCGCAGGTGGTGCAACTCCAGGGCGTCCAGGTGAGCAAAAGCACGCGAAACTACTTGATGGTCGTGGGGCTGATTTCAGAAGACGGGAGCATGGATGGCAATGACTTGCGCGACTATGCCCAGTCCAGCCTGGAGAAGGTGCTTTCCCGGGTGCCGGGGGTGGGTGAAGTAGACGAATTCGGCAGCCAGTATTCGATGCGCATCTGGCTGAATCCGGACAAGCTGACCGATTATCAGATGACCGTGCAGGATGTGATTACCGGGCTTCAGGCCTACAACGTGGAAGTGTCCGCCGGCCAGTTCGGCGGCACGCCGGCCGAGCCAGGCCAGCGTCTGAACGCCTCCATCATCGTGCAGAGTCTGCTCAAGACCCCCGATGAGTTTGCCGCCATTCCCCTGCGCACCAATCCCGACGGCTCCATTGTGCGGATCAAGGACGTGGGGCGGACGGAACTGGGCACGGAATCCTACGATGTCGAAGTTTTTCACAATGGCCGGCCCGCCGCCGGCATGGCCATCCGCCAGGCGGCCGGGGCCAATGCCCTGGACACCGCCAAGGCCATCCGGGCCAAATTGGACGAGATGAGTCAGTTCTTTCCTCCCGGCCTGAAGGTCGTCTATCCCTACGACACGACGCCCTTTATCACCGTGGCCATCGAAGAGGTGCTCAAGACTCTGTTGGAAGCCATCGTGCTGGTGTTCCTGGTGATGTATCTGTTCCTGGGCAATTTGCGGGCCACGTTGATTCCGACCATTGCCGTGCCCGTGGTGTTGCTGGGGACTTTCGCCGTGCTGGGGCTGTTCGGTTTTTCCATCAACATGCTGACCATGTTTGCGATGGTGCTGGCCATCGGTCTGCTGGTGGATGACGCCATCGTGGTGGTGGAAAACGTGGAACGGATCATGAGCGAGGAAGGCCTTTCACCCAAGGAAGCGACCAAAAAATCCATGAGCCAGATCACCAGCGCCCTGATCGGCATCGGGCTGGTGCTTTCGGCGGTCTTCGGTCCGATGGCGTTTTTTGCCGGTTCTACCGGGGTCATTTACCGTCAGTTTTCCGTCACGATCATCGCCGCGATGCTGCTTTCGGTGGTGGTGGCCCTGGTGCTGACACCGGTGCTGTGCGCCTCGTTCCTCAAGCCGGTGCCCAAGGGACATGAAGCGGCCGAGGGCGGGGTCTGGTTTCTGCGACCGTTCTTCCTTTGGTTTGACCGGTTGTTTGCGGGGGCGCGAAACCGGTATGTGCAACTGGTGGGCCGGTCACTTTCCAGGAAGATCCGCTACGCGATCCTGTTTCTTCTGATCGTGGCGGCCATGAGTTACCTTTATAAGCAAATGCCCACGGCCTATCTTCCGGACGAAGATCAAGGCGTGCTGATTGTTCAGGCCATGCTGCCGGCCAACTCGACGCTGGAGCAGACCAAGAAGATAATGGCGCAGGTCAAAGAGCATTTTCTGGAACACGAGAAAGACGCCGTCGAATCCATCATGACGGCTTCCGGAATAAGCTTCTCGGGGAACGGCCAGAATGTGGGCATGGCCTTTGTCAAAATGAAGGATTGGAAGATCCGCAACCGCGCGGAGCTCAAGGTGGCCGCCGTGGCGGGCCGGGCGATGGGGGCCTTTTCCCAGATTCGCGGGGCCATGGTGTTTGCCTTTCCGCCGCCAGCGGTTGTGGAACTAGGCATGGCCAAGGGGTTCGATTTCCAGTTGCTGGATCGCGGCGGGCTGGGCCACGCCGGCCTGATGGTGGCCCGCAACCAACTCCTGGGCCTGGCCTCTCAGGATCCCACCATGACTAAGGTGCGGCCGAACGGTCTGGAAGACGTGCCCGAATACCGGGTGGACGTGGATTGGGAGAAAGCCGGCGCGTTAGGCGTCCCCATCACCTCGATCCACGAGACGATCTCCGCGGCTTTCGGCAGTGCGTATGTCAACGACTTCATTCAAGGCGGGCGCGTGAAACGGGTCTTTGCCCAGGCCGACGCGCCCTACCGCATGTTGCCCCAGGACCTGGATAAACTCTATGTTCGCAACAACACGGGCAAGATGGTGCCCTTTGCCGCCTTTGCCTCCGGGCACTGGACGTCCGGCTCGCCGAAGCTGGAGCGGTTCAACGGGTTCCCGTCCATAAACATTCTGGGTGAATCGGCGCCGGGGCGGAGTTCCGGCGAAGCGATGGCCGCGATGGAAGGTTTCGTGAAACAACTGCCGCAAGGGGTCGGTTTTGACTGGAACGGACTTTCCTACCAGGAACGGCAGGCCGGTTCGCAGACGGCGCCCCTGTACGCCTTTTCCATCCTGGTGATCTTCCTCTGTCTGGCGGCCCTCTACGAGAGTTGGCCCGTTCCAATTTCGATTCTGCTGGTCCTGCCCTTGGGCGTCATCGGCGGCGTGCTGGGCTCGTCGTGGCGGGGGCTGCCCAACGACATTTATTTTCAGATCGGGCTGTTGACGACCCTCGGTCTGACCACTAAGAACGCCATCCTGATCGTTCAATTTGCCATGGCCCGGGTGGCCGAGGGGCAAGGACTGATCGAGGCGACCCTGGAGGGAGCCAAGCTGCGGCTGCGACCCATCGTCATGACCTCACTGGCCTTCGGTTTTGGCGTCATGCCGCTGGCTTTTGCGACCGGAGCCGGGGCCGGGGCCCAAAAAGCCATCGGCACCGCCGTGCTGGGCGGAGTCGTGACCTCCACCTTCCTGGTGACCATCTTTGCGCCGCTCTTCTTCGTGTTGATCGAGCAGACCTTTGGCAAACGCCGCAAGTCTCCAACGGTCGAGAATGCCGTGAGCAATCCATCCGGGAATCAAGCAGATGAATAAAAGCGTGTTTTCTCTACTGGCGGGAGTGGCCCTGGCCACGAGTGGCTGCACCATGGCCCCGCAGTACAGTCGACCGCCGGCATGGTCGCCAAGGAATTCGCCTATGCGCTGGTCGCGTGTCTCGGCGTAAACGACACTATGAAGGTCGCGCTGATCAAGTGGCGCGTGCCTGCGGCCGTGGCTTAGAAAGCGTCTAAACTCTCGCAAGCTTTTCTCGTTCCAAACGGTGACGTTCCAGATCGCACTTCTTCTGCCGATCTCCTACGTGACTACCCGTCGCCGGAACTGTGCCGACCTTGACATGGCCGCTCTTTGTCGTATACTGGAACAGTCGTAAGCTATCGACCTTTTGTCTGAAGGAGCAGGTTATGTCATCCGCCCCAGCCCTCCTGCCGAACAGCATTCTGGTTCAGGCCACCGAGTGTCTCAAGGTCATGGCCCACCCGGTCCGCTTGCGGATCGTCGATATCCTGATGCAGGGCGAATTTCCGGTCCATGAAATTGCCGCTCTGTGCGAACTGCCGACGGCCCAGACGAGTGAGCACTTGCGACTCCTGCAGGGCCGCGGGCTTCTGGCGGCCGACCGGCGAGGGCGCAACGTCTACTACAAGATTGCTAGCCCGCAACTGCCGGCGCTGGTGAACTGCATTCGTCATACGTGCGCTGGTGCAGCGCGGAAACCGAAGCGTACGGAACGTTGAACTGAAGCAAACCTGAAGTGGAGGAGGATGCAATGCCTACTGTGAAACAGAAACGAATCGTTATCGTTGGCGGCGTGGCCGGCGGCGCGTCGGCCGCCACACGAGCCCGCCGGCTCTCCGAGGACGCCGAGATTACCCTCTTCGAGCGCGGCGAGCAGATCTCCTTCGCCAATTGCGGCATGCCCTACCACATCGGCGGCACCATCCCCGACCGCGACCAACTGCTCGTTCAGACGGCCGAGGGGCTGCGCAATCGCTATCGCATCGACGTGCGGACCCGCAGCGAGGTCCTGCGGATCGACCGGACCGGGCGGCAGGTTCAGGCGCGGAACCTGGACACGGGTGAGGAATATTGGCAACCTTACGACGCTCTGATTCTGAGCCCCGGAGCCGAGCCGGTCCGCCCGCCGATTCCCGGGGCCACGAGCCCCCGCGTCTTCACCTTGCGCAGCCTGGCCGACATGGACCGCATCAAGCAGGTGATCGACGAGCAGCACCCTGAGCGGGCCGTAATCGTAGGCGGCGGCTACATCGGCCTGGAGATGGCCGAGGCGTTGCGGCACCGCAAGGTCGACGTCACTCTGGTCGAACTGGCTCCGCAGGTTTTCTCAGCGGCGGACCCCGAGATGGTCGCCCCGATTCAGCAGCAACTGGAACTTCACGGCGTGGATCTGCGACTCGGCAGTTCTATTACCTCGATCCAGGAACTGCCGGCCGGCGGACTGCGCGTCTCCCTCAGCAACGGCGAGACGGCCGACTGCGGCCTGGTGATTATGGCCATCGGCGTGCGTCCCGAGGTTAAGCTGGCCCGCGAGGCCGGCCTGGAGATCGGTCAGACTTCGGGCGGCATCGTCGTGGACGCGCAGATGCGTACGAGCGATCCGCACATCTGGGCCGTCGGCGACGTCGTCGAAGGCCCCAACCTGGTCAGCGGACTGAAAGGCGTCATGCCCCTGGCCGGGCCGGCCAACCGTCAGGGCCGCATCGCCGCCGACAATGCCCTGGGCGGTCGCAGCGTCTATGGCCAGAGCCAGGGCACCGCCATCTGCAAGGTCTTCGACCTGGCCATTGGCATCACCGGGCTGAGCGAACGCGCCCTCAAGCAGGCCGGCCGGACCTACGAGAAGGTTTACGTCCACCCATCCGATCACGCGACATACTATCCCGGAGCCAGCCAACTCAGCCTCAAGCTGCTCTTCGACCCGAGCAACGGGAAGATTCTCGGCGGGCAGGTCGTCGGCGCGCACGGCGTCGATAAGAGGATCGACGTGCTGGCGGTAGCGATTCGCGCTGGCCTCACGGTCGACGACCTGAAGGACCAGGAACTGTCCTACGCGCCGCCCTATGGCTCAGCCAAGGATGCCCTGAACTACGCCGGGTTCGTGGCCTCGAATGTCATGGCGGGCTTGGTGCGTATCTGCCACGTCGAAGACGTCACGGCTCCGACGAAAAACCAGATGCTGCTCGATGTGCGCACGCCGGAAGAAGTGCAGGCCGGGACCATTCCCGGAGCGAAGAGCATCCCCATCGACGACCTGCGGCAACGGCTCGACGAACTGCCGCGCGACAAGGAAATTCTGGCCTTCTGCCGGGTCGGCCTGCGCGGCTACCTGGCCTGCCGGGTGCTCGAGCAGCGGGGCTTTCGCTGCCGCAACCTGACCGGCGGCTACCTGACTTACCAGGCCGCGGCGGGATTGCTCAAAGGTAAGAACTCGCCGACGAAGAAGGAGAAGAGCCAGGACTCGGGTGAAAAGGAGATCACGATGGACAAACAGAACACAGCCGCCAAATCAGCCGCGCCGGACGTAGTCCGCGAGATCGATTGCCGCGGGCTGCAATGTCCCGGCCCGATCATGCGGCTGAAGAATGAACTGGGTCAAGTGGCCGAGGGCCAATCGCTGCGTATTGTGGCCAGCGACCCCGGTTTCCCTGCCGATGTGGCCGCCTGGTGCCACAGTACGGGACACACACTTGTGGCCATTAAACCACAGGACGGTGCGTTCCAGGCCACGGTGCGCCGCTCCGCCAAACCCGCCACAGCCACAGCCGCAACAGACCTGACGCCAAAGGCTAACAAGAAGACCATGGTGGTCTTCAGTGGCGACTTCGACAAGGCCATGGCCGCTTTCGTCATCGCCAACGGGGCCGTGGCTATGGGGGGCGAGGTCACGATGTTCTTCACCTTCTGGGGGCTGAACATCCTGCGGCGTCCGGAAAAAGTGTCCGTCCGCAAGAACCTGATCGAGCGCATGTTCGGCTGGATGATGCCGCGTGGGGCCGACCGGCTGGGCCTGTCGCAGATGAACATGGGCGGTATGGGCCTCCGCATGATCAAAGGCATCATGGCCCGCAAGGGCGTGGCCTCACTGCCGGAACTGATCAGTAGCGCCCGGCAGGCCGGGGTGCGGCTCGTCGCCTGTACTATGTCGATGGACCTGATGGGCATCCACCACGAAGAACTGGTCGACGGCGTGGAGGAAGGCGGGGTGGCTACGTTCCTGGACAACGCCGAGGCCAGCAACGTCAACCTGTTCATCTGATGATGTGACCTGACGGAAAGAACCAAATGAGCCATTCACCAGAGAACGTCGATCCCGTCTGCGGAATGACGGTCGATCCCTCGCCTGCGGCGGCCAGTCGCGAATACGGGGGCCGCACGTGGTACTTCTGTTGCGCGGGCTGCGCCACGAAGTTTCAGGCCGACCCAGAGAAGTACGTCAGCAGCGCGGAGGCGGCGCCCACCGAGGATTCTCAGGCCGGAGAGAAAAAGCCGTCCGAACCCTTTCCGGACGCTAAAGCCACATACACCTGCCCGATGGACCCTGAGGTCCGACAGGCTGGCCCCGGCAGTTGCCCCAAGTGCGGCATGGCCCTGGAGCCGCAGATGCCGGCAGCCGAAAGCGAGGAGGAAGACCCTGAACTGCGAGCCATGACTCGCCGGTTCTGGGTCGGCGTCGTTCTCTCGGTGCCGCTGGTGGGTATCGCCATGGCCCACATGGTCGGCCGGGCGCTGGTTCCGCCGGCCATCCAGGCCTGGGTCGAACTGGCCCTGGCCACGCCGGTGGTCTTCTGGTGTGGCTGGCCGCTACTCGTGCGCGGCGGTCGGTCGATCATCACGCTGAAGCTCAACATGTTCACGCTGGTCTCCATCGGCGTGTCGGCCGCATGGAGCTACAGCCTCGTAGCCACGGTCCTGCCGGGCATTTTCCCCGCCTCGTTCCGCGGCGAAGGCGGGATGGTCGCCGTCTACTTCGAGGCGGCCGCCGTGATTACCACGCTGGTGCTGTTGGGGCAGGTTCTGGAGCAGCGGGCCCGTCGGCGCACCGGGGCAGCCATCAAAGCCCTCCTGGGGCTGTCGCCGAAGACCACCCGGCTCATCCGCCTCGACGGCCGCGAGGATGATGTGCCGCTGGAGCAGGTGCAAATCGGTGACCGGCTACGCGTTCGGCCGGGAGAGAAGGTGCCAGCGGACGGCCAGGTCCTCGAAGGACACAGCAGCGTGGACGAGTCGATGATCTCCGGCGAGCCGATCCCGGTCGAGAAGCAACCCGGCGACAAGATCATCGGGGCCACGGTCAACGGCACCGGCAGCTTCGTCATGGAAGCACAGCGCGTCGGTAGCGACACACTCCTGGCCCAGATCGTCCAGATGGTTGCCGAGGCACAGCGGAGCCGGGCGCCCATTCAGCGGATCGCCGACGTGGTCGCCGGATTTTTTGTGCCAGCCGTCGTCCTGGCCGCGGCGATCACCTTCGTCGTCTGGGCCATTTTCGGTCCGGCGCCGGCCCTGGCCTACGCTATCGCCAACGCCGTGGCCGTGCTGATCATCGCCTGCCCGTGCGCCCTGGGCCTGGCCACGCCGATGTCGATCATGGTCGGCGTGGGCCGCGGGGCGCAGTCGGGCGTGCTGATCAAGAACGCAGAAGTTCTGGAGATCATGGAAAAGATCGATACGCTGGTCGTGGACAAGACCGGCACGCTGACCGAGGGCCGGCCCCGGCTGGTTTCAGTGCTTCCCGCCGCGGGACTGGACGAGAACGGCCTCCTTCGCCTGGCGGCGAGCCTGGAGCGGGGCAGCGAGCATCCCCTGGCCGCCGCCATAGTGGCCGGGGCCAAAGACCGCGGTGTCGAACTGGTCGAGGTCCAGGACTTCGAGTCGATCACCGGCCAGGGCTTGGTCGGCACGGTCGATGGGCGGCGCGTGCTGCTGGGCAATCGCAAGCTGCTGGACGGCGCCGGCATTGCTCCAGGCCTGCTGGCGGCGCGGGCCGAGGAGTGGCAGCGCGAGGGCCAGACCATCATGTTCGTCGCGGCCGACGGCCAGCCGGCCGGACTTCTGGGCGTAGCCGACCCGATCAAGGACTCCACGCGCGAGGCGGTCGAACTGCTGCGCCGCGAAGGCGTCGAGATTGTGATGCTCACGGGCGACAGCCGGACCACGGCCGAGGTGGTCGCCCGGGCGCTGGGCATCGAGCGGGTTGAAGCTGAGGTGTTGCCGCAACAGAAGAACGAGGTAGTCAAGAAGCTCCAACGCGAGGGTCGGCAGGTGGCCATGGCGGGCGACGGCATCAACGACGCCCCGGCCCTGGCCCAGTCCCAGGTGGGCATCGCCATGGGCACCGGCGCCGACGTGGCCATGCAGAGCGCCGGCGTAACACTCGTCCGGGGCGACCTGCGGGGCATCGCCAAGGCCCGCCGTCTCTCGCGGGCCACCATGCGGAACATCCGCCAGAACCTCTTCTTCGCCCTGGCCTACAACCTGCTTGGCGTGCCGCTCGCGGCCGGGATTCTCTATCCCGTCTTCGGCCTCCTCCTGAGCCCGATTATCGCCGCGGCCGCCATGACGTTCAGTTCGCTCTCGGTCATCAGCAACACCCTGCGTTTGCGCCACGTCAAACTGTGAATAGGCGTGAAAACTGAGCCATGGAGAGTCGTGGACCGACCGCGAGATGGAGCACAAGTTGGCCGATGCGAAAAAGATGGTGGAGGCGATCGGCGAGTTTGGCAGTCTACTCGCCTCCAGGAAACAGGCTGACGGTCCGGCCGGCCGCAGATCCAGTTCGACGCCTGAACCGGAGTCGGCCGCCGATGAAGAGCTGATCCCGTTGGGCTCGCGCGAGCCCACGAGCCAGAAGCTCGTCTTGTCGTCCCGGAAGATCCTGTCCACGGCCGGACTCTTCAGCGAACTGCACGCGGAAAGGATGCCTCTCTATGTTCTTCTTTCTACTGCTCTCCGGCTCTATCAGCAATAAATAAAGCCGACTTTCGTCGGCTTTTTTATTGCTGGTCTGGGTGACTATACGGAGTTCGAACCAAACCGCGTTTCTGATGAAATAATGCCGTTTTTGGTCTCGGACTTCCTTGATATGCCCGAGCTACCTGTTCGGGGGGTGTGCCTTGAAGCAGCCTGCGGGGCAGGCAGGGCACCCGGCAATCGCACCTGTCGTCCTGCGGTCAATCCGCATACCTTAAGAGATGGTGGTCGTTTTCCGGGTCGGCCAACCCGCTTGGGCGGCGGTCGTGAAAACATGTTGCTGCCTTTTCCTCTTGCTTCTGAACGGGAATGGACGTAAGGTTCAAGATAAGCCTTAGATGTGAAGGTGATTTGGCGCAGACCGCGCCGGCCGCATAAGGAGAAAACCATGACCAAGATCGATTACGAAGCCAAGATTGTGACACTCGAGACCGAACTCCGGAAATTGCGGCATGCCCTCGCCGGAAGGGATGGGCACGCTGATGATGACGACAGCCCCATCCAGGCCAGCTTCGCCGAGGCTGCCGAGCGCATCAAGGAGGCCCTCGGCGGCGTTCGCGACACCAGCAAGAAGGCCGCCCATACCGTCGAGACCAAGATCCAGGACCATCCCTGGATCAGCGTCTTGGCGGCGACCGGCGTCGGCCTGCTCCTGGGTAGCCTGCTCTTCAGAAGGCGAGGCGACTGAATTGCTCAACGAAATTCTTTCCCTCCTGGTTGACCTCGTCCATGCCCAGGTCAGGTCGGTGGAGCGGCGCTGGCAGCGCTTTTGCATCGCCCTCATTCTGATCCTGGCTGCCGGCCTGGTCGCCGTGCTGGCCGTGGCTATTCTGGCTTTCGCCCTGTTCGCCTTCCTGACGGTGAACGCCAAGCTCGGCCTGCCTTTGGCGGCCGTCCTGACGGCCGTGGCCTTGGGCGGCGTGATCCTCCCGGTACTGCTGATCGCCCGGTCGCTGCTGCGCTGAACGCCGACGGCCGGTCGGCTTACCCGGCAGAAAATGTCTGGAGGACTCTGTCCTGAGGCAAAAGAGTGTCCGTTCGATCAGGTCGTCGCCTGTCATCACGGTCGCGGCCGCCTGTGTGGTCGTGGCCGCGCTCTACTATGCCCGCGATGTCCTCATTCCCTTGGCCTTGGCGGTCCTGCTGGCCTTCCTGCTTAACCCGCTGGCCAGCCTGCTGGAGAAGTGGCGTCTCGGGCGTGTGGCCCCGGCCTTTCTGGCGGTGCTGCTGGCCATGAGCGTGGTCGGTCTGTTGGGCTGGCTGGTGGAGACCCAGTTCGTCGAAGTGGCCAACAAACTGCCCGCCCTCCAGGACGAGATTCACCGCAAGGTCGTCGACCTCCGCAGTTGGTCCGGGGAGTTCGGCCAGGCCACCAGAAACGTCGAGAAGACGGTCCGCGAGGCGGCTGTTCCCTCGAGCGATCAAGCCGCGGCCACCACCTCAACCCCCGGTCTCACCCCTGTGCCGCAGCCGCCCTTCTCCCACCCGGGCGTGCCCGCCCTGCCGCAGGTCAGTCCGCTAAACCCGCTCCCCGTCCGCATCTACCCAGAGCCTCTCCCACCCGCCGACAGCGTCACACAACTCTTCATGCACACGCCGCGTCATTTGGCTACCGCCGGCCTGGTCCTCGTCTTTACCATCTTCATGCTCTTGAAACGCGAGGACCTGCGCGACCGCATCCTCCGGCTGGTCAGCCACGGCCGAGTCAACTTTTCCACTCAGGCGGTCGATGACGCCGGAGCCCGTATCAGCCGCTACCTGCTCAAACAGTTGTTCATCAACACCGCCTACGGCCTGACCGTCGCCCTGGGACTGTGGATCATCGGCCTCACCCTCGGCGCCGCCGAAGGCGGCTTCCCCAACGTGCTGCTCTGGGGATTCCTCTGCGGGGTCTTGCGCTTCGTCCCCTACGGCGGGCCGGTGCTTGGAGCGATCTTCCCGCTGGCCATCGCTTTCGGCTTTTTCCACAGCAACACCGTCTTCCTGGCCGCCCTGCTGCTGTTCGTCGGGATCGAGATCGTCGTCAGCCAGTTCATCGAACCGCTCCTTTACAGTTCCAGCACCGGCATCTCCGCCTTGGCCGTGCTCATCTCGGCCATCTTCTGGACCACGGTCTGGGGCGTCACCGGCCTGCTGCTTTCGGTGCCGCTGACCGTGCTCCTGGTGGTCCTGGGCAAGTACGTTCCACAACTGAAGTTCCTGGAAATTCTTCTGGGCGACGAACCGGTTCTGGAGCCCGCAGAGCGGATCTACCAGCGGCTGTTGGCCCTGGACCAGGAGGAAGCCGTCGAACTGGCCCAGGCCTACGTCAAAGACCATTCCGTGGAGGCCCTCTACGACGAGGTACTCATACCCGTCCTGACTATGACGGCGCGCGACAGCACCCGCGGCAGGGTCGACGACCGCCGCGAGCGGTTCATCCACCAGAGCCTCCGCGCGATCATCGAAGAGCTGGGCGAAACACCGCCCCCACCCCCGCCGCCCGAGGAACCGCCACCGTTTCAGACGCCCGCCAACGGAAAGCCGGAAGAGACCCCACCGGAACCATCCGGCAAGCCGCTGGAACCACCGGTGGTCCGGGTTCAGGCGCCGCTGGGCGGCACGGCCAACGTCCTGGTCCTTCCGGCCGGGGAAGAGGCGGACGAAATCGCCGGCCTGATGCTCGCCCAACTGCTGGCCGGCCGGGGCTACGGTGCGACCGTCTCCTCGGCCTCGGCCCTGGTCGGCGAAGTCCTGGCCCTGGTCGAGCAACGGCAGGCCCACGTCGTCTGCATATCCGCCATACCGCCGGGCTCCGTAACCCGGGCCCGCTACCTCTGCAAGCGGTTGCACGAGAAATACCCGGACCTGAGGATCATCGTCGCTCTGTGGTCCTTCCGCGGCGAACTGGCGCCGACCAACAGTCGGCTAGCTCTGACCGCACCCGGACAACTGGTCATTAACTTGCGAGATGCCCAGGAATGCATTGACCATTTGGCCCAGCCCGTCTTTGTGGCCGGACAAGCTGCCGCGAACAAACCAGTCGGCCCGCCCTCGTGATCCCGGCCACCGCTTGTCGGGGTATTCTTTGAAGCAACCAGTCATTTAATAAAGAAAGCCGCCATTTCTGGCGGCTTTTTTGTTGCTGGTCGGGTAGTCGGGCCGAAGTTTGAACCGACGGTCATCGAGTTTATCAAAGCCTGCGACGGCGACCGGCCGTATCTCGCGGCTGGCAAACAGGTTCTGGTCCAGCCGGCTTGATATTTCAGGCCATAGCATTGCGGCACGCCATCGGCAGCGTGACGCACGTCGGCGCTAAGTAGATTTGTGGATGCCGCTTCACGCCGTTTTTTTTGCTTTTGCAGTGATTTTGTATTAGAATATAAGTCATAGGGCTTATCTGGGCGGCGGGGGCCGTCCGACATGAGCAGTACGCATCCGGGGATTGCGGTTCGATACGCGCCAGGTCTAGGCGCTGTGCCGAGGACCGCAGTCCACGGTTTTTTTGCGCTGTTGCTGCAATGGATTGCGGGACATACAATGTGAGGGATCAATAGGGCCTACATCGTAGGGGAGGACTGCTCATGTCCACGTTGCGCATCGCTCTTGCTGTCACCGTTCTTGCGGCCGCCTTGTGTTCGCCTGCTGCCGCCGCAGCCTACACCGTCACCGACTTGGGGCAGGGCCAAGCTTACGGTATCAACAGTTCCGGCGAGGTTGTTGGCACCTTCGGCCTCTACAACGGCGGCGTAACGACCCCCCTTGGAGGCACGGCCTACGGCATCAACGATTCCGGGCAAGTCGTTGGTACCTTTGGCCTGTATAGTGGAGGCGCAACAATCGGCCTTGCAGGAACGGGCTACGCTATCAATAACGCTGGGTATGTGGTCGGACAGAACAGTGGCCAAGGGCAGGCTTACGTCTACAATATCAACGACAGAAGGACATACGGTCTTGGAACTCTGGGCGGTGCGACAAGCTGCGCCTATGGCATAAACAGCGCGGGACAGGTTGTCGGCGGGTCACTCCCGGCGAACAGCGGTGGTTATCCCAATTTGCCGAACCCATTCACCTGCACGACCACGACCTACCGAGGCCATATTATTGGATCAACCATGACGAACCTTTTGACATATACTAGCCTTCCAAGCTTCGATTACCAATATTGGCCGAGCCAGGCCCAAGGAATAAACAACGCCGGGACGATTGTCGGCTACATGTACGATTCCAACTTCATCGCCTTCCAATACAGCAACGGAGCTTTGACAGTCCTCGGAACGCTTGCCGGGTTGAATCCCCCCGAAGGGGCACCCGTTTGGTGCGGATACAGCTATGCTGAAGCAATAAACAACGCCGGTCAGATAGTGGGTGCCAGTACGCCGGGGAGTAGTGAACAAGCATACTTTGGACCATTACATGCCTTCATCTACGACAATGGTGTTATGACCGACCTCAACAATCTCATCGATCCGACCTTGGGCTGGACGCTTGAATATGCCCAGGCAATAAACGACAACGGCCAAATCGTCGGCTACGGAATCGGCCCGGACGGCAACACTGACGCTTTTCTTCTGACGCCGACTCCCGAACCGGCCACGATGAGTCTGCTAGCCGTGGGGCTGGCCGCACTGGTGGCGCGGCGCAGGCGAAGTTGAACATCAGACATCTTTGCGGAGGGCTGCTCATGGTTACGTTGCGCATCGCTCTTGCTGTCACCGTTCTTGCGGCCGCCTTGTGTTCGCCTGCTGCCGCCGCCGTGGCCTACACCGTCACGGACCTGGGGCCGGGCAATGCCCGGGGCATCAACGACGCCGGGCAAGTCGCCGTAGCGTACGCGGTCAATGGCTGGGTTTACAATAGCAGTAATGGCACGACGACATACCTCATCGACGGCGCTGCGTGCGCCATCAACAATCCGGGCCAAGTAGCCGGGGGGATGCCTGGGTGGGCCCCACCTTTCATCTATAGTAATGGAGCGTACACTTGGTTGCCGACGGGGAATAATTACGGCTATGCGAACGGCATCAACAACGCCGGCCAGGCCGTCGGCAGCTACTATCCGTCCGGTTACCCCGGCACCTCCTACGCCTTCCTTTATAGCAACGGGCAGCTAACCAACCTCGGGTCCGGTACTGCGTGGGGCATCAATAATTCGGGGCAGATTGCCGGGCAGAACGGGGCCGGCGATGCCTTCATCCGTAGTGGTGGCAAGACGACCGACCTTGGGGCGGGGGCCGCTTATGCAATAAATGACTCCGGCGTGGCCGTAGGGCAAAACGGGGCGGGCGATGCCTGCATCTGGGTTGGTGGTGCGATGACCGACCTCGGCTTTGCGGGCTGTGCCTACGGGATAAACGGGGTCGGCCAGGTCGTCGGAGGGAATGGCACAGGAGCCTTCCTCTACAGCGGCGGGGTGATGACGAATCTTAACACACTCATTGATCCGGTATCCGGCTGGACGCTCGAATGTGCCTATGGCATAAACGATAACGGCCAGATTTGCGGGTACGGCAGGGAAACAGCAGGCCCCATGATGGGGAGTACGGAGGGCTTTCTGTTGACGCCGGAGCCGGCCACGATGGGCCTGCTCGGCCTCGGCCTGGCCGCGCTGATCGCCCGCCGCAAACGCAAGTAATCTTGCCGCCTCTTTACGCGAGGAAGATTCTTTGGCGGGCTTCATCCCCCCAGGAATCTTCCTCGCTTCTTTTATGCCTTATGGCCGGAGCCATGCCATGCCCGCGGGCATGGTTAGAACAGTTAAGGTTGGGGCGTCCCCCCGGCCGTCGGGCCGCCCGTAAGGGTTTTCGGGTGGTCTGGAGCGAAACCCGGCCCGGACCCTTCGCCTTTGCTCATGGCAAGCGGGCCACCCTCTTCCAAGGGAGAGGGATTACTGCGGGGCGGAGATGTCCTGGGCGAAGAAGTCGAGAATGATTTTGCGGTAGGTGTCGCCGTGGCGAAGATCGACGGCGTCGCAATGGCGGCCACCGGGGACACAGATGAAAGTTCTAGGCTGGGCGGCTTGGTCGTAGAGGCTCCGGCCCTGGTTGAAGGGGACGATCTGGTCAGCATCGCCGTGCAGCACCAAGAGCGGCGTGGTGACGAGGCGGTTGCCACAATGGCCACTTGACGGACATCCCGTCCCCCCGCCACCTGGCCGCTCGCAACTGCCACGTCACCCATATACTATGACGTCTGTCCACACGAGGTCTATCCCTTCGGAGACGACTGCGTTGACGACCGAAATATTCTGGACGGCTGGACTGCTACGCCAACGTCGCGCAAGATATGACACTGGAAGGGGTTAGCGACAGGACGGAAATTATTCGAGAAGATTTTTTCAATCTGCTTTACGAATAGCCCCTCCGGTGGGAAATAAGTTGTTAGGCGGGCAATAGTGCCCCCGCGACAATGGCAAAGGAGAAGAGCGATGGTCTGGGGTTAGGGGCAGCACGACTTTTTTTGATGGAATTTTCCCGTCTCGCTTTACGAATCGGCCCTTCGACGGGAAATAAGTTGTTAGAGGGGGGTAATGGTGCCCCCCAAGACCACTGGCAAGGAGAAAAGAGTATGACGCGAATCGGGTTGACGTTCGAGGAGTACGTGGACCTCAAGTTGAAGCCGCATGCAGGGGCCGACCGGGCTTTCCACGAGGCGGCCGAGATGGAGGCGGCGCAGATGTTCCCGATGACCCTGGCGGGGGCGTCCAGCCACCTGCGGTCGCGGGGCTATGACTGCCGCCCGGAGATGTTGGAGGTGCTCGTCCGCAACGAGGTGGTGAAGCCCGCCGGCGAAGACGCCTGGTCTCAAGCGGACGTGGACGTCGCCGCCGAACACTTCGAGGAGGCCCAGATGTTCGTCCCGTACGCCGACATGTGCCTGACGTTGGGCTGCCGCTACGCCGATTTTGTGCGGCCGCTGCGCGAGGCGGCAGAACGGGAATCGGCCAAGTATGGCTGCCGGGTGATCAACGACGACCAATACTTCGTCATGCACCGCGAACCGCCCCGGGGCGTGACCGGCGCGGACGGAGAGTACACGATCAAACCGGCGGTCATCACCTTCACGCTCTGCGACGACATTCGGGAACGCCTTGAACACGGCGAGGAGGTCTGATTATGGCCTCCGAACCACAGGAACTGAAACTGACACCTGACCTCTTGGAGTACGCCAAGGCGGTGGCGATCAAGGAGGCTCCCAAACATTGCCAGATGCATCTCTCTCGCCCAACTGGTAGGCGGTCCGAATTCGATGAGAAACCTTGGGATGACGTGGTTCAGCAGGTCATTCTGCAGTTGCTAAGGCGTCCACCGAAATACGACCCGTCGCGGGGGGCTTCGCCCAAGACGCTCATCTACATCATCGTGGTCAGGGCGCTCATGAAGTACGGCACCCGCGAGCATAAACTTACGGAGCCCCTGCAGCAATTTGATGAGACGGTGAACGTGTCATCTGAAACTCCTCCCGGCCTGACGAACGAGCAGTTGCAGACACATCAGCACCTGACCGGCAAGGGGCCGACCAAGCATGAGGAGATCGAAGCCACCGTGGATGACATGCTTCGCTTCATCGACAGCGAGGATAGCCGGGCCTTGTGCAAACTGGTGATCGAGTGCCAGGGCAACATGAGCAAAGCGGCGAAGCGTCTGGGCCTGTCCGAGGGGACGGTTCGCCATCGACTGAAGATGTTAGGTCCGAAGTTATTGGCAGCGGGATTCAACCCGTTTGCGACAGAGGAGGAAACATGACGGCAGTTGCGGAACCGGTTGAAATGCGGGCAGAAGTTCTGAACCTCGTGGCCGACGTAACCCTGAGCGCCGCCGCCGGGAGTCCTGATAAACTCCCGACGGCGAGCATCATGGCCTACGCCGGCGGCCTCATGAGGGTTCCGGCCTGGGGCGACATCGTCATCGATTTCAACGGCCTCGACGTGTCGGCGGCAGTGACGCTGTTGAGCGACCACGATTCGAGCCGCCGGGGCGTTTTGGGGCATGGCCGAGCCAAGGTGGTCGGCGGCCAGCTGATCGTGGCGGGCACAATTTCAGCGGCGACCCAGGCGGCCAAAGAGATCGTGGCGGCGGCGAAGAATGGGTTCCCGTGGCAGGCCTCCGTCGGCGTCGAAGTGCTGGCGCAGCGGCGTGTGGCGGCGGGTGAAACGGTAGCGGTGAACGGCAGGACGATCAAAGCCCCGGCGGGCGGGTTTGCGCTCGTTACCCGGGGACGTCTGCGGGAAGTGAGTATTGTCGGCATCGGCTGCGATCCGGCCACCAGCGTGGCGATTGCAGCCGCCAGGAAACAGGAGAGGAAAATGGAGACTGCGGTGATGGTGGAGCAGCAGGAAGTTCAGACCCAGGAGGCCGAGACGGTCGAGGCCGGGCGTGTGGCGGGCATTCAGAAGATCTGTGCGGGGCGGTTCTCGGAGATCGAGACCAAGGCCATCGACGAGGGCTGGAACGAGAACCAGACGGAACTGGAGGTGTTGCGGGCTTCGCGTCCGAGGGCACCGCAGGCCCACATCCCCCAGCAGCGGGTGCCGACGGCGACGAGCCTGGAGGCGGCTATCCTGACGCACATGGGCATGACCGGCCTGGGCGAGAAGGCTCTGGGCGCTCCGGCGATGGAAATGGGCTCGCAGATGCACGTGACGCACATGCTCGACATTTGCCGCGCCGCGCTGCTCTCGGAGGGCCAGGAAGTGCCGCATGGCCGCCTCGACCTGGTGAGGGCGGCGCTTTCGACCATGGCGCTGCCCGTGGCGTTGGGCAATGTTGCCAACAAGATTCTCCTGAACGCTTATATCGAGTCGCCGGCGACCTGGCGGTCGTTCTGCTCGACCCGGAACGTTCCGGACTTCAAGCCCAACACCACCATCCGGCCGAGCTTCACCGGCAACCTCCAACCGGTTGCGCCGGGCGGCGAACTCAAGCATGGCACGGTCACCGAAACGACGGTGTCGTTCGCCATCGACACCTACGGCAAGTTGCTCGGCGTGGACCGCCGGGACATCATCAATGACGATTTGGGCCTCTTCCATGACGCCGCCGCAGCCCACGGCCGGGCCGCTATGCGGAGTCTGAACGACCTGGTCTACTCGGTCCTGCTGGCCAACGCCAACGGCTTCTTTGGCAGCGGCAATGGCAACTACCTGAGCGGGGCCGATAGCGCGCTCGGGTTCGACGCCCTGGCCTCGGCCATCTCGCTGATGCGGTCGCAGCGTGACGCCGATCATAACGACCTGGACCTGAAGCCCGCCGTGCTGCTCGTGGGGCCGGATAAGGAACCGCTGGCCCGGGCGCTTTTGCAGAGCGATTACATCATGCAAGCCGTCGGTCAGCCGATGGGCAACTCCCTGCGGCAGGCCGTGAGCCTGGAAGTGGAGCCGCGCCTCTCCAACAGCGCCAAGTTCGGTTCGGTGGCGAGCGGGCAACAGTGGTTCCTGTTCACCAACCCGGCCTTCGCCGCGATGGTCGTGGCCTTCCTGAACGGGGTCGAGACGCCGACGGTGGAATACTTCGGCTTGGAGCAGACCGTTGAACGGTTGGCCGTCAGTTGGCGGGTCTTCTTTGATTATGGCGCAGGCCTCTGCGATCCGCGAGCCGGAGTGATGAGCAAGGGCCAGGCCTGATCGTAATGCAGTAGCCCACGAAACGGGGGGCGGGGTTCTGATCTCCTTGCCCCGCCCCCCAACTTCTTTTTCACATCTAACCGGAGACCCACATGGTTGTCGCCGAAGAGAGGGCGGCCCCGGCGCATCTAGCGGAAATTCCGCTAGATGCGCGAAGCGCCGCCGGGCCTCAACTGCTCCGCGACTACGACGACGGCGCGGGCTGGCCCAATGCCACCCGCGAGAAGGAACTCGCCTTCCGCAAGGGTTTCGTCGAAGAGGCCCGGCGCATCGTTCGCGCGTGGCCGGGCCACGACGAACAGATGCATCTCCAAGAGGCCGAGGAACGCGCCGCCCACCAGTTGCGGCTTCGGGTGCGCGAGCGGTATGCAGTCTACGGTGCTGCCCACGGCCCTGGCTGCGCGGGACGCAAAACATACCACCTTGGCTACCGGCCCGGCCACGAAGTGCCCGCCGCCCGCCTGCGCGGTCGTCACCACGCCCTGGCCTATGTGATCCAGTCCTGGGATGAGACGGCGGACTCGAAGATGTACGAGCGGATCATCCTGCCCGCGTGGTTGACGGCCGTCGAGCGGTGGGCCGAGCGCCCAATCAGGCCGGACAGAACCACGCCGCCGCCGAGGCCCATCGAGATCGAGGAGGCCGCGCCGTACCTGGCTGAAGTGGCAGAGGCGGCTTCACGGAGTGATTCGCAGGATGCGAACAAGCCCCCGGCGGATGCACCAACCGCGCCGCCGCCGTCGCGGTTGCGGTTGCGCCTCACCCGCGCCGACCAGATCGAAATGCGCCCGCCCGACTGGCTGCTCCGCGGCATGCTCGAACGCGATATGTTGGCCCTGATTTTCGGCGACCCCGGCAGCGGCAAATCATTCCTGGCCATCGACTGGGCCTGCCGGGTGGCCACGGGGACACCTTGGCGCGGCCACGGCGTCCGCGTCGGGCCGGTGCTCTACATCGCCGGGGAAGGTCGTCAGGGATTCGGACGGCGCGTGCGGGCCTGGCAGGAGCACAACGGGGTGAGCATGGACGGTGCGCCCTTGTTCGTCGCCCCGGCGCTGGCCATCTCCGATGCTCTCCAACTGGCCGACCTGGTACAGGTGGTCGAGGCCACAGCCCCGGCCGAGCGCCCGTCGCTGGTGGTGCTCGATACCCTGGCCCGCTGCTTCGGCGGCGGTGATGAAAACAGCACTCAGGACATGTCCCGGTTCGTGTCGGCCTGCGATGCCCTCCGGCAGCGCTGGGGTTGCACCGTGCTGGTGGTACATCACACCGGCCACGCCGACAAGTCCAGGGCTCGCGGCGCTATCGCCCTCAAGGCCGCCCTCGACGCCGAGTACCGGCTGACGAACAACGGCGGTCTGCTGCTGTCGGCCACGAAGATGAAGGAGGCCGAAATGCCGCCGCCCTTGGTCATGAACCTGGCCACGGTGGAACTGCCCGGTCTCGTGGACGAGTATGGCAACCCCGTTACCTCGGCCGCCATTGAAGTACTCGACGCCGACACCAGCGCGATCGTCTCCAAGGTCATGGCCGCCAAGCCGGGCCAGCGCGGCAAATGGCAGGAGGTCGGCCTGGCCGTCGCCCGACGGCTGTTGGCCCAAGGTGACGATGGGCAGGCCAGCGTGACGGACTGGCATGCCGAGTGCGAGAAAGCCGGGATGCGACAGTCCACCAGGTATCACGTGCTGGCCAAGCTGCATGCCCAGGGGACCGTTGTCGTAGACGGCGAGACGCTGGTTACAGCATGACGTTCCAGCAGCTCTTCCAACATTCCAATTCCAATGTCCCTGTAGGGACATTGGAATTGGAATGGAAGTTGGAATGAGAGCCGAAAATTGGAGATTGGAAGTTGGAATTGGATGTTGGAATGACGGGAACGCCTTGTGCCGTAAGCACTTACGCATCGCGGCAGCAAGGCGAGAGGCAGCAGATTGGAATGTTGGAATCCGATGTTGGAATCGACGGGTCCGAAGCCGCTATCGCCACCATGTTGGGCGTGGTTCCTCTCTCGCCAATGGCCTCGCCGGACGGCAAGCGGAGTAGCCGGCGTCCTGCTTTTTGTTTGTTATCGCGACGCACACGCGAGGTGGCCACGGTGGCGACGTGAGTTTTCTTGGTTCCTTACTGCCCGAAACGCAAAGAGAGGGCACTGGGAGCAGCCGCGATGGGACACAGAGTTTGTTCAAGAGCGTGTCCATTCTGCCGTAACGCGCCACCGGAGGCATCGCCGCCATGTTGATGGTCCTGACCCACGAAGCGATCCTGGAGGCCACGTGGCGGCTCTACGGCGAAGGTCGCGGCTGCCATCGCCACCAGTGCCGGGCATGCGGGCGCGAGTTCTTCAGCCGACGCCCCGAGGCCTGCTACTGCCGCGCCGCCTGTCGCCAGCGGGCCTATCGCCGGCGGCTTCGGCAATCGCACCATGCACAATTTGTACAAGATGCGCATCATACAACAGGTTGTAAGATGCCCGCGCGGTGGCCATCTATAACGGGCGTTATAGATGCGCTGCCGACCCCGGTCGCGTTGGCGGCCAAGGAAACAACTTGAGGCATAGGGAGTGACGAACATGGTCGCACTGGCCACCAACATCGCAGACAGGGCTGACCTGGAGCAGGAACCCCACGACGACAGGCGTTTCGCGTCCGGCAAGACCATCACTGGGCTGAGGCCGGAATTGGCTGGACTGCGGCCACGACATGAGGCCTCATGTCCACGGTCCGGGACGGTCCCGGACCGGCCGTTGGACATCGCCTGGATCAGCGACGAGTTGCTCGCCAAAACCCGCACCGTCTGGTCGAAAGAGTATGGGCGGGTGATCTCCGAGAGCGAAGCCATCGAGATTCTGGTGAACGTAAAGCGGCTGGCGGAAGTTCTTCTGGGTCCCCAGTGGAGAAAGAGCAGCCATGAACGTGATCATTTGGACGCGCGTGTCGTCGCGTGAGCAAAGAGAAGGGTACAGCATCGACGCCCAGTTGCGGGTCACCCGCGACCGGGCGGCCAGGGAAGGCTGGCGGGTGGTCCGCGAGTTCGCCGTTGCCGAGTCGGCCAAGCGCGGAGCCGAACGCCTGGCCTTCAACGAGATGTTCGCCTGGGTTCGCAAGAACGCCCGCCGCGAGGGCATCCAGGCCATCCTGAGCCACAAACTCGACCGCGTCTGCCGCAACATGCGGGACGCCGTGCGTCTTCAGGAACTCGAAGACCTCTGTGGCGTCAAGTTGGCTTTCGTTGACAACCAATTCGGCCCGGGCGCGGCCGGGGCGCTGTCGTTCAATGTCATGGCCGCTGTGGCCCAGTACTACTCGGACAACCTCCAGACCGAGGTCTTAAAAGGCATGGACGAAAAAGTTCGGCAGGGCTGGCTGCCCGGCTGGGCACCCTATGGATACCGCAACGTGCCCGGCGACCGTGAGCAGCCGATTCAGATCGACCCGACTCCGGCCCGCGCCGTGGCCCGAATCTTCGAGCTCTACTCCAAGGGCGACACGACCTTCGAGGCCCTGGCCGACCAACTGGCCGCCGAAGGTTATGTCTACCGCCCGACCATGCCGCGTTTCTACCGCACCGAACTCTCCCGCATCCTGCACAACCGCTTCTACCTCGGCGAAATCATCTGGCACGGCAAGACCTATCCCGGCAAACAACCGCACCTGGTCTCCCGTGAAATCTTTGACCAGTGCCAGGCCATCCTGGCGGGCAAGAACCGCCGCTTCCGCAAGGCCGACCATTCCTATGCCGGCGGCCTGTTCCGCTGCGCCTATTGCGGCCAGTCGCTGACGGGCGAACGCATCCGGCGGCGGCTCAGGGGCGGCGAAGTTCGGGAGCACCTGTACTATCGATGTGCCAACAACCACCCCGGTCATGACCATCCGCCGGTCCGCTGGCGCGCCGAGAAGTTGGAGCAGGCCGTCCTCGACGAACTCGACAAACTGCGGCTGCCGACCGAGGAGTTGCAGGATTGGTTCCGGGAGTCGCTCGTCGCCGCGTTCGCCGACGTGACCAACCACCATCGCCGCCAGACACAGGCCGTCGAGAAACGGCGCACCGATCTCAAGGGCCAGCAGGACCGACTGCTGAACGGTTATTTGAACGGCATCATCGACGAGGCGGTGTTTCAGACCAAATCAGCGGAGTTTAAGTGCCTGGAAACCGATGTACGCGAATCGGGGGAGGCAGCCAGTGTGTTCGACCCGGCCCAGGGCCAACGCGTCCTCGAGACGTTTGATTTCAGCCAACGGGCGGCAGACGAGTGGCGCGGTTCAAACAATTCGCGTCGGCGCGAAATCATCGAGGCGGTGAGTTTGAACCGCGCTGTGAGTGACGTAAGTCTTTGTGTGACAAAGAGAAAGCCGTTCGACATTCTTGCCGAACGGCCTTCTGTTACATGTGGTCGGGGTGACTGGATTTGAACCAGCGACCTCCTGGTCCCGAACCAGGCGCTCTAGCCAAACTGAGCCACACCCCGAGGAAAACGGTTGTCGTCGGCGCCGGTCGGGAAAAGCGGGAAACATTGGCGCCGAGAAAGGATTATAACCAAAGCGAAGCGTTTGTCAATTGCATGAGGGAAGTCGCCGGGAGAAAAGTGCGCGGGGAAAGTTGTAGAAGAATGCGGCGAGGGCCATTAGAATACGAAGCCATATGGAATATCGCGGCGGGAAAATTGTTCTGGTGGCGGCGCTGGCGGTCGGGACGGCGGTGTGGCTGGGGGCTTGCCGGTCGGGTCCGTCTGGCCCGGCGGCGGGGCAGGGGGCTTCGACCGGGTCGGCTTCATCGGCGACGGCGGTTGGGGCAGCGCGGCGGGACATGTCGCCGCACTCGGCGTGGGCGGGTTATGTCACGCTCGGTCCGGGCGAAACGGAAGCGCTGATCGTCTATTCCGGGGCGATGCACGGCATGATCGAGTCGTGCGGGTGTGCGGGGAACCCGGCGGGCGGGATGACCAAAGAGAAGACGGTGGTCGACCAGATTCGGCGGCGCGGGCAGCCGATGTTGTATGTGCAGCCGGGCGATCTGTTTCCCTTTGATAAGCGACCGGCGAAGATGAAGGCCATAGCCGAGGCGGCGGCGCTGATGGGCTGGGACGCCCTGGCCATCGGCGATCAGGAAATGGTCGAAGGACTGGGGCGGTTCCGCGAACTGGCGGGCCAGTACCGACTGCCGTATTTGTCGGCGAACCTGCGCGGCCCGGACGGCGAACGGTTGGCGCCGGGGTATGTGATTAAGGAAATGGCGGGGATCAAGGTCGGAATAATCGCCGTGCTGGGCGACCAGAGCTACCTCTATTTTCGCAACGATTACCTGAAGGGCCTGACGATTGAGCCGACGCTGGCGGCGATCAGGGACGCGCTTCAGGAGCTGCGCGGGAAGGTAGATTACATCATTCTGATCAGCCACCAGGACAAGTACCTGGACCTCGAGGTGGCCCGGCGGTTTCCGGAGATTAACCTGATCGTGGGCGGGCACGACGAGGTGACGCTGCTCACGCCGATCCTGACGGCGGCGACGTTGCGGGTGGGCGTGGGGCCGACGGGGGATTACGTGGGGGTGGTGCATCTGGGGATCAATCCGCAGTGCTGTTTGCGCGTGCTGAGCAACGAGATCCTGCCGGTGACGGCCCAGGTGGCCCAGGATCCGCAGGTGCTGAAGATTTACCAGGACTACGTGAAGGAGGCCAAGGTGGAGGTGGCGGCCACGGAAGATCCGCTGCCGCCGGCCTACCAGTCGTCGGCGACTTGCCAGCCGTGTCACCAGGCGATTTATGCGGATTACCTGAAGACGCGGCACGGGCGGGCCTGGGCGACGCTGACCAGGGCCGGACGGTCGGACGATCAGGAATGCTGGTATTGCCATACGGCGGGGTTCGGTCGCAAGAGCGGGTTCCGGGGGCCGAAGGAAACGGCGGAGCTGGCGGGGGTGACCTGCCAGGCCTGCCACCTGGTGACGCACGACCACGCGGACCGGAAGATCAAGGACGACCTGGACTACGCCCGGGACCAGAAGACGTGCCAGCAATGTCATACGGACGTGACGGCGCCGGATTTCATTTTCTGGGAAGCGGTGGAGAAGATCGACCATCACGCGGTGAAGGAAAAATCGAATGAGCCGCCGGCGGGATACAAGCATTGGCAGGTGACGCTGGTGAACAAAGGGCCGCAAGCGGCGGCGAGCGATGAGGCGGCGGGGAAGAAGTGAGTGTAGGTCAAGGAACTGTCGAAAGGTCAGAGTCATGATCCCCGACCCGGCGCAAAAAAATAGCGGCAGCGACCGAGGGGTATGTAGTCACTGCCGCGTCCGAAAAGCACCCTTGCGGGTGCATTCGTTTAAAATGGACATAAGTCGAACCGTCTTGGAGGCCGGCGCGAGACAAAGCCCCCGGGTCTGACGGTGCAGCCATCCCTGGCAATAACTGAAACGGTACGAAGACTTGCGGCGACCGGATCCCCACGGCCCAAACTCACCCTCTTCCGGCATCCGAGCGGGGAAAAGGGGCTGAGGACTGTTAACTTATAGGATATCCGCGAGGGGCTGTCAAAGGGTCTTTGTCAAGTTTTGATAATATTTTGTCAACTCGGACGAGATTATAGCGGAGAAGGCCAGATCGAGCCAAAAAAGGTATCAGATTAGCGATTGAAGGCCTGTTCGGCGGCCTTGACGGCCAGGAGCAGGGCCAGGGCCTTGTGAAGGGTTTCCTCGTATTCGCGCTCTGGTACGCTGTCGGCGACCAGTCCGCCACCGCTTTGAATGTAGATTTTGCGGCCCTGGATGACCATGGTTCGCAGGGCGATGCAGGTGTCGAGGTTGCCGCCGAAATCGACGTAGCCGACGGCGCCGCCGTAAGGACCGCGGCGCGTCGGTTCGAACTGGTCGATGATTTCCATAGCCCGGACCTTCGGAGCGCCGGAGACGGTGCCGACGGGCAGGCAGGCGACCAGGGCGTCCAGGGCGGTCATGCCTTTCTTGAGCCGGCCTTCGACGTTCGAGGTGATGTGCATGACGTGGCTGTAACGTTCGACCTTCAGCACGTCGGCGAGTTTGACGGAATTAAACTCGGCGACGCGGCCGACGTCGTTGCGGGCCAGGTCGACGAGCATGATGTGCTCGGCCCGTTCCTTGGGGTCGGCCAGGAGTTCGGTTTCGAGGCGGTCGTCGTCCTCGGGCGTGGCGCCGCGCGGGCGGGTGCCGGCCAGGGGGCGGCTGGTGATGACGCCGTCTTCGACGCGGACCAGGATTTCCGGGCTGGCCCCGACCAGTTCCACGTCGTCGGCCCGGAGGTGGAACATGAAGGGGCTGGGATTGATGATGCGCAAGGCGCGGTAAATGTCGAGGCTGCTGGCGTCGGACTCGACGGCCAGACGCTGCGAGATGACGACCTGGAAAATATCGCCGGCCTTGATGTATTCCTGGCAGCCGAGGACGGCGCGCTGGTAATCTTCCTTGCTGAAGGTACTCTCGAATTTCAAGTCGTCGCGGGGACCGACGAGGATGTCTTCGACCTGGTGTTCGGTGGGACGGCGGAGTTTTTCGACGAGCAGGTCGATCTTGCGGCAGGCGTCGTCATAGGCGGCGCGGACGGTGCGGCCGTCGGTCATGGCGTTGGCGATGACGCGGATGGTTTTGTCGACGTGGTCGAAGAGGACCATGGAATCGTAAAGGGCGAAGTGCAGATCGGCCAGGTGGCGGTCGTCGGCCGGCGGGTGGGGGAGATTCTCGTAATAGCGGATCACGTCGTAGCCGGCGTAACCGACAGCGCCGCCGACGAAGCGCGGCAGGCCGCGCTGGTGGACGGCCTTAAATTTTTCCATGAGGCGTCCGAGGCAGCGGACGGGATCGCTGTCCTGGAATTCGCGGACGCCTTCGGCGGACTCGGTGCGGACGCGCGAGCCGTGGGCCCGGATGGTCAGAAAGGGGTCGGCGCCGGCGAAGGAATAGCGGGCGATTTTTTCCCCGCCGACAACGCTTTCGAGGAGAAAAGAGTTCTTGCCGCCGGCGATCTGGCGGTAGGCCGAGACGGGGGTCAGGCTGTCGCCGAAAAGTCGGCGATAGACGGGAATGACGTTGCCCTGGCGGGCCAAATCCGCGAAGGTTTCAAAATCCGGATAGTACCTGGTCATGCTCTGGCTCCGCTCTATTGCTCCAATACCGTCGCCGTCATGGTCATGGTAGCGGCGGCGGCCTGTGGCGTCAACGGCGGGACGCTACTCTACGCAGCTTGGTGCGTGCAAGTACGCACCAAACCCAGTTACTCCATCGCCGCTTCGGCCATGGCCCGGACGTTGGCCGGGGGCACGTTCGGCAGGATCGCTTCGTGGCTGGGGCTGACCACCAGATTTGGCCCGAGCAGCCGCCGAACGCGGCGCACATCGGCCCGTACTTCCTCCGGGGTTCCGTGGACCAGAAGTTGTTGCGTGTCGATGCCGCCCATGAAGGCCACCTGGCCGGTAAATTCGCGAGCCAGCGTCTCGGCGTCCATGTTGGCGGCCAGGGCCTGGAGCGGGTGGAGGGCGTCGACGCCCAGGGCGATCAGGTCGGGAATGACGCGGTGAATCGCCCCGCAGGAATGGAGGATGACCTGGTAGCCGCGCCCGTGGGCCTGGTCGGTCAATTCTTTGAAATACGGGAAAACGAACTCGCGCATCTGTTCCGGCCCGACCAGCAGGTCGAGTTGGGTGCCGAAATCGTTGCCGAAGAACAAGCCGTCGATTTCGCCGCCGACGCGGTCGTAGAGCCGCCGGTTGGCCTCCAGGTAGAAATCGACCATGTGCCGCGTCGCGGCATGGACCACCTCGGGATGCGTGAACATCTTGATAAAGTAGTTTTCCATGCCGAACAGATCGGCCAGGAAGTGGAAAAAGGGGGACCAGAAGCCGCTGCCCCGGTAGAGGTCGCCGGACGCCTTAAGGTCGGCCAGCCACGCGGTGAAGTCGAGGTAATCGGGATTGGGCCAGGGATAATCGTCAACCTGCTGCACGCTTTCGCATTCGGCCAAAACCCCGGCGGCGCTCAGGCCCGGGCCGGCGCGCGGATTGTCGAACATGGGCTTGCCCGCGGGATGCTTGTAGCAGCCCCACTCGTGGCAGACCCAACGGTAATCGTCGCCGAGCATCTGCCGCACTTCCTCCTGCGTGGAGAGGCCGAAGGCGGCAAAATAGGCCGTCCAGGAATCGGCATGGGGCAGGCCCATCCAGAAACCCGTCCGATCAGCTTTCTTTTTTCCAAAAATCGCCCGTAATCGTTCGCGGCTCGTCATAGGGTACGTCCTTTTCATATCACCCCTCTTCCTGGGGAGAGGGTGGCCCTTCAAGGCCGGGTGAGGGTTGTGGCCAGAGTCCTGCCACTGAACTTTGACCGTCACGATACCTTACGCACCAGGAGTTGGCAAGCCCCGCGCCTCCCGCCGTTGACTTGCCGGGGCAGGGGCTGTAAACTGGTTCGCCTTACACCAAGCGCCGCCTTTCGGGCGCCTGCCATCCATCACACAAAGGAGATTTACCGTGGCAAAATATGATGTCGTCGTTTTGGGAGCCGGGCCGGGCGGGTACGTCGCCGCCCTTCGCGCCGCTGTTCTGGGCGCCAAAACCTGCCTGATCGAGAAGCAGCATGTCGGCGGCACGTGCCTGAACGTCGGCTGCATTCCCTCGAAGTCGCTCCTGCACACCAGCGAAATTTTCAGCCACATGACCCACGCCGCCGATTTCGGCCTGTCCTCCGGCGGCACGCCCACTAACGATTTTGAGAAGATCATGGAGCGGACGCGCAAGATGGTCGGCCAGCTTACTGGCGGCGTCGGCCAACTGCTGAAGGCCCGCAAGGTCGAGACGATCATGGGCACGGGCAAACTCCTCGGCGGCGGGCTGGTCGAAGTCACCGACAAGGACGGCAAAGCGCAGACCATCAGCGCCGACAGCATCATCATCGCCACCGGCTCCGCGCCGGCCCGGCCGAAGCTCTTTCCCTTCGACGGCAAGCACGTCGTCACCACCGACGAAACCACCCGCAACGGTTTCCTGCCCGAGGAAGTCATCATCGTCGGCGGCGGGATCATCGGCTGCGAGTTTGCCACGGTTTACAGCGAACTTGGCCGCAAGGTCACGATGATCGAGATGCTCGATTCGCTCTGCCCGGGCCTCGACAAGGAAATTTCCCGCGAGGTGGCCAAGAGTCTGAAGAAGCGCGGCGTGGAAATCCTGACCTCGTCGCAGATCACCGAAATGTCGGTTTCGGGCGGCACGGTGACGGCCCGGATCGAGGGCAAGGGCGAAGTGCGGGCGGGGATGGCCCTGATCGCCGTGGGCCGCGCGCCGGTCACGGCGGGCCTGGGCCTGGAAGCCGCGGGCGTGGCGATGGACGGCAAGCTCATCAAAGTCGATGCGACGTGCCGCACCAGCGCGGCGGGGATTTACGCCATCGGCGACTGTGCCTGCAAATTGCAGTTCGCCCACGTCGCCAGCCGCACGGGCCTCATCGCCGCCGAGAACGCCTGCGGCGGGCGGGCGTCTGATGACCTGAAAGTAGTCGTGGCCGGGCTGTACACGCACCCGGAAGCGGCCACCGTGGGCCTGTCCGAGGCGTCGGCCAAAGAGAGCGGCGCGGAAATCAAGGTCGCCAAGTTCCCCTACACCGCCTCCGGCATGGCCCTGGCCTACGGCGACACCGCCGGTTTCGTCAAGCTGATCGCCGTTGCCAAGACCGGCGAAATCCTCGGCGCCGTCTGCATCGGCCAACACGCCACCGACGTGATTCACGAGGTCGCCCTGGCCATGAAGAACGAACTGACCATCGACGAAATCGCCGAACTGATTCACGCCCATCCGACCTTCTCCGAAGCAGTTGGCGAAGCGGCGGAACTCTGGGAAGACAAGCCGGTGCACACCATCGGGCAGATCGCGTGAGCGTTGTTTCTTCTTCACCCCTCCCCCTTGACGGGGGAGGGTAGGGTGAGGGTGATGTTGTTTCTTCTTCTGTTTTCGTTGTTGCCGTCCGCCCCAAAGGGGCGCGGGGTTCCTAGCCGGGGGTGAAACCCCCGGTACTCAACCCCACAAAAAAATTTTCTTCTTCTTTTTCTTTCTGTTTCACCCCTCTCATTGTCGGCTTGTCCGACCGTGTTCTTTTCGAGGGCCATTTACCTTGCCCCCCGCCTCAAACATCCTCAACCTCATCCGCCTCGGGCGCATGAACTACGCCGCCGCCCTGGCCCTCCAACTCCGCGCCGTCGAGCGGGTGAAGGTGAGCCGCGAGGCCGGGGCGACGGAGGAGTTTTTGTTTCTGGTCGAACACGATCCGCCGGTCATCACGGTGGGGCGTGGCGGTGAACGTGAAAACGTGCTGGCGTCGGCGGAGCAGTTGGCGGCGCTGGGGGTGGAGTTGCATGAAGCGTCGCGCGGGGGCGACGTGACTTATCACGGGCCGGGGCAGATCGTGGCTTATCCCGTGATCGACCTGGCGGCGCGCGGGCGGGACATTCACGGCTACCTGCGGAACTTGGAGGAGGCGGTGATTCGCGTGCTGGCCGAGTATGGGTTGGCCGGCGAACGCGACGCGAAATATACCGGCGTCTGGGTCGGCCGCGAAAAAATCTGTGCCATCGGCGTGGCCATTACCCGCTGGGTGACGTATCATGGACTGGCGCTGAACGTTTCGACCGCACTCGACCATTTCGACCTGATCGTCCCCTGTGGCATCCGCGAGCGCGGCGTAACCAGCCTGGAGAAACTGCTCGGTCGACCGGTAGACATGGATGAAGTGGAGATGGCATTGGCGGCGGAGTTGGCGAAGGTGTTGAAGTTTGCGGGGACGGCGGAGGCGGATGAATTCAAAATTAAAAATGAAAAATTAAAAAAGAAATAGTATGGAAGAAGCGGTTCATAATTCTTCGGCGAAAAAGCGGTTGCCGCCGTGGCTGCGGAAGCGGTTGCCGCAGGGCGGCGGCGCGGCCGAGACGCGGGCCATTCTCCAGGAACTGGGGCTGGAGACGGTCTGCCGGTCGGCCCATTGCCCGAACCTGCCGGAATGTTTCGCCCGGCACACGGCCACGTTTATGATTCTCGGCGCTCATTGCACTCGCAACTGCCGTTTCTGTGCGGTCGATCACGCCGCACCCGACCCGGTCCGCGCGGACGAGCCGCAGGCTGTGGCCGAGGCGGCGGCGCGGATGAAGTTGCGGCACGTCGTGGTGACGAGCGTGACACGGGACGATTTGCCGGACGGCGGGGCAGGGCATTTTGCCCGGGTTATTCTGGCGATTCGGCAGCGGTTGCCGGAGGCGATTGTTGAGGTGCTGACGCCGGACTTCCAGGGTTCGCGCGAAGCCATTGCCACGGTGATCGAGGCAGCGCCGAATATTTTCAATCACAATATCGAAACGGTGCCGCGACTCTATCCGGCGATTCGCCCGCAGGCGGGGTATGAACGGAGTTTGGAAGTGCTGCGGTATGCGGGGGAACTGGCGGGGAGGCCGACCGACATGGCCGCTAGCGGCCATGCCACCCAAATGGGGGGGCAAAGTATGGCACCCAAACAACTCTACACCAAGAGCGGGTTGATGGTCGGTTGCGGCGAGACGCGGGCGGAATTGTCGGCGGCACTGGCGGACTTGCGGCGCGTCGGTTGCCGGATTGTGACCGTCGGCCAGTACCTGGCCCCGAGCGGAAGCCACTATCCGGTCGAGCGATTCGTGCCGCCGGAGGAGTTCGCGGAGATCGAGGCCGAGGCCCGCGGGCTGGGATTTGCCGCCGTTGCCTCTGGCCCCTTTGTCCGGTCGAGCTATAATGCCCAGGCGGTTTTTGAGAAAATGAGAGGCAGAATTAAAAGTTAAAAATGCAAAATTAAAAATTGAGAAGGAACGGCAACAAAAAAAGATAGGCGGGAGGTTGAAATGGCTGAGATCGAAGTGCGGTTGCCGTCGCTGGGCGAGGACGCCGGCGACACGGCGGAGGTCAGTTTCTGGCAGGTCGAAGAAGGCGAGTCCGTGGCCGCGGGCGACAGCATCGTCCAGATGCTGACCGACAAGGCGACTTTCGACGTGCCGTGTCCCGCCGCCGGCCACCTCAAGGAACACAAAGTCGCTGAGGGCGACAGGGTCAAAGTCGGCGACGTGCTCTGCGTTTTGGAAACGGCGGACTGACCATGGCCAAGCGGCGTCGCGGATATTTTCTAGTACTCGACGGGCCTGACGGCTCCGGCAAGTCGACCCAGGTGGCCCTGCTGGCGGCGCGGCTCAAGAAGGCCGGCCTGGAAGTCACCTGCGTCCGCGACCCCGGCGGCACGATGGTTAGCGAACGGGTCCGCGACATCCTGCTGGACCCGGCCCTGGGCGATATCGATTCACACACCGAAATGTTTCTCTACATGGCCAGCCGGGCCGAAATGGTGGCCCGCGTGGTCCGCCCGGCCTTGGCCAACGGGCTGTCGATTGTCAGCGACCGCTTCGTTACCAGCACCGTGGCCTATCAGGGCTACGCCGGCGGCCTCGATCCGAAGCAAATTCTCCGCGTCGGCAAAATCGCTTGTGGCGACACCTGGCCCGATCTGGTGATTATCCTCGACGTGCCGGCCAAGGTCGGCTTCGAGCGGATTCGCCGGGCGCACGACCGCATGGAAATGAAGGGCTTGGACTATCACGAGCGGGTCGTCGCGGGCTACCGCAAAGTGGCCGCCGTCGATCCGAAGCGGCACGTTCTGGTGGACGGGCGCGGCTCGGTGGAGACCGTGTCCGGGCGGGTCTGGAAGGCGGTGCAGCGTGCGCTTCTCTGACATCCGCCATCAGGAACCGGCGCTGGCGGCCATCGCCGGCGCTTTCGCGGCCGACCGCTTGCCGCACGGTTTTATCTTTTGCGGCCCCAGCGGCGTCGGCAAGGCCCTGGCGGCGCGGGCGTTGGCGAACGCGCTCCTGTGCGATTCGCCAAAGCGCGGCAGTAGCCACACCGCCCCGGAGCCGTGCGGCCAATGCGACCAGTGCCGCCTGACCGAACGCGAGGCCCATCCCGACCTGAACTGGTTTCGCAAGCCCCTGGAGAGGACCGAGTTAACCATCGGCGTGGTGGCGCGGAAAGAAGGACGCAAAGATTCGCCCGACGGCTTCACGATCAACGAGTCGGTGCAGTTCAAGCCGATGCAGGCGCGACGCCGGGTGACGGTGATCGAGGGCGCGGAGCTGATGAACGTCGAGGCGGCCAACGCCTTTCTGAAAACTTTCGAGGAGGCGCCGGAAGGGTCGTACCTGGTGCTGCTGGTGACGGCGCTCGATCGGCTCTTGCCGACGATTCGCAGCCGCGGCCGACTGGTGCGGTTTCGGGCCTTGCCGGACGAATTTGTGAGCGAACTCCTGGCCCGCGATCACAAGCTTCCCGCGACCGATGCCGCCGTGGTTGCCCGCTTCGCCGAGGGGAGCATGGAGCGGGCCGCCGAGTTGGTTCGCTCCGACTTCGCGGCTCTGCGGCGAAAGGTTCTGGAAGCGTTGTCTCGGCTCGACGGCCCGGCGGCGCTGAACCTTGCTGACGAGATCAACGATTGGGCCTCCGAGCAGGCCAAGAGCGAAATTCAGACCGACGCCAAGGTCGAGGAAAACACCTTGCGGCGGCTCTATCTGAAACGTGCTTTGGCTCTGGTGGCTTCGCTCATGCGCGACGCGGCGCTGGTCCGGGCCGGAGTGCCGCAGACGCAACTGATGAATCCCGACGCGACGGCACTGGTCGAGCAGTTGGCAGCGCGGCTCTCGCCGCAGGCGCTCCACGGCGCAACGCGGCAATTCGTCGATTGGCAAACGGCCGTCGACCGCAACGCCCACAATCAATTACTCATGGAAAACGCCTGCCTGGAACTGAGCCGGTTGGCCGGCACTTCACCCACACGCTGACTTCACCTCTTCCCCGGACAGCGCATCGCCGCGACCACGCACGAACCGGCGAACCACACCACGGCGACCAGCACGACCGTCGCCCCGGTGGCGGTATGGGCCCAGTCCTGGGCACTGATAATCAGTCCCGTCACGGCCGAAGTCAGGCCGACCACGATGGCCCACCAGAACATGCCGCCGGCCGAACGGGCCAGGTTCCGGGCCGTGGCCGCCGGGACGATCAGCAGCGCCGTGACCAGAAACACGCCGACCGTCCAGACGGCAAAGATCGCCACCAGGGTCAGCAGCGCCGCATAAGTGTACTGGTAAAACCGAGTTCGGACGCGATGGGCCGTCGCCAGGACCGGATTGAGACCGACGTACAACATGCGGTTGTAGCCGATCACCTGAAAGGCCAGCAGGGCCACGAAAAGCAGGGCTTCCCAAAGAATCAGGTTCTCATCGCGGCCGATGGTAAGAATGTCACCAAATAGGAACATCTGTACGTCGCGAACGATGTTCGGTTCCCGGCTGACGATGGCCAACCCGAAGGCCACCACCGCGGCAAAGAACACGCCGATCACCGTGTCCGTCGAGAGCGACGAGCGCCGGCCGACGCTCGTGATGGCCAAGCCGATGACCAGGGCCAGGGCGACCATCGTCAAATGCACGTCCTGGGCCAGCAGCAGTCCGATGGCCACGCCGGCAAAGGCCGAGTGGCTGATCGCGTCGGAGAAGAAGGCCATGCGGAAATTGACCACCTGCACGCCCATGGCCGCCGCCATCGGGGCCAGGAGCAACAGGCCCAGCAGAGCCTGTTGCATGAAGCGGGCCTGCATGCAATCGAGGGCGCGGCAGTGCGTCGTGTTCGCCAAAAAAGCGAACAGGTCGGCGATGGTTTGGTAGAGCGGGCTGAGGTCAATCATGGCGGTGCTCCGCCTGATGGCGCGGCCAGTCGCAATGCTTGCCGATGATCTGTTGCGGCACGTCGAGGCCGGCCACGCCGAAGTGGACGCCGAAAGTCGCCGCCAGGATTTCCGCCGTCAGCGTCTCCATCGTCGGCCCCTGGCCGAAGACCTTGCGGTTCAGGCAGATGCAATAGTCGGTGTGGGCCGCGACCATCGACAGGTCGTGCGTCACCATGATCCGCGTGAACCCCTGTTCGATCTGGAGCGAGTCGAGGAGTTCGCAGAGCAGGCTGCCGCCGGAGATATCGACGCCCGCCGACGGCTCGTCGAGAATCAGCACCTCCGGCCGGTCCTGGAGGGCCAGGGCCAGCAGCACGCGCTGAAGTTCGCCGCCGGAAAGGGCTCCCAGCCGCCGCGAAACCAAGTGATCGGCCTTGATCCGCGCCAGCAAGGCCACGGCCTCATCGCGCCGCTTGCGGGCATGGCCGAACCAGAGCGGCCGGCGCTGGCGGCCCATGACCATCGCGTCCAGCACCGTGACCGGCAGGCCGCGGTCGAAATCGAGAACCTGCGGCACGTAGCCCAGGCGCGGCCGGTCGCCGTGGTCCATGACGATCCGGCCGGAGAAGGGCATCTGTCCCAGCAGGGCCAGCAGCAGTGTCGTCTTGCCCGCGCCGTTGGGCCCGATGATGGCCGCGGAGCTGCCCTTGGGGACAGCGGCCGTGACGCCGGAGAGAATCTGGACGCCGCCCAGCGTCACGGTGACATTGTCGAATAGAACCGCTGTTTCCATGTCACTTTGTTCCCGCGACGAGAAGTTTTTTCAATGTTTCCAGGTTGGCCCGCATGGTTTTCTCGTAATAGTCGGCTGGGGGGTTCGCCGGGCCGGTGGTCGCCGGATCGAGCGTGGCCAGGGGAATCCCGGCTTCCCGGGCGATTGTTTCGCCGACCTTGGCCGGATATTGCGGCTCGGTGAACAGGGCCACGGCGCCGCTGGACTTGATGGTCTTGACCAGTTCCAGCATTTCGGAGGCGGCGGGTTCCTGGCCGGGATTTTCCTCGACCACGGCCACGACCGCCAGAGCGCAATCCCGAGCCAGGTAATCAAACACCGCATGTTCCGTGACGATCTTCCTCGACGCGGCCGGCTTCAACTCCGCTGCAAAATCGTCAGCAAGTTGGTTGAGCTTCGCGGCATAGGCTTCGGCGTTGTGGTGGAACAGGCCGGCCTCCGCCGCATCGGTCCGGGCCAGAGCTTCGCCGATATTCCCGACGAGTCGCGCCGCCATCCGCGGCGCGGCGAACAGGTGCGGGTTCGGACCGTGGTGATGATGGCCCTCGTGCGTTGCGGCGTCAGGACTGGTTTCTTCCTTGATTTGAATCAGGTCGCCGATGCCGGCCGAGGTATCGATCACCTTAACCCGGGGGTTGGCGTTCTTGAAGGTTGGGCCAAGGAAATCTTCCAGCCCCAGCCCGTTGGCCACGAACACGTCGGCCGTAGCGATCTTCTGCATGTCCTGCGGCGTCAGGGCGTAATCGTGCGGGCAGCCCATCCCGGCCAGAATCATCAGATCGACCTGGAGATTTTTGCAGCCCGCGGCCACGGTCCGGGTGAACAGATAGATCGGATAAGTGCTGCATAGCACCCGGATCTTCGTGCCGTCCTTCTCGGCCGGAGCCGCCTGCTTCGAGCAACCGAAGGAAGCCACGGCCAACAGCGCCGCCAGATACATTGCGAATAGTCGCATGATGGCCTCTCCCTCCGGGCCTGCCACACCCACGGCAATGATAACCGATTATCATGTTGCACGCAAGCCCCCGCGCTGTTTCGTGATCGGGCTAATCCTGGAAATCTATTTTGGCTAGAGTCGGTCGAAAGGCTCGAAAAGCTTGCGATACTCGTCCTGGGCGAAGCGGTCGGTCATGCCGGCGACGTAGTCGGCGATGGTGCGGCGCGGGCCGAACTCGCGGGCTAACGTCTGGTAGGCGGGCGGAAGCTGGCCGAGGTCGGACAGATAGACGTCAAGCATCCGGTGGAGGAACCGCTGGGCCTTGGTGGTCATGCGCATGACGTGGTGATGGTGATAGACGCGGTCCATGAGAAACTTTTCGATCTGCCGGAGGCGGGGTTCCCATTCGGCGCTGAAATGGACGAGGCGGGCCGGGGCGCGACGAATGTCGTCGACGGAATCGGCGGCGCTCTGGGTGATTTCTTCATCGGCGACAGTGAGGACGTCGCGGACGAGCATTTCGATGAGGAGCTTGGCGGCGCGGCGGGCGCGCTGGTCGAGGGTGAGGTTTTTCATGGCCCCGGCGAAGTCGGATTCGGCCTGGGCGAAAAGGTCGAGCGTGGCCAGTTCCTCGGCTTCGATGAGGTTCATGGTCAGGGCGTCATCGAGGTCGTGACTGTCGTAGGCGATGCGGTCGGCGACTTCGACGACCTGGCCTTCGAGCGGCGGCTGGAGGCCGGGGAATTCGGGCATGGCGACGGGCTTGTCGTGGACAGTGCAATGTTTGGCGATACATTCACGCGTTTCATAGGTCAGGTTGAGGCCGCGAAAGCCGGGGTAGGGGTGTTCGAGGAGATCGATGACGCGGAGGCCGTGGCGATTGTGCTCGAAGCCGCCTTCGGATTTGAGGAACTCGTCGAGGGCGGCCTCGCCGCTGTGGCCAAAGGGCGTGTGGCCGAGGTCGTGACCGAGGGCGACGGCTTCGGTCAGGTCTTCGTTGAGGTTGAGGGCGCGGGCCAGGGTGCGGGCGATCTGGGAGACCTCCAGGGTGTGGGTCAGGCGGGTGCGGTAGTGGTCGCCCTCGTGGGTGATGAAGACCTGGGTTTTGTATTCGAGGCGGCGGAAGGCGGTGGAGTGGACGATGCGGTCGCGGTCGCGCTGGAAGGCGGTGCGCATGGCGTGCTCTGGTTCGCTGTGGAGGCGGCCGCGGCTCTGGCCGCTCTTGACGGCGTAGGGGGCGAGGGTGGCGGCCTCGCGGGCTTCGACGGCTTCTCTATTCAACATAGTTCTGCTCCTTCCAGGCGGCGACGAGCTTTTCGTGGAGTTCTTCCAGGGCCTGCGGAATGACTTTGACGTCGGCCAGGACGGGCATGAAGTTGGTGTCGCCGGACCAGCGGGGGACGATGTGCATGTGGAGATGATCAGGCAGACCGGCGCCGGCGACGCGGCCGAAGTTCAGGCCGACGTTGAAGCCGTCGGGACGCATGAGTTTTTTCTGGATATTCATGAGGCGGCCGGTGGTGCGCATCAGGTCGGCGAGGGCGGGTTCGGAGATCTGGTCGAGCGAGGCGGCGTGGTCGTTGGGGCAGACCAGCGTGTGGCCGTTGTTGTAGGGGTAGCGGTTGAGGACGACGAAACAGTGAGGGCGGCGGGCGATGACGAGGTTTTCGGCGTCTTTATCGGATTTTTGAATGTGACAAAGGAAGCAGCCGTCGGCGTCAGGGATGGAGCCGATGTAGTGCATGCGCCAGGGGGCCCAGAGACGTTCCATTGTGGTTACTCCTAATCAATGACAGCCGGAACAACTGGAACGCGAACAGCCGCCGCAGCCGCCGCTGGAAGAGCCGGAATCGCCGCTGGCCTTGCCGCCCATAGCGAAGCTGCTGAATTTTTTGCTGACTTCGGAAGAGCCGCAGGATGGGCAGGCGGGTCGGCGGCGCTCGGAGGCGCTGCGGTAGAGTTCGTCGAAAGATTTGTGGCAGGAGAGACAGAGGAATTCGTAGATGGGCATGGAAGAGTCCTTCCGGCAAAGAAGAAAAAGAAAAGAATATTTTCGTGAGGTGGTCAGCCAAAACCCCTCACCCGGCCGCTAAAGCGGCCACCCTCTCCCAAGGGAGAGGGGTGAAGAAGAAGCAACAGAAACAACAACAGCCTCCCGTCTGACGCTTTATTTTTCATGGCCCGTCTGCGCCGGACCATGCCACCCACGGTTCAGATTATACAACAACGGCAACGGCAAGATGGTGCGTGCAAGCACGCACCCTACATGAATTTTTTCGCCAGGGCGTCGATGCGGTCGAGCAGGGCGGTCAGCCAGGCGGCATCGGCGGATTCGCCGATGGTGCGGTAAATCGGTTCGGTGTTGCTGGGGCGGACGTGGACCCAGCCCTCGGGCCAGTCGAGGCGGACGCCGTCCTGGGTGTCCGAGCGGGCCTCTGGGAATTCGGCGGGCAGGCGGGCGATTAGTTTTTTAACGGCGTCTGGCGCGGCGGTGGCTTTGCGCTTGGTCATGGTGTAACGAGGCAATTCGTCGACGATGGCGCTCAGGGGCTTGTTGCGCGTGGCGAGAAGTTCGAGGATCAGACCGATGCCGGCGAAGCTATCGCGGATCGGGCAGACGCGCGGGTCGATGACGCCGCCATTGCCCTCGCCGCCGATAACGCATTTTTCGACGATCATTTTGTCGGCGACGTGGACTTCGCCGACGGGCGTGCGGTGGCAGACCTGGCCGAAGCGGCGGGCCACGTCGTCAATCATGCGGCTGGTGGAAAGATTGGCGGCGCACGGGCCGGGTTCCTGCGAGAGGCGGTAAAGGGCGGCGAGGGCGAGGGTGTATTCCTCGCCGATGAAGCGGCCCTGTTCGTCGATGAGGGCGAGGCGGTCGGCGTCGGGGTCCTGGACGAGGCCGAGGTCGGCGTGGTGGGCGAGGACGGCCTTGGTGACGGAAGAAAGATTTTCGAGGATCGGTTCGGGCGGATGGTCGAAGCGGCCGTCGGGCGTGCCGCCGAGGATGTGGACCTGGCAACCGAGTTCATCGAGCAGTTGGGGCGTGGCGATGGCGCCGGCGCCGTGGCAGGAGTCGAGGACGACGTTGAGGCGGCGCGCCGCCACGGCTTTGCGCGCGGTGGCGGCCAGGACGCGGGCGACGTGGCGGGTGTGGGTGGTGCCGTCGTGGATGAGGGGGCGGTAGCCGTCGGCGCCGACGAAAGCGAACTTGTCGGCGAGCCAGAATTCTTTGAGTTTCGTGCCCAGGGCGGCGCTAAGGTCGATGCCGTCGGAGCGGAAGAATTTGAGGCCGTTCCAGGGGAAGGGATTGTGACTGGCGGTGATCATGACGCCGCCGGCGGCTTCGAGTTCGTCGATCATGACGGTGACGCCGGGGGTGGAAACGATGCCGAGATCGATGGTTTCGCAGCCGGTGGCGAGCAGGGCGGAGGCGACGGCGGCAGCGAGAGATTCGCCGGAGGTGCGGGAATCGCGGCCGACGACGACGCGGCCTCCGCCGAGAAGGGTGCCGAAAGCGGCGGCGAAGCGGGCGGCAACGAGCGGGGTCATGGTCTCGCCGACGAGGCCGCGAACGCCGCTGACGGAGACGATGAGATCGGACATTTGTTCTCCAAGAACAGCAGTGGACTGTGGGCAATTACAACAAAAGCTACAACAGCCCCGAAGGTAAACGCCCGGGTGTCCTTCAAGTTACCTGTACGGGCCTTGCTGCGGAATCTTACGGCCACAGGCCGCGCATCTTGAAGGCGTCGGCGACGCGGCTGACGGCCAGGGCGACGGCGCCTTGGCGCATCGGGACTTTGAGTTTCCGGCCCATGTCGTAGACATCGTCAAAGGCGGCGACCATGATTTCCTGGAGCTTGCTGTAGACTTCGGCCCGCTTCCAGAAGAAGTTGGTCAGGCCCTGGACCCACTCGAAGTAGGAGACGGTGACGCCGCCGGCGTTGGCCAGGATGTCGGGAATAATGAAAATGCCGTTGGCTTCGAGAATGAGGTCGGCCTCCGGGGTGGTCGGACCGTTGGCGGCCTCAATGATGACCCTGGCCTTGACGTTCCCGGCGTTCTCGGCGGTGATGGTTCCTTCCAGAGCGGCAGGGCAGAGGACGTCGCATTTGAGGGCCAGAAGTTCGGCGTTGGTCATCTGGTCGCCGCCCTTGAAGGCGAGGAGGTTGCCGATCTGGCGGTAGTGAGCGGCGGCGGCTTCGACGTCGAGGCCCTTAGAGTTGTAGACGCCGCCCTTGTCGGAGGAGACGGCGAGAACCTTGCCGCCGGCTTCTTGCCAGAGTTTGGCCATGGGGTAGCCGACGTTGCCGAAACCCTGGACGACGAGCTTGGAGCCGGCGACCTTCATTTTGAAGAGCGGGAGGGCTTTGAGGCAGATGTAGAAACAGCCGCGGCCGGTGGCGTCTTCGCGGCCGGGTGAGCCGCCGAGGCTGACGGGCTTGCCGGTGACGACGCCCAGAGCGCTGCGGCCGACTTCCATGGCGTAGGTGTCGTGGATCCAGGCCATGACCTGGGCGTTGGTGTTGACGTCGGGGGCGGGGATGTCGGTCTCCGGCCCGATGATGGGGATGAGTTCCTTGGCGTAGCGTCGGGTGAGGCGTTCGAGTTCGCCCAGGCTCATATTATGGGGATCGCAGATGACGCCGCCCTTGCCGCCGCCGAAAGGCACGTTGACGACGGCGCACTTCCAAGTCATGAGCATGGAGAGGGCCATGACCTCTTCGCGGGTCACGTCGGGATGGTAGCGGATGCCGCCCTTGTAGGGGCCGCGATGGTTGCTGTGCTGGGCGCGAAAACCGGTGAAGGTGTGAATGACGCCGTTGTCCCGTTTGATCGGCAGGCTGACCTGGACGACACGGCGGCAGTTGCCCAGAACTTCGCGGCAGGACTCATCGAGATTAATCAGGTCGGCGGTGGCATGGAACTGCTGGCGCGCCCGATCCCAGAAGGTCGCGGCAGGGCCTTTAGCCTTTGTTATCTTAGCTGCCGGTGAAGTCGCCATAAACGTTCCTTAAACCAGGATTATTCCTCTGGCCATAACCTCAGAACCATTCTGAGCTTGCGACCAGTGATTATAAAATGCAGCTACGGGAAAAAGAATAGAGATAAACCGAGGCTCGTGCAATAGAAAATAGCACCGGCGGGCGCATTATTCCGCAGCCAACAAGGGCTAACTTCAAGCTAGATCAGGACTTCGCCGTGGCGGTGGCTGTGGCAATCGAGGTTGACGGCGACGGGCAGGGCGGCGATGTGGCAGGGGCGGGAGGCGACGTGGACGGCCAGGGCGGTGGTGCGGCCGCCGAGGCCCATGGGGCCGACGCCGGTCGAGTTGAGTGCGGCGAGGAGTTCGCGTTCGAGTGCGGCGTCGCGTTCGTCGAGGGCGGGTTCGCCGAGCGGGCGGAGCAGGGCTTCCTTGGCGGCCAGGGCGACGGTTTCAAAGTTGCCGCCCAGGCCGACGCCGACCACCAGCGGCGGGCAGGGATTGGCCAGGCTTTCGCGGACGGTTCGCACGACAAAATCGACGACGCCGGCGCGGCCGGCGGAGGGCGTGAGCATGGCCAGGCGCGACATGTTCTCGGCTCCACCGCCCTTGGCGGCAAAACGGAGCCGCACCCGGTCGCCGGGGACAATTCGGACGTGGAGGATGGCCGGGGTGTTGTCGCCAGTGTTGCGGCGGTCGAGCGGGTGGGCGACGACGCTGAGGCGGAGGTGGAGTTCGGTGTAGGCCCGGGCGACGGCGGAGTTGACGGCGGCGGTCAGGTCGCCGTCGACGAGGGCGACCTCCTGGCCGAGGTCGAGGAAGACCACGGCCAGTCCGGTGTCCTGACAGAGAGGCCGGCGCTCGGTGCGGGCGATGTCGGCGTTGCGTAGGAGTTGGTCGAGGATATTTTTACCCGTGTCGCTGGTTTCGGAATCGCGGGCGCGGCGGAGGGCGTCGAGTTCGCGCGGGCCGAGGTCGAAACTGGATTGGCGGATGCAGTCGAAGAGGGCATCTTCGATGGAACGGACGGAAATCTTTCGCATGGTGGGATGTTCCTCTCGCGCCAGCGGCGATTTTTCTCTCTGGGTGCCACCTTGGCTCGGCGGGCTGTTCGCTGGGCAAAGTGAGTTCTTTGTCGCACACCTTGCCCCAAACAGCCGGGGGCCAAGGTGTGGCACCATGGACTGCGATTGTACTAGGATCAATAGAAAAGCCCAAGAGGTTTCAGCTAGGCGTTGAACCCTCGTTTCCGGTCTGCTATATTGCCCCGGCCAGACCATGAAACTAATTCGCGACATTTTCTCTTTGCACAACGCCTTTCCCCGCGCCGCCCTGACCATCGGCAACTTCGACGGCGTCCACCTCGGCCACCGTCGGATCGTCGAGGAGACCGTTGCTGCGGCCCGCGCTGCCGGCGGACCAGCCCTGGCCTTCACCTTCGAACCTCATCCCGAAATTATCCTCCGTGGCGGCCGGGGGCCCGGGCGACTCCTCTCGTTCGAGCGCCGTCTCGAACTCCTCCACGCCGCCGGAATCGAAACCGTCATCTGCCCCGACGACCCGCGGGCCGTTCTCGAGCTCACCGCCGAAGATTTCGTTCAGCGCATCATTGTCGCCGCCCTGGGCGCGGCCGTTGTCGTCGAAGGGCCTAGTTTCCATTTCGGGCGCGGCGGGCAGGGCAACATCGAACTCCTGCTCCGCCTCGGTCCCGCCGGCGGTTTCCGCCTCGTCGTCGTGCCTCCGCTCCAGATCGCCGGACAGGAAGTTTCCAGCACGCTCATCCGCCAGGCCGTGCGCGAAGGCCGACTCGCCGACGCCAATCTTCTCCTCGGCCGCCCCTTCGAAATTACCGCCCGCGTGGTCCCCGGCCTGGGCCGCGGCCGCCAACTCGGTTTCCCCACGGCCAACCTCGAAGGCGACTTTCTCGTTCCGGCCGACGGCGTCTATGCCGCCCGGGTCAGTCTCGATGACCGCTCTTTTCCCACGGCCGTCAGCATCGGCCATGCCTCCACCTTCGGCGACCAGGAACAACCTCTGGTCGAGGCCCATCTGCTCGATTTCGACGGCGACCTTTATGATTGCACCATGCGCGTCGAATTTCTCCAGCGCCTGCGCCACCAGCAAAAATTCTCCGGCCCCGACGCCCTGATCAGCCAGATCCGCGCCGACTGTGACGCCGTCCGGAGGATATTCTCTCCGGGTGCCGCACTTTGAAGGTCCGACGAAGTCGGGACCAAAGTGTATTCTTCTTCTGCCGTTGTTTTTGTTGCCGTACCTGAAGTCTTAAGCCTTAAGTCTTAAGCCTCTCTTTCTCAAACAGAGTAGACTTTTCCCGGACCATCCGTATAATACGGCGAGTTCGTAGGGGCGCACGGTGCGCCCCAAACAGAGAGCGCCCAGAGAACAGGGGAAAAAAAGTGATCGATAAAGAAAAAGTCGCGGTCGTCATCAATGAAATCCGCCCGTACCTTCAGGCCGACGGCGGCGACATTGAACTCGTCGAAGTTCAGCCCGACGGCGTGGTCAAGGTCCGCCTGCGCGGAGCCTGTTCCTGTTGCCCCGGCGCCAAGATGACCCTTCAGATGGGCGTCGAACGCAAGCTCAAAGAAGCCATCCCGGAAGTCACCAAGGTCGTCGGCGTCTGATCGTTTTGCGGTTATTATGTAGGGTGGCTGCTTGCAGCCACCGTCTTTTTATTCTGCGGAGCCCCGCTCCGCACCAGGAAAGGAGTTAGTTGTGGCACATGTAATTAATGATGAATGCGTAAGCTGCGGCACCTGCGAAGGCGAATGTTCCGTCGAGGCCATCAGCCAGGGCTCTGACAAGTACGTCATCGACGCCGCCAAGTGCACCGACTGCGGCGCCTGCGCCGAAGTCTGCCCCGTCGAGTGCATCAAGCCGGCCAAGTAAGCTGCGGGTCGTCTGTAAGCAGGGCCGAGACAAGCTCTGCCCCTGCGAGAAACCAGCGCGGGCCTGCCCTCTCGTGGCGGGCCCGCCGGCCACTTTGAGGATCCCCCATGCCCGACGCCAAAGCCTGGAAGCAGATCGTCGCCGCCCGGCGCATCCTCATGCTCACCCACACCAAGCCCGACGGCGACGGCCTCGGCTCCCTGGCCGCCCTGCAGGAAGCCCTGACCGCGCTCGGCAAAGAGGTCCGCGTCATCCTGCCCAGCGAACCGGCCGCCAAGTACGCCTTTCTCGCCGGAAGCGAAAAGTTCGAGGTGCTCGGGCGCGACGTTCAGGCCGACCAGTTTCCGCGCGATTGGGATCTGATCCTGGTCGTCGATACCTGCACCTGGGACCAGCTCGAAGGCCTGCGCGGCCTCATCGAGGACTATTCCGATCGCGTCCTGGTCATTGACCATCACATGACCCGCGACGACCTCCGCCACCAGGAACTGGTCGACGTCGGCGCCGCCGCCGCCGGAGAGATCGTCGCCCGGCTCATGGAACGCCAGGCCGTCGCCATCACGCCGACTATCGCCGAATCCCTTTTCGTCTCCCTCGTGAGCGACACCGGCTGGTTCCGGTTTCCCAGCGTCACGCCCGCCGTCCTGCACCTGGGCGCCCGCCTGGTGGAGCAGGGGGCCAGGCCCTCGGTCGTCTACGAACGCCTTTATCAGTCCGAGTCGCTGGCCAAGATGAACCTCATCCGCGAGGCCCTCTCCACGCTCACCCTCTCGCCCGAGGGCGACGTGGCCTGGTTCTGGCTCACCCGCGACACGTTCGCCCGCTCGGGCGCCAAGCTCTCCGACACCGAAAATATTATCGACGAATGCCAGAAGGTCGCCGGCGTCCTGGTCGGACTGCTGTTCACCGAGATCGAAGACGGCTCCGTCCGCGTCAGCCTCCGGTCCAAGCGCGACGTCGACATGGCCGCCGTCTCCGCCCGCTTCGGCGGCGGCGGTCACGCCCGGGCCGCCGGTTGCCGCTTGCCCGGCCCGCTGCCGGCCGCCCGCCGGGCCGTTCTCGAAGCCGTCTACGCCGCCCTGGGCCGTCCGCCCTGCCCCTGGATGTGACACCAGTCACCTCCGGGGGTTGACCCGGCGTATACGATTAAGGTGGAAAGTGTGAGTGCCACGGCGGGTCTCGTCCCGCCGTGCCGGATGGGGAGTTCGTATATGGTCGTCAAAGAAATCGGCACGCCCGAAGCCGCGCGGTTCCGCCAGGACATCAATCGCCGCATCGCCGGTCAGGTCGAAAAATGCTACCAGTGCGGCAAGTGTTCCGCCGGTTGCCCCATCGCCAACGAAATGGACCTCATGCCCAACCAGGTCATCCGCCTGGTCCAAATCGGCCTCAAGGACAAAGCCACCCATTGCCGTTCCATCTGGCTCTGTGCCGGCTGCGTCACCTGCACCACCCGTTGCCCGCAGGAAGTCGAGATTGCCTCCGTCATGGAAGCCGTTCGCCACGTTGCCATCGAGGAAGGCGTCGAGCCGCCGCCGGAGGTCCGTCATACCGCCACCTTCACCGAGGTCTTCCTGCGCAGCGTGCGCCGGCATGGCCGCATCTTCGAGCCCGGCATGGTCATGGGCTTCAACCTGCGCTCGTGCCAGCCGATGAAGGATGCCGAAAAGGGACCGAAAATGTTCCTCAAGGGCAAGCTCAACCTCTTGCCCCATCGCGTAAAGGATCGCGGCCCGGTCCGGCGCATTTTCCAACGCCTCGTGCCGAAGCTCTGATTTTGTTTTTATGTAGGGCGGCTGGTAACAACCGCCATAATAAAAGACTGTTTTCCGCATGGTGTTGCTGTTGTTGTGGCCGTCTTGGAGAGGCTCATGAAATACGCCTATTTCCCCGGTTGCAGTCTCGAAGGCACGGCCAAGGACTTCGGCGAATCCGCCCGCGCCGTCTGCCAGGCCCTCGGCATCGAAATCCAGGACGTCCCCGACTGGGTCTGCTGCGGCGCCACGCCCGGCCACGCCTACGACGAAGCCCTCGGCGTCGCCCTCAGTGTTCGCACCATGCTTAACGCCAAGCGCGTCAGCAATAGCATGATGGTCCTCTGCGCCGCCTGTTACAACCGGGCCAAGATGTCCAATCACGCCATGAAAACCCGCCCCGAAATCCGGGCCAAGGTCGAGACGGCAGTCGGCGAACCCTACGCCGGCGACGTCGAGGTCGTCCACCTCCTCGAAGTTCTCGACCGCCAGTACGGCCTGGAGAATCTCAAGAAGAAAATCGTCCGCCCGCTCACCGGCCTCAAGGTCGCCTGCTATTACGGCTGCCTGCTCGTCCGCCCGCCCAAGATCATGCAGTTCGACGATCCCGAAAACCCGACCATCATGGAGCGCATCCTCGCCACGACCGGCGTCGAACTGGTCGAGGACTGGTCCCACAAGGTCGAATGTTGCGGCGCCGCCTTCGCCATGGCCCGCACCGACGTCGTCGTCCGCTGCGTCAACGACATCCTCAAGAGCGCCGAGGCCGCCGGGGCCGACGCCCTGGTCGTCGCCTGTCCGCTCTGCCAGGCCAATTGCGACATGCGCCAGGGGGAGGCCAACCAGGCCTTCGGCGAACATCACGATCTGCCCGTCGTCTACTTCACCCAGCTCCTGGGCCTGGCCCTCGGCCTCTCGCCGCACCAGGTCGGCCTGCAGCGCCCGATGATCTCCACCGGCGGGCTCCTGGAAAAACTTCATGTCGGGGCCTGATTTTTTGCTGTTTCTTCACCCCTCTCCCTTGGGAGAGGGTGGCCGCTTTTGCGGCCGGGTGAGGGGTTTAGGGGAGTTGGTATTCAACTTGTCTCCTGATTTTTCGCCGGCTTGTGGTACAATCAGACCCATGGAATTCCAAAATCGCGTCGACCAGATCCTCGCCGAGATTCAAAACGTCCTCCAGCGCGTCGACACCGTCGCCGCCGCGGCCGTCGTCGCCCGCCTCCTGCGCGCCCGGCGCGTTTACGTCGCCGGCGGCGGTCGCTCCGGCCTGATGGCCCGCGCCTTTGCCCAACGGCTCATGCACCTCGGCCTGACCACCTACGTCGTCGGCGAAACCACCACCCCGGCCATCCGCCCCGAGGACGTCCTGGTCGTCTGTTCCGGCTCCGGCGAGACCCAGGTCACCATCCTCGTCAGCGAAGTCGCCAAGGGCATCGGCGCTCACGTCGTCGCCGTCACCGCCAACCGCGATTCGCCCATCGCCCGCCTGGCCGACACGCTGCTCATCCTCGAAACGCCGCACAAAGGCGCCCCCGGCGAAGGCGCTCCCTCCGTCCAATACGGCGGCGCCCTCTTCGAGCAGAGCGTCCTCATCCTCTTCGACGCCATCGCCCTGGACATCGGCCTCTCCCTCGGCCGCTCCGAGGAAGAGCTCCGCCAGCGACACGCCAATCTGGAATAGTGGTTGTTTCTTCACCCCTCTCCCTTGACGGGAGAGGGTAGGGTGAGGGTGCACCTGTTGCTACCATTTCGCCGGAAAAAGTTTTGTCTGTTTCTGCTTCTTCATGTTGCCGCTACTTCCCCGCCAACGTAATCTCCATCGTCTCCCGGTCGATCATGTGCCGCAACTTGTCCAGCGCCTTCGACTCGATCTGCCGCACCCGTTCCTTGGTCACCCCGAAGTGCCGGCCCACTTGCTCCAGCGTCTGCGGCCCCGGCGTCCCCGCCAGCCCGAACCGCCGCTCCACCACCTCGCGCTCCCGCTCCGACAGCTTGTGCAGCACCTCCTCGATCGATTGCTTCACGCTCGCGTCCAGTTCCTGCGCCCCTTCCTCTTCGCTCGGGTGCAGGTCTTCACTGGCCGCCAGGATCTCCTCTTTCCCGGTCATGAACCGATCCAGCCGATAATTTTCCTCCGGAATCGTCCGGGCGAAATTCTTGATGATCGCCCACGAAGCGTAGGTCGAGAACTTGAATCCGCGAGCATAATCGAACTTCTCCACCGCCCGCATCAGTGAAATGTTCCCGTCGCTGATCAGTTCAAAGAAGTTCGACACGTTCCCGATGTGCCGCTTGGCGATGTTCACCACCAGCCGCAGGTTCGCCTTCACGATCCGGTTCTTCATCTCGTTGGCCTGGGCCAGTAGCCGCTCCACTTCGTCGATGTCCCGCGACTTTGGCGCCCGCGCCCGCTGCAACTTCTCCTTCAACTTGCTCGTCCGATATTTCAGGTAGTTATATTTGCGGAACAGGAACGCCTCCTGCTCCTTCGTCAAGAGCGGCGTCCGGTAGAGCGTCCGCAGATAGACCGGCAGCCCCGCCGGGGGCTTGGGCAACCGCGCCGTCGGCTCCGGCGGCTCCGGCCCCAGTATCACCTTCTCCACCTCCGGCTTGTCGAACTCCGGACTGTAAATGCACTCCGTCGGCTCGCGCAGCAAATGCTCCACCCGCATCTCGTTGATGATCCGGTAGATGCTCGACCGCGTCCGGCAATAACGCTTGGCCAGGTTGTGTACGCTCACGCCGCGCCGAAAGCCCCGGTAGAGCGTCTCCCGGTCCTTTTCGTTCAACTGCTCCAGGGCGTTGGGAAACAGCTTCAGGTCCGGGTGCGTGTCGTCGTAATGCTTGATCGTGTACCGCACCGTCTCCACCGCCCGGCCCATCTTCCGGGCGATGCGCTTGCTCACCTCGTACAGGCAGCAATGGCAATAATGGCTCAGCCGCCGCGCCCGCCGGATGATCTCCCGCTTCTCCTCCGGCGTCAGTTGCGAAAACCGCGACGCCTTCTCCACCTTCGGCTGATTACGGCTGATGAACGCCGTCACGCTCGACCCCAGAAACCCGACACGCTTCTTGCCGTCCGGGAAAACGAATTTCCGCGACACCAGCCCCGCCTTCCGCCACCGGCTGATCGTCTTGCTCGTCACTTTGAACCGGGCCGAAATTTCCTCGATCGTCAGCACCTCTTCCGCCTGGTCCGCCGCCCGCAGGTTCATGCTGTCGCTCAGCGTCTCGATCATCCGCACCAGGTCCTGCCGCAACACCGCCCCGGCAATCGTTTCCAGCGCCGCCGTCCGCGGCCGGTAGCCCGTGATCTGGTAACAGATAAAATCGTATGGGTAATTCTTGGTGGGATCGATCATCCCCAGAAACTTTTCCGCCCGCCCCACTTCCTGGGCCCGCACGTGCTCCGGCGAAAAGACCAACTGTTTCGCCAGTTCCTGAATTGCCGCACTGTGGTAGTTCACCATGTCGCACCTTCCGTTTCCGGTCGCCGCCGCTCTTGCCTTCTTCTCTCACCGTCCTCACCCTACCGCGCCGCCCGTTTCCGGTCAACTAGCGCCGTTTTATCCCCCAAGTGTCCCGCCGCCACGCCCAGTGCCGCAAGTCCCTTAATTCCCGAATTCTACGCCTCTTTTCTGTCCTGTCCACCAGAAGTCCAATCTGGCGTTTTGCCATTGATGTTTCACCCCTCCCCCTTGGGGGAGGGTAGGGTGAGGGTCGCTGTTTTTTCTTCACCACTCTCCCTTGAGGGGAGAGGGTAGGGTGAGGGTGTGATGTTTCTGTTGTTGTTTGCTGTTGTTGTTTCCAGGTGCCACACTTTGAAGCTCCGGCCCTGCCGGGGCCAAAGTGTGTTCTTTGTCGTGCCCCCTTGCCACAGAATGTCACCAAGTCCCATCAGGGCAGCCGTTTTTCTTGCTTCCCACGCCCCTTTTCCTTATCCTGTTCAATACGGAATTTTTTTCGCCGAGGCATAGCCGATGACCGACCCCGCCCCCCAACCTCTCTCGCGCCGCGGCTTTCTCCAGGCCGCCGCCGTCGGCCTCGCCGCTGTCGCCACGGGCCTCGCCGCCTTCATGGCCGCACGCTTCATCACGCCCGCCCTCCCGCACGCCCAACTCTCCGATTTCACCCTCGACCTCCCCGCCGCATATCCCGAAGGCCAGTCCTTTGTCCCCACCGCGCGAATTTTCATTGAGCGCCGCGGCAACCGCTTCCGCTGCCTCTCCGCCGAGTGCACCCACCTCGGCTGCATCGTCGCCTGGAATGCCCCGCGCCGCGAGTTCGACTGTCCCTGTCACGGCTCGGTCTTCACCGCCGACGGCGCCGTACTCAAAGGCCCGGCCGCCCGCCCGCTTCCCGTCCTCCGCCTGACGCGCGACGCCGGCGGCCGACTCCTCGTCCAGCGCCGCACCTCCGTCGCCCCCGACCAGGCCTGGATCACAATTTGAGAACTGCTATGAATACCATCACGCCAACTCCCGACCGCCCCCGTTCCGCGTACCGCAACTTCTACCACCACCTCCACCCGCTTCGCATCCGCCGCGACAGCCTCCGTCCCGCCGCCACCTTCGGCCTCGGCCTGATCGCCGTCTCGCTCGTCATCATCATCGTCCTCACCGGTCTCCTCCTCATGTTCCACTACGTCCCCTCGACCGACCCGACCGCCGGGGCCTACGCTTCGATGCAGGACCTCCGCTGGATTGTCCCCTTCGGCCGCCTCGTCCGGGCCATGCACCGCTGGGCCGCCCACTTCCTCGTCCTCGTCGTCGTTCTCCACCTCGCCAGCGTCTTCCTGCGCGGTGCCTTCCAAGTCCCGCGCCGCACCAACTGGCTCTGCGGCCTCGGCCTGCTCCTGCTCGTCCTCGCCGAAAGTTTCACCGGCTATCTTCTCCCCTGGGACCAGTTGGCCTACTGGGCCACCGTCGTCGCCTCCAACATCGCCGGGGCCGTTCCGCTTCTCGGCGGCTGGCTCCGCCAGGTTCTCCTCGGCGGCAGCGACGTTTCCCAAGTCACCCTCGTCCGCTTCTACGCCCTCCACGTCTTCGCCCTGCCGCTCCTTATGTTCATCCTTCTGGCGATTCACCTCTGGCGCGTCCGCATTGACGGCGGCCTGGCCCACCGCTCAGAAAATGGTGTTTCCGTTTACCCCTCTCCCTTGGGAGAGGGTGCCGCGCCAGCGGCGGGTGAGGGGTTGAGGCCAAGAACTCCCGAACCACACCCACCAACGCGCCTTTCGGAAGACTCCTCCCTCCCCACCTGGCCGCACCTCGTCCTCCGCGAAGCCGCCATCTTCCTCGCCTGCCTCGCCGTCGTTGCCGCTGCCGCCCTCTTCTTCGACGCCCCGCTCGGCGAGCCGGCCAACCCTGCCCACGCCCCGGAACCCGCCAAAGCCGCCTGGTATTTTCTTGGTCTCCAGGAACTCGTCAGCTACGACTACGGTCCGCTCTCACGACTCCACTGGCCGCCGTGGAACTCCGCCGGTCCCGTCCTCGGCCCGGAATTCTGGGGTGGCGTCCTCCTGCCCTTCCTCCTGTTCACGGCCCTTTGTGCCGTTCCTTACCTTCGCGCCAAGCCCTGCGGCATCGGCATTTATTTCGCCCTCGGCCGCCGCTGGTCCTGCATCATTTTTCTCGCCGCACTGCTCACCATTGCCGCCCTGACTTTTGTCGGCTACTTCCTCCGCGGACCGAATTGGATTCTGACCTGGACCTGGTGACCGCCCGGCTTTGCCCATGAACCTCGACCGCCTCTATTCTCTCGTTGCCGCCCTGTCGCTCACCGTCCTGGCCGTCCTCTTGGCCGCCCTCTGGACCGAGTCCGACCAGCCCTGGCAATGGTACCAGAAGGAATTCGCCGCGCGCACCGCCGCCGACCGCCCGGCCCGCCTTGCCGCCGCCTCGACGCCCATGGCCCGCCGCCAACTTTTCGACGCCATCGAACTCGCCGACGGTCGCCAACCGGCCCTCCGCGAAATCGCCGTCCCGCAACTCGGCGAAGTCTCTCGCTGCGTCACCTGCCACGTTGCCGTGACCGAGCCGCTCGTGGCCCGCGCCGAATTTCCCTTTAAAAAGCACCCCGAATCCTATCTCGATCCGCGCTGGCATCCCGTCGAACGCTACGGTTGCCTCATCTGCCACGGTGGCGAAGGCCGCGCTACCGACGCCGACGCCGCCCACGGACTGGAAGTCCGCGGCGCCACGCCGCGCCGCTCCGGCGAATATGTCCAGGCCGCCTGCTCCCGCTGCCACCGCGAACGCCCCATCGTCGCCGCACCCGCCTGGAACCTCGGCCGCGCCCTCGTCGCCGAGAACGGCTGTTCCGGTTGCCACGACCTCGGCCCCGACCTGCCCGGCGCCCTCACCGGCCCGCCGCTCTCGGGCCTCGGCTCGAAAACCACGGCCGCCTGGCTCACCGAATGGCTCCGCGATCCCGCCGCAGTCCGCCCCGACACCCGCATGCCGCGCACGCCCCTCGCGGCCGAAGAAATTAAATCCCTCGTCGCCTTGCTCTCCAACAGCCGCGAAAGGCAGGTCGACGCCCTGGGTGACGAATTCACCTCTCTGCCCGTCGATTTCGCCCGCCGCGGCCGCACCCTCGCCCAACAGGATCTCGCCTGCGCCGATTGCCACGATTTTCCCGGCCTCCAGCGCCCCGGCGGATATCCCATCCCCGGCCGCCGCCTGGCCCTCAACCTCGCCGGCGCCGGCGACAAACTTACCCCCGCCTGGATTGCCGCCCTCCTCGACGATCCCGCCCGCCGTCTGCCCACCGCCGAAATGCCGCGCTACGGCCTCGCCGGCGACGACCGCCGCGCCCTCATCGCCTTCCTCGCCGGACTTCGCTCCTCGCTCAAACTTCCGCCCCCCGGCCGCCAACCTGCCGACCCTGCAATGGCCCCAAATGACGCCGAACTACGCAAAGGCCGCGACGTTCTGGCCCGCCAAGGCTGTCCCAGTTGCCACATCACGGGCGATCCCACCAGCTCTGAGTTGCGCATCGGCCCCTCTCTCGCCACAGTCGGCGACCTTCAACCTTGGCAAATCGATTGGGGCAGCGCCACCGTCTCGCCTGGAGATCGCCATCTGATCACCTACTTCCTCCGCAAGCTCCAGCGTCCGCGACAATTTCACGACGACCTCGGCGCCGTCAATCCCCTGCGCATGCCGACCTTTCGCTTTTCCGGCCCCCAGAGCCGCGCCGTCGCCACCTACCTCCTCAGCCGCTCCGTTCGCACCGTGCCCGATGAATATCTTGTGCCGCGATCAGCCGGCCCGACCGCGTTTGTTTCCTCCGTCGGCGAATCCGTACCCGGCCGCCTCGCGCCGCTCCTATCCCGCTATCGTTGCACCGCCTGCCACGCTCTCGCCGGGCAGGGCGGCGCGATTGCCCCCGCCCTCGACGGCCTCGGCACGAAGCTCCGCACCGATTGGCTGCGCGATTACCTCGCCGCCCCCTCGCCCATTCGCCCCGGAATTCAGGTCTCCATGCCCCGCCTTTTCCTCGCCCCGGCTGAACTCGACGCCATCATGGTCGCCCTGAACGCCGTCGCCGATCCTCGCGTTTCGGCTGACGTTCCCGCAATCTCCGGCTCAAACGCAATGGCCACCGAAGCCGAACTCGGTCGCAAACTTTTCCTCACCGGCGTCGGCTCCGACGGCGAAACCGTCGGCGTCTGCGCCGCCTGCCATCGCCACGGCAGCCCGGGCGGCGCCGCCGGTCCCGACCTTACCCATGCCGCCGCCCGACTCCAGAGCGAGTGGGTCTACGCCTGGCTTCGCCTCGGCCACCGCCTCGTCCCCGCCACACGCATGCCGTCCTTCAATCTTTCCGACACCGAAGCCCGCCGCCTCGCCGCCTTCGTCTTCAGCGACCTCCCGGCCAAAACTCCGGGGCAGGGTGGGAAACCATGAAAAAGGTTACGAAATCCGGGTGCCACACTTTGAAGCCCCGGCTTGGCCGGGGCCAAAGTGTGTTCTTCTTTGCTCTGCTCGCCATCATTCTATTATCCGTGGCCTTTGTCGGCTGCCGCCGCGAACCCCCCAAGACTCCCTCCGCCGCCACCGCCAATTACCACGTCGATTGGCCGACGGCGCGCGGCTCCGAACTCTATTCCTTCTATTGTCTCGCCTGTCACGGCCCCGCCGGACGCGGCGACGGTTTCAATGCCCGCAACCTGGCTACGCCGCCGCGCGATTTTCAGGATCGCCGCCGCATGGCCGAATTGCCCGACCAGCGTCTGGCCGCCGCGATTCGCTCCGGCGGCGAGGCCGCGGGATTGAACGCCGAAATGCCCGCCTGGGGTTCATCCCTCAAGGATCTCGAAATCGACTATCTCGTCGCCTATCTGCGCTCGCTCGAGCAGGTGCCGGCGAAACGTTGAAAGGAGGTCGGCAATGAACTCATCTGAGGGCGAACCGACGAATGCGGCCTATGAACAGCGAGCGCCAGGATGGGATATTCGCTGCCTGAAATGCGGCTTTACCGAGCCGTTCGGTAAATACGGCATTCGCCTGGGCGGAGCCGGTCGCAAATGGACGCTGGCTCGCTGTCAGCGCTGTCGACGGTTTTGTTGTCATGTTATCGAAAAACGCAAAACGTAGGGCGGGTCCGGTTCTTATAGTCCAATCGCCCACGGCAGCACAAATGGCAGAATCACCGCAAAAAACACCGCGTGACTCACGATAAAATTCGTCATCGCCAAATCCCGGTCGGTCCGAAACAGCGTCGGAATCATGATGCTGTAAACGGCGCAGGGCATGAACGCCAACAGCAGGCAAAGTTGCCGCCCGATTCCGGTGTACCCCAGGGCGCTCATGAGGCCGAACATCAACAGCGGCGCTACCGCAAACTTCAGACCGCACATCACCACGCTCTGAACCAGGTATGGTCGCATCGCCCGCAACGAAATCGTCAGTCCGATCCCGACATAGCTCAGTACGATCCCGACCACCAGCAGCACGTCGATCAGATGCACCCGTTCCAGTGTTTCAGCGGGGTAGGGCGCCTTCGTCAAACTCAACGCCAGCCCGGCCGTCACCGCATACAACGGCAGGCTCCGCAGGTCCGCCACGCTCCGCCGCACCAGTTCCAGCGGTCCCAGGCCCGACTCGCTCGTGTAATGATGGGCAATCGGAAACAGCACCAGAAAAATGAAAAATGGCGATGATAAAATGTATATAAACTGATACCCCAACGCGTCCGGTCCCAGCAGCGACAGGGCCACGAAACCGCCCAGCGTGTAGCTCAGATTGCTGATCGAGGCCCCGAACGCAAATGACGGCGTTTGCAGCCGACCCATCTTCAGCAGCCGCGCCACCGCAAACCCCGCCGCCAGCAAAGTCGCAATGACCGCCACGTTCACCAGCGGCAACCGCCACGTTCCCGGTATGATGTGCAGCCGCCAAACCGCGAAAAATCCCAACGACGTATCGAACCCGACAATCGCCGCCTTCATGAACCAGCCGGCCCGTTCCGTGCTGATCCAACCCTGCCGCCGGGCCAGGTAGCCGAACAGGGTCGAAACCAGCGCCACCAGGCTGAAAAAAACTATCTGTGTCTGTGTGCCCATTTAGATCTGGTCGCCGTCTAAACTATGTTGTCCGCCGCGCCCTTGAGCGACTCAATCTCACGCTGCGTTTCCTCGTATCCCGCCCGGCCCATCAGCGCGAAGGTCGCCTTCTTGCCTTCCTCCACGCCCGGCTGATTATAGGTGTCGATCCCGAGCAGTTCCCCCGCGAACGAGGTCTGCACTTCCAACAGGTACAAAAGCTGTCCGACCGTGAACTCGTTCACCGCCGGTACCGTGATCGTCACGTTCGGCCGCCGGCTCTTGGTCAGGGCGAACGTCGTGGCCCGCCGTTCCGCGTCCATCAATTCCGCCATTGTGTGCCCGCCCAGATAATCCGTCCCCGGCGAACCCTTGAACGCCCGCGGAATGGCCAGATCCTTCGCAAACTTCTCCACCGCGATCAGCGTGAAGACCTTGTCGTTCGGCCCCTCGCGATAAAGTTGCACCTGACTATGTTGATCCGTCACTCCGAGCGACTTGATCGGCGTCGGCCCGACAAATTCTTCCCGCCCGCCCGACAAGCGAATCTTCCCCAGGCTCTCCGCCCACAGTTGCCGGTACCAGTCCGCCACGTCCCGCAGGGCCTGCGAATACGGCATCATCACGCTCATCGGCTTGCCCTTGCGATAGAACAGATATTGAATTGCCGCCCCCAGAAACGCCGGGTTCTCCCGCAGATTGTCACCGAGGCACGCCTGGTCCATCGCCGCCGCCCCCGCCAGCAGCCGGTCCACCTTCACTCCGATCATGGCCAGCGGAAAGAGGCCTACGGGACTCAGGACGCTGAACCGCCCGCCCACGCCGTCCGGCACCGGAAACGTCTCGTAACCTTCCTGCGCCGCAATCGGCCGCAAATAGCCCTTCGCCGTGTCCGTGATCGCCACCACGTTGGCCGCGTACTTCTTCCCCAGAACCCGCATCAGCCGCGCCCGGCAGATCAGAAATTGCGACATCGTTTCAGCCGTCTCGCCCGATTTGCTGATTACCACGAACAGGCTTTTTTTCACGTCGATCATGTCCACCAGCGCCGCAAACTGGTCCGGATCGACGTTGTCCATCACGAAGAGCCGCGGGCCCTTTCGCTTCTTGTCCGCCACCAGGTTGTGGAACGGATGGACGCAGGCCGAGGCCACCGCGATTGTCCCCAGGGCCGAGCCGCCGATCCCCAGCACCACCACATTCGCGTACTTTCCTTTCTTCGCCCGCACGCTCTTCTGAATCGCCGCCAGCTGCGCCGCCTGATACGGCAGGTCGCGATACGGCAGTTTCCCCGCCGCCCGCGCCGCCGCCAGCCGCGCCGCGATCTCCGGCGTCCGCGCCGCCACCTCGTCCAGGTCCGCCTGCGACAACCCGTGCTCCGGCCCCACCAGTTCCGCCAGGCAATTGTTGTAATCAAATTTTAATAACGCCTCTTGTCCTGTCTTCACCATCGACATCTCCTTTGCTGTGCCGTTCGTAGGGGCAGAGCTTGTCTCTGCCCTGCCTTTAAGAAATGATACCCAGACACCAGTTCTCCGTAAATCTCCTACCGCCCGCCCAGAATCTTCAGCTTCGCCAGGTGCGGCGCCAGCACCTTCTCCCCGATGTTCTGAAACCGCACGCGAACCCGCGCCCGTTCGCCTTCGCCGGAGGAATCGATGATCGTCCCCTGGCCGTACGTCGGATGCGACACCACCTGTCCGATCCGATACGCCGACCGCGCTCCCAGCGCCGCCCGCTCCCGCGCCAACTCCTCCTCATCCGGCTCGAACTCGCGATCTCCCGTCCGCTCCGGCTTCGTCTCAGCCGCAGGCTTCGGCCACCGTCTCGTCGCCGCGCCGCCAAATCCACCGCCTCCGCCGAACCCGCCGCGACCGTACTCCCGCCGCCCATACGCCGCGCCGCTCGTCTCGCTGGCCAGCGACGTTCGCTCCACGCTTCGCTCGCCGATCTCGCGCAGAAACGGGCTCGGACCCTGTCGCAACGTCTCGCCCTGGTGCATCCGGTACCGCGCATAGCTCAGCGTCAAACGCTCCCGTGCCCGAGTCAGGCCCACGAAGCACAGCCGCCGTTCCTCCTCGATATCGCGGTTATTTTCCTCCCGCGCCATCTGGTGCGGCAACAGTCCGTCCTCCACCGCCACCAGATAAACCGTCGGAAACTCCAGTCCCTTGGCCGCGTGCAGCGTCATCAAATGCACCCGCTCCGAGGTCTCGTTCAGATCGTCCTGGTCGCTCGACAGGGCTACCCGCTCCAGGAACCGCTGAATCGGCGGCAGCACCTCCGCCTCCTCCGTCGGCCCTTCCAGCGCCTCCGCCTCGTCGAACTCCGCCGCCAGGTTGATCAACTCGTCCACGTTCGCCTGCCGCTCTTCGTCATCATCCCCCAGCTTGCGGCAATAATCCTTGTAGCGCGTCTGGGCGATGATCGCCTCCAGCAGCGGCCGAATTTCCGCCCGATCCAGCGCCGCCAGATCGTCCATCAACTTCACGAACAGTTCCACCGCCCCGGCCCCGCGCCCCACCAGGCCCTCCACCTCGCCCGCCAACCGGCACGCCTCCAGCAGGTTCAGCGTCCGCCCCGCCGCAAATTCCTTCAGCCGCGCCACCGTCGTGTCGCCGATCCCGCGCGTCGGCGCATTGATGATCCGCTCCACCGCCCCGTCGTCCTCCGGCGTCGCCAGCACCCGCAGATACCCGATCAGCGTCCGAATTTCCTGTCGCTCGTAAAAGCTCGTGCCGCGCACAATCTCGTAGGGCACCCCCGCCGCCCGCAGCCCGTCCTCCAGCGCCCGGCTCAGCGAGTTGACCCGATAAAAAATCGCCACCCCGCTCAGCCCTTTGTTGTCCGGGTGATCGTGCCGCAACTCCTCCGCGATGAACCGCGCCTCCGCCTCCGCCGAATCCGTTTCGACCACCCGGACCCGCGCCCCCGGCGGATTCTCCGTAAACAGGGCCTTCTGCTTGCGCTTCATGTTGTGCTTGATCAGCTCGCCCGCCACGTCCAGAATCTGCGGCGTCGACCGGTAATTCCGTTCCAGCCGGATCACCTTGCAGCCCACGAAATCCTTCTCGAAATCCAGAATGTTCCTGATGTCCGCCCCGCGCCAGCCGTAGATCGACTGGTCCGGGTCGCCCGTCGCACAAATGTTCCGAAATTTATCGGCGATCTGCCGCGTGATGCGATATTGCGCCTCGTTGGTGTCCTGGTACTCGTCGATCAGAATGTACCGGTAGCGCTCCTGGAGGGCCTCGCGAAACTCCGCCGTCGTCCCCAGCGCCGTCGCCACTCGCAACAGCAGGTCGTCGAAATCCAGGGCGTTGTTCCCGCGCAGAATCTCCTCATACGCCGTGTAAATCTTCGCCACCGTCTTGGCCGCGTAATCCACCGCCTCGCTCGCGTACTTGCCCGCGCTGACCATCTTGTTCTTCAGTTGGCTGATCCGGCTCTGCATCTTCTCCGGCGCCCAATGTGCCGCATCGAGGTTCAATCTTTCCAACGCCAGCTTCAATGCTCGCTTCGAGTCGGCCTGCGTGTAAATGGCGAATTGCGGATTGAGGCCGAGCATCTCGCCGTGCGTCCGCAGTACCCGGGCGCAGAACGAATGGAACGTTGCCGCCGTCAGGTGCCGCGCCGTCACCAGCGCCGCGATCCGCCCGCGCATCTCGTCCGCCGCCTTGTTCGTAAAGGTGATCGCCAGGATTTCCGCCGCCGGAATGCCCTGCGACATCAGGTAGGCCACGCGCCGCGTGATGACGCGCGTCTTGCCGCTCCCCGCGCCGGCCAGCACCAGCAGCGGTCCCTCCACGTGCCGTACCGCTTCCACCTGCGCCGGCGTTAGGTCTGAAAGCAAATCCATCGTTTGGGACTCTTTCTAGCAGGTCCGAATTGAACCTGGAGCGCCGCAGTATAGCACTTCACCTGCCCCAGATTCAACCACGCCTTCAGTTTTGGTTTGAAATTCCACGCCGTAGACCGTAACCTACCCCGCATGGCCATCGTCGGGCACGGCGTCGACATCATCGAAGTGGACCGCATTCGCCGGATGATCGCCGATCATCCCGACCATTTCATCCCCCGCACCTACACGCCCGCCGAGATCGCCTACGCCCAGCGTGAAAAACGTCAGGCCGAAGTTTACGCCGGCCGCTTTGCCGCCAAGGAAGCCGTCATGAAAGCTCTGGGCACCGGCTGGCGGCGCGGTGTCGCCTTTGCCGACATCGAAATCCTCCAGCTCCCCACCGGCGAACCCTACGTCCGCCTCCACGGCCGCACGGCCGAAGTTGCCCGCGAGCGCCAAATCGCCCGCATCTGGATTTCCATCAGCCACATCGCCGCCGTCGCCACCGCCAGCGCCATCGCCGTCGACGAAAAAGGGTAGGGGGCTGTCAGATTCCGGATTGTGTTATCAGATGGATGTGCCACGGCGGGTCTTGCCCCGCCGTGCGAAAACCAATTGTGCCATGTTTCGTGAAAAAAGTGCCGTTGCTTACGGCTTCGCCTTCTCGCTGCTGGCCGGGATCGCGGCTGCTGCGGCCGACGTGTCCGTAACCGGCGACTCCGCCGCCTCCGGTCCTGCCGCCGCGGCCCCGCCGACCGCCCCCGCCGGCGACATACTCTCCACCGTCAGCGACCATTTGTAGACGCCCGCGCCCGCCGGAGCCGAGGCCGACATGTCCGTCACCTTCAGAAACGGGTAGGCCGTCCGCAACTTGGCGAGAAATTTTCCGAGGTCGATCATGGATATCTTGTCGATCACCACCTGGTATTGCTCGCCCTGGCCGGCCTTGCTGCCACCGCCGCTGCTCTTGGTGGTGTACTTGAAGTTCGCCTCGCTGATGGTGCACTCATTGCGCAATGCAATCAGGATCGTCGGAATATCCGCGCCCTTGGGCGTGGGGACGTACCCGAGGGCCGACAGTTCGTTTTGCTTGGCCAGCAAATCGCCGCGAAGCGTTTCCGTGTCGTTCCAGTTTGCGGACGCCTGCTGCTCCGCGTCCGCCGACAGATAATACAGATAACCCGTAACCGCCAGGAAAACCAATCCGCAGGCGGCAAAAATCAAGGCGGCCAGAAGCGATTTCCTCACCGGAACTCTCCTACTTTTCTGATTTATAGCCTATGGTAAAACTGAACTCCGCATCTTTCGGATGAGGCGTCACGTCACCCAAAAGCGAAGAAAATTCCTTCGAATTCTTGATTTGCAGCCGCAGCTTGTTCCCCGCTTCAACGTTGCTCGTTGTGCCGCGCAGCGTGATATTCTTCTGGTTGATGCTGATCTGGTTGAACTCCACCGGCTTCACGTCGCTGGGCGCCCCCGCCAACACCGCCACCAGCTCGTCCAGTTTTTCTTCGGCATCAATGTGGTTCTTCGCTTCCTTCAACTGCGCCGTCAGCCGCGCCACCCGGCGCGACAGATCATCATGGAGGTTCTCCAACGCCGGGATCTTGCTGCCGCCCAGCACCGTTTTGTTATCCTTCCAGAACATCACGGGCTGATTTTGCATCTCCCGCAGGGTATTCTTCTCGCGTTCCGAGGCCAGCAGGAACATCGCTCCGCCCACCGCCAGGCAGAAGCCCAGCAGGAAAATTGCCACCGCACTCAGCAGCGAAACCGCCTGGGCCGTCTCGCGCGGCACAAACTCCTCCTGACGCATCGAGAGCGGGCGGTCGCTGTTGGTGGCCATGTACAGCGCCACCCCGGCCGCCAGCGGCCAGTGCCGCGGCGCCGAACTTTCCGCCGCAGACCCGGCCAACTGCGGCGGCGCCACCGTTTGCTGCGGACACCCCAGTTCGTCCGCCACCGCTCGTGCCAGCGTATCCGCCGCTTCACCCCCGAAACTGAGCACCGCCGCCGGAGTCGGAAAGCCCGGGGCCGACAGGAACAGACGCCGGACTTCCTGGAGCGGCTGGCCCGCCACCTCCGTCGCCCAGGTCAACGACCGAATCCGCCGGCAGCCCCAGATCAGCCGGCCGTCCGTCACCAGACTCAACGCCACGCTGTCCTCGTCGCCCGAAACTGCCAGCACCGGCTTGGCGCCAAACTCGCCGCCCAGCGCCCGCACCAGGCCCACGTGACCCAGCGCGTCCGGTGGCATGTATTCCGGAGAAAGGCCCGACGCCTCATACTTGGCCAACAGTTCGCCGATCCGCTTCTTCGTCGACGCCCAGGCCAGCACGTGGCTCGAATCCGCGCGTTGCTCCAGAATCTGGAACGGGATCAGCAGCGCCGCCGCCTCGTCCCCCAGATTCTCCTCCAACTCGAACTTGATCGTGTCCCGAATCTGCGACTCCGCCGTAAACGGGATCCACGTCTCGCGGATCGAATAGTCGTCCCAGTTGACCAGCGCCGCCAGACCCAGGTTCAAAATCCCCTGTTTCCGGATCAACGCCGTGGCCACGGCCAGCGCGTCCTCGTCCGCCTTGATCTCCCGACGCTCCAGCGCCACCAGCGACGCCTCGGCCCCGTGGCCCGTGGCCTTGGCCAGTACCACGTACTTACCCGTGATTTGCACCGCTACACTTTCCGGCACGGTTTTCTCCTAAGGTTCCAGACGACGCCACAAGATGTTCATGTCCCCTTTTCCGGTGCGCTGAACCACCATGGTCAGCCGCGCCGTGTACATCGGTCCCTGGTCCGCCGGTGACGCCGCTGCTGCCGCCGCGTCTTTGGCCGCCGCCGACCCCGATGAAGCCGCTGTCGCCGAGACCGCCGTCGACCCGAACGGCATGAAGGGGATTTTTTTCAGCACCGGCACCGTCAGCACCGGCGCCGAAGGATCCAGCGGCGCCGTCTTCGCCAGCGGCGCATAAACCGCCGTCGCATGCACAATGAAATTCGTGCTCGTCACCGCCAGTTCCTTGCGCAGTTGCCGCGAATCTCGGGTCGATATACCCGCTGCCCGGCTGAGTTGTGACATGTTCGTGATCGGCTGTTGCTCCCGCGCCTGGATGATCTGGTCCACCTCTTCCATTTGGCCGGACAGCGTCGGCGTGGACCCCAGCACCTCCCGGAAGGCCGTGTTCACGTTCGGCGTCCCGCCGGTCCCGCCGCTGCTGCTCCAACTCGTCACCATGTCCATGAACCGCGTGTGGATCGTATCGCCTGTGGTCGGATCAGTATCATCCACGCCCGCCGACTGGATCGCCGCGATGTCGTCCGCCGTCAACCCGGGCAAATTCAGGTAATCTTCCAGCCACACCGGCTGAAATTTCGCCGTCGGCTGGCTCGCCATTGATGGCGCCGGCGTCGTCGTCAGGGTGGATGTCCCGTTCGCCTGGTTGGCCGGACCGGTGTTCACCGCCGTCGGCTGCGTCACAAAAATCTGGTTCTCCGTGTACTTGAGCTGCGCCTGGGTCACGATCGCATTGGCCAGATCGTTCGCCACCGCCGGCGTCAGACCGCACGAGGTTGAAAACGTGATAAAGTTCTGCACGTTCGTCTTCAGCGTGTCCGGATCGGTCGCCAGCAGTTGCGTCAGGTCGTACATCCGGTCCGCGTCCGTGATCTGGATGGCGATCAGCACCACCCGCGGCGATTCCAGGTCGCCCAGGTTGATCAGGAACGCCTTCGGAAAATTCCACTCGTCGAACAACGTATCCGCCTGGACGCTCGCCGCCGGCGCTGCAAAGATCTGCCGTACCAGACCCGGCACCGAATCCAGCGCCCGCCGGCATTCGTGAACGTACGTCCGCGTCTTCGCCTGGCGATACGACAGCGTCGCCGAAGTCTGAACCTGGGCGACCAGCAACGTCAACGCCAGCAGCACCAGCAGCGTCACCAGGAGCGCCACCCCGCGTCGCCGGCCGGAAGTTGTGGAACGCCTAATGCCCACTTGGTCTTCCACCTCCGCCGAAAGGCGAACCGCCGCCCGTTCCACCAAAGGGCGATCTGCCGCCATTGCCGCTTGGGCCGCTGGTGCCGGTCGGACCACTGGCACCGCTCGGACCACTGGTACCAGTACCAGTTCTCGGACCCGTACTGCCGCGACCGCTTCCGCCCGCTCCCGTCATCCCACCCCCGCCGCCGTTGCCGGTCAGGAGGCTCGAACCGTTCAACCCGCTCGTATCGACCGAGATGTCCTGCGCCGCCAGGGCGCTCGTCAACGTCGCATTCAGCATCTCCGTCTGCACCGATATCATCGGCATCCGAATGATCCGTTCCAGTGAAAACGGCGGGCTCCCATTAACCCCGCCCCCGGTCAAATTGATCCGAACCGCCACCGGAATCTTGTCTGCTCCGAACCCGCCCGTCCACTCGTTCTTGAACTCCGCCGGCGGTGGCGGCTGGCCGTTGGCCACCGGCAAGGGCGGCGGAAGAAATTCAATTTTAAACTCCGTCAGGTTGTCCGCCAGCAGCACCAGACCCTGGTCCGAATTCCGAATCGTGTTGGCCGCCAGGTTCGTCTCAATCGCCATCTCGCGCCGCTGCACGACAATCAAGTTCGGATTCTTCGGATCCTGCGACGCCATATATGCCACCTCAATCAGCCCCGGGTTCTGCCGCAGATCGTCGCTCACACGCATTCCCGACAGGCACGGAAAGGCGATGCTCGTCAGCTTGCTCCCCGAGGTGTCCTGCTGGTTCAGCATGAAGTACGTCCGCGTATCGTAAACGTGAATCTGCTCCAGATCGTGCGCCAGCAGGTCCATCACCCCCGTCGCCGCCTCCAGCGTCCCCAGCCGGTCGTCGATCTTCTCCCGCGAGGAGACCGTCGTCGAGAACATCGTCATCAGGGCCAGGAACATCAGCGACAGAATCACGATCGCCGCCACCAACTCGATCAGCGTCATCGCCCTGGCCGTGAAATTTAACCCCTCTCCCTTGAGAGAGGGTGGCCCTTCAGGGCCGGGTGAGGGCTTGAGGCTAAGGTCTAACCGCAAGTTCATGGCCGCTTCCCCGTTCCGCCCGTAGGACCAGTCCCGCCAGTCCCACCGGTTGCCCCAGTAGCTCCCGTGGTTCCCGTCGTCGGGCCTGTTGTCGTCCCTGTCGAAGCGATCACCGGTTTCGGCAGCCAAGCCTCCACCACCACCAGCGGTTTAGGCTGCGCCGTACCACCCATCATCCGGTGAACCTCGATCCGCACCGCCACGAACGTTCCTGGATCGAAATCGTTGTTCGCCGACGTGTCGCTCTTCGTCGCCATGGTCGATTTGAATCCGCCGCCCGGCGCCGTCCCGGAGGTCGCCAGGCCCAGGGCCACCAGCGCCGCCTGACGTCCGTCCGGATCGAGCTCGATCTGGTTCTGCTCCTGGAGCGGAGTGTGTTCCGCGATGATCCGGTGAATCTCGAATTCTTCCGTCGTGTAACCGTCCACCGACACGGTGTCATCAGAACTGAACGTCCCGTCCGGCTCGGCCATGAACACCGGGCTGGCCAGGAACGCATCCAGCGCCGCCTCAGCCGCCGCCGTCGCCCGCGACAACTCCGCCGTCCTCCGCGCCGTATCCACCGAACCGGCCTGGATCGCCAGCGTCGCCACCACCGCCGTCGCCACGATCACCATGGCCGCCACGACCTCCAGCAGCGTGAATCCAGTGGCACGGGCGTCTCGCCCGTGAGTCGCAGGGGCATCTTGCCCCTCCAATGCAGTTTGTAAGGGGAAGACGTCCAGGACATGATTTTTCAACCGGCCGCTGCCAGCCATCATTTCGTCCCCGGTTGCCGCGCCACCATCTCTATGTGAAGCTCCGAATCCGACGGTTGCTCGAATCCCGACATCAGCTTCGTCACTCCGGTCAGCGGGTTGATCTTCAGCGTCATCTTGTAATCACGTTGCTCGTGTTGAAAATATAGCCGCACCGGCGTACACACGCCCGTGGGCCAGAACCGCAGGATCACCGTCTCCGTTTTATTCAGCAGCGTGTCCGCGCCAACCATCGTCTTTTCCAGACTGACCCGCTCGCTCCAAGTTTGGGTCAGGTACGGCGCCGCGTCCGGCGAAAACGCATTCGGATCATCCGCCGCGTCCTCGTAAAAAAACGAAGCCGTGTGGGTGCGCGGATCCAACTCGCCCCGGACGACCTTGCCGGTGATGACCGCCTCGGCCCGGGCATTGCGCAGCAGCCGCGCCACGTCGCTCGCCTCGCGGTTCGTCTCGAAGCGCGGATTGATCGAATCCACGTGGAGCAACGCCATGCCCGTCACCAGGACGATTATGGCAACGACCACCATGATTTCGAGCAGCGTAAAGCCGCCCGCCCGTGGTCCCACCGCGCCAGGCTTGATCACATCACTATCCCCCGGCTATCCCCGATCCACCGGACTGCCACCCTTCCGGGTCCGTGACGCCATTGGAACCGAAGTCCGCCGCATAGCCCGTGCCGCCGGCCTTCTTGTCACTGCCGTAGCTAACGACCAGGAACTCCGTGGCGCCCGTAGTCTGATTTACCCGCGTGTGATACTGGTAGGGCGTGCCCCAGGGATCTTTAAAGGTAGTCGTCTGCTTCAGGTACGGGCCGCTCCAGTTTGTCGCGTCTGCCGGCGCCGTGATCAGCGCCTGGAGACCCTGGTCGTCGGTCGGATAACTCCCGACGTCCATCCGAAACAACTCCAGGGCCGTACAGAACGTACTCATTTCGCTCTTGGCCCCTTTGACCTTGTTTGAGTCGATGATCCCCGGCAACTCCAGCACCGCCGCGCTCACCATCACCCCGATGATCACCATGACGGCAATAATCTCCAGCAAAGTAAAGGCCCGAGTCGTCCGCCGCGCCTGGTTCTCTGTCCTCATTGCCTGGCTACCTCCTATCCAATGCTGCTGCTCATCTTAAAGATCGGCAGCATCACCGCGGCCACGATGAAGCCCACGATGCTTGCCACCACCAGTATCATCACCGGCTGTAACAACGCGTTCAGCCGGGCCACGCTGATCTCCACTTCCTGGTTCAGGCTTTGCGACATGCGGCCCAAAACCTGTTCCAACTCGCCGCTCTGTTCGCCCACGGCCACCATGTGCGCCACGCTCTTGGGAATGATCGGACTGCGCCGCAAGACCGTACTCACGTCCGACCCCCGAATCACGCTCTCCTGAAGGTCGTTGATCGTCTCCCGTACCAGAGTATTGTTCGAAGTCTCCAGCAGCACCGCCATGCAGTCCGCCATCCGCACCCCGCTCGCCAGAAGAGTCCGCAGTGTACTCGTGAACAGCACCGTTTGCTGCTTGCGGATCACGTCGCCCAGCACCGGAACGCGCAGAACCTGCGTGTCCCAGAAGTGGTGTCCGCGCTTGGTCTTCAGCAACGTGATCAGGCCGACCACGCAAGCCACCGCCGCGATAATCATCAGCGGCCAGTAGTGCGACGAAAAACCGTAAAAGCCCATCAAAATCCGCGTCGGCAGCGGCAATTCCGTCCCGGCGCTCAACAGCAGATCCCTGATCTTCGGCAGCACCGACGTCATCAGGTACGTCACCGCCCCGATCGCCACCACCACCATGATAATCGGATAAATCATCACCGTGGCCACCTGACCGCGACGCGTGGCCTGCTCACGCAGATGCTCCGCCATCTTCCGCAGCACCTCCGGCAGGTTGCCCGCCGTCTCACCCACTCGAACCATGCTGATATACATGTGCCCGAACGTCCCCTCGTACGGCTCCAGGGCGTCCGCCACGCTGATCCCGCTCGCCACCCGGTCGCGGATGTCCCGCAGCATGTTCAGAAAACGCTTGTCCGACACGTCCTCCATCGCAATCCCCAACGCATCCGTCAGCTTGATCTCGTTCTCCAGCAGCACCGCCAACTGCCGCGTCACCGCCTCCAGCAGCACCGGGTTCCGCCCCCGGCCCCGCCACAGCGAAGACAGCGTGATGCCCTTGCGCTCCGCGTACGTCGCCGAGGCCAGGCCCGTCACGTGCAGATTCTGGTCGCGCAACACCCGCCGCGCGTCCTGCACCGACTCCGCCTCCAGCGTCCCGCTCGACCGCTGGCCGCCCGCTCCCAGAGCCTCGTAACGATATACCGGCAAATCTTACCTCTTCTTCTTTTCAAGCCCCCAGCACCGCTGGGGGACGCTGTTGTTGTTTCTTCTTTTTCTTCTGTTTCTTCTTTTTCTTCTGCTGCGCCTGAAGCCTGAAGCCTGAAGCCTTCTTCTAATACACGTCCCGCTGCGTCACGCGCATTACTTCTTCCAGCGTCGTCTCGCCCGCCACGGCCTTCAGCGCGCCGTCCATACGCAACGTCCTCATGCCCCGCTCCACCGCGGTGCTCTTCATCACCGACGCGCTGGCGTGACTCTGAATCTGCGCCCGCACCTCGTCGTCCACCATCAGCAATTCATAAATCCCCGTCCGGCCGTAGTACCCCGTGTGCAGGCATTCCTCGCAGCCGCGCCCTCGCCATAGCGGCGTCCCCTCGCGAATCAGCGTGCCCACGTCCAACTGTCGCACGATCCGCGGATCCGGCGTGTAGGGTTCCTTGCACTTCTGGCAGATGCGCCGCACCAGTCGCTGAGCCATCGCCGCCAACAGGCTCGACGACACCAGGTACGGTTCCAGCCCCAGGTCCAGGAGCCGGGCCATCGTGCTCGGCGCGTCGTTGGTGTGTACTGTCGAAAAGACCAAATGCCCCGTCAGAGAAGCCTGGATCGCCAACCGCGCCGTCTCCAGGTCGCGGATTTCCCCCACCATGATCACGTCCGGGTCTTGACGCATCAGGTGCCGCAGCGTCGTCGCAAACGTCAGGCCCTTCTTGGTCGCCACCTGAATCTGGCTGATCCCCTGGAGCTGATACTCGATCGGATCTTCCACGGTCAGCACGTTCAACTCCGCCGAGTTCACCCGGTTCAGGCATGCGTACAGCGTCGTCGTCTTGCCGCTGCCCGTCGGTCCCGTCACCAGGATGATCCCGTGATCCATCGTGATCAGGCTCATCACCTTCGCCCGCAGCTCATCGTCCAGACCGACCCGCTCCAGGTCGTACACGCCCGAGCTCTTGTCCAGCAGACGCAGCACCACGCGCTCGCCATAACTGGTGGGCACGATGCTCACACGCAGGTCCACCTCGCGGTTCCCGATCCGGACCGTGCAACGGCCGTCCTGCGGCATGCGCCGCTCCGCAATGTCCATCCCCGCCATGACCTTGATGCGCGACGTGATCAGCGGCTGAACGCTACGCGATGGGCTGAACACGTCGTACAGCAAGCCGTCGATCCGGTACCGGATCTGTACCTTGTTCTCGTACGGATGAACGTGAATGTCGCTGGCCCGCGTCTTCAGCCCGCGGAACAGAATGCTGTTTACCAGCCGGATCACCGGCGGTTTGTTCACCACGTCCAGCAGGTCGTCGCTGGAGCCTACCTGGTGGGCCAGCGACTCCATCGCCGCATCGTCCAACTCCTCCACGATCTCGTCCACCACGTCCATGCGGTCTTCGTACGCCGAATCGATCGCCCCGGCCACCTCGCTTCGCGGCGCCACCACCAGACGCACCACCTGGCCCAGACGCTTCTCCACGTCCTCCAGCGGATAGGCCGCCAGCGGGCTGCACGTCGCCACGATCATCGTCCCGTTATCCGTCCCCACGCCCACCAGGCCGTGACGCCGCGCGAACATCGCCGGAATTTTCTCCTTGAACTCGACCGGAACATCCTTGCCGTGCAGCGCCTCACGGTACTCCAGGCCCAGCACCTCCGAAAAGTGCCGCAGCACTTCTTCCTCGGTGAACCGCCCGTCTTCCGCCAGAACCTGTTCCAGCGATCGACCGTGCGCCCCGGCCTCCACCAGCGCCGCCTGGAGTTGTTCGTGCCCCATCGACTTGAACGAGTCCAGCCATTTAAAATAATACTCTGCCATCTTCTTCCTTTTTACATTTTTAATTTTGCATTTTTAATTTTTAATTCGTCCTTATTTCGTCACGCTTCCCGGCGTCGCCGGAATGTTCGATGACGGCGCCTGGTCCGGCGTCATCACGGGCATGGGCAGTCCGCCCTTGTGCGTCCTGCGTTCCTCCGCCCGCGCCGCTTCCTCCAACACCTTCTTCTCCGCCGCACGCTTCCTAATCACGGAGTTCAGTTTATCCGCCTCTTTGGCCGCCGCCTCCTCGGAAAGACCCGGATCAAGAACCCTGATGTCCTTCGACAGCACCGTCCGCGTCGACCGGGTCTCGTCGAACATGTCGTCGAACGACACGTCGCGCAGAATGCTCGCCTTGACGAACAGATAATCGGTCGTGTTCTGATCGGTGTTGGCATGCGCCTTGAACAGTTCGCCCAGAATCGGGATGTCCCCAATGATCGGCACCATGGTCGTCCCTTCCGTGTGGTTGCGGCCCTTCAGTCCGCCCACCACCACCGTCATCTGATCCGGCACCGTCACCTGCGTCGTCAGCGTCCGGTCCGATTGCGGCGGGGGAATGCTTCCGTCGGCCGAACTCGGGCCGGTGAATGCGCTCACCTCCAGGTTGATGTCCAGCTTGATGAAGTTTCCGTCGCTGATCATCGGCGTAATCTGCAACTTCGTCCCGGCCTGGATATAGCCCTTGAAGCTCACGGTCGTCACGTTCGACGTCAGTGCGTCCAGCGAGGTCGTCGGCTGCTCGTCCACACTCTGGAGGGTCGCGTTCTTGAAGTTGTTATTCACGAGCATGCGCGGCTTCGACAGCGTCCGCGACTTTGTCTTCGCGTCCACCGCCTGCAGCAGCGCCAGCACCTGGCCGTCATCCAGAAACGCCATCGTGCCGCCCAAAAGCGAAGACGCTCCGCCCGAGGCCGTCACCGACAGAATCGGCGGCTTTACGTTGGTCAGACCCAACGCCGTCCCCGCATAAGGCGAGCCTACGCCACCCCTGGTTTTCGGCCGGAAGTTTTCCAACTCCACCCCGAGGTTGAAATTGTCCCCGTCCACCACCTCCAGCAGCGTCGCCTCCAGCAGCACCTGCGGCTGGCTGGCGTCCACCTGCGCGATCAACCGCGCGATGTCCTCGTGTTGCTGCGGCGAGGCGCTGGCGATCACCGCGTTGATATCCGTCAGCGAAACGACCGTCGGCGCGCCTTCCACTCCCGGCAGCGCCGCATGCGTTCGCGGGTCCACGCTTCCGGCGTTGAACACGCTCTTGAGCATCGTCGCCACGTCGTCCGAGTTGCGCCGCGCCAGCGGATAGACCCGGATCGCCCCGAACTCCGACGGCATCTGGTCCACCTGCTTCACGAACTCCGCCACCACCTTCTGGTCCTCCGGCAGGGCCACCAGAATCAGCGTGTTCTGATTTTCCAGCACCGTCAGTTTTGGCGGCGCCCCCGTCCCGTACAGCATCGTCCCGCCGCCGCTCGCCGGCGTCTGGTTCCCCGGCATCACCGGGCCCGCCGGTCGCGCACTAGTCTTTTTCCCGGCGCCGCTCGTGTTCAAGTCCGGACCCAGCAGGCTCAGGGCCGTGATCGCCGCTACCACGTCGTCGGCCGCCTGGTATTGCAGCGGATAGAACTTTATCTCCTGCAAGTTGATCTTGGGCACGTCGTACAGATCCACCAGTTCCTTCAGATCGTCCAGGTCGGCCGGTACGCCGATGATCACCAGCGCGTTCGTCCGCTCATTGACGTCGATGAACGGCGGCAGCTCCTGCGGCGCCGCCACTACGGTGTAAACTATTTTCGACGTCGGACCAGCGCCCTGCCTCGTCGGTATTGTCTTCGTCAACTTCCCCTGACGCGACGCGATGAACATTTGCAGCCGCGCTTGCATGTCCGGCGCCTTCACAAATTTCAGTTGATAGTCGCGCTTCTCGAACTTCTTTACCGGCACGTCCAGCAGCTTGATGAATTGCCGCAGGTCGTCCACCCGGCTCTTGTACTCCGTTATTTGCAGCAACTTCCGGTCCGGCATCGGCGTCACGAACCCGTAGTCGCTCATGTACGGCATCAGGGCGTCCTGGATGTCGCGCGGATCCGCGTACGTCAGCGACATCGTCTCCGTCACGATCGTTTCGCCCTGCGCCGCCGGCGACTGCTTGTTCGGCGGCAGAAGTTCCGTAAACGATGACGCCTTGCCCGTCGGCATGATCCGAATCCAATCCCCGTGCGAGGCCCGCATCATCACCAGGTTCTTCGTCCGCAACGCTTCTTCCAGAACAGAGTACAGTTCCGAAACCTTCACCTTCTTGTTCGGTTCGACCACGATGGTCCCCGCCAGATCGGCATTGTCATAGATGAATTTCAGTTGCAACCGCGCTCCGACGTATTCCACGAACATTTGGATGCTGACCGGATTCGGAAAAGTGTCAAAAGACACCGTTTCCTCTGCCGCCGCCGGCGTCGCGCTCGACCCCTGGCCCCACGACCACGATGGCCCGCCCAACAGCAGACCCGCCGCCACGGTCGTCGCCAGCACCATCTTGACAGCTACGCCGTTCGTGAATATCCTCTTCTTCATGATCTCCATCTTCTCTCCCATCCGTCTGTTGATCGTCCTGGCCTGTGCCGCCCTGGCTCCGGCCCTGCCCGGCTGCCCGCCGGCCGCCAAAACCGGTCTCAATGCCGCGGCCAATTCCCACGAATCCGCCGCCGATGTCCTCCGTCTCAGAACCGACAGCCTGCTACACGCCATTGTGCTCTTCAAAAACGACGAAATCAAAAACTTCTTTCCCCCCGGCGCCGACGTCGACGTTATCCGGCAACTCGACCTTTATCTGAAAGCGCCCTACCCCAGAACCCGCGTTCTGAGCTGGAACGCCGAAAACGTTTTTGTCCAAATATCTCCCGACGGTCGCTTCGCTCGAACCGCCACGCGCCTCGAATTTCTTGCCTCCGACCCCAAGGCCAAACCCCTCCCTCAGGAAATCACCTTTGAGTGGCAAGCCGACGAAAAAGGCGCCGTCTTCTACCTCGTCCCCCTTAAGCTCGCCCCATGAAAAACTATCTCGCCTGATTCCGCGCCGCCACTACTGGCCTGGACCGTTCGGTCCGCCGCCGCCCCGCTGGCCACGCATTTGACGCAACCGCGCCCGGTTGTCTGGTCCTGCTGTCGGTGTCGCGCTCGACGACACCGTCGGTGGACCGCTTGGCGGACCGCCGATCATCCGGCCGCTGAACGTAACCCGGCTCACTGGCGGCGGAGTTGACACAGTCGGCATCGCAATGGCCGGCGGCGGCAACCCTGCGCCGTTCCACGTCGCTGCTCCAACGGTCCCCGCCATCGGCCCCGGACCACCTGGGGTCCCGGGCTGACCCGCCGGACCGGCTAGGGCCACCGAACGCCTCAAGGCCCCGGTCTCCCCGTTCACGGTAATCTTGACCATCCCGTTGTGAATCTGTTCGACGGCCAATTCGTCTAGTTTCCGGAATTGCTGCACCGTCATGACCAGGGTCCTGTTGTCCCCCTTGTGTTGCAGGAACACGAAACCCTTATCATCCCCCTCCGACGCCAGACCGACCATTGTCCAACCGTGGAACTCATCCGTCGCCCGCGACCAGATGTCGGTCTGCTCCGACGTCTTCGGCGGCGGATAGAGAAAGTCGCTCAGTTGCGCCAGGTTCTGGTCGATCGCCACCTCTTTCGGTTTGATCAACTGTCGCACCCTGGGCTTCACCGCGGTCGGCTTTGATCCTTGTGCCGCCTCGCCGCTGGCCAGGCTGGGATAGACCATCACCCCAACCATGCCTAAGAGGCCCAGCGACAACACGCCGATGGCCGCGCACAGCAACCGAAACATCGTCGAGGATCGAAGTGCCATCTCTGATACCTCCTCATTTTACCACGTCGCCGACCGGCTCTTCTCCGACCGCCGAAACCGTTCACCTGACCACACTTTGCCGCACAGTGTATTATCGTCCTTGCCTGACGACACTTCCAGCATTATTTTCCGTCTTTTGCCTCTTCGCCTGCATTTCCTCTCAATTTAACCAGCGTGCCGCCTTTTCGGACCGCTCAAAAATCCAAACACCTGTTTTTTCCGATGATTGTCGTTTCACGCGAATGATTCAAATATGTTTGACGTGGCTGAAAGCCTCCCGCACGCCTCCAGGCCCTGGCTTCCTATGACACTGGAGTCCCAGCGCCGCACTATTTCAGTCAACAAAATCATCTTGTTGCTGCTGCTTCACCCCTCTCCCTTGACGGGAGAGGGTGGCCCGAAGGGCCGGGTGAGGGGTTCTCGTCTTAACCTTAACATCACCAGTGGCTGCGGCTTTTGTTGTTACTTCTTCTGCTGCTGTCACAGTCAACTAACCACGGCCGTTCTCGCCCGCTCTCGGCCGCACCGTGGCCGACGGTTCCGTCACCGCCCGCACCTCCAGCGCCGCCGCCAACTCCGCCTCCGACATCAGGCCCCCTTCCCGGATCAGTTCCACCACGCTCTGCCCCGTCGCCATCGCCTTCTTCGCCAGCGTCGCGGCTTTCCGGTACCCGACCCGCTGATTCAGAATCGTCGCCAGGCCCACCGACCCCTCGAAATATGCCCGGCACTGCTCCTCGTCCACCGTGATCCCCTCGACACACCGTTGGCTGAACACCGGCAGGAAGTTCTTCAGATATTCCATCGAGTCCAGCACCGCCGTCGCCATCACCGGCATCATCACGTTCAATTCCAACTGGCCCGCCTGCACCGCCAGCGCCACCACCGTGTCGTTCCCCACCACCTGGAAACAAATCATGGTCAGACACTCCGCCAGCGACGGATTCACCTTTCCCGGCATGATGCTCGACCCCGGCTGCGCCGCCGGCAAATGAATCTCCCCCAGACCCGTCCGCGGCCCGCTCCCCATCAGCCGCAGGTCGTTGGCAATCCGAATCAACTCCAGCGCCAGGTTCCGCAGCGCCCCGCTCAGCGCCGCCACTGCCCCCATGCTCTGCATCCGCAGCCGCAGATCCTTCGCCGGCTCCAGCGGCAGGTTCGTCAGTTTCCCCAACGCCTCCACCGCCGTCGCCGCAAACTTCTCATGCGTATTCAGCCCCGTCCCCACCGCCGACCCGCCCAGGGCCACCTCCTGCAGCCCCGCCGCCGCCGCCTCCAGCCGGGCCGTCGCCTCCCGCACCGCCCCCGCGTAGGCCCGGAACTCCTGCCCCAGCCGCACCGGCGCCGCGTCCTGCAAATGCGTCCGACCGCTCTTCACCGTCTTGTCGAACAGCCGCCCCTTCGTCACCAGCACGCTCTCCAGCCGCGCCAGCGCCGCCCGCAACTGCCGCCACAACGCCAGCGCCGCCACGTGCGTCGCCGTCGGAAACGTGTCATTCGTCGATTGCGACATGTTCACATGATCGTGCGGACTCAGGTGCTGATACTCTCCACGCCCCTTGCCCATCAACTCCAAAGCCCGGTTCGCCAGCACTTCGTTGGTGTTCATGTTCAGGCATGTCCCCGCTCCCGCCTGGAACACGTCCACCACCCACTGATCCAGCAGCAGCCTTTGCCCCAGCACCTCGTCGCACGCCCGACCAATCAGCCGCCCTCGGTTTTCGTCCAGCTTGCCCAGTGCCATATTCGTCGCTGCGCACGCCTTCTTGATCGCCACGTACGCCCGCACCAACTCCACGTGCGCCCGCCGCCCGCTCACCGGAAAATTCGCCAAAGCCCGTTGCGTCTCCACCCCCCAGTAAGCCTCTGCCGGAACTTCCACCTCGCCCAACGTATCTGACTCCACCCGCATCGCCCGCCGCGCCGGCGCCGTTTCTGTTGCTGTTGTTTCTTCTTCTCGTAGGGACAGGGCTCTGCCCTGTCCGGCTGTTGTTGCTGTTGTTGTTGCTTCACCCCTCTCCCTCGGTAGAGGGTGGCCCGCCAGGGCCGGGTGAGGGGTTTCGTTCTTAACCACCCGAGTTCTGGCGGGTGTTGTTGATTCTTTTTCTTTTCCTTTTTCTTTTTCTTTTGAAGCCCCCAGCATTGCTGGGGGACGCTGTTTCTGTTTTTGTTGTTTCTGTTTCTGCTTCTCTTTCTTTTTTTCCGCGGCCTTCCCGCGCATCCCCCGCGCCGCCGCCTTCTTTTCGCTTCGCTTCTTCTCTTTTTTCGCCATGGCAGATCCTCTGCTGTCAGCCCCGAAGGGGCGAAAGTTTTTAGCCGGGGGCGTCAGCCCCCGGTGCGAATCTCGAAAGAAAAAAACTTCTTTTTCTTCTTCTCAGCCCCGAAGGGGCGAAAGTGCCGCCCCGTCGCTGATTACTCTTTTGCCGCCTAACCCGGATACCGCACATAAACCGGGCAGGGGCCCACTTCAACTTTCACCTTCCCGCCCTCCACCTTCACCGTCCGCTCATGTCCGAACATGTCCGTCACCACCGCATCGGCTGCCCAGCCAAACATCGGCAACTCCACCGTCTTCGGCCCCGCTACGTTCCACGCCATAATCACTGGCATTACCTTGCCGCCCACGGGACGCCTGATATCCGCCTGAAGCGAGAAAGCATAATACCCATCCGTACCTTCGCTGATCACTTTCTCAATCCGCGGTCGCGGCAACATCTTTATCATCGTCTGCGCCGCATATGCCGACGGCCGCCACGAGCCATCCCGCAGGAAAAATCCCCCGTTGAAACCATCCGTGTCCGTGCAGAACATGATATGCACCCGTCCCACCCCCAGCCGCAGTGCCAGCGCGTACAGCCGCACCACATACGCCGCCTGCAACAGCGGGGTCGTCGGACGCCCCGCCGTCTCGAACCGTCCGCCATCCTCTTTCCCTATTGCCCAGCCCACCTCCGTGTACCAGATCGGCTTCCCCTCCGCGCCGTTCTCTTTCATCATTTTCCGGATTGCCGCCCAACTCCGGGCCACCGAATAGCTCCCCCACGACTCCACCTTGTCGCTCTCCGGCGGAACCTCGTGGACGTAGGGATGCGTCGACAAAATGTCGAAACTCTTTCCCGCCGCCTCATTCTTCGCAAACACGTGCTCGAAGAACCGCAGGTCGCCCTGGCTCGACCCGCCCGCCCCGAACCCCACCACCCGCACGAGCGGCCACTTCTTTTTCACCAACTCACACGCCGCCGGCAGCACCTTCGCATAGAGCGCCTCCCGTTCCGCCTCCACCTCGCCGGGATGTTTCTCCTTGTGCGGCGGAATCAGGTACTGAAAATTCGGCTCGTTCCAGATCTCCACCGCCATGATCGGCCGCTTCGCCAGAGCCGGATTCTCCTCAAAAAACTTCCCTCCCGGCCCGTATCGCGTCAGAAACGCGTCGATGCTCTTCATATAATCCGCAATGAATGCCTCATCCGAATCGTAATCCAGACGGTTTTTCTTCTCGCCCGATATCGCCGGATCCAGTTGCAGGCACTTCATCACTTCCATCTCATCCGCCACAAAGATCTTCATCGCCTCGTCATCCAGCGGCCCCCCGATGCGCAGCGACTTCCACCCCACCTTCAGAATGCTCGCCCGATTATTTTTGTATTCATCCGTCCATGTGTACAATCCATACGGTGCGCCGCCACCGGCCTGCACCGTCTCCAGCGCCGGCCACGGCTGCGCCGACAACTTCCACGATCCCGGTATCTTCTCCGGCTGAACCACGGCCGCGCTCACGTCCACTTTCGCTGCCGCAGTTGCGTTCGCCGCCGCGGGCGTCAGCCCTTTCGGCACCGGCAGTTGCGTAAACGACGCCGCTTTGCTCTGCGGCAGAATCCTGATCCAATCCCCGTCTTTCGCCTTGATCATCACCAGGTGCTTCGTGCGCAGCACATCTTCCAGCAGGCCATACAGTTCCGAAATCTTCACCACGTTCGGCAGGATCGTGATGACTCCGCCGGCTTTCAAGTCCGCCGGATCATAGATGAATTTCAGTTGCAGTTTATTTCCGACGAAGGTCACAAACGATTGCACCGATTGATCCTGCGGCAGAGGTGTAAGATCAACTGTTGCCTCCGCCGCAACCGCCGACTGCCCGGCCATCGCCGAAACCGCCATTTCCGCCCCAGGCGCCGACCCCGCCCATCCCGCCAGCACCAACACCATCACGGCCATTCGTATCATCATCCCGCCTCCTTCGGCTCCAGCCCGCCACACTCCTTTATACGTTCCCTACTCGCCCCACGCAAGACGCCACACATGACATTTTGCCTTTACCCCCGCCTCCCGTTTTGTACAATGCTCCCGCGCCCTTGCCGTTGTTGTTTCCGGGTGCCACACTTTGAAGCCCCGGCTTCGCCGGGGCCAAAGTGTGTTCTTCTTCTTTTTCTTTTGTCGTTGTCGTTCTTTTTTAATTTTTCATTTTTCATTTTTAATTGCTGTTCCCGAGCCGCCCATGACCCAACTCCCCCAACCCGCCGCCCCGCTCCGCGTTCCGCCCGCCGTCATCCTCGGCCTCATTGCCGCCATTGTCCTCGACACGGCCGTCCAGATGCTCTGGAAGCACATCGTCCTGGCCATTCCCTCTTCCGCCGGCCTGGCTCAGACCCTCCTCGCCGCCGCAAGCCAGCCCGCCGCCTGGATCCTCCTCGCCCTCTTCCTCGCCCAGTTTTTCTGCTGGATGATCGTCCTGGCCAAAGCCGACCTCAGTTTCATCCAGCCCATCACCGCGCTCAGTTTCGTCACCGTCGCCGTCTGTTCCGTCTTCTTTTTCCACGAACGCCTCGGCCCGCTCCGCGCCGTCGGCATCGTCCTCATCCTCGCCGGCGTCCGTTTCATCAGCCGGACCGACCACCGCACCGCTCCGCTCGGCGGACATAAGAAAGACTCCAATGGTGAATGTGCCACGGTCGGCTTGTCCGACCGTGCGAATGGCCAAGTGCACAAAGATAATAAGGAGGCCGCCCCATGACCTCCGACCGACTCCTCGGCATCGCCTTCGTTCTCGCCGCCGCCCTTGGCGAAGCCGTCGGCCACGTTATCTTCAAAAATGCCGCCGACCGCGGCCACCGCCCAGAAGGCATCCTCGCCTCGCTCCGCGCCGCCCTGGCCGAACACGGTCACATCGCCGGCGGACTCGCCGCTTTCGTCCTCGACATCCTCTTCTGGACCCTCGCCCTCAAGTTCCTCGACGTCAGCCTCGCCTTTCCCCTCAGCAGCCTTTCGCTCATCATGGTCGTCTTTCTCTCGCGCCTCTGGCTCAAAGAAAAAATCTCCCCGCGCCGCTGGATCGGCGTCGCCCTCATTCTCATCGGCACCGTGTTTGTAGGGTTAAGCTGATTGTTGTTGCTTCTGTTTCTTCACCCCTCTTCCTTGAGGGAGAGGGTGGCCCGAAGGGCCGGGTGAGGGTGCATCGGTTTCGCTCTAAAGCGTTTTTCTCAACTGGAATTAATCCACGAGAACTATGAGGCAGAACCCGAACCACCACCACTACCTCAGGAAGCGTACGGAATTGACGATGCCATGGCAGGCCTTTTCATGCCACGAAGGCAGTTCGAGGTATCCTTGACGCTTTGCGGGTGAGGAAGAACGTTGTCCTTCAAGGTCCTCCGGGAGTAGGCAAGACCTTCGTAGCCAAACGGGTCGCCTGGACCTTGCTCGGTTTTAAGGACGAGTCGCGCGTGCAGATGGTTCAGTTTCACCAGTCCTATGCCTATGAAGACTTCATCTTGATCTTCTCCGGGGCTGGCGCCTTGAACTCGCCGTCGCCCACGCGGATCTCGACCGGCGGCGTGGCGATCTGGCCGCCCCAGAACGCGCGAGCTCGGTCGACCCTGTCCCCTTGGTATCCATCCGCCTCGTAGTAGCCGGTTACGGTGTAGATGCCTTTCTGAGATGTGTCGAGTCCGAGATCCTTCAGTGACTTGACGATCACGTCGTTCGCAATGCCGGCGAGCGTCCAGGACTTCCCGGGTTGGATCGTGATCGGCGTGGGCACGTTCTTGTCCCACCCAGGTTGCTCCGGACGCCGCAGGATGCGGCTCTGCCCGTCCGGCGTGACGACAAGGTAGAAGTCAGCGCGGTAGCCATTCGAGTATTTGTTGTCCCAGACGAGAATTGAGTTGCTGCCGCCCGCGGGCTTCACGTTGCGCAGGCTCATGGTCAGCGAGATGTCGTCGCCGGGCTTGATCGTGGTCTGCTTCACCTCCAGACTCGCCTGCAGGCCGTCGGCCACATCACCCCAGGTGGAGTCGGCGGTCCAGATCTCATCCTTGCCGGGGCCGGGGACTTCGAGACGTTCGGCGCGGGGGATCCAGGCGCACGTCGCCTTCCAGCCGGGTCCGTTTTCATCAGCCGGCGTCTTTTTTGTTTCCAGCAAGAGTCGCAAGCCGCCTGCCACCTTTTGAGCGCCGGAGATCGACAAGTTGTCAGCCTGCATGATGTCGCGCCAGCAGACCACCTTTTGGCCTTTGTCAAAGGTGGGACCAACTCTGACCTGAAAGTCCATCCGCTTGGCCTTAGTCTGTCCCAGCCGGTCCAGGAACACCTTCTCCTCGGCCGCGTTGCGAATCACGGCAAAGCCATTGTAACCGAGCATCTGCAGCGCCTTCTCGCGCCCCGTAGCGTCGGTCTTGACGAACCAAAGAAGGTCATTGACTTGCACCCTTGTATTACTCTCCGGCGCGGGCTGGGGCGTCTCCGACTTCGACTGCGGTGTTGGCGGAGGTGCTGCCTGACCCAGCGCCGCACTGCCCGCTAGCATCGTTACCGCCAGAACCACGAACACGCTTCGTAGAGTCTTCATCTTCGCTTCTCCTTGTGTTCAGCCCGGGAGGGGCTGTTGAATTCTTAGACGCGCCGCCAGGACAACGGTTTCAAAAATCCCGAGCCAAGCCGAACCCGTGTCCCTCAGCCGACTTTTTCCATTTGGCGTTGCCCGGCACCACGACCGGGCTCTTCAGATAACAATTATGACGTTCGGCACCGAAAAAGCAATCCCGTTTCGCCCGATGCCCCCACGATTTGCCCCCAAAGCGGCCCCGGAAGCTGTGTTTGCAGGCGTCCGCGGTCGCGTTCGAGCCCCATGGGCGCAGCGTGACACCGCAGAACCGTCCAGAGGCCGCAGGTTGACCGGCCCTCGCTGTGTCACCACAGCGCTACAGCCGCAGGCCGGGCGGCGAAGCGGCGTATCCGCTCAAGGATCGTCCTGTACAGGTCACGCGGGATCGCCACTTCGGCCAGTTGGAAGGTCACATATCGGGCATGATGCACCACCTTGGCCCCGATCTTGATCAGCTTTTCCCGTAGCGTCGTCAGCGTCCAGTGCCTCACGCTGGCCGGCAGCGCCAAACGTCGCACGAAGTTACCCAGGTTGTAGGCCAGCTGCGCTGCGTCATCGAGGTCGCGGTAGGGAAAGAGGCCGGCGTCGGAACTGACCCTGGCTCCGTGAAACTCCAGCGTGATGGCCCGGTCGAAACCGACCCGCAACGCCTTCTGACCTGCTTCACCCATGGGGTACTCCGCTTATGGACGGGTTGAACATCGGTATCGAGCCTATTCTACCGAGCAACCACGCAGGGCGCTATCAAAGAATCGCAAGGGTCATCTGGGAAATGCGGGCTCTAATCACCTCGTGCTGTCGTTTCTTTTACATTTTTAATTTTGCATTTTTAACTTTTAATTCCCCTCCACCGCCACCTTCACCACCAGCTTCTTTATCCCCAACCCCGTCGCTCCCGCCAGCGGCGCATGAGCATCCTCCGGAAAGAATATCGCAAACGAGCCTCGCGGCACGGCGACCCAAGTCTCCGCCGCATCCGCAAACACTCCGATGTCCTTCTTTTCATCATACGCCGCCGTCGGCTGTTTACACTCCGCCGCAGGCTTCCACCCGATCTCTTCCTCGCCCTCAAACGTATATTGAATATCGATGTACTTCCGATGTGCCTCCAGCTTCGTCCCCGCCCGGCCCCGGCCCACCTTATGATCCACGCTGACGTGCAACCGCCGACCGTCCAACTCGATCTTTCCCGGCGGCAACTCGGCCGCCTTGGCCTCGCGCAAAAACTTGAAGGCCGCCGCAAAGCCCGGATACATCCCCGCATACCGCGCCGCATTCTCCAGCCGATCCAGAATCATCTGCCACTCCTTGTTTTCAGACGCTAATTCTTCCACGGCCGGTACTGATCCGCCGTTTCGTACATCGTCACAATATTCTCCACCGGCGCATCCACCTGGATATAGGTGTGCCCGGGTCCCAGCACATAGCCCCCGTCGCGCCCCAGAATATCAATCAGCCGCCGCACCTCGTCCGCCACCCGCTCCGGCTCGCTGCTCCGCAGAATTTCCTGTAAATCCACCCCGCCGTAAAAACACAGGTCGCGACCGAAATCCCGCTTCAACCCCTCCGGTTCCATCCCCGCCGCCCGCACCTGGATCGGTTCCAGCATGTCCACCCCCGCCGCGATGATCTGCGGCAACAGCGGCCGCACCGCCCCGCAGCAGTGCAACAGAAACTTCTTGTCATGCCGGTGCGCCGTCTCCACCATCCGCCGCAGGTACGGCGCCACAAACTCTTTGAAGCACTCCGGGCTGAACATCGGACCGAGCTGCGAACAATAATCGTCCGCCATGTACACAATGTCGAGGCCCGCGCCGCCCTCCTTCAGCATCTTCTCCAGATAGGCCTGCGAGCAATCCGCGATCGTCTCGAACAGGCAGGCCGCATAATCTTTCCGCAGCGCCAGGTCCAGCAGCAGGTTTTCCATCCCCCGAATATACGTCGCCAGAAAATACGCCCCCCAGGTGAAATGCCCGATGATCGCCCGCTCCTGGTGCGCCGCTATTTCCGCCGGCATTCCCGCAAAACTCAGCTCCTCCGGCCCCGGCCACGCATGCTGCCGAATGTCCGACAACTCATCTTTCCCCGCCAGCGGACTGTAACACAACTCTCCATACGACCCACCGACGTACTCCACCGTCCGCGTCCGGAACCCCCACATCGATTCCCCCTCCGCCCGCGGCCGTTCCGGTTTTGTTCCCGGCCCCGGCCCCACCAGCCACGTGTCCACGTGCAGCCGGTCGAACAGCGCCTCTTTCGTCTCCACGCCAAAGCGCTGCTTCAGCGCCGCGTAGACTTCTTTCTCCGCATCAAATGTGATCGCCGTCCGATCTCCCGGCCGATGCTCCAGCGCCGCCCGTACGCGTTCCTTGCCCGTCACTTTCCGTTCCTCTCTCTGATAGTTCCTTGCCCCCGCGCCGCCGATTATATCGCCCGCCGCGCCGCCGCACAACTTTTTTGCCCTTGACCAAAACTTAGCTTCCCTGTACAATGTTAGCGTTGCCTAACAATAACCTGGGTCGCCAACAATGCCCGACGAAAAATTGATTCGCGTCGCCCTGGCCGGCAACCCCAACGCCGGCAAGACCACCGTCTTCAACGCCCTCACCGGCGCCCGCCAGCACGTCGCCAACTATCCCGGCGTCACCGTCGAAAAACGCCTGGGCCGCCGGCGCCACGCCGGCCGACTCATCGAATTCGTCGATCTCCCCGGCATCTACGGCCTCACCGCCTACACCCAGGAAGAGGTCGTCGCCCGCGACTACTGCCTTCGCGAAGCCCCCGACGTCGTCGTTGACGTCGTCGATGCCTCCAACCTCGAACGCAATCTCTACCTCACCGTTCAGTTCATGGAACTCCAGGCCCCGCTCCTTGTCGTCCTCAATATGTCCGACGTTGCCCGCGACCGCGGCATCTCCATCGATGCCCCCAGGCTCTCCCGCCTCCTCGGCGTCCCCGTCCTGCCCCTGGTAGCCACCAAAGGGCAGGGGATCCCCGAACTTCTCGACGCCGTCATCGCCGCCGCTGCCCACCGCCCGCAACCCGTCGAAGTCCACTATGGCGCCGAAATCGACGACCAACTCGTCGCCCTCGAATCCCTGTTGCCGGATGGGTGGCATGGCCGCTTGCGGCCATGCTCTGAGGTTCCGCCCCGCTGGCAAGCCCTGAAACTCCTCGAAGGCGACGCCCTCATCACCGCCCAGATTTTCGCCGCCTTGCCCGACCCCACGCCGCTCCGCGCCGCCCTCGCCCGCGCCCAATCCCGCCTCAAATCCCTCCTCGGCGACTCCTCCGAAATTCTCATCGCCGACCGCCGCTACGGTTTCATCTCCGGCGCGTGCCGCGAAGCCGTCCGCACCACCGTCGAACTCCGCCACGACCTCTCCGACCGCATCGACGGCGTCGTCACCCACCAGCTTCTCGGCCCGCTCATTTTCCTCGCCGCCATGTTCGCCGTCTTCTCCTTCGTCTTCGCCATCGGCAACCCCCTCAAAGACCTCATCGCCGCCGGTTGCGACCATCTCGCCGCCACCGTCGCCGCCCTCTGGCCCGCCGGTTCCGCTGGGGCAGACAACCCTTTCCGCAGCCTCCTCGTCGATGGCATCATCGGCGGCGTCGGGGCCGTTGTCTCTTTCCTACCCAACATCATGCTTCTTTTCCTCGCACTGGCTTTCCTCGAAGACTCCGGCTACCTGGCCCGCGCCGCCTTTATCATGGATCGCGTCATGCACCGCCTCGGCCTCCACGGAAAATCTTTCGTTCCCATGCTCATGGGCTTCGGCTGCTCCGTCCCCGCCATCCTCGCCACCCGCACCCTCGACACCCGCCGCGACCGCCTGACCACCATGCTCGTCCTGCCCCTGATGAGTTGCAGCGCCCGCCTCCCGATTTACCTCATGATCCTCCCGGCCTTTTTCCCCCTCCGCTGGCAGGCCCCCATGCTCTGGCTCGTTTACCTCACCGGCATCCTCGCCGCCGTCGTCCTCGCCCGCCTGCTGCGCCGCACCATCCTCCGCGGCGAAACCGCCGAATTTGTTCTCGAAATGCCACCATACCGCATGCCCACCCTGCGCAGCGTCACCCTCCACACCTGGGAGCGCAGCAAATCCTACGTCCGCAAGGCCGGCACCGTCATCCTTTTAATCTCAATCCTGATGTGGTTCCTCACGAGCTACCCCAAGCCCGCCCCCGACGACCTCCCCGGCCTCACCCCAGCCGAATCCAAATCAGTTGCCGTCGCCCACAGTTACGCCGGCCAACTCGGCCAGGCCCTCGCCCCCGCCGTCCGGCCCCTGGGCTTCGACTGGCGCATCACCACCGCCCTCATCCCCGCCATCACCGCCAAAGAAGTCTTCGTCAGCCAGATGGGCATTGTCTTCAACCTCGGCGAAGTCTCCACCCGCGCCCCCGACTCCATCTCCCCGCTTACCCAGCAAATCCGCGCCCACTACACGCCCCTCACCGGCCTCTGCCTCATCCTCTTCTGCCTGCTCAGTTCGCCCTGCCTGGCCACCATCGCCGTCACCTGGCGCGAGAGCGGCCACATCTTCTGGCCCGCCCTCCAACTCTTCGGCCTCGCCCTCCTCGCCTACGCCGCCACTTTCGCCGTCCACCAGATCGGCTCGCTTTTGCATCTGGGCACGCAGTTAGTGGGATAGGGGTAGGTCGGGTCAACAGACCCGACATCCGCATGCCCATGTTGTCATTAGTATGTAGGGTGGCATCTTGTATTCCGGCCAAATGGCTTGTATAATCACGCCAGATGGTTAAACAAGGAGACGCCCATGTTGACAGCCAAAACCAGGACGTTAAGGTTAAAGGTGCGACCAGCCAAGCCTATACCGGGTATGCGAATTTTGGGCCTCCGCGCTGGTGGCGCTGGCGACATCGTCCGTCAGGTCGAGGCAGGCTTCGCCTTCAAACGGTTTCAAAAGTTACAGAAGGCCACCTTGTTGTCCAGGGCCACCATTGCTCATCTGGTGGCGATCCCGCAACGAACACTGGCCAGGCGGGAGGCCGAAGGCCGCTTGACCCCCGAAGAGTCGGATCGCGTCCTGCGTGCCTCTCGCGTCTTCGATCTGGCCGTTGACCTGTTTGAAGGTAATGTCGACGCGGCAAGGAAATGGCTCTTGTCACCGCAGCACGGATTGGGTGGCGCGGTGCCTCTGGAGTTCGCCTCTACCGAGGTCGGAGCGAGGGAGGTCGAGAACCTGATCGGCCGACTGGAGCATGGGGTTATCGCATGACGGTAATCGCTTGGCGCATCGTCAAGGCCAAGCTGGCCGATGCGGCTTTTTCGGGCCTGGGGGCCAAGTTATCCGGCGGCCGCTGGAACAGTCCCGGCAGGGCGGTTGTTTATGTTTCTGACAGCGCCTCGCTGGCTATGCTCGAAATGCTCGTCCATCTCAATTCGCCGGAGTTGCTCAAACGCTACGTCATGTTCGAGGTGAAGTTCGACGAGTCGCTGGTGCAGACTGTCGATCCCAAAGAACTGCCTAAATCCTGGCGAAAATCTCCGCCACCGCTGGCCGTCCAGCAGATCGGCGATGCCTGGGTCGCCGCCAGCACTTCGGCCGTGCTCAGGGTTCCCAGCGTCATCGTCCCCGACGGCTGGAACTTTCTCCTCAACCCCGCCCACGCCGACTTCAAGTCGATTGTCATCGGCCACAGGCAGCCGACCAAGTTTGACCCGCGGTTGCTGAAGCCGTGACCTACGTTAAAAAAGAAACCCCAAGCACTGCCGGGGGCTTCCTTTTCTTTTGCTGTTTCTGTTTTTGTCGTTAACTGTCCACTGTCCACTGACCACTAACCACTAACCACTAACCACTGATCACTGTCGTTTACTTCTCCGCCTTGCTCTTCGCGCACTCCAGCGCCACCAGGCCATAGGCCGTGACGATGTTCTTGCTGCCCTCGAAGAACTTGTCAGAAGAATTGTCCCACGAGCCATCCTCGTGCTGGAGGGCGACCAGCTTGGCCGAAAGTTCTTTCCGCCAATCGTGCTTGACGCCGTTGGCATCCACGATCACCGGTTCGCCGTAGGCCCGCAGCGCCTTGCCCATGGTCATCAGGTAATAATAATAGCCTTGCTTGCCCATCTCCGGGTTCTCTTCCACCGTCCAATGTTTCTTCGCCCACCCGAGCGCCGCCTGCACGCGATGATCGTTCTTGTCCAGCCCGGCATAGATCAGGCTCAGGAACCCCGCGTAGGTCATTGAACCGTAACCCTTCAGGCCATCCACGCCCGAAGGCAGGATGCGGCCGTCCGCCAGTTTGGTCCCCGCGGGAATTTCTTCGGTCCCGGCTTTGGAATTGCCTTTGCCGTGCGGCGAGTAAATGAAGCTGCCGTCCGGCATACAGATAAAATGGGCATCCTCGCCCGCTTGACTGCGCTTCACGAAAACCAGGGCTGCCTTCACCGCCGGATCGTCCGCCGGCAGGCCGCTCTCGCGCAGGGCCTGGACGAACCACTGCTCGTTCGACATGTCCGGGCTTTTCAGCGCGCTGTACCCCGCGCCGCCGAAGTCGGTCGATTCCTGGGCGATGCCGTGCCCTTCGGTCCATTGCAGACCTTTCAGAAATTCCACCGCCTTCTTCATCGCCGGTTCATATTGCGGATCGCCGGTTGCCGCCAGCGTCATCACCAGGATCGAAGTGATGTAGTTCGGGAACATGCCGTGAATGCCGCCGTCTTTGTTCACGTCGCTGATAATATATTTCAGCCCCTTCTCGACCGCCGGATCGGTGTCCGGCACGCCGGCCCGCACCAGCCCCAGCAGGGCGATGGCCGTCGCTCCGTCGTTCGGGAAAAAGTCCTTGTTCTGGAGTCCCCAGCCGCCGTTGCCTGACTGCGACTTCTTCAGATAGGCGATGCCCTTGTCGATGGCCGCCTGTGTGCCCGGCGCAACGAAATCCGAATCCTTCGCTCCCGCCACCCACAACTCCGGCTTCGGCGCCACCGGCAGCGCCTTCGTCGCCGCTGCACCCGACCCCACGCCGGCCGCCGTCACCGTCGCGACCGCCGGACTTTCCGCCGCATACGACACGGCGGTAACGCCCAGAACCAACACGACCGCGACCGCCAATCCGAGAACGTTCCATCGCTTCATAGCCGCTTCTCCTTTTGGGGCGGGCCGCCCCAGCCTGTTGACCAAACTTCTCTGATGGGCTATCATACCGCAATGTTCGCTGATTATTCAATTTGTTTCCGTTTTTTTTCACCGGGCGAAATTCTTTTCGTAACCGGTTGCTGCGGGCGGAGTTGAATCCTTTGGACGTGCGGCGAATGATGGCCCGGTGGATTAACTTTTGAAAGAGGAGAATTGCGAATGTTACGAAGCCTGACGATGGTTGCGGCAATGGCGGGAGGAATTTTTATGGCGACGGCCTGTTCCACGGCCCGGGCCGACGGTCCGGCCAAATCAGCCACCTCGGCCGTTTCGGCGACCTCGGTGAAGGCGGCGCCGGTGACTCCGCCGCAGCCGGGCCGGCAGATCATCATCCTCAAGCTCGACGACGTGGTCAACATCGGCGCCGGCTGGGTGCGCGTCATCGACTATTGCGAGAAGAACAACGTCAAGGCCGGCCTGGGCATCATCTGCGATTCCCTCGAAAAGAATGATCAGGCCTACTTGAACTGGATCAAGGACCACCAGAAGAAAGGCTTTATCGAATTCTGGTGCCACGGTTACTTCAACGTCGCGAACTTTTATACCACCCACACGCTCGAAGAACAGACTGCCGCCCTGAAAAAGTGCGAAACGCTGGCCAAAGAGAAGCTCGGCTTCCCGCTGGTTGCCTTCGGGGAGCACAATAGCTTCACGACCAGCGAAACCCAGATCGCCGTCCAGGCGGTGCCGGAGCTCAAGGTCTGGCTCTATGGGCCGAAGGATTCGCAGTATTACAAGAAGCTGTCGATTCCGCGAGTGAATGGCCTGGAGTACAAGGTGGGGGCGGTCGACTTCGACAAGTTCAAAGACCCTTACGACAAATACGGGGCCAGGGAGAAGGTGCTGGTACTCCAGGGCCACGCCAATTATTGGGACGACACGTCGTTTGCGGCGTTTACCAAAATCATCGATTACCTGAAGAGCAAGAACGTGGTCTTCATGACGCCGACGGAATATCTGAACTTCGCGAACAAGGGCAAATAACCGCGGGGCAGGGGGGAACCATGAAACTCAGCAAGCGACTGATCGTGCCGCCCGGCTCGAAGGTCAATCTCGCCGCGTGGGATCAGAACGACACGGCGGGGTTCGACAAAAAGTCCATCGACGCCGCGCTGGAGCACAATCTCAAACGTCTCGGCGAACTTCAGTACCGCCTCTACGCCGAGAGTCGCCGCTCCCTGCTCGTCATCCTCCAGGGCCTCGACGCCGCCGGCAAGGACGGCACCATTCGCCACGTTTGCGGGGCCATGAATCCCCAGGGCTGCCGCGTTGCCGCCTTCAAAGTTCCCACGCCCGAAGAGGCCGCCCACGATTTCCTCTGGCGCATTCACCGCCAGGCCCCCCGCACCGGCGAAGTCGTTATCTTCAACCGCTCCCACTACGAAGACGTCTTAATCGTCCGCGTCCACGACCTCGTCCCCAAATCCGTCTGGCAGCGCCGCTACGACCGCATCAATGAGTTCGAGGCCGAGCTGGCCGACGCCGGCGTCCACGTCCTGAAATTTTTCCTCCACATCAGCAAGGACGAGCAACTCGACCGCTTCCGCGCCCGTCTCGACGATCCGGCCAAGAACTGGAAAGCCAGCCCCGCCGACTTCGCCGAACGCAAGTGCTGGACCGACTACACCGCCGCCTACGAGGACGCCATCTCCAAGTGCAGCACCAAAGCCGCCCCGTGGTTCGTCATTCCTGCCAACCACAAATGGTTTCGCAACCTGGCCGTCTCGCAAATCATCGTCGAGACGCTGGAGGCCCTGGATATGAAATTTCCCAAGCCCGCCTTCGACCTCTCGAAGATCAAGCTGAAATAGGAGGAGTCTCCCCCATGAAATCCGTCTGCATCATCCCCGCCCGTTACGGTTCCACTCGCTTCCCCGCCAAAATCCTCGCCCGCGAAACCGGCAAGTTTCTTGTCCAGCACGTTTACGAACAGGCGAGCAAAGCCAAATGCTTTTCCCAGGTCATCGTCGCCACCGACGACGACCGCATCGTCGCCGCCGTCCGCTCTTTTGGCGGCGATGTCCGCCTGACCCGCTCCGACCATCCCACCGGCACCGACCGCATCGCCGAGGTCGCCGCCACGCTCGACGCCCCCGTCGTCGTCAACCTCCAGGGCGACGAGCCGCGCGTCCCCCCGGCCCTTCTCGAACAACTCGTCGCCCTCCTTGGCCGCGAAAGCGACGCCGTCTGCGCCACCCTCGCCGCCCGCTGCAAAACACTCGACGAAGTCCTCAGTCCCAACGTCGTCAAAGTCGTTTGCGACTCGCGCGGCCGCGCCCTCTATTTTTCCCGTTCCGCCATACCCTTCGACCGCGCCGCCCACCTCGCCGGCCAACCACTTCTGGCCGCCAACCATCTCAAGCACATCGGCCTTTACGCCTATCGCCGCGACTTCCTCCTGGCCTTCCCAAAACTTCCCCAAACCCCGCTCGAAAAACTCGAATCGCTCGAACAACTCCGCACCCTCGAATCCGGCCGCGCCATCGCCGTCGCTGAAGTCGAGTTCGACTCCCGCGGCATCGATACCTCCGAAGACTATGCGGCTTTTGTCGCCGAAATGAAATCGGGATTGTAGGGTACTTAGCTCGCCACTGATATCAACTGTTTCAGGACGGGTTAGGTGCCGGCCTTGGGCGCGGACGGGGCGGGAGCGGGCTCCTTGACCTCCACCACGACCTTGTCGACGAGGTTCTGCTTGAGGGTGATGGTAGCCGTGAAGGTGGCGCCGGCGGCCTGCTTGAGTACCAGCTTCGGTGGGGCCGCCTTGTTGGCCTGTTGCTCGAAGGACCAGTCCTGGAGCTTGGCGGCCCGGTCAAGGGCTTCCTTAAGGAGTTCGTCGGGCAGGGCTTGCTTGGGATTTCTCTTGAGCGAACCGTCGCCGGCGGCCTTGAGGAAATCGTCCGCCGTGTCGAACTTCTGACCCTGGCTCCAGGCACGTCCGAGGAAACTCGCCAGGGTGGCCACGGTCGCCTGGGTCCGAGGACGGCCGACGACGCTCTCCTGCGACACGGTCGCCCACCAGGCCAGGTAGGCTTTTTGCAGGGCGTCGGGGTTGCCAAAGTTGGCGGAAAAGGCTTGTTCAAAGGTGGCTCCGCCTGCAACGCTCTTCATGAAGGCGACCAGGGCTTTCTGGTACTTGCCGTTCTCGGCGTGCAGGCAAAAATGAATCATGGTCAAGCCCTGGTCGTAGTCGTCGATGCCCGCCCAGTCCTTGGCTTTGAAAAGGATGATGTCTTTGAACGGTTTGATCTTGCCGTCCTTGACGCGCGGCATGAAACGGTCGTAGCGCGCCTTGGGAAGAAAGCCGCTGACCAGGCCGTCGCCGGTCCAGAGACTTTCGCCGAAGTACTCGGCCATGCCTTCATCCAGCCAGCCGGGCAACCGGTCGCTGGCCGCGTTGTGAAGGAACTGGTGCCAGGCCTCGTGCTGGACGACGTGCCAGAACTCGTCCGGCACGCTGACCAGGCCCATCAGCCGGTCGGCGAAAGATACGCCATAGGCTTCCCCGCCGGCCGCCTTGTAGAGTTCCGGATCACCGATGATGTACAACTGAAACTTGCTCTTGACCACGCCGCCGAGAAACTTGGTGCGTTCGTTATAGATTTGGGCTACGGAGGTCATCCGGGCGATGATCAGCGGCATCTTAGCCGGATCGAGGTCACTGTAGATAGTGTAGTACGGGGAATCGTACTGCTTGAGTTTGGCCATGACCTCGGGCGGAATCTTGGGGCCCTGGCGCATTCCGGCCAGCGCGACATCAGCCTGCGCTGCCACAATCAAGGCCCCGACCAGAAATAGGGTCAATCCACTCATAAGCTTCATGCCGCTGCTCCTTTCACAAGGGCGGTTCCGAAACAGAGACTATACTTCGCAATCCACGGAACCACGAGAAAACTAACACGGATTCCGCCATAATCTTATGAACCGACATTGTCGCGGCAGGAACGTCGGTTGAGTTCGTAGGGTGGCTGATTGCAGCCACGCAGTCATTATCCCCTCGCCAGCAGCGCCGCCTCCAGCGCCGCCGTGAATTGCGGTTCTTCCGCCACCAATACTGGCCGGCCGAGGCACCGCGCCAGCATCGTCACCATCGCCGGGTTCGCAGTATCGGGTGACAGTATACCATATTAATCACCATCGAAAGAAAAATCGGCACACTGCCATCAGGAATAACAGCTATTATATTACCCTCAAAATGCCGATATTGAAGTAAAGGCCAACTAATTGTCTTTTCGTCTGAAATGTGGTAAAATACGGCCATGAGCCATACAGTCCTGACATTATTGACGCCAGGCGAGATGGGCAAGGCCTTGGGCAACCGGGCCAAAGCCATCCGTCTGCTTAAAGGATTGAAGCGGGACACGCTGGCGGAGCGGGCCGGCGTCTCGGCGGCGTCACTCAAGCGTTTCGAGAACACGGGAAGGGGCTCGCTGGAACTGGTACTCAAGGTCGCCCTGGCCCTGGGGACTCTCGACGAATTCAAAGATGTCTTCAGGTCGCCACCGGCTCAGAGTCTGGCCGAGCTTGAAAAACAGGCCTCTCGACGGACCAGAAAGCGGGGGCGGCTATGAGGAAGCTTGAGGTTCGTTTCACGCGCCGCCCACAAGAATCCCTCTTCGTCGGCACGCTGGCCGAAGACCAGGGGCGGATCTACTTTCAGTACGCCCCGGAGTTTCTGGCCCTCGGCCTGAACTTGTCGCCGTTCCACCTGCCGTTTGAACCCGGTTTGTTCGAGTACACCGACCGCGAATTCGGGCCGCTGCCGGGCCTGTTCGACGACTCCTTGCCCGATGGCTGGGGTCTGCTTTTGATGGACCGACACCTGCGCAAGATCGGCCTGGAGCCTGTCGCCGTCAGCCCGCTGGACCGCCTCTCTTGGCTGGGCACGCGGACCATGGGCGCCCTGACCTACCACCCGCCGGCCAAGCGGGAGAACATTGACGCCAGTGTGTTCGACCTGCACGATCTGGCACGCCAGTCGGAGGAGGTGCTCTCCGGCCGGGCCGATGATGTGTTGCCTCAACTGCTCATTGCCGGCGGCTCGCCCGGCGGAGCCAGACCGAAGGTGCTGGTCGGCTATAACCCCGTCACCAGCCACGTCGTCTCGGGCGAGGACGATCTGTCCGAGGGCTTTGAGCACTGGATCGTAAAATTCCCGGCTCAGAGCGACTTCACCGATGCCGGGGCCGTCGAGTACGCCTACTCACTCATGGCTCGGGCCGCCGGGCTGGTCATGCCGCCAACACGCCTGTTTGAAACAACCGAGAGCGACCGCTTCTTCGGCGTCCAACGGTTCGACCGCCAGGGCAACCGGCGATTCCACGTTCACACCTTCGGCAACCTCATCCAGGCCAACTTCCGCATTCCCTCGTGCGACTACGCCGACCTGCTCCGGGCCACGGCACTGCTGACGCGAAACCATCAGGAGGTTCTGCGGGCCTTCCGGGCCATGGTCTTCAACGTGCTGGCCCATAATCGTGACGACCACGTGAAGAACTTCGCCTATGTTCTCGATGACGCTACCGGTGAGTGGGCCTTCTCGCCGGCCTACGACCTGATGTTCTCCAGCGGCCCGCGCGGCCAGCACACCATGACTCTGGCCGGAGAGGGCCGCCATCCCGGACGCCCGCACCTGCTCCGTCTGGCCGAACCAGCCGAAATCGCCCAGCGCGAGGCCACGATGATCGTTGACGAGGTGGCCGCAGCCGTGAGCCGCTGGACCGAGTTTGCCGACCAGGCCGGCGTTTCGGCGACCAGTCGTGATCAGATTGGCAAGATGCTTTCCCGCGGTTTCTGAATTGCCTTTTGTAGGGTGGCTGCTTGCAGCCACCACTCGCTATGCTCTCGCCAACAGCGCCGCGCCCAGCGCCGCCGTGAATTGCGGCTCTTCCGCCACCACCACCGGCCGTCCTAAATACCGCACCAGCATCGTCACCATCGCCGGGTTCAGGGCCACGCCGCCCGAAAAGGCCACCGGACCGGTCGAGCCCATTTGTTCGGCAAGGGCCGCCACGCGCCGCGCCAGGGCCAGGTGGACCCCCGCGATAATCGCCCCGCGCGGCCGGCCTTCACCCAGCAGCCCGATCACCTCCGTCTCCGCAAACACCGTGCACGTCGAATTGATCTCAATCGGCTCGGATGACGTTTCCCCCGCCGCCCCGCCGAACCGCCCCAACTCCTCCACCGTCATCTCGAACCGCGCCGCCAGCACGTCCAGAAACCGCCCCGTCCCGGCGGCGCACTTGTCGTTCATGGCGAAATCTTCCACCTGCCCGCCTGGACTGAGCCGAATCACCTTGCTGTCCTGCCCGCCGATGTCGATCACGAGCCGCGCCTCGGGCCGCGAGGCGTGTACGCCCACGGCATGACAAGTTATCTCCGTCACCGTCCGCGTGGCCAGGCTCATCGCCCGCCGCCCGTACCCCGTCGCCACCGCCCCCGCAAGTTCCCCCGCCGTTACACCCGCCGCCGCACTCAATTCCGCCCACAACCTCTGTGCCACCGCATCGCCATGAAGCCCCGTGGCCGCCACGCGCCGGCCGAGAACTTTCCCGTCCGCGCCGACCAGGACGAGCTTGGTACTCGTCGAACCGCTATCAATTCCCAGGTACATTTCCTCAGATTACCGTCAAGCGGCAGTTCTGACAAGACAGGAAAAGCAGCAAATATCCAATAACCAACACCCAATAACCAATCATGAAGGGAAAAACCCCCATTTCGGAATCCGCAGTTGGTGATTGGATATTGATTATTCGATATTGGATATTCGCTGTTTCTCTGCCGCTCCCCCAAGCCCCCGTGGATTAAAATCCCTTAACCGTTTCCTAACGGAATCTTAACAAACTCTTGCCTCCCAGGTCCGAATCGCTTAGGATATTCCGGTCTTGTTTTTGTTGTTGTTCCTGAAGACTTAGGACTGAAGACTGCCGTTCCCGGAGGTGCCCATGTTCGGATTCAACAAATCGCGGAAAGACGAGTTCTTCGGCATGTTCGACAAGACGGCCCAGAACGTCCACGAAGCCTCCGAGGCCTTGCTCGACCTCCTGGAGCACTACGACGATGTGGCCAACAAGACCGGCCGGATCAAAAATCTGGAGCATGCCGGCGACGAGTTTACCCATCGCATCCTCGAACGCCTGGCCAAGACCTTCATCACGCCGCTCGACCGCGAGGACATCCAGCGCGTGACTATGCGCCTGGACGACGTCCTTGACGAAATGGACACGGCCGCCAACCGCATGATCCTGTTCAAAATTACCAAAATCCCTGATGAGGCCAAGGCTTTCGGCCGGGTGCTGGTCCGGGCCACGGGGCTGCTGGTCGAGGCCTTTGACCAGTTGCACGATCTCAAGCAGCACGAGTCGATTCTCTCTTTGTGCGTCGAGGTCCACACCCAGGAGAACGAGGGCGACCGCCTGGTCCAGACCGCCCTAGCCAACCTCTTCGAGAAGGAGAAGGACCCCAAGGAAATCATCAAGTGGAAGGACATCTACGAAATCCTCGAAAAGAGCATCGACCGCTGCGAAGACGTCGCCGACGTGCTGCACACGATTGTCGTCAAACATGCCTGATCGGCCTGATTTCCGGCCGCCCATGATACGGAAGGTTGCATGACAACACTGGCTTTAGTAACGCTGATTCTGACGATTGTCTTTGCCCTGGTCTTCAATCTGGCCAACGGCTGGAACGATGCCGCCAACGCCGTGGCCACGATCATCTCGACGCGCGTCCTCTCGCCGGCCCGGGCCATCGCCTTTGGGGCCGTGTTTAATTTTGTCGGGGCCTTGTTCAGTTCCGAGGTGGCCAAAACCGTCGGCCTCAACATCGCCAATGCCGAATGCCTGACCGGGGCCACTTTTCTAGCCGCCGTCATGACCGCCCCGATCTGGATCACCTGGTGCGCCCGGCGCGGCCTGCCCAACAGTTGCTCCCACGCCCTACTTGGCGCCCTCATCGGCTCGGTCATCGCCTCTTCCGGCGGGCTGGCCGGACTCAAAGCCGACGGCATCCAGAAAATCTTCTTCGGCGTCCTCATCTGCCCCGTCGTCGGCTTCATCGCTGGGTATATCCTGGCCTGGGTGACGACCAAAATTTCGCAGAACCTGCGGCCCAAAGCGGCCGGGGCGGTCTTCGGCAAATTGCAACTCGTCTCCGCCGGGGCCATGGCCTTCGCCCACGGCACCGGCGACGGCCAGAAAGCCATGGGCATCATCACCGGTGCCATGCTCGCCACCGGCGCCCTGGCCGCGACTTCACACGACAGTTTCCCCATTCCCTTCTGGGTCCGCATTGTCTGCGCCTTGACCATGGCCCTGGGCACCTCCCTGGGCGGCTGGCGTGTCATTCGCACCCTAGGCTCACGCCTGATTCACCTGCGCACCTACCAGGGTTTTTCCGCCGAGACCGCCGCCTCCACCACCATCCTCATCAACACCCTCGGCGGCATTCCCATCAGCACCACCCATTCCATCACCGGGGCGATCATGGGCGTCGGCGCTGTTCGCGGCGCCAAGGCTGTCCACTGGGGCGTCGGCCGAAAAATCGTCTTCGCCTGGATCGTCACCTTCCCCATCTGCATCGTCGCCGGCGCGTTAATGTACCTGTTGCTGCACGCCTGCGGCATGTAATGCCTCTCCGAGGCTTTCATTTCCGCGACCGAGGCCTCCACCGACCGTCTTAACCAAAAACTAACACAATCTTAATGGTATTTTTGGGACAATGGCCACAATGACATAATGTACGGTCGTTGGGGTGCCGTTGCTTCTTTTGAAGCCCCCATCATTTCTGGGGGATGCTGCTTTTTCTGTTGTTTTTTTGTTGTTGCTTTTGCTGAAGACGGAAGACTGAGGACTGCTGTTTAAGGCTTTCTCCCATGAAATGGCTCCTGGCCGCTCTCGTTTTCTTCGCGGTCGTCACTTTTCTCGTCGTCGGCCTGGGCAAACGCCAAACGGCCGTGCGCGCCGTCGGGTCCACTTCCATTCAGCCCTTCGCCGAAATGCTCGCCGAGACTTTCAACCGCGACCATCCCGACAACCAGGTTGACGTCCAGGGCGGCGGGTCGGCCGCCGGTCTCCAGGCCGCCAAGAACGCTATCGCCGACATCGGCATGTGCTCGCGGGCACTCAAGCCCGACGAAAAGTTCGACTCCGTCGTCATCGCCCACGACGGCCTGGCTATCATCGTTCATCGCTCCAATCCCCTGCGCGGCCTGACCCGCGACCAGATTCGCAATCTCTTCGCCGGTCGCATCGCCAATTGGTCCGAATTCCGCACGCCCGACGGTCCGCTCCCGAATCTCAAGATTCACCTCATCACCCGCGAGGAAGGTTCCGGCACGCGCGAGGCCTTCACCAAGCTGATCATGGGCAAGGATCACATCGCCGCCATGGCCCTCACGCAGGAATCCAACGGCGCCGTCAAGGAACTCGTCCGCAACGACCCCGCCGCCATCGGCTACATGTCGCTCGGCCTCGTCGGCAGCGAACTCAAGGCCCTCCAGGTCGACGGCATCGACCCCACCGTGGCCGAGGTCAAGGCCGGCCACTATCCGCTCGTGCGACCGTTCCTTTTTGTCTGGTCCGCCAAACCCGGACCCAAGGCCCAGCTTTACATCGATTTTGTCTGCTCCGCCGCGGGCCAGCGCCTCCTCGAAAGCGAAGGGCTGGTGGGCGAACGATGAAAAAAGAAAAGATCATCTCCCTCGTCCTCCTTCTGATGGCCCTGTCGGCCATCTCCAGCCTCGCCGTCATCACCTTCTTCATCTTCCACGAAGGCCTGCCGATCATCTTCAAGGTCGGACTCGGCGGCTTTCTCCTCTCCGACCAGTGGTATCCCACCGAAGGCTCGTTCGGCATTCTCGGCATGATCGTCGGCTCGCTCGCCGTCACCGCCGGGGCCTTGATCATCGGGGTCGTCTTCGGCCTCGGCTGCGCCGTCCTCCTTACCCAGTTCTGCCCGCCCCGGCTCGTCGCCATCATCAAGCCCAGCATCGAACTCCTGGCCGGCATTCCCTCCGTCGTCTACGGCTTCATCGGCGTCAGCATCCTCGTCCCCTTCATCCGCGACTCTTTCGGCGGCCCCGGCCTCTCCGTCCTGGCCGCCTCGATTGTCCTGGGCGTCATGGTTCTGCCGACCATTACCAGCATCTCCGTTGACGCCCTCCAGGCCGTTCCGCGCACCTACCGCGAAGGCTCCATCGCCCTGGGCGCTACCGAGTGGCAGACCACCCACATGGTCATCTTCAAGGCCGCCCGCTCCGGCATCGTCGCCGCCGTCATTCTCGGCATGGGCCGCGCCATCGGCGAAACCATGGCCGTCATCATGGTCGCCGGAAATCCCATCGGCATGCCTCACGGTCTGCTCGACCCCGTCCGCACCCTGACCAGCAACATCGCCCTGGAGATGGGTTACTCCGCCGGAGACCACCGCAAGGCCCTCTTCGCCACCGGCGTCGTCCTCTTCGTCATTATCATGATCCTCAACACCATTGCCCTGGCGGTCTCGCGCCGCCGGGCCGGAAAGGTTCTGGCCCAATGAGAATCCCGCCCTTCCTCACGCAGCGCCTCGCCATCAGTTGCATGTGGATAATCACCGCCCTCACCCTCGGCGTTCTCATCTTCGTCGTCGCCTATATCCTCTACCACGGCCTGCCGCTGCTGACCTGGACCTTCCTCTCCGAAGCTCCCCGCTCCATGGGCCGTGAGGGCGGCGTTCTGCCCATGATCGTCGGCACGCTCTGGTGTACTGCCCTGGCCGTCCTCGTCGCCGCGCCCGTCGGCGTCGCCACCGCCATTTACCTCACCGAGTACACCCGCGAGGGCCGCCTGACCAACATCATCCGCTTCGGCGCCGACTGCCTGGCCGGCATTCCCTCCATCATCTTCGGCCTCTTCGGCTTCGTCTTTTTCGTCATCACCCTGGGGATGGGTTTCTCCATCCTGGCCGGTTCGCTCACCCTGGCCATCATGGTTCTACCCACCATCATCCGCACCGCCGAAGAAGCCATCCGCCGCGTCCCGCAGTCCTACCGCGACGTCAGCTACGGTCTGGGCAGCACCCGCTGGCAGATGGTCACCCGCGTCGTCCTCCGCTCCGCTCTACCCGGCATCTGCACCGGCATCGTCCTCTCCGTCGGTCGCTGCGTCAGCGAAACCGCCGCCGTCATGCTCACCGCCGGCGCCGCCCTCGGTTTCCCCAGGTCCGCCCTCGAATCTTCCCGCACCCTGGCCCTCCACTTTTACATCCTGTCGCGGGAGGGCATCTCCATGCCCCTGGCGTTCGCCACCGCCTCCGTCCTCATCCTCGCCATCCTGATCATTAACCTCTCCGCCTATTGGCTGATGCGCCGCTTCGTGACCAAGGTAGTCTGACCTATGACCGAACAGAACATAAAAACTTTAACCCGCGAATCTGGGTGCCACACCTTGACCCGGCGGGCTGTTTCGCCGGGCAAGGTGTGTCTTCGTCCGGCACACTTTGCCCCCATACAGCCGGGGGACAAAGTGTGGCACCCTGTTCTCAGGATGGCTTAACCTATGACCGAACAGAACATCAACGCCCAGGTTCAGAGAAATTTCGCCCGCCTCGCCGGCGAGGCCGCGCCCCCGCCGCCCGTGCCCTGCGCCGTCGGCCAACCCAAGATGCGCATCGAAAACTTCTCCGCCTCCTTCGACGGCACGCCCGTCCTGCGCAATATCGCCCTCGACCTCTGTCCCCGCCAACGCCTGGCCATCATCGGACCCGCCGCCAGCGGCAAGACCACCTTCCTGCGCAGCCTCAACCGCCTCAATGACCTCAATCCGGCCTTCAACCATACCGGCCGCATCCTTCTCGACGGCCAGGACATCTACCAGAGCGGCCAGGACGTGGCCCAACTGCGCCGCCGCATCGGCATGGTCTACGCCGTGCCCGTCCCGCTGCCCTGGTCCATCTACGACAACATCGCCTACGGTCCGCGCCTCGCCGGCATCGCCGCCAAGGCCGACCTCGACCGCCTCGTCGAATCCTCGCTCCAGAGCGCCTTCATCTGGGACGAGGTCAAGGACCGCCTCGGCGAACTCGCCACCAACCTTTCCGGCGGCCAGCAGCAACGTGTCTGCATCGCCCGCGTCCTGGCCCTGGAGCCGGAAGTCCTACTCCTCGACGAACCCTGTTCCGGCCTCGACCCCATCTCCACCGCCAAAATCGAGGACGCCCTCCTCGCCCTCAAAGAAAAATATTCCATCGTCCTCGTCACCAACAACACCAAGCAGGCCGCCCGCGCCTCCGACCGCACCGCCTTCTTCCTCATGTCCGACCTCATCGAGTGCGGCCCCACCAACCAGATTTTCACCAACCCCACGCACCAGCGCACCAGCGAATATATTACGGGACACTTTGGTTAGGATTGCTTCGCGATGACCGTCAAAATCCGTTCCGAAAACCTCAACCTTTTCTACGGCCAGTTTCACGCCTTGATGGACGTCAACATCGCCATTAAGCCCCAGGCCATCACGGCCATCATCGGCCCTTCCGGCTGCGGCAAGTCCACGCTCCTGCGCTGCTTCAACCGCCTGAACGAACTCATTCCCACCGTCCGCACCACCGGCCGGATTCTGCTCGACGACCACGACATCTTCGCCCCCGACACCGACCTGCCGCGCCTCCGCAAACGCGTCGGCATGGTCTTCCAGCGCCCCAATCCCTTCCCGCTCTCCGTCTTCGACAACGTCGCCTACGGCCTCCGCGTTCACGCCATGCGCTCTTCCCGGGCCGAGGTCGAAGCCGTCGTCGAGTCCAGCCTCCGCGCCACCATGCTCTGGGACGCCCTCAAGGACCGCCTCACCCTGCCGGCCCTCGAACTTTCCGCTGAGCAGCAGCAGCGCCTCTGCATCTCGCGCCTGGTGGCCGTCGAACCCGAAGTCCTCCTGATGGACGAACCATGTTCCACCCTCGACCCCGGCGCCACCGAACACGTCGAAGAACTCATGCGCACTCTGGCCCGACAATACACCATCATCATCGTCACCCACAATATGCAGCAGGCCGCCCGCGTCTCCGCCGAAACCGGCTTCATGCTCCTCGGCCAGCTCATCGAATTCGGCCCGACCAGGGCTATCTTCACCAACCCCTCCGACCGCCGCACCGAAGACTACGTCACCGGACGGTACGGCTAGGCAACAGAAATTGAATGAGTCGCTAACGAAATTCTCACCGATAAAGAGTAAATAGGCCCAATTGGCCGTCAGGAAGGAGACGTAACGTGGAACAGGAACATCAGAGGCAATTCGACAAATACCTCGAAGACCTCAAGCAGAAGCTCATGCGCATGGCCGCCCTCGCCGAGACCATGATCGACAACACCATCGCCGAACTGGTCCAGCGCGACGAGAGCCTCGCCGCCAAGGTCCCCGATTACGAGGAGGAACTCAACCGCCTCCAACTCGAAATCGACGAGGCTGCCCTCAATCTTCTGGCCACACAGCAGCCTGTGGCCAAGGATCTCCGTTTCATCCTCGCCGCCACCAAGATCAACAGCGACCTCGAACGCATCGGCGACCTGGCCATCAACATCACCGAGAACGTCCGCATCCTGGCCGCCCACCCGCCGCTGAAGCCCCTGATCGACATCCCGCGCATGGCCGATCTGGTCCGCAAAATGGTCCGCGACTGTCTCGACGCCTTTGTCCGCGAGGATGTCCTGTTGGCCCAGTCGGTCATCGACGGCGACGACCTGGTCGACGACCTCAAGAACCAGATTCTCCGCGAACTCCTCACCTACATGATCTCCGACCCCAAGGCCATCGAACGAGCCTTGGCCCTCATCCTCATCTCGCGCCACCTCGAACGTGTCGGCGACCACGCCACCAACATCGCCGAGGACGTCATCTACATGATCCAGGGCCGCGACGTCCGCCATCCCCGCACCCCCAAGGAGCGCCCCGCCGACCTGGGCTTGTAGTTGCTTTTGTTGTTTTGGTTTGCGAAGTCCCCAGCACTGCTGGGGGATGCTGTTGTTTTCGCTGTAGTTTGTTGCTTTTCAATTTTGCATTTTTAACTTTTAATTTTTTCTTCCACGTCACCGCCGCCCAGACCGTCACCGCCGCCAGAAGCGCCAGATTGATCTGCACTGCCGTCTGCAGTCCCACCCGTTCCGCCAGCCACCCCAGCGCATACGCCCCCACCGGCATCATCCCCCCGAAGAACATCGCGTAGACTCCCATGATTCGCCCGTGAAACCGCCGGCTCACCTCCATCTGGATATAGCTGTTCACCCCGGCCATGCAGAGCATCAGCCCCAGGCCCATCCCGAACATCGGAACCAGCGCCACTTGGAAACTCTCTACCAGCGTGAACGCCGTCGCACTTACCACGAACACCGCCAGCCCGCCCAGCACCAACTGCCGCCGCTTCCGATACCGCGACAGGAAGGCCATGACCAGCGCCCCGCACAGCGCCCCCAGCCCGAACGTGAACATGAACCACCGGTACGCGCCCACGTCCTTCCCGAACACCTTGTCCGTGAACGCCGGCAACTGGCTATGCACCGACCACCCGAAAATCGTCGCCGCCGCCAGCACCACCATCGCCCCGCGGATCTCCCGCTGTGTCCACGCGTAAATGATCCCGCCCCACGGATGGTGCATCGTCCGGCCCTTGCCGCGCACATGGTAGAGCGCCCCCACGCTCATCATGAGCAGCACCGCCACCAGCGCCAGGTAACTCAACCCGTTGGCCGCAAAGCAACTGGCCGCGCCGTATGCCGTCAGCAGCCAGACGCCGACCAGCGGCCCCAACGTCCGCGACAGGTTGAACAGAAACGAGTTCAACGCGATCGCGTTCGGCACATCCCGCCGGTCCACCAAATCCATCACGAACGCCTGCCGCGCCGGCACGTCGAAGGCCATCAGCGTCCCGCTCGCTATCGCCACCGCAAACAGGTGCCACAGTTGAACCTGGTAGCCCGACAGCATCAGCACCGCCAGCGCCACCGGCGGCAAAAACAAGAGCGGCTGCGTCACCAGCAGCACCCGCCGCTTCTGGAACCGTTCCGCCGCCAATCCGCCCACCGGCGACAAGAGCAGCATCGGAATCGAACCCACGGCCGCCAGCACCCCCAGCATGTACTCCGACTTTGTCATCTGCCACACCAGCCACGCCATTACCGGCTGTTGAATCCACATCCCCAGCGTCGAAACGAACTGCCCCACAAAAAACAGCCGGTAATTCCGATACCGTAACGCCGAAACCATGTGCCCCCAGCGCGGCCCCTCCGCCCCGGCCTCCGCGAGAGGAAGTTGTTCGTTAGGTTCTGGAAGTTTGACGTTCAAGGCTTACTCTCGAAAAAATAAACAGCGAATATCCAACACCCAATATCCAATCATGAAGTCAGATTCCGTAATGGAAGCTTTTTCCTTCATGATTGGATATTGAGTGTTGGATATTGGATATTCGCTGTTTCCGTTAAGCGCATAAATACCCCCGGCGTAACAAAAAGCGGCCGGCCCGCGCATCACTGGCCGACCGCTCTTATCATCTCTGATCGTCCGAAAAAATACTAAATCAACCCGAACGCCTTCATCTCCTTCACCATCTGCACTTTCGCCGCCACCCCCATCTCACACAGCGGCAGCCGCATCTCCGCCGAGCAGAGTTTCATCAGACTCGCCGCCGTTTTCACGGGAATCGGATTCGTCTCGAAGAACATCGCCCGGCACAGCGGGAACAGCTTCCGGTGCAGGGCCAAAGCCCCGTCGAAATTCCCTTCCAGCGCCGCCGTACACATCTGGCTCACCTCCGCCGGTACGATGTTCGCCACCACGCTGATCACGCCCTTGGCGCCCAGGGCCATCAGCGGCAACGTCAGACTGTCATCCCCACTCAGCACCGTAATGTCGCACAACGACAGGATTTCGCTCGTCTGGTCCATCGACCCCGTCGCTTCCTTGATCGCCACGATGTTCTTCAGTTTCGCCAGCCGTGCCACCGTCCCCGGCGCCAGCGTCACCGCTGTCCGGCCCGGCACGTTGTAGAGCACCACCGGCAGGTTCACCTTTTCCGCGATGGTCGCAAAATGGCGGTACAGCCCTTCCTGCGTCGGCTTGTTGTAATAAGGGCAGACCTGGAGCGTTGCGTCCGCCCCGGCCGCCTTCGAAAACCGCGCCAGTTCCAGCGCCTCGCTCGTCGCGTTCGCCCCGGCCCCCGCCACCACCGGGATCCGCCCCTGGGCCTGTTTGACCACGGTTTCAATGATCTTCTTATGTTCCGCCATGTCCACCGTCGGCGACTCGCCCGTCGTGCCCACCGGCACCAGACCGTCGGTCCCTTGGGCCACATGCCAATCCACCAGCGCACGCAGCGCCCCGAAGTCCACTTTCCCCTTCTTGAACGGCGTGATCAACGCTACCAGGCTTCCTTGGAACACAACTCCTCCTTCGCCTCTTTTGTTGTTTCTTCTTCTTTTGAAACCCCCAGTACTGCTGGGAAACGCTGTTGTTTCTGTTGTTGTTTCTGTTTCTTCCGCTTTTACATTTTTAATTTTTCATTTTTAATTTTGAATTAGCCGCTTCATCTCCCGCACCGCCTCTCTCAGCCCGACAAACACCGCCCGGCTGATAATGCTATGCCCGATGTTCAGTTCCGCAATTCCCGGAATCTCCGCCACCGGACCGACATTCTGATAATTCAAGCCATGACCGGCGTGGCAAATCAGGCCCAGCCCCATCGCCCGCTGTGCCGCGCCGGCCAGCTCCGCGAACGTCGCTTCCTGTTCCGCGCCGCCCCAGGCCTCCGCGTACCGCCCCGTGTGCAACTCCACGGCCTCCGCGCCGCACCGCGCCGCCGCCGCCACCTGCGGCTCGAACGGATCGATGAACAGGCTCACCACAATCCCCGCCCGTTTGAATTTCTCCGTCACCGCCGCCACGCGCTCTTCCTGACCGGCCACGTCCAGCCCGCCCTCGGTGGTGATTTCCTGCCGCTTCTCCGGCACCAGCGTCACCTGCGACGGCTTCGTCCGCAGGGCGATCTCGATGATCTCGTCCGCCAGGGCCATCTCCAGGTTCAGCTTCACCTGCACCACGTCCTTCATCGCCCGCAGATCCCGATCCTGAATGTGCCGCCGATCCTCCCGCAGATGCAGTGTAATCCCGTCCGCCCCCGCCACCTGGGCCTCCACCGCCGCCCAGACCGGGTCCGGCTCCAACCCCCGCCGCGCCTGCCGCAGCGTTGCCACATGATCGATATTCACTCCCAGTTGCGGCATATCTTCGCCTCTTTTAACGGTCGGCCTGGCGGCCGCTGTGTGCCGCCATGTTTCGCTCTTAACCGTCCAATGATTATATCACCCCGCGCCCCAAATAAAACCCCCCGCTTCATCGCGGCCGCGGCACACCAATATCCGCCAACGTCACCAGCCCCAGGAATTCCTCCGCCTCCCGCGCCGCAAAACCCTTCTTTGCCGCCACGAACGTCACCGTCGCCGTCGCCCGCACCGCCGCCCCCAGCGGCCGCCCCGTGTCCGCATCGAGGCCGCTGGGAATATCTATCGCCAGCACCGGCTTTCCGCCCGCGCCGCTCGAATTAATCTCCGCAATGGCAGATAAAAAAGGTTCCCGCACCGTCCCCGTCAACCCTGTCCCCAGCAGCGCATCGACCACCAGATCCGCCCCGCGCGCCGCCTCCGCAATCCGCGCCGCGGCATTCGCTCCGGCTTCGCAAACCGCAATTCCAATCTTCCCCAGCACCGCAAAATTCACCGCCGCCTCGCCGCGCAACTTCGCCTTGTCCCCCACCAGCACCACTGCCGCCTCGAATCCGCGCACGGCCAGGTGCCGCGCCACCACAAACCCGTCACCCCCGTTGTTTCCGAGGCCGGCCACAATCACCGCCCGCCGGCCCCCGCACTCCCGCAGCAACCGCGCCGCCTCGTCCGCCGCCTGCCGTCCCGCATTCTCCATCAGCACCACCGCCGGCACGCCCAACTCCTCGATGGCCCGCCGATCAAACTCCCGTACCTCATCCCGACTCATGGTTGGCATGATTTATTCTCCGGCTTTTATTTGCCGCTATTGTTTGGCAGGGGCGACATATATGTCGCCCGGTGGTTGTGCGAAGTGTGAGAAAACTACCGCACCCGCCGCCGGCTCACCACGTCAAAATGATGTCCATAAATCGCCAGCGTGATCGCCAGGCCCAGATGCTGCGGTCGGAACAGTTGCGTCCAGATGATCAGCTTCCAGTACTGGAACCGGCTGCGGCCCAGCACGCCCAGGTGGACGGCCGAACGCACCAGGGCCTTGATGTCCTGCCATTGAATCTGGGCCTTGATCTTCGGCGCCTGATATTCCCGCAGGAACGTCCGCACCCGCTGATAGTACGGCCGCGGGGCATAAATGCTCTCCAGAATTCTCCGGTACCCGAGGCGCAACTGCTCAGCGTTCATCCGCGAAACGATGTTCGTCGTTCCATCCACGTTGTCGCCCGTCGAATTACCCACCAGGCGACCCTCGGCCTTCAGCCGCTCGTGCAACTTCGTCCCCGGAATGGCCTGGAGCAACCCGACCATCGCCGTGACAATGCCGCTCTTCTGGATGAAGTCGATCTGTCGCTGGAAAATCGTCGGCAGGTCGCTGTCGAATCCGACGATGAATCCGCCCTGCACCTGCAATCCCGCCCGTTGCAGCCGCTTGATGTCCGCCACCAGGTCGCGCCCGGAGTTCTGCGTCTTGTTGCACTCCGCCAGGCTCGCCTCGTCAGGCGTCTCCAACCCGATGAACACCACCGAGAATCCTGCCTCCACCATCATTTGCGTCAGTTCCTCGTCGTCGGCCAGGTTCAGCGACACCTCGGTGTTGAACGGCATGCCCGGATGATTCTTCTGCCACGCGATCAGGGCCGGCAACAACTCCTTCTTCAGCAGCGCCTTGTTGCCGATGAAATTGTCGTCCACGAAAAAGATGCTCCCGCGCCAGCCCTGGGCGTAAATGCCGTCCAGCTCCGCGATGATCTGCGCCGTACTCTTAACCCGCGGCTTGTGACCGAACAGCGACGTCACGTTGCAGAAATCGCAGTTGAACGGGCAGCCCCGAGAATACTGGATGCTCATCCACCCGTAGCGCCGCAGGTCCGCCAGTTCCCACAGCGGCGTCGGCGTCAGGCTCAGGTCCGGCAGTTCCTTGCTCGTGTAAATGTGCTTGGCTTCCCCGCGGGCCAGGTCGTCCAGAAACGGCTGCAGCGTCAACTCCGCCTCGTTCAGCACCAGATGTTCCACGTCTTCGAACGTCTTCTCTTCATGGTCCTGCGCATAAATCGTAAACAGCGGCCCTCCCGCCACCACCTTCACGCCCGCCGCGTGGCACTGGTCGATCACCCGCCGTGCCGATTCACGCTGAATGCTCATGGCGCTGACGAAGGCGTAGTCCGCCCAGGCCAGATCCTTCGGCCCCAGCGTCGTCACGTTCAGATCCACCAGCCGCTTGCCCCACTCTTTCGGCAGCATCGCCGCCACCGTCAGCAGTCCCACCGGCGGCGACCCCGCCCGCTTGCTGATGAACTTCAGCGCGTGCTTGAAACTCCAGAACGTGTCCGGGCATTCCGGGTAGATCATCAATATGTTCATCTTTTACCTCCGACGGCTGCCGAGCCGTCACATCACATCAATATTATACCTCATCGCCCGCGCTGCCTGTGGCTGCTCCGTCCTGAACTTTCGGACGAACTCTTCGTCTGGCGGGTCGATTTATGTCTGTTCCGCCAAAAATTATTTTTCTGCTGCTCCGGCGATCCCGACCGCTTGGCGCCGCCCGCTCCGGGCTTCCCGCCCGACGTGGTCGGTCGCGGGCCGCGCCCGCCGCTGCGTTCCTGAGACGGGGCCACGCCCGCCGGCGCCGCCGGCAACTCGATCCCTGGTTGCAGCACCTTGATATTCCCACCTACCAGCCGCTCGATGGCCCGCCAATCCCCGCGCTGATCCGCCGAGCAGAGCGAGATCGCCTCGCCCGCCGCCCCGGCCCGGCCCGTTCGACCGATCCGGTGGACGTACGTCTCCGCCTCGTGCGGAATGTCGTAATTGATCACATGCGAAATGTCGTCCACGTCCAGCCCGCGCGAGGCAATGTCGCTCGCCGCCAGCACCCGCGTCTTGCCCGCCTTGAAATTGGCCAGCGCCCGCATCCGCGCATTCTGCGACTTGTTCGAATGGATCGCCTCCGCCGTAATTCCGCTGCGGCTCAGCCGCTGGGCCACCCGATCCGCCCCGCGCTTCGTCCGCGCGAACACCAGCGCCCGCGTCATCTCCGCGCTGCTCAGCAGATGCTCCAGCAACGGCAACTTCTGGTGCGACTCCACAAAATATACCGTCTGCCGCACCGTCGTTGCCGCCGGCGATTCCGACGCCACCCGCACTCGCACCGGCGTCTTCATCAGCGAATTCGCCAGCGCCTCGATCTCCTGCGGGATCGTCGCCGAAAAGAGCAGCGTCTGACGCTTCGCCGGAACCTGGGCGATCACCCGACGGATGTCGTGGATGAAGCCCATGTCCAGCATCCGATCCGCCTCGTCAAGCACCAGAATTTCCACGTGCCGCAGATTCACGATCCGCTGGTTCATCAGGTCCAGCAGCCGTCCCGGCGTCGCCACCAGAATGTCCACGCCGCCCCTGAGGGCCTTTTCCTGCGAAAATTGTTTCACGCCGCCGAAGATCACCGTGTGCCGCAATCCGGCATGGCGGCCGTAAGCGTGGAAACTCTCGCCGATCTGCGCCGCCAGTTCGCGCGTCGGCGCCAGCACCAGCGCCCGGATCGCCCGCGGCTGCCCGTGCTTCATCTCCACAGGCCGGCTATGAAGTTGTTGAATGATCGGCAGCGCGAACGCCGCCGTCTTGCCCGTCCCGGTCTGGGCGCAGCCCAGCACATCCTGACCAGACAGGATCGGCGGGATGGCTTGTTCCTGAATCGTCGTGGGCTTGGTGTAACCTTCTGACCGGACGGACCGCAGCAATGGCTCGATGAGCCCCAGATTGGTAAATGGCATCAGGCGGGATCTGCTTTCATAATCTACTTACACGGACCAATAGTCGCGACACGCTGCCGCACTTCATCCTTCATTGTAGCAAAAAAAACCGTAACGGCAAGCGATTTCCATTTACCACTACCACCGGCCACTTCCATCCCACCGGAAAAATTGGTATGTTTTTCTTTTCGTCTAACCGTATCCGGATTTTCAGGAGCCCACGCATGGCGGCAAAGATCCGCCGTTCAACCCAGGACAATCTTTACCACGTCGGTCCGCAACGGACCTTTGCCGGCGAGGACCGCGCCCAGATCGCCTTTCCCCTGGGCGGCATCGGCACCGGCTCGATCTCCCTCGGCGGCTGGGGGCAACTGCGCGACTTTGAAATCTTCAACCGTCCGGCCAAAGGGCAGGGGTGCTACGGCGCGTTTCTCACCCTTTTTGCCCACCGCCAGGGCGACGATCCCGTAACCCGCGTCCTCCAGGGGCCGGTCGCCGGCCCGGCCGATTTTTCCCACGGTTATCCGCGCGACCAGGGCGCCGGCTTGCCGCACTTCGCCGCCAACACCTTCACCGGCACGTTCCCCCTGGCCCGCCTCGACTTTCAGGACCGCCAGGTGCCTCTGGCCGTCTCGCTCGAAGCTTTCAACCCCATGATTCCCATGGAAGCCGATGACAGTTCCATTCCTGCCGCCATCCTCCTGGTCCACCTGAAAAACCCCTCGCGCACCAAGCCTGTCAAAGCCGTCCTCTTCGCTAATCTCCAGAACCTGGTCGGCTTGCCCGATCTTAGCGGCAACATCAATGAGTTTGTCGAAGAACCCGCCGTGCGCGGTCTGAAATTTTCCAGCGGCAAACTGGCCGACGACGCGCCGCTCTTCGGCTCGATGGCCCTGACCACGACCTGGCGACGGCTCCAGGTCCAGACCCGCTGGCCGCAAACCAAATCCTGGGACGACTTCGAATTGTTCTGGAACCACGCCTCGCGGGGCAAGTTGGCCGAGAGGCGCGACCGCGCGGAGTCCACCGATGCCATCACCGCCGTCGGCTCGATGGCCCTTGACGTCCGCCTCGCCCCCGGCCAGTCGCAGACCCTGCCGCTCATCATCTCCTGGCATTTTCCGAACGTTCGCATGTACTGGTCGCCACCACTCGGCGCACCGGACTGCTGCTCGCCGGAGCAACCCACTTGGCGAAACTGGTACGCCTCCGCCTTCACCGATGCCTGGGACGTGGCCCGCTACGTCGCCCGCCACCTCCCGCGCCTCGAAGAACGCACCCGTTGCTTCGCCGACACGCTCTACTCCTCGACCCTGCCGGCCCACGTCCTCGACGCCGCCGGCAGCCAGTTGGCCGTCCTCAAGTCCACCACCTGCCTTCGCCTCGAAGACGGTTCCTTCTACGGCTGGGAAGGTTGTTTCGGGAACGCCGGCTGTTGCGAAGGAACCTGTTCCCATGTCTGGAACTATGCCCAGGCCCTGCCACAACTCTTTCCCGCCCTTCAGGTCGGCGCCCTGGAGAACCACCTCAAGTACGGTCTCCATGACGACGGCAAATTGGATTTCCGCCAGAGTCTGCCACTGGGCGTCGAGCGCTCCAGCGGCGACTTTCACGCCGCCGCCGACGGCCAGATGGGCGTCGTCCTCAACGTCTATCGCCACTGGAAGCTGACCGGCGACGACCGGTGGCTCTTTGCCTGGTGGCCCAAGACGAAATTGGCCCTGGAGTACGCCTGGAAATACTGGGACGCCGACCGCGACGGCGTCATGGAAGGCGTCCAGCACAATACTTATGACATCGAGTTCTATGGCCCGAACCCGATGATGACCTCGCTTTATCTGGCCGCCCTCCGGGCCGGCGAACTCCTGGCCCGCCGCTGCGGCCAACCGGAGGCCGCCGATCAATATCGCCTGATCTATGAATCAGGTCGCTGCAAGGCCGATGCGAATCTCTGGGACAAGGACTTTTATGTGCAGCGGATCGAGCCCCGCGCCGGCGATACCGGGCCTCATTATCAGCCCATTTTCGAGGTCGGCGCCGAAGTTGGCCTGTCGCCCGACCAGCCGCCGCACCAGTTCGGCCTCGGCTGCCTCTCCGACCAGTTGATCGGCCAGTGGTATGCCCACATGCTCGACTTCGGCTATGTCCTGGACGAGACCCACGTGCGGCAAACCATGAAGTCGATCTTCCGTTACAACTTCCGGCCGACCATGCTGGAACACGCCAACACCGAACGCATCTACGCCCTGGCCGACGAAGGCGGCTTGCTCCTGTGCACCTGGCCGCGCGGCGGAAAGGAAACCTTGCCCTTCCCGTATACCCACGAAGTCTGGCCCGGCATCGAGTACCAGGTCGCCGGCCACCTGATCTACGAAGGCCGAATCGCCGAAGGCCTGCGGATTGTCAAAGCCGTCCGCGACCGCCACGAAGGCTTCCGCCGTAATCCCTGGAACGAAGTCGAGTGTGGCAACCATTACGCCCGCAGTCTGGCCTCCTGGTCCCTCATCGACGCCCTCAGCGGCCACCAGTGGTCGGCCTCCGAACAGACCATCCGTTTCGCTCCGAAAGTCTTCGCCGACAACTTCCGCTCCTTCTTCGCCGCCGGCACGGCCTGGGGCGCGTTCAGTCAGAAGTTGTCCAAACGCGGCGGACGCGCCACCATCGACGTGCAGCACGGTGCCATAACCGCCTCGCGTGTGATTCTCGACCCCGGCCTTCGCCGCGTCCCGCGCTCCCTGAAAGTTTCTCTCGGCGGCCAGACGCGCCGCGGCAACTTGATCCTGCGCGACGATGGTCTTTTAGAATGGGCGTTCGACGCCCCCGTCACGCTCCGGCCCAACCGACCGTTGACTATTGCCTGGTCGCCCGCCACGCGGTAGAATCCTCAGCATATCGTTACCGTTCTTGGAGCGACGCTTTGAAAATTGCCCTGATCAGTCCTGTCGCCCGCCGTTGCGTGGGCTATCACACCATCGGCACGCAGATTCCCTCGCACGGCCTGCGGGTCATCGCCCGCCTCACGCCCCCGGAACATTCCGTCGACCTCATCGACGAAGCCTTCGGCCCCGCCCGCACCGTCGAATTCCTCGACTCCGGCGGCTACGGTCTGGTCGGCATCACCGCCTACACCAGCACCGCCACCAGAGCCTACGAACTCGCCGCCTTGTGCCGCGAGCGGAAAATTCCCTGCGTCATGGGCGGCCCGCACGCCTGGGCCATGCCGGACGAGGCGGGACAGTATTTCGACGCCGTCGCCGTCGGGGAAGGCGAATCCATCTGGCCGCAGATCGTCGCCGACGCTGCCGCCGGCCGCCTCCAGAAACGTTACGAAGGCCGTCCCATCGAACTAACCGCCGGCCTCGCCGCCGCCGCTCAGACGCTCCAGCCCATCAACGGCCATTACGACATCAACTGCCTCCAGACTTCGCGCGGCTGTCCCGTCGGCTGCGATTTCTGCTCCGTCACCCTCTTTAACGGCGGCAAAATCCGCCGCCGCCCCATCGACGAAATCGTCGCCGAATGGAACGAAACCACCGAAGACTTCACCTTCGTTGTCGACGACAACTTTTTCGGCACCAGCCCCGACCACGCCCAGTGGGCCAAAGAACTTCTCCGCCAGATCATCCGCCGCGGCAAAAAGCGCCGCTGGTTCAGCCAGACCACCATCAACATGGGCAAAGACCCCGAAGGCCTGAAGCTGGCCCACAAGGCCGGCTGCGAAGGCATGTTGGTCGGCTTCGAGTCCCTCAACCCCGAGAGCCTCAAGACCTTCCGCAAAAATCTAAATCGCAACATTCTTTCGCACTACAAGGAAATGGTCGACGCCTTCCACAAGTCCGGCATCTCGCTGATCGGCTGCTTCATCGTCGGCTGCGACGAGGACAAAGAAGACGCCGTCGCCCGCACCGCCCTCCAGGCCGCCCAACTCGAAGTCGACATCCTCCAGATCACCACCATGACCCCGCTCCCCGGCACGAAGCTTTACGACCGCCTCAAGGCCGAGGGCCGCCTTCTGGCCACCAACTACCCCGAGGACTGGGAACGCTACACCTTCACCGAAACCGTCTTCCAACCCAAGCTGATCACGCCGCGCCGCCTCGACGAAATGGTTTACGAACTTCGCCAGGTCGCCGCCCAGGAAAATTGGGTCTGGAAGCGCACCCTCAAAACTCTCTGGCAAACCAAGTCCATCGCCGCTACCGTTTTCGTCCACATCATGAACACCACCTGGGCCAGGCTGGCCAAAGACCAGGTGCCCCGCGACCGCGAGCGCTTCGGCTACGTCCCCCCCGAAAGCCCGCGTCTGGAAATGCTGCGCCGCTCCTACGCCTGGCGCCACGGCGCCCCGCCGCCGGTCTGAAATCTTTTTGCTTTTATTTTTTCATCCCACACCCTTGCCGGTGAATGGCCTGGTCCGGCAGACGGGCCATGAATAAGGACCTTCTTGTCGCCTCCTTTATCTCCTTGAATTGCCGCCGACAATTTTTTCCCCTCCGGCGTACGGAAACCTCGTTAACATGCCGTTAGGTTCCCGCGGCGGTCGTGGGCGACCACATACGATGTTTGTCTAACGGAAAGGGAGACTCATGAGACTAGCGAGTGCAGTGCTTCTTTTGGTTGGTCTGGTCTGGGCCGCAGCCGGCTGTCAGAGTACGGATGTGCGCGGGCCGGAGGGACAGCAGTTTGCCGCCACCACCCCGATGTGGCTGGCCATCTCGCGGGGCGAAACTAAAATGCTCGACGTGCAGATCGATCGCAGCAAGATGACCGGAACCGTGACCGTGGCTATCTCGCAGTTGCCACGCGGCGTCTCCGCCGATCAATCGTCCCAGACGGTCCAGGACGGCCAGTCCAAGGCGTCTTTTATTCTGAAGGCCGACATGAGCGCCGGCCTGGTCTCCAATCAGGCCGTCAGGATCGTGACCAGCGGATCGAAAGGTATGCAATCAACTCAATATATGAAGCTTACCGTCAAGGACTAGCCGCGGACCGGGTTAACGTATCTGGTTTGGCTGACGAATAATTATCCTTTAAGGAGAAAAACCATGAAAAAGCTAACTGTTCTCGCATTGACGCTGCTGATTGTCGTCTGGGCCGGCTGCAAGAGCACCACGGTCGAAGGCACCGGCGGCCAGAAACTGACCATCGAAAAGCCCGCCGCCGTCACCCTGGAACGCGGCGGCATGGCCAAGGTCACGATCAAGATCAAACGGACCAATGTGACTGGCCCGATCGCGGTCAAGTTCGACCAGTTGCCCGGCGGCGTCGAAGTTGTTGACTCCGACCAGAAAATCGTCGGCGACTCGGCTGAATATACCATCAAGGCCTCCGACTCGGCCGACCTGATCGCCAATTACGTCGCCCATGTAACGGCCAAGACCGATAGCGGCATCGGCGCCACCGAATCGCTCGACCTCACGGTCAAGGAAAAGTAGTAATACCGCCCCTAGTTAGAGATTGCCGATTCGATCCAGGGAAAGAGGCAGAGTGAGCGAAGGACGGCGGGGTTTTCGATGAGCCAGAGCCAGGCGTCGCCCACGGCCTGTTCCAGGATGGGGATCGTTTCATAGACTTGGTTGCTGAGTTTCTTGTCGCGGGCTTGCCACCAGAGCAGTTCGGCGGGGTTCAGTTCCGGGCTGTACGGCGGCAGGTAAAGTAGCGTCACGTTAGCCGGGATGGCCAGGCTGCGACTGCGATGCCAGCCGGCGCGGTCCAGCACGAGCAGGGCATGTTCCTCCGGCGACAGATTGCGGCTGAAGTCCGCCAGGTAGGCGTTCATGGCCGCAGTGTCGACGTAGGGCAACAAGCAGCCGTGGGTCCGACCGCTGGCGGGACACACCGACCCGAACAGATAGACCCACTCAAACTCGACTTGTCGCACCGCCGTGGCCCGTCGGCCACGGTCCGCCCCGATCCGTGTCGTGGTGCCCTGCTGTCCGAAGCGGGCTTCGTCCTGAAACCAGACGCTCAGCCGCCGCCCGGGATGGAGTTCGGCGGTGCGGACCACCCACTCCTTCAGCGTGTTTTTTTAAAATCCGCCTGGGCTTGCTGGTTCGAACTCGGGTGAACCGGCCGCGGCGAAAGAGAGGAAAACCCCAACCGATGCAGCAGAAAGTAGGTTCCCGACGGCGAGTAGGAAGCCCCAAACTCCTCCCGCAGAAGACGTTGGATGTCCTTGCCCCGCAGGATGATGCCCCGCCCCGGCTGCCGCAGCCGAGCCTGAAAAGCTTTTTCGCTGCGGGCGGGCAAATGCTTCGGTTGACCTGGCCGAGGCCGATCGCGCAGCCCCTCCACGCCCTCGGCCTGGAAGCGGTGAACCCAGTTCCGCAACTGCCGCTGCTTCAGGCCGCTGGCGAGAGCTGCGGCTGGCACCGTCCGGCCCATGACGACCAGGCGAATGGCCAGCAGCCGCTGACGCACACGCGGGTCCGCTTCCTGCCGCGCCAGACGGGCCAAATCCCGCTCGGAGAGCGCCGTCTCGATCCGCAAAGGTGTTCTCATTCCAGACCTCCTGATCCGTCTGGAATCTTTTGTCGGCCATCGGCA
>CAIYVX010000024.1 GCA_903929765.1 uncultured Planctomycetia bacterium
ATGTTCACGGGCGGGAAGTCATGGCGGCAAACAACGCCGCCAGGCCGCCCCGCTTATTGCTTAGCCGGCGGGGCTTCTTCCTCGGTCGCCTCCTCGGCGGCGATTTTCTCGTAGATGGCCCGGTTGATCCGGCTCATCAGCTCCGAGAAGTCGGCCTGGGCCTTGCTCATGGCCATGACCTTGGCGTTGCCGGAGAGGGCCGTTTCCAGTTCGGCCAGGCGGCGCTTGTCGGCCACTTCGATCGGCTTGCGCGCGGCCTGGAGTTGCTGCAAGTGGTCGACGTGGGTCTGGTAGTCGGCCAGGGCCTTGCGTGCGGCCGGGTCGGCGCGGATCGCGTCGCGGGCGGCCATCAGGGCCTTGAAGCGCGGCTGGTCGACCAGCATCCGGCCCAATTCCTCAGCTTTCTGAAGCAAATCATCCATAGTCCGATTCTCCTCTGTTGCGTGCAACATACCCGCCGAGTAGGATGGGGGCAACGAAAAACTGCGGACAGCAGGCTTAAGACTTAAGGCTGAAGGCTTAAGGCGCAGCAGAAAAAAAGCAACAACCGAGGATCAATCTCATGCCTACCCGCGACCGGATCATGGCGCTCTTGAAAGATAAGAAATACCAGCCGGTGAAGACGAGCCGCCTGGCGCGGTTTTTCGACATCGGCGAGGAAGACTATGGCCAGTTCCGCTCGCTGGTCAAGGAACTGCTGCTGGCCGGGGAAATCGCCGAAGTCGGCGGCGGAAAACTGGTCGCGGCCGACAAGCAGCGCAAAGTGCCCAACGGCATGTTCACCGGCATCATGCGTCTGAGCAGCAAGGGTTTCGGCTTCATCGAGCAGGACGATCCGAAGCTGGGCGACGACATTTTTGTTCCACCGGGCGCCACCGGCGGGGCCATCACCGGCGACCGCGTCATGGCCCGGCTGGTGAAACGACAATTCACCAAGCCCGGCCAGTCGCCTTACACCGGCAACGTGACCGAGATCATCACCCGCGGCCACACGACCTTCGTCGGTACCTATCGCGTGCGCGGCAAGTTCGGCTCGATCAAGCCCGACGGCGGCGTGCTGCTGGTGGACGAAATACCCGTGCCCGACGCCTCGGCCGCCGGGGCCAAGCCGAATGACAAGGTCGTTTTTGAGTTGCTGAAATATCCGGCCCTGAACCAGGCCGCCGAGGCGGTGATCGTCGAAGTGCTCGGCCCGCGCGGCCAGCCGGGAGTGGATACGCTGGCGGTGATTCGCCAGTTCGAGTTGCCGGACGAATTCCCCGAACAGGTGCTGGCCGAGGCTCGCCGCGCGGTGGAGCGGTTCACGCCGGAAGAGACGGCGCGACGGACGGATTTGCGAGAACTGCTCACGATCACCATCGACCCGGAAACCGCCCGCGATTTCGACGATGCCGTGAGCCTGGAAAATCTGGGCAACGGCGTGACGCGGCTGGGCGTACACATTGCCGACGTTTCGTTTTTCGTGCGGCCCGGCGAGGCCCTCGATACGGAAGCCTACAAGCGCGGCACCAGCGTGTACCTGCCGACGGAAGTCCTGCCGATGCTCCCGGAAATTCTCTCCAACGGCATTTGCAGTCTTCAGGAAGACCAGGACCGCCTGGTCGAGACCGCCTTCATCGACCTCGACCGCGAGGCCCGTGTGGTGGGGACGCACTTCGCTCGGAGCGTGATTCGCAACCACAAGCGGATGACCTACGAGCAGGTGAGCCAGGTGCTGGACGAGGGGCGGCTCGACGTGGTCGGGCCGGAAATCGTGCAACTGCTGAACGAGATGAACGCCCTGGCCCGACGGATGCTGGCCCGCCGACGGCGCGACGGGTACCTGGAACTCGACCTGCCGGAAGTGGAACTGGTCTTCAACGACGACGGGGCGGTGATCGACGCGCGGCCGGAGGACAACGCTTTCAGCCATAAGATTATCGAAATGTTCATGGTGGAGGCGAACGAGGCGGTGGCCCGGCGGCTGGCGGCGGCGCACCGGCCGGCGATGCGGCGCATTCACGAGGCGCCCAACGCGGAAAAGCTGGAGACGCTGGGGCGATTTCTGCGGGCCATCGGCAAACCGATTGAAAATCCGCAGGATCGCGGGGCGCTGCAAGCCCTGCTGAAAACCACGCGCGGCGACCCGGCGGCCTATCCGGTGCACATGGCGGTACTGCGCAGCATGATGCGGGCGGAGTACGCCGTGAGCGACGCGGGGCACTGGGCTTTGGGCAGCCAGTGTTACGCCCATTTCACCAGCCCGATCCGCCGCTACCCCGACCTGACGATTCACCGTTGCCTGGCCGAGGTGGAAAAGTGGAGCGGCGACGGGGAGGCGGAACAGCGCCGGCGCGGCGGGCGGCACAAGGAGGATTTTGCCCTGGAGGATGCGGCGCTCGTGGAAGCGGCAGCCCATTGTTCCAGCACGGAGCGGCGGGCCGAGGCGGCGGAGCGGGAGTTGACCAAGGTCAAGGTGCTGATGCTGCTGGAGCAGCACCTGGGCGAGGAATTTTCCGGCGTGGTCTCCTCCGTCCAGGCTTACGGCCTGTTCGTCGAGATTCCCAAATACATGATCGAAGGGCTGGTGCACATCGACCAGTTGCGTTACGACGATTACCAGTACATCGCCTCGCGGTTCGCCCTGGTCGGGCGGAAGGAAGGGCGGCGCATTTGCGTCGGCGACACGATTCACGTCGTGATTGCCGCCGTGGACATTCCGCGGCGCGAACTGACGCTGGCTCCGGCGGCTGGGGAGAAGCCGGGCACGGTGCCGGCGAACCGCCCGGCGGGCGAGGCCCAGCCGCAAAAGAAGTCCAAAGCCCCGCGTCCCGGCAAGCGCGGCAAAGACCTGGCCGCAGCGCGGCAGGAACAGCGGAAGCGGCGGCGGAGAAGGTGAAAAGTTGTTGCACGGGGCAGGGGGGCGGACATACACTGTCCGTCCTGTTTGTTGTTGTGGCCGCGAGGTGGAAAAGAACTTGGGTTTTGAAGGGAGCAGCGATGGGGAGTCCGAACAATCTGAAGTATGCCGCGACGCACGAGTGGTGCCGCGCGGAGGGCGAGACGGCGGTCGTGGGGATCTCGCAGCACGCCGTGGACCTGTTGCACGATCTGGTTTACCTTGACCTGCCGGCGCCGGGGACGGTGGTGGCGGCGGGGAAGCAGTTCGGCGAAGTCGAAAGCGTCAAGGCCGTGAGCGAACTGATCGCCCCGGTGAGCGGGACGGTGACCGAGCGGAACGAGGCGGTGGCGGCGGCGCCGGAAAAGATTTCGGCCGATCCGTACGGCGCGGGGTGGCTGATCAAAGTTCGGGTGAGTAACCCGGCGGAAGTGGCCGGGTTGCTTGATGCGGCGGCATATGATGCACAGGCGAGTGGAGAACATTAGAGCGGTTCATCAGCGTTCGTCACCCTCACCCTACCCTCTCCCCTCAAGGGAGAGGGGTGAAGAAGAAACAGAAGAAACGGTAGGGCAGAGATAAACTCTGCCCCTACGAAAAAAGAAGAAAAAAAAGCAGCGGCGGGAAAGGAATAACCGTGCCTTATCTGGGTAATCCTCCTCACGTGCAGCAGGAAATGTTGAAGTCCCTGGGCCTCAAGAGCCATGAGGAGCTTTTTGCCGGGGTGCCGCAGGAGTTGCGGCTGATGCGCAACCTGGAGCTGCCGCCGGCGCTGACGGAAATGGAACTTTCGCGCCACGTCGGCGAACTGGCGGGCCGCAATCAGCCGGCGGGCCACACGGTGAGCTTTCTGGGCGGCGGGGTTTACGATCATTACATTCCGGCGGCGGTTGATGCCCTGGCTTCGCGCGGCGAATTTCTGACCGCCTACACGCCGTACCAGGCCGAGGCCAGCCAGGGCACGCTCCAGGTGCTCTGGGAATACCAGACCATGATCGCGGAGTTGATGGGGCTGGACGTTTCCAACGCCACGCTCTACGACGGGATGAGCGCGGTGGCCGAGGCGGCGCTGATGGCCACGGCCGTGACGAAGCGGCGCAAGGTGCTGGTGTCGCAGAACGTGCACCCGGAAATTCTTGAATGCCTGAAAACATATCTCATTAATACTAATATTCACCTTGTGCCCGTGCCCTATCGCGAGGGGCAGGTGGACTTGGAGATCATCGCCAACCTGCTCGACGACCAGACGGCTTGCGTCATCGCCCAGACGCCGAATTTTTTCGGCCTGGTCGAGGCTCTGGACAAGCTGGCCGAGATGGTACACGCCGTCGGCGGCCTCCTGGTGGCCAGCGTCGATCCGATCAGCCTGGGGCTGCTCAGGCCGCCGGGCGAGTGCGGCGTGGACATCGCCGTGGGCGAAGGGCAGGGGCTGGGGCAGCCGATGAACATGGGCGGTCCGAGCCTGGGCCTTTTGGCGACGCGGAAAGAATTCGTGCGACAGATGCCGGGGCGGCTGGTCGGGCGGACGGTGGACCGGCGCGGGAACGCCTGTTATTGTCTGACGCTCCAGACCCGCGAGCAGCACATTCGCCGCGAGAAGGCGACGAGCAACATCTGCACGAGCGAAGGGCTACAGGCCACACGGGCGATGCTTTATCTTTCGCTGGTCGGGGCCGAGGGTCTGCGGGAAGTGGCCGAACTGTGCGCCGCCAAGAGTCATTACCTGGCCGAACGGCTGGCGGAGGTCAAGGGCTTCCGCATCCGCTACCAGTTGCCCTATTTCAAGGAATTTGTGCTGGAATGCGAGGCGCCGGCCGACCGCGTCCTGGCCCGGCTGGCCAAGCGCGGCATCATCGGCGGGGTGCCGCTGAAGCGGTTCTTCCCGCAGATGGAAAACCGCATCCTGGTGGCTGTGACGGAGAAGCGGACGCGGGCGGAGTTGGATGCTTACGTTAAAGCCATCACGGAATAGAATCGTGTAGGGTGCGTGCAAGCACGCACCCTACGCATTAGAGTAGACGAGGAAACAAATGCCAGAACCGTCAATCTTTGAAAAATCGCAGCGCGGGCAGCGCGGTGTGACCTTTCCCCCGAGCGACGTGCCCAGCCACGGGCCGGTCTTCCCGGTGAACTTGCTGCGCTCGCGCCCGCCGCGCCTGCCGCAGGTCAGCGAGCAGGGCGTGGTGCGGCACATCACGATTCTGTCGAAGGGGAATTTTTCTATCGACGCCAACTTCTATCCGCTCGGTTCCTGTACGATGAAGCACAACCCGCGCATCAACGAGCAGGCCGCGGGGCGGGCTGACTTTACCGAGATGCATCCGTACCAGTTCGACGAGGATTGCCAGGGCACGCTGGAGATTCTCTGGCGGCTCCAGGAGATGCTCAAAGAAATCACGGGCCTGCCGGCCGTGAGCCTTCAACCCGCCGCCGGAGCACACGGCGAGTTGACCGCGCTCCTGGTGTTCGCGGCCTATTTCCGCGACCGCGGCGAGAAGCGGACGAAGATTCTGATTCCCGACAGCGCCCACGGCACCAATCCGGCCTCGGCCCACGTCGCCGGTTTCGCGGCCGTGGAAGTGAAGTCCAATGCCGACGGGCTGGTCGACCTGGACGATCTGCGCAGCAAGCTCGACGGCTCGGTGGCCGGGATGATGCTGACCAATCCCAACACGCTCGGGCTGTTCGAGACGAACGTGTCCGAGATCGCCAAGATGTTGCACGCCGTGGGGGCGAAATTGTACATCGACGGGGCGAATCTCAACGCCATCATGGGCGTGACCCGGCCGGGCGACTGGGGGGCCGACGCCATGCACGTCAACGCGCACAAGACGCTGGCCACGCCGCACGGCGGGGGCGGGCCGGGGGCGGGGCCGATCGGCGTGGCGGCCGACCTGGCGCCGTATCTGCCGCTGCCGGTGGTCGAGCGGGAAGGCTCGGGCCGCTTCGTCCTGAAGGCGAGCAGCGAGAAGAGCATCGGCCGGGTTCGCGGCTTTGCCGGGCAGATCGGCGTGCTGATTCGCGCCTACCTCTACCTGCGGAGCCTGGGGCCGAAGGGCGTTCGCAGCGCGGCCGAAAACGCCGTGCTCAACGCCCGCTATCTCCAGAAAGCCTGCGGCGACATTCTTGAATCTCCGTATAACGGTAATACGATGCATGAATTCGTCCTCTCGGCCCGCAAGCTCCAGGCCGAGACCGGCATCCGGGCGCTGGACCTGGCCAAGCGGCTGATCGACCACGGCCTGCATCCGCCGACGATTTATTTTCCGCTGGTGGTCGAGGAAGCTCTGATGATCGAGCCGACCGAGACGGAGCGCCGCCGCACGCTGGACGAGTTCGCCCGCGTTCTGGGGGAGATCGTGGCCGAGGCCCGCGCCAATCCCGACCGGCTGCGCGAAGCGCCGCTCTCGACGCCGATCAGCCGGCCCGACGAAGTCCGGGCGGCGCGAGAGCCGGACCTGCGGTACCGTTGGCCCGACGGCGACCAGGCGGCGGAAGATTGAGGGCCTGACTTGGCGACGACCTGGCGGCTGATCGTTTCGGACCCGGCCGCCGGCGACTGGAACATGGCGGCGGATGAGTTGCTGCTGGAGCAGGCGGCGGAAGGCGGACGGCTGACGTTGCGGCTTTACCGCTGGTCGGCGCCGACGCTGTCGGTGGGGTATTTTCAATCCTTGGATGATCTTCCCAAGAACATAACGTGGCAGGCTGTGGTTCGCCGACCGACCGGCGGCGGGGCGATTCTGCATGATCAGGAATTGACCTACGCTGTGGCGGCGCCGGAAAGTCTGGCCGATTCGCCCAAGCTCTATGCGGCGGTGAATCGCGTGATCGTTCGGGCGGTGGCGGCGCTGGGGGTAACTGAAGCAACGCCCGCCTCGACCACTGGTGGCCGCAACACCCAGCGCGGGCCGTTTTTCTGTTTCGAGCGTGCGGGGGCCACCGATATAATCGCCCGGTCGCAGAAGCTGGCCGGTGGGGCGCAGAGGAAACGCTCCGGGGCCATCCTCCAGCACGGTTCTGTGCTCCTCGAGACCAATCAACCGGGGGCGATTGGCCTGGGGGAATTGGCCGGCAGGCCGGTGGCGTTCGACGAGTTGGCGGCAGCGATGGTGGCGGTGTTTCAGGAAGAATATCACGCCACGCTAACGCCGCAGGGGTTTAATACGGAAGAGTTGGAGCAGATCGAGGCGATTTGTCACCGGCGTTATGCTACCCTGGAATGGTTGCATCACGGAGACAGAAGGGCAGGACATAAGTGAACAAAGCAATTCTTGACGAAGCACGGGTCCTGTCTCCGCGGATCGTGGCCTGGCGGCGCGATTTTCATCAGCATCCCGAACTGGGGTTCGAGGAAGTGCGGACCGCCGGGATTGTTGCGGCGGAGTTGGAGCGGCTCGGTTACAAAGTGCGGCGCGGCGTGGGCAAGACCGGCGTGGTCGGCGACCTGGACGTGGCGGGAGCGCCGGGGCGGATGCTGCTGCGGGCCGATATGGACGCGTTGCCGGTTCAGGAAGCGACCGACGACGAGTTCGCCTCGGTCGTCCCCGGCAAAGCCCATCTCTGCGGGCATGATGCTCACGTTGCCATGCTGCTGGGCGCGGCCAATTTGCTGGCGGCGCACCGGAAGGAGTTGCGGTCCTCGGTGCGGCTCATGTTTCAGCCGGCCGAGGAGCGGCCGATGGGCGGCGCTGCGGCGATGATGGCCGAGGGCGTGCTGGAAGGCGTCGACCGGGCCGTGGCGATTCACGTCTTCACGGCGCACGAGGCGGGAACCTGGGGCCTCTTGGCCGGGCCGGTCATGGCGGCGGTGGATCGACTGACCATCGTCATTCACGGTCGCGGGGGCCATGCGGCCACGCCGGAACTGTGCCTTGATCCGGTGGTCGCGGCGGCGCAGGCGATTATGAATTTGCAGACCATCATGAGCCGCCGGATCAAGCCGCTGGACGCGGGGGTGCTAAGCCTCTGCTCGATTCACGGCGGCGAGGCGTTTAATGTGATTCCCGAAACCGTGACCATTGTCGGCACGCTGCGGGCCCATTCGCCGTCGATGCGGGACCGGGCCAAGCGGTACGCCCGCGAAATCCTTTCCGGCATCGAGCTGGGCACCGGCACGCGGATCGAACTGTCCTTTGACGACAGTTATCCCGTGACGGTCAACAATCCGCAGGTCGTCGAGGACGCCCGCCGTGCGGTGACGGAACTTTTCGGGGCGGCGACCATCGTGCCGCAGGAAAAGAAATTCGGCGGCGAGGATTTTTCATTTCTGCTGGAAAAGGTGCCGGGGGCGATGCTCTTTCTGGGCGTGGGGAACGTGAAGAAGGGGGCCACGGCCTCGCACCATCATCCCGGATTCAAGATTGACGAGGACGTGCTGTGGCAGGGGGCGGCGCTGGAAACGTGTCTGGCCCTGGAGCATCACGCAGAACGGCAGGCTTAAGACTGAAGGGCAATCGTCCGCAGCACGGGGCGTGAGCAGCCGTTTCTTAAGAAGGCCGGAATCGGTCTTGTGGTTGAAGTGAAAGTTTTTCTGCTCTACCAGCAATAAAAAAGCCGCCCGAAGGCGGCTCTTTTTATTGCTGGTCGGAGCGACCGGTATCCGTGTCTTACGCCTGCTGCTTGCGCCGCCGGGCGATCAGGCCCGCCAGGCCCAGGCCCAACAAAGACAGTGTCGCCGGCTCGGGAGTGGCGGAGATAGTCAGGTTATCGTAGTAGACGGGCTGGCCATTCCAATTATCTTCGCTTTCCAACAGCCAGACCTTGGTGATAGGCCCACCGTCCCAATCCGTGGTCTGAGTCATGGTGCTGCCGCCGGGAGCAGTCACCGTGACCAGAATCGAGTTAAAGGCGGCATTAATATCGAAGGCGATCTCGTAATAGCTATGGGCGGCTGACGGTACAAAGTATCCCATGAGGCCGCCGGGGCCGCTAATCGGGAAGTCCGAGGCATCGTTGCCGCCTTGGTGACTCCAGTCCTGCTTTAAGAAACTGACACCGCGGTAGACATCCGAACCATCCTGCATCCAGCCGCGACCGACACTGACTCCGCCGAAACCAGTAAAGTTGTAGCCATACGAGAGTGGGGAGTTCTGGGACGGATCCATCATCACCGAGATGTGCTGGGGACCGTGGCCCACAGTCAGCGACGTGGGCAGCATATAGACGGCAGCGCCTTCGTAATAGCCGTTGTGAAGGACGGTCAAGGCCTGCGTACCACCGACACCGACACCGGACACGACCTGGTAGACGAGGTCGGCCTTGGGATCGCCCGTCGCGGTATAACGATCCGTCCAGGGCGCCGGGGGGGCCGCGCCGGCCGCATAGCCGGTACCGTCGAAATTAATCACTTCGGCCTGGGCCAGCGGAACCAGGATCAGCAACGCGATGGCCGCCGCCCACACTCCAACTGCACAATTCTTTCTAATCTTTGCCACAGTATGCGCCCTCCCCGCCCAATGTTCCCCGACCGGACGCGAGGATCGCCTCGCCGCACCCGCCGGAGTTAGTTCCGCTTTCCCGATGACCCAAGGCCTGGCTACGCCGCCAGAGCCGGATCTGCCAGATTTTCCGGGATTGCGAGACCCCCTCTTCACACTGCCGACTCTGTAACGCAAAAGCTGTGCCAATTACGACTACTTATTTGCCTCAGAAATGGAACCTGTGCCGTTGACCGTGGTTAGGGATTGGTTCCGTTGCGGTCGGCCTGGTTCCATTTGGGTAGTTTCGATGTCTGAAGACACCATTCAGGCCTTTGAGGGTGTGTGCAGGAGTCGCCGGTCGGATAATCGGGGTAATTTGCCCAAAGTCACACGCCAGTGGCAGGAAATGATGAGGCAGGCCGGCCTGACCGACGGCGAACTGGCGGAGATCTCCGCCGTGGTGGCCCTGAACCTCTACACCAGCTACTTCAACCACCTGGTGCAGACGCCGCTGGACTTTCCGCCGGCGCTGAATCTGCCGTCGCACGGATAACGGCAGGCTGAAGACCGAAGACCGAAGACTTTTGGCGGCGCGCGATTAACCATCGTGCGCCGCCATTCTCATGATGATGACGAACGCCTCAGCCCAAGCAGCATATTGATGTTTGACGGCCTCATGCTATCATCTCCTTCGTGGCCGGCAGTAACGGGTCGTGCAGCAGGATCGTCGTGGGTCAGGTTTGACAGGAACAGTATAAAGAAAGGAGCAAGGCCGATGGGAATCACATGGCGTTTGGCAGTTGTCCTTCTGGTGTGCGGAGTGACGGGTTGCGCTTCGCCCGGCTGGGTGGAGCGGCGTTACGCGGCGCCCTACGACGCGGTATTTGCGAAAGTGGCGGTTGAATGCCACAAGTGCGACATGACGTTACAGCACAGCGATCCGGGCGCCGGCCTGATCACCCTGTCCGCCTACCGCGCGGTGGACATGGCCCTGACGGGCAGTCCGATGGTCGTGGGGGATGACGTATTTGTCAAGGTGACGCGCGAGGGCCCCGAGACGACCCAAGTCTGGATCACGAGCAAGTCGCCGTGGCAGATCGGTCCGGACATAGGGCGAACCCAGAGGAACGCCGAGGAGTTGGCCAAGGTTCTGGATAGAGCCTTGACTCAGGCCGGCGGTCCCAATCGAACTGCGCCACCGCCGCCGGCACCTGCGCCCGTGGGCAAAACCCCATAGGTGCGCCAGTGACGCTTCTGGATCGTTATTCATATCCACTGGCGAGCCATTGCGCCGTGGACTTCGCGAGTCTGTCGGCCCAACCTGTGGCACGCGGCGCCATTGAACAGGGACGGCGTTTGCTGGTCGGTCGCCGGTGATTCCGCAGATGGGAGAGACGACGCATGGACGAGTTGGTCGAGCAACTCAAGAGCCACATCATCCGGGTGCTGAGGCTGGAAGATGTGCAGCCGGAAAAGATCGATCCCGAGGCGCCGCTTTTCAAACAGGGTCTGGGGCTGGATTCGATCGATGCCCTGGAGTTAATCATGATGCTGGAGCGGGAGTACGGCATTCGCATTACCAGCATCGAGGTCGGCTGGAAGGCCTTTGCCTCAGTTAAAGCTCTGGCGGGTTTTATCCGGGAGCAGCGGGATTGCCACGGCGAAAAGTAGCGATAACGGGGCTGGGTATCGTCTCGGCGCTGGGCTTGACCGTGGAAGAGACCACGGCGGCGCTCGAGGCCGGGCGCAGCGGCCTGGGTCCGTTGACGCTGTTTCCATCACAACGCCGGCAACACATTCTGGTCGGGCAGGTACCCTCGGGACTAACGGTCGAGAGAGACAGTTCTCGGAGTATGGCCCTGGCGTGTCATGCGGCGAGGGCCGCCGGCCAGGATGCCGGCCTGGCTGATGGTGCGCAGGAGCGGACTGCGGTTGTGTTGGGCGCTTGCACGGGTGGCATGCTGGAGAGCGAAGCGTTCCTGCGTGAGCTGCTGGCTGGAGGCTCGCCCGACCTGGGCCGCCTGCGGCATCATACCTGCGGCAGCGCCACCGATGGAGTCGCCGCGAGGTTGGGCCTGGGCGGCTTGCGGATGACGATATCGGATGCGTGCGCCTCGGGCGCTTCGGCCCTGGCTGCGGCGGGCGATCTGATTGCCTGCGGCGACGCCGACGTGGTTTTCGCCGGTGGCGTCGACACACTGACGGCCCTGACCCTGAACGGATTTTGCTCGCTACTGGTCGTGGCGGATGACGGCTGCCGCCCGTTTGATGCCGAGCGCCAGGGGCTGAGCCTGGGGGAAGGCGGGGCCGTTCTGGTGCTGGAGGAGGAGCAGCACGCTCTGTCCCGCCAGGCCAGGATTCACGGCTATCTTGCGGGCTGGGGCTTTTCGTGCGATGCCATTCACGCCACCGCGCCTGACCCGGAGGGTCGGGGCATGCAGCGAGCCATGGCCGGAGCGTTGGACGCGGCCGGACTGCGTCCTTCGGACATTGACTATATCAATGCTCATGGCTCCGGGACCGTGGACAATGATCGTGCCGAAGCGGCGGCCATCCGGCGATTGTTTGCCGACCGTGTGCCTGCGGTATCGTCGACGAAGAGATTTTTCGGGCACACCCTGGCGGCGGCGGGGGCCATCGAGAGCGTGGTCTGCATCCTGAGTCTCGAGCGGCAGAGAGTGCCGGCCAATTTGGGTTTACGCGAAGCGGACGCAGACCTCGGCTTTGAACCAGTGGCCACGACCCGCGCGACCCCTTGCCGGGCCGTGATGAGCAACTCGTTCGGGTTCGGAGGGGTCAATTGCAGCTTGGTCTTTACCCAAGCCGCAGAAGGTGCAGGCCGATGAACCCGACCGTCCCGCCAGAATTTGCCACAATAGAGGGGTTGGGCCAGGTGCGGCCAACTCTGCCGCCACAGCCGCTGGCCATGCCGACGGGCCTGGGCGGCGGAGAATGTCTGGCCTATGCCTGCCCGGCTCAGCCGCACCAGGGCTGCGTCTCACCAGCGGTTGCCCGGAGACTGAGCCGGCTCCAACTCCTGACCCTCACGGCGGCGCACCGGGCCGTTCAGGACGGCGGCGGTCTGATCGCCGGTCCCGGCGCCGGTGTTTTTGTCGGGACGGGGCTGGGTTCGCTGGGGGCCACGGTTGAGTTTCTGGAGGATGTGATTCGTCGTGACGAGGCCAGCCCCATGCCGGCCAGGTTTATCACGTCCGTTCATAATGCGTCGGCCTCGGCCATCGCCATTGAATTTCAATGCCAGGGCGAAAACCGCACCACGACGCACGATTCGATCTCTTTCGAGTTGGCGCTCGGGCAGGCCCTGACGGCCTTGAGACTGGGCCGGATTGAACGGGCGGTCGTGGCGGCCGGCGACGAGTTGCATCCCTATCATGTGGCGGCGATGAATCACTGTCAACCGTGGCGGAAGAAGGCCGAAGCGTTGGCGCCCTTGTCCCCGACGGCGGCGCGGCTTCACGGTTCGTTGCCGGGCGAAGGCGCGGCGGCGTTTGTCCTGGGACGACCCGGCGGAAACGGTCGGCCGGAGGCTTCCGTTTGTATCCGCGGCCTGGGCCTCGCCCCGCGGCCTGCGGCGGACCTGGGCGGGATCCGCACGGAAGATGAAGTCGCGTTTCTCCAGAAGGTTCTGCACCCGGCGAACGCTACGCTGGCCGACGTCGATTTGATCCTCCTGGGGGCAGATGGCGATGCGGCGCTGGATGCCGTGTACGGTCGGGTGATCCAGGCGGTCGGAGCCGCAGCCGGAGGCGACTTGGCCGTGGGCGTCTTCAAGCACCTGTGCGGCGAATTTGCGACGGCCTCCGCGCTGGGTCTGGCCCTGGCGGGCGACGCGGTGCGCCAGGGCCGCCTGCTGCCGGACATCGCCCTGATCGCGTCCGGTCGGGCGGATAATCGGATCGATAATGTGCTTACGTACACGATTCACCGCAATGGTTTCCACAGTGCTTGCTGGGTGAGCCGATGACTCGCCACCGCGCCGCCATTTTGTGTCTGATCCTGGCCTTGGCGGGCATAACCATCTTCGTCGAGGGACCATGGCGCTGGCGGCTCTATGGCCTGGCGAGCGCCGCGTATCTGGTGGTTCTAACGCTGGGCGTGTCATTGATCGGTCTGGAGTTCTTTGGTCGCGCCGTGTGCCGCGGCCCGGCGGGTAAACGGCGCGTGGCGTTGACCTTCGACGACGGCCCGAACCCGACCGTGACGCCACAGGTCCTCAAAGCTCTGCGGCGGCTGGGCGTGCCGGCCACGTTCTTCTGCCTCGGCGAGCGGGTTCTCGATCACCCGGACCTGGCTCGCAGCATCGTCGCCCAGGGGCACCTGATGGGCAATCATTCCCACCGCCACCAGTGGTGGCTGAATTTTCGCGGGCGGCGTTTCATGCTCCAGGAAATCCGTTCGGCTCAGCAAGCCATCCTTTCGACCACCGGCACGGTCCCCCGCTATTACCGTCCTCCGGCAGGCTTGACGAATCCACAGGTCGGGCCGGCGGCTCGGGCGCTGGAACTTCAAGTGGTGGGTTGGACGGCCCGCGGGTTCGACCAGTTCACGGCGTCGCCTTCGGCCATTGTTCGGCGGATTGTCCGCCGCACCACGGACGGCAGCATTATCGTGTTGCACGACTGCGGCCTGCCGCCGGAACGATTGTTGGCCGTCGTTGAGGAGTTGGTGAGCACCGTGCGGCAATCCGGCCTGGAGTTCGTCAGGCTGGATCAGTTGCTGGAAGATTTGCCTGGGAAGAGCGAGCCGCCCGGTCAGCGCTGATTTGCTTCCCGGCAGATGGCCAGGGTTTCGCCTGTTCCCCGCAACCCGGGCAATTCCAAGCGAGCAGCCGCTTCGCCGTCCGCCAAAGTGCGGCAGAGCATTTCTAGAGCACTTAATGTTTGGATGGACTCACCAAGAACACACTTTGCCCGGCGATACGGCTCGCCGGGACAAAGTGTGGCACCCCCGTGAGAACAGCCAATCGTGAACTGCTCTAGTGACGACATTTCTCCGGCGCCAGCCGCGCTGCTTTTCACCACGGACACGTTAGCCAGGACGGATCGTTCTGCCGGCGGCGCGGCTTCGAGCAGAAAAGCGCAAGCATAGCCGGCGACGCGGTCGGTCGCGGCAGCGCCGAGGGCGGCGCGGCGGTACAAGTCAGGCACCGCATCGGCCACCACACAGAGCACAGCCCGGGCCTCTCGTTGGATCAGCAGGCGAACGGCCTCCTGTAACGGTGAAAGCTCGTCGCCGGGTGGGCACAACAGGCACAGACTCGGGCCGGTCAGTTGGTGACGTATGGAGATTTCTCCGATGGCGGCGCTCGGCAGGGTGTAGGAGAAGACGGTGGGGCTGGGCCCGGCAGCGGAGTTGGCGCCGGCCAGGAACTCGCAGTCCGCTGCCAGCGAGCCGTGAGCCGTGCCCAGGCAGAGGGCGGCTCCGGCGGCCTCGGCCGGGGAAAGAGGCTGAACCTGGAGGGCCAGTTCTGCGGCGGCGACGGCGTATTGCGAGAGCAGGTCCAGGCGACCGAACCGCTCGAAGGGGGCGGCGCTGAACCACGACCAGCGGAGCGGTCCGTCCGGCGAGCGTTCGCCGGGCCAGGCCGTCCGCGATTGCGGGTTGGCGAACCCCGTGTCGTCGAGCCGACTCCAGGCCGTCAGGAAGCAGAGATCATTCATGGTTTGCCCTGCTCAGGATCATGGCCGCATTGATACCGCCAAAGCCGCACTTGATGGTCACGACGTGGTTCACGCCCGGCGCCGGTTGATGCCCGGTCAGGAGGCGAATCGGCTTGGAGACGCCGAGGTTCTCGAAACCGAGCGAGGCGGGGAGAACGCCGTGACGCAAGACCTCGGTGCAGAGGATGGCTTCGGCGACGCCGGCGGCCCCGAGGGTGTGGCCAATGTAGCCCTTCAGCGACGAGACGGGCGGGCTGTCGGCAAAGACGGAGTAAATGGCCAGCGACTCGGTTTCATCGTTGTAAACCGTGCCCGTGCCGTGAGCGTTAATGTAGCCGATATCCTGCGGCGCCAGGCGAGCCGCGCTCAGGCTCTTCTGGAGAGCCTGGGTCAGGGCCAGTCCGGTTCTGGAGGGTGCGGTGATATGGGTGGCGTCATTCGTGACGGCCCAGCCTCGGATCGTGGCCAGAGCGGTGGGCCATGGTCCGCGCCGCAGGACAATAGCGGCGGCGCTTTCCCCGAGGGATAGTCCATCGCGAAGTTTGTCGAACGGGCGACAGGGCCGGGCGCTGAGCGCGGCCAGAGAGGAGAACCCGGCCAGGACAAAGCGGGAGAGAATATCGACGCCAATGACGAGCATGGTCTCGCACGAGCCGCTCGTCAAAAGCCGCGCCGCCTGGGCGATGGCGACCAGACCGGAGGCACAAGCGTTGGAGGTCGCCAGGACGGGTCCGCCCAGGCCGAGATCGGTGGCGAGGTCGCGGGCCAGGCGGGCCGGGAGGAAGTGCGACCGGGCCGCCGGGCCAGGTGCGACGAGTTGTCGCTCCAAGTCATCAATGCCGGCCTTGGTTGTGGCCAGGACCAGTCCGGTGCGTGACGCGAGCAAGGGTCCTGCCTGGGCCAGGGCCCGGCGGCCGACGCGCCGGGTGAGGGCGTAGGCGGGCGAACAATCTGCGGGCAGGCCGGGCGCGGGCGCGCCACTCCCGCGCAGCCAGGGAATCTCGGCGGCCACATAGGTTCGCCCATCGCCCTGGGCCAGGGACTTTAAGGGCCGCAGGCCGCAGGCGCCGGACATTATGGCGTTCCAGGTCGCGGCGGGATCATCGCCGAGGGCCGTGACCAGGTCGGCAGCGCAGATGGTCCAGTAGTCACCCATCAAGGTCTGGTCCTTGCGGTCGGCGAAACCGCCTGGTCGTTATCCTCACCACTCTGAATGAACACTTTGAACTGTCCCTCCGCCAGAAGCTGACTCCCGGCCTGAACGCGACCGGCGATGATGCAAAAAGGTCCGACCCGGTTGAGCACCTGGACGCACAAGGTCAGCGGCTGGTCGACCACGGCGGCGGCGACGAAGCTAAAGTTGTCGAGGCCCACCAACATGCCGCGGGCTGGCGGCAGGCGCCGCTGGCGGGCAAGATAACCCTGCATGGCGGCCGTGGTTTGGGCCAGACATTCGATGAGCAGGCTTTCGGGCACGGCGCCATCGACAACGCCGTAATCGCCGCTGCAGAAAGTTTTCACCGCTTCGGCCCGATCTTCGCCGCAGGCGGTTAAGCGGTCGATCAGAATCATCGGCGGCCGATGCGGAATCAGATCTTGAACAGCAATGTCAATTTCGGACATGGCCTTACCGCCTTATTCTAAGAGGCCAGATATTCCCAGCAAGGCCCGACGACACCTTGCCGGCGAAGGAAACTCATGGCCGGGCCGGCTTCAGGCTGGCGCGAGGGGACGATCCAATTTCTGGCGGCCTGCCGGTGTTCTTGCACGGTTTGCCAGACGCCGTCATAGGTCAAGCCCGGGGCCAGATAAAAGTCAGGACGGACGAGCGACGCGGCCGGCCAGCCACACTCCAGGCGGTGGGCTTCGTAGATTTTGGTGCCGGGATAGACGCGGATTCCGACGAAGGGACAAATGACCACCTGCTTGAGTCGGCGCGTATTGGCCAGAGTTTCGGCCAGCGTTCGCGCATCTTCCCCCGGTCCGCCCAACAGGAGGAAATGGAGTTGGTGGAGGCCGAGTTCGGTGCACAAATGAGCGACCGCCACGGCTTCGTCGACCGTGAAGCCCTTATTGTATGACGCCAACATGGCCTCGCAGAGGGCGTCGGTTCCGAACTCCAGATGGGTCAGGCCGCTACGTTGAAGCAGGCGCAGATAGTCCCGGTTCATGTTGGCCGGGGCAAAGTAGCCGCCCCAGGAGACGGTCAGAGAGCGCCGGCAGATTTCTTCCGCCAGGAGCAGTTCGCGATGTGACGGGGTGTTGAAGGTCGAGTTGGTCATGAAAAAATAGCGAACGCCGTAGCGCGCTTTCAGTTCCACCATCTCGTCGACCACCGCCGCCGGGTCGGACCACAGTCTGGCCGGGCCGTCGATCATCTGGTAGGTGCAGTAGCTGCACGCTTGGGGACAGCCGCGATTGGTCTGGAGTCCAATCATGCCGGAGGCCTGCCAGTAATGCTGGACAATGGCAGGGTCATGGCGTGACGCACCGGGTGGCGGCCCGCTCGGAGCAGGGAAGAACTGGTCGCTGGATTTTGTCAGCACGCCGGGAATATGGCTCCATTGCTGCGGATCAAGGTTCCGGGCCATGAGGGCCGCCAGGGGCACCTCGCCCGGCCCGACGACGGCGGCGTCGGCCTCCAGCGACTTGAGCAGTTCGTGGGGGAAAAGCGACACGCCGGCGCCGCCGAGGACGACCGGTGCCGCCGACAGCCGACGAATCGCCGCCATCAGACGCTGATAGTGATGAAAGTAAGATCGCGGCGCGTCGGCATTGACATTGTCGATGTTGCGGAGGGATAAGCCGATGAGGTCGGGCGCGGTTTCACGGATGACCCGGGGCAAATCGGCTTCGCCCTGAACCAGCGGGTCGAACTGGACGGCCCGGTGTCCGGCCGCTTCAACGGCGGCGGCCAGCTTGGCCAGGGCAATGGGGTAGACCGGATAGGGTTCGGTCTCGGGGTTGGCGGAGATGAGTAAAATGGTTTTCAACTCATTCCCCCTCGTGGTCGCCCAGCCAGCAAAGCGGATCGCTGGCCAGGTGGTCGCCGGTGAGCTGGAAGGCGTTGCCTCGACAGCCGTAACACTCGCCGGTCAGGCGGCAAGTTCCGCAGGGGCCTTTCAGGTTTTCATAGACGTGGCGGAGATCGTGAACGACGGGGTTCTCCCGGAGGACGTCGGCGAGGCGATCTTTCCTGGTGTTGCCCAGGTTGATTTCCACCCCAACGCAAGGATAGAGGTCGCCGTTGGCTTTGACGAGGATGCTGTAGAGGTGTCGGCGACAGGCCGCTCCGGCCAGGGGTGGGTGCGGCTGCCAGTCGTGGCCAAACTCGGCGCGGTCGATTTCGCTGAGCCGGCGGAAGAGAACCCCAAGTTGTTGCCGGGAGACGAGCAGCCCATCATGATCGACCGCCCGGCCCTGATAGGTCAGGCATTCAAAGTAAGGCTGGAGGCCGCGCGAGCGAGCCCAGCGCCACAAATCCGGGATTTCGGGGAGATTCTGGCGGCAGATGATCGTCTGCATGCCCAAGCCGTGGTTCGGCCCCGGATAGCCCGCCCGCAGTAGGTGCGCCAACCCGGTTTCAATCCGGGCGAAGGTTCCGGGCAGGCCGGCCAGTTCATCCTGCACTTGCGGCGACAGAGAATTCCGCTTGATGACGACGGAAACGGCCTCGTCATATAAAAACTGTGCCAGGTCGGCCGTGAGGACAGTGCCGTTGGTGAACAGTTCGACCCCGGCCCCGAGTTGGCGGATCAGATGCACAAGTTCCCGCAACTGCGGGTAGAGCAACGGTTCGCCGCCGCCCAGGATGACGACTTTCTTGGCGCCCAGCGACAAGGCCTGAACGACGACATCCTCAATCTCCGCCAAGCTCATCTCGTCCTGGGCCTGGTGGCCGGCGCGGCTGTAGCAGTAAAGGCACCGGAGGTTGCACAGATGAGTCATTTCCAGTTCGATGGACAGCAGGCCGTGCCGCCGGACAGCGGCACTGATTTCCTGAGCGTCGAATTCCAGGCCGGCGATGGGCGGCGGCGCGAACGGAGGGCCGCTCATGGAGGGCCTTCTTTCCGAGCGGCGTCGGCCCAGAAGTCGTAGAAGTTGTGCCATTGCAAAGGATACGCCCGCACGACTTGCTCCAATTGCGTCGCAAAGTCCTGAGTCCATTGCTGCACCAGGGGGCCGCGATCCTCGTGGCCGGCGAAAGAGAGTTGCCGTGGCGGACAGGCGAGCAGACGATAGCGATAGGTTCCTTCGCGCAGGGCGAAGGCATGAATCAGCGGGGCGCCGCTGATGGCGGCCACGATATAAGGCCCGGTGGGCAAGCGCACGGCGGCATTGAGGAATTGGCAATAGACGCCATTGGGTCCCAGGCAGCGATCACCGTGCATGGCTACAATTTCGCCGCGGCGCAGGGCGGCCATGATGGCGATGCTACTGTCCGGGCCGCCGTCGGCACTGATGACGGAGAACTGTCGGCCCTGGAAGGCCCGGTCGAACAGTTGGCGAAGGCGCCGCCGTTCGCCCTCGTACGCGACGATGTTCACGGGCACGCGATGCTTGAAGATGATGTGCGAGGCGGCTTCCCAGTTGCCGATGTGAGCCGAAACGAGCACCAACCCCCGTTTCTGGCTCAGGGCGGCGACGAGATGTTCCTCGCCCTCGAACTGAAAGTGGAATCCGCGTCCCTGGCGACCGATGATCGCCAGCCGATCCAGCAGCATCTGGCCAAAACAGAAAAAATGGCGGTAAGCGTCCCAGAGTCGCCTCAGGCGTGAGCGGCTCCAGTAGCCGACCCGCTGACGCCAGAGGGCGGAGGCCTTTACCGCCTTGGGGGCGGCAAAAAGAAAGTAAAAGGCCACGGGAATCAGAAGGGCGTAGGCACAGCGCAGCCCGAAAAGCCGGACGACGGTAATGAAGATCCAGTTGCCGACGAGGCCTCCGCGCGTACGACCGTTCCAGGCGGCTTCGGTGGGGGAAGCCGTTCCATTCGTGGGCGGGGCGGAGTCAGTGTCCCTCTGGGTTCGCATCCGACCCTGGCGCCGGAGGGCTTCGTGTAACGCAGTCATAGAGTTCCTGAAGTGTGCGTATGGAACGGGCCTGTTCCTCATCGATCCGGACCGCGAACTCCCGCTCGGCCGCAACCACCATGTCGACGCCGTCGAGGCTGTCCAGGCCCAGGTCTTCCTTCAAGCGCGCCTCGGGCGCCAGCAGCGCCGGAGCGACCTCGAAATCCCGGATCATGATCGCGTTGACTTTATCGATGATCTGCTGATCTGCCATATTCCATCCGCCTGGCCTCATCCGTTCCGGTGCGCGTACGTCAAGACTCTGGATCAGAGCAGGCATACTATATCAGATGGTCGTGGTATTTCAATCGCCAACCGCCGGACGTGCGATCCGGGGTGATTTAGTAGACGCCGCCGTTAACGCCGATGATCTGGCCGGTGATGTAGGAGGCCAGAGGTTGGCAGAGGAAGACGACCAGGGCGGCCACCTCTTCGGGTCGTCCGGCCCGGCCCATGGGGACGGTCTGGCTGATCAGATCAGGGGGCAAGTCCTGAATCATTTCCGTTTCGATGAAACCGGGGGCGACGGCGTTGACGGTGATGTTGCGTTTGGCCATTTCCTTGGCCAGGGCCTTAGTCGCCCCGATCAGGCCGGCTTTGGCGGCGGAGTAGTTGACCTGGCCGCCAACGCCGGACTGCCCGGAGGTGGAGGTGATATTGATGATGCGACCGCGGCGCTGAAGAGCCATCTGTTTCACGGCCAGACGGGTCACGGCATAGAACCCGGTCAGAGAAACGTCGAGGACGCCCTGCCAGTCCTCGGGCTTCATCCAGACGAAGAGCATGTCTTTGTGCCGCCCGGCGTTGTTGACCAGAACGTCCAACCGGCCGAAGCGGCGAATGGCTTCGTCTACGCTGCGCTCGGCGGCCGCGAGGTCGGTGACGTCAAAGGGCAGAAGCTCGCCCGAACCGCCAACGGCCTGAACCTGGCCGAGGGTTTCTTCGGCGGCTTCGCGGTTGGAGAGGTAGTTAATCAGGACGTGGCGTCCGGAGGCGGCCAGGGCAATGGCGATGGCGCGGCCAATTCCTCTGCCGGCCCCGGTCACGAGGGCCACTTCCTTAGTATTCGCGGAGTCCATGGTTTACCCCTTGCGCGACAAAAGCCGCATCAGCCACCGGCCAGGACAAGCGAAGCATTCACGCCGCCGAAAGCGAAATTGCTGGAAAGGGCCAGACTGGCCCGACAGGCCAGGGGCTTCAGGAGATGAGCCAGCCCGGCACACTGCGGATCGACCTGCTCCAGATTAAGCGTGGGTTGCAACACGCCGTCCTGCATCATCATCAGACAGAGGATGGCTTCCATCGCGCCGCAGGCGCCCTGCAAGTGTCCGGTGTACCCTTTCGTGGCGCTGACGGGAACGGCGTCGCCGACCAGGGCGCGGATGGCCGCAGCTTCAGCGGCATCGCCGAGAGTCGTGCCGGTGGCATGGGCGTTTATATAGTGCAAATCGCGGGGTTGAATCCCGGCCGAGACCAGGGCCTGCCTCATGCAGGCTTCGATCAGATCGGCGCCAGGCTGGGTCATGTGGCTGGAATCGCAATTGGTGGCATAGCCCAGCACCTCGCCGTGAATCCTGGCCCCGCGGCGCCGGGCGCGGTCCATTTCCTCAAGGATCAGGACGGCGGCCCCTTCGCCCAGCACCACGCCATCGCGCTGGAGGTCAAACGGCCGGGGCGTGCTGGTGGGGGAGTGGTTGTAGCGGCGAGAGGCGGCGCCCAGGACATCAAAGACGGCGACACTGGTGGGTTGGACTTCGTCGGCGCCGCCACAAATGATGACATCTCCAAGTCCATGCTGAATCATCTGGCAGGCCAGGCCCACGGCCTGGGTCGACGAGGCACAGGCGCTGGACAGGCCGAGCAGTTGGCCGCGCGTGCCCAGCAGGTTGGCCACGTTGGCGGAGACGGTATGGCCCATGACCTTCATGAACATGGTGCCTTCGAGGCCATTGATGCCGTGCTGGGCGTGAAACTGGCCGAAGAAATGATCGAGGACTTCGACCGAACCCATCGTGGAACCCATGATCACGCCGGTGTTCGGCGAGGTCAGTGTTTCAGGGTCTAGGGCGCCGTCGTCGACGGCCTGGCGGGCGGCCAGGGCGGCCATCAGAGAAAGACGGCCCATGGTCCGCCGACAGGTCCGGGGAATCTGGTGGGGATCGAACGGGCTGACCAGGCCCGCGACGTGGCTCTTGAGGTCGCCGACCGCCGCCCATTCCGGCATGGCCCGGATGCCTGAGACCCCGCCGGACAGCGCCGCCGCGACGGCCTGACGGCTGTTGCCGATGGGTGAGAGCATCCCCATGCCCGTGATGGCGACCCGCCTCATGCTCTCTCCTTCACGATCTCGGTTGTCAGCTCGCCGGTTCCCAGGACCGCCTCGCTGGCGGCGATACCGCTGATCAGCGAGCCCAGGAGTCCCGGCGCAATCACGCTTTGACCCGCCAGAAAAAGGTTCCCGATCCGCGTTCTAGTCGAAAGCCTGGTCTCCAGCAGAGACTTGAGCGACTTCTTCAACCCAAGTGCGCTGCCCGTCGGCGAGCCGGTATAGTCACGGAAGGTCAGCGGGGTAAAAACGTCGACGATCCGCGCTTCGCTTCCCGCCTCCGGCCAACGCCCGCAGACGGCCGTGAAGAGCTTTTCGGCGAGATCCTCCTTCAGGCGATAGTAATCCGCCGGACGGTCTCCGGAGCGACTATTCCACCAGGGGGCAAACTCCTCACAGGCGCAGCCGGACAGGGCCACGGCACTGTATGATCCGCCCGACCCTTCAGGCGTTCCGCTACAATAGACTACCTCAAGCCTCTGGTTGCTGTAAACCACTTTCTGCCGATAGACCGCGTCCGTGCTGGCGCCGGCATACAGGACGACATCCTGCCGCGCCAGAGGGAAGTTTTGCGTCTGCCAGGCCAGGGCGATGCCGAAAATGCCGAGGGTTTCTTCGGCTTCCATGATTCTCTGGCGGTAGCCCGGTCGCAGCGTACCCGGCGGACAGAGCGCCGGCAACAGCTTGGGGTGGCCGGTGAAGACAACAACATCAGCGGTAATTATTTCGCCGTCGGCCAGCCGCACGCCGGTGACTTGGTTCGCCTGACATTCGAGGCCCACGACCTGGCACGAGCAACGACAGACGCCGCCGGCCTCGTGCAGCGCGGCCAGGAAGGCCGCCACCAGACTGGTTTCGGACTCGTCAATCCGCCAGGAGCTTTGCAGGACGGAGTCGGTCACCAGAAAGTGGACGAACAGCGGACATTCATCAGCCGGGATTCCGTAGAGCAGATTCGGGGCGGCCAGAATCCGTCTCAGGGGTTCGCAACCGGTCAATCGACCGAGATAGGCCGCCAGGGACAAGGCGGCGTTTTCCCGGCTCAGATACGGGTCCGCCGAGAGCTTGTAGAGCGGGAAACGCGCTGTGGTTGTCGCCATATCGGCGAAGTACTGGTCGATAGCCGGCCGCTGGGCGGGAAAATGTTCCAGGAGGCTTTCGCGAAAGCGTTCGTGGTGGGCGGGCATGGCGAAAGTGAAATCCGGAAAACAGAATTCGCAATAGCCGGCGGGATCCATCGGGACGGCGCGGATTTTCGGCCAGACGCCCAGATATTCCAGGTACTGGCGCAAGGCCTGTCCCGGCCCAAGAGAACCGACGCAATGGACCCCGGAGGAGAAATAATGGCCCTGTTGCTGGAATCTCGTCAGCAAGCCCCCGGGGCTTGGGGACTGTTCGAGTACGGTGGTTTGGCAGCCGTGGCGGGCCAGGACAATGGCCGCAGTCAGGCCGCTGATCCCGGAGCCGATGATGATCGCGGTCTTTCTCATCCGCCGTCCTTCTCGAAGAGCAAGGTCAGGTTATAGCTCCTGCCGATTTCGCTCACGGGCTGCACGAGCCGGACATGATAGCGAGCAAACTCCTCAACATAGAAGGTTTTATCCTGAAAAAAAAGTCCCTCGCCGGCCGGGCTGTGACCCAGGAAGCGGGCCAGCCGCTCGCTCCAATGGATCAGCCGACGATCAGATCCCTGACTATTGCAACCATCTCGGAAAACCAGTCGCCCGCCGGACCGCAGGCTGGCGCAGGCCTGGCGAATGATCTGACGTTGCTGTTCCAGAGTCCAGTAATGGAGGACGTCGATCAACAGCACCGCATCGGCCGCGGGCCACGGGTCCGATCTCAGGTCCGCCAGGAGGAAGGACGGGTTGCCGTCCGGTCCGCTGGTCCGTTGGGCAATGGCGATCCGCTGGGGACAAAAATCCAGACCGATGACCTGGCGGGCCGGCGACTTGCGGGCCAGGAAGTTGGACATCAGACCATAGCCGCAACCCGCGTCCAGCACAACTCCCGTCCGTGGCACCCAACCGTCAATGTGCCGAAAAATGGCATCGAACCTCAACTTGCCGGCCAGGTAGCATTCCACATAAGGCCCCGCGTGACGGTACAGACTGCGGACGCCGCTCCGGAAGGTTCCGGACCGGCCGACGAGGCGCCAGTCGCGCGGTTGGCGTTCGAGCAACAGTCGCCGGACGTGATCCGCCAGGGCCTTGGCGCCTAAGGTGTAGTCGAAGTCCTGCCGGGTGAGGCGCGGCAGAACGCGAAGCAGGCAACAATGCTCGTGCAGGCCGAGGCCACGGCGCGGCGTCCACTCCGCCGTGTTGGTCAGCAGGACGGGCAAAATATCGGCCCCGGTCCGCGCCGCCAGTTCAAATGCGCCCTTGCGGAAACGATGTATTTGGCCATCCGGGGAGCGCGTGCCTTCGGGAAAGACCATGACGGAAACGCCCTGGTTCAGGCAGGCGGTCCCTTGCTGGAGAAAATGGTCAACGTCGTCGCCGGCCAGGAGGATATAGCCGGCGTCACGAAGCACCGGGCCGAGAATACGGACATCCCAGACCCATTTGGCGACGGCCAGGACCATGTCGCCTGGCAGGCAGAGCAGCATGAAGATGTCGGCAACGGCCAGATGGTTGGCGACAATCACGGCCGGCTGGCGGAAGGTTTCCGGCGTGAGGCCGCGCACGAGGCGGCGGCTGCGCAAGGAAGGATAGGTTTTGTGGATAACGAGAAACACCGCCCGGATGAAATTTCTGGTGGCCCGTTGCCGCTGATCCGGGCGTCCCCGGTAGCGGAGGCGCAGCAGCCAGCGAATGGCCAGCAGATAAACGCACCCCGCCAGGTAGAGGTACGAAAAGACGAGCAGCCCGGCGATCAGAGATCGGAGCGAAACGACCCGATCCCGACCCCGGTCTGACAACAAAAAGTCGGCCGCGCTGGGCACGACAACCACCGCCGCCAGCAGACTGGCGCCAATGCCGATCGTGCCGGCCAGCCCCAGAGAGAAGAGCGCGGGGTGGGCGGCCAGGATCATGGCGGCAAAGCCCAGCATCGTGGTCAGGGCGGCCAGCAGCACGGCGCCCAGGGCATTGGCCATCGTGCCTCCCAGGCCCCAGTGTAGATTCAGGCGCTGGCTCATCAGAATTATCGAATAGTCGATGCCCGTGCCCAGGACAAAGACGATGAACAGGCAACTCATCATATTCAGCGGCACCCCGGCCAGCCCCAGACTGCCCAGGGTGACCACGACCGCCAGCACGACCGGCAGGAAGACCGCGACCATAATGTCCGGGCGGCCGTAGAGCAGCCAGAGCAACAGCAGGACGACCGCGCCGGCGGAGGCCCCCAGCAGCACGACTTCGTTGCGGACCAGACCGACCACGTGTTGCACGAAGGCCGGCCGGCTGAGGACAAAAGCGCCGGTCGACCTGAGACCGTCCTGCACGGCCGGCAGGGCCGCCGGTTCTTCCATATAAATTATGGTCATAACCATGTAGCCACTATTGCCGGAGGCGATGTAGCCGCTCACCATGTCGTCCAGCCCCAGGGCTTCGAGGTCGGGCCGGCCAAACGGCGTGGCGGCCGCCTGGAGGTCGGCCAGAAAAGGAGCGAAGGCCTGCGGACTGAACTTAAGCCGGCGGCCTTCCTGGGTCAGCGTGTCCCGCACTTGCTCCAGGCGCGGCGGAGTCCAGAACTGCTGCCAGCGGGCGACGTTCTCAAGCTGGGTCTTGCGGGAGGGCAGGAGCGGGGCCACGGACGAATAGCGGCTGATGGTTTTATCGCGGCGCAGCCCCTGGAGAGTTGCGGCCAGGCGGTCATTGGCTTGCAGCGCTTCCTCCAGGGTCCGGCCTCGAACCACGGCCGAGACCGAAGGCTGACCGCCCCAAACAGATTCAAAGCGTTCCTGGTCCGCCTGGGTGGCCCGGCTGAGGTGGTTCAGCCTGGTCACGTCGCCATCGAAGCGGAGTCGAAACAGGCCGGCGAGGCAGACGAGCACCACCAGCACGGCAACCACCCAGATCGTTCGCCCGCGGCGCTCTCGCCAGCGCAGAATCTTCCGGCACAACTCGTCCAGGGCGACCAGCGGTCGGCCGGAGCCGTGGGGCTTGGGGCTTAGCAGCGCGGGCAGCACGAACAGGGCATACAGGACGGTGCCCATCACGCCAATGGCGCCGTAAAGCCCCATCTGCCGCTGGCCCGGCAGCGACGATAGACCCAGGCAGAGCAGCGCCCCGATGGTCGTTAAAGAGGCGGCGGCCAAGGGCCGGTAAAGAAGCCGAATGAAGCTGGCCGCCTGTCCCAGGGCGAGATTCTGACCGTCGAGGCCGTAGAGAACCATGATGCCATAGTCGACGGCGTTGCCGATCAAGGCGGCGCCGCACCCCACGGTGACGGCGGAGACCACCGGATTGACCAGCCCGAAAGCGATGACGGAAACGAGCGACCCGATAAACGGCGGCAGAAAGATTAAGACCACCAGCCACTTCCTGCGGAAGAAGAGCAGTCCCAGCACGGCGATGCCGATGAGCGTGGCGGTGGTCGTCCGCGAGATATCGCCCCGGATCGTCCGGGCGTTGTCCAGGGCCGCCCGGTGGCCGCTGACATAACTGATCTGCACGGCTCCGGACGGCGGCGCGACGCGGTCGACGGCCTGGCCCATCAGGCTCACCAGTTGCTCGCCGCGGGCCGTGTCGGTGCCGGGGAACTTCGGCGTAGCAATCATGAGCACATGCCGGCCGTCTTCGGTCGAGATGCGGCCATTGATCATCGTGACTCCGCGGGCGATCGGCGAAAGGGCTTCGAGCTTGGCGGCAAACAAGCCATTGGTGCCCAGCGGATCGCGGCGCACTTGCTCCTGAACCAAAGGGTCGAATGGTTCCGAGAGAGCCTGCTTCGCCTCGGCCAGGCGCTGCCCGACGCGCTCGGGTTCGGCGGCCTCGGCAATCTGACGGAGATCCTCAGCGGAAAAAAGACAGGGTTTCCAGAGCGGCAACCGTTGGGCCAGTGAAAACATCCGGTCTTCGGAGAAGCGATAGGTCACCCGCTCAAACAGGTTGGAGGCCAGCAATAGCTCATAAAGCTGGTCCGCCGCCCGGACCACCTGCTCGCCGGCCTCGGGCGAGCCATCCTTAACGCCGATGTCGATGAAGACCGCGTCCAGGGCGCGAAAGTTGTCAATGACCAACCGATAGTCGCTGACCACCGGATCGTGGTCGGGCAGCAGCGACGTGACGTCCTCGTCGAGGCGCAACTGCCGAAAGAAAAGGCCGCCCGCCGCCACCAGGGCCACGGTCACGGTAACGGCCAGGATCCGTTTCGCCTTGCTGTTCATGTCCGGCGAGTTCTCCCGGAGATCTTCATGGCCGCGAAGACTAGCGCGGCCGTAACAGCGCCGGCGAAAACCGCCAACACGACACTGCCCACGAGATAATCTGTGGCCCAGGCCCAGGCGTTGGACGGCGTGAGTTGGAATTGGAACAACTTTGGCAGCGGCGACCGGCCCAACAGCCATCCTCCGGTGACCAGACTGGCATAGAGAATGACCGGCAACATCGCCGGAAAGGAAATGTTCGAGGCGGCCAACACCAGGGGCTTGTTCAGTCTTAGCCAGTGGGCGGCACAGAGGCCGGCCAGCATCTGGAAGCCCCAGATCGGCAGGATGCCGAAGGTGACGCCCAGCCCGACGGCGACCGAGAGCCTGCCCGGCGTGGCCGCCTCGCCGCTAAACGTCTGCTTAAGCAGAGCGTGCAATCGTCCAGGCAGAGACAACCGGGCAAAGGTCTGGCGAAAAATGACCGCACAGACCGCCGGCGGCAGAAGAAGGCGCAAGGCGAGCAAGCGGGCATTGAGCTGGCTCACCAGGGCGAAGTCGCGCAGCGGTCGAAAGTGTGAACCGCTGCCGGGCCCCCAGGTGACGCGCTGCGGAATCGTGACGACTGGAGTTCCGGCCCAGAGGGCCTTGACCAGCACTTCGATCTCAAAGTCATACTTGCGGCACTTGAATGTCAAGGCGTTGATGGGTGCGAGGGGGTAGGCCCGGAAGCCCGTCTGCGAATCGGCCGTGCGCACGCCCGTTTCGAGCCAGACCCAGAAGTTGGAGTGAGCTCGCAGCAGCCGGCTCTTCATTGGTCGCCGGCCAGGGGCCGCCAGTTGGCGCACGCCGAGAACCAGAGCCTCCGGCCGGTCATGGATGGTTCTAAGGAACGCCGGAAGATCAGCGGCGGTATGTTGGCCATCGCCATCCATAGTTATGACATGCGTGAAGCCCAGGTCTGCGGCCCGGTCAAAGCCGCTCTGGAGGGCCGCGCCTTTGCCCCGGTTATGGTCGTGCCGCACGAGAGTGATGCTCTCGGTCGCCTTCAGGATCTCCTGCGTCCCATCGGTGGAGCCGTCATCCACGACCATGACCTGGTCCAGGAAGCGGCGAATCTCGGCAATGACCCCGGCGATGGTGGCCACGTTGTTGTAAACCGGAACCAGAACGCAGGGCCTGACGGCAGAATCGGGCGCGGGGTCACGCATGTGCCGGACCACTCCTGCGGTCGATGAACAGCCGCTTTTTGCGATAGTTCTGCGTGTCGCGCACGGCCTCGATTTCCTGCGCCGTGCCGAGACGAATCGTGGGCAAGACCTTCAAGTCGCCGCGCAGCCGTTCACGGAGCAGGTCCAGATTGATCGCTTCGTCCGCTTCCAGGAGAATTTCCAGCTCATCCGAAAGAGGCGAACTGCTGGTGGCCACGAGAACATAATCCCGGAGGCCGCCGAAGCCGTCCAACGTCTTCTGGATCGCCGAGGGAAAGAGCTTGACGCCCTTGATCTTGAGCATCTGGTTCTTCCGAAAGAGGATGGGGCCGAGGCGCGGCGTAGCCAGGCCGCAGGTGCACGGCTCTTCGATCAGGAAAGAGCAGTCGCCGGTCCGGTAGCGCAGCAAGGGCAGGGCCTCGACGCCGAAGGTGGTGATCACGATCTCGCCCACCTGGCCCGGCGCGACCGGTTGGCCCAGGTCGTCCAGGATCTCGACGTAATGAGCCTCGGGACAGAGGTGTCCCCCGCGGCCCGCGTCGCACTCACAGAGCGAACTGGCCAGTTCGGTGGCGGCATAGGTCGAATAGAGCCGCGCGCCCCAGGCGTCGTGAATCATTCGCCCGAGCGGGGTCAGTTGAAAATCAGCTTCGCGGAGCGGTTCGCCGATGCAGATCAATTTTTTGACGGTTGAGTGGTTCAGTTCGAGGCCTTGTCCGGACGCGTACTCGGCCACTCTCTTGAGAAAGGAGGGCACCGAGATGATCGCGGTCGCCGATAATTGCCGCATCAGGCTCAACAACATCGCCGGCGAACCCGAACCGACCCGGACCGCCGTTGCGCCCAGGGCCTTCAGCCCTTCAAAATAGGCCAAACCGGCCATGAAACAGCGGTCCAGGGTCACGGCCAAAAGAACGGTATCATTTCTGGTCAAGCCGGCGAGTTGAAAGGAAAACCGTTCGCTCCGGCCCAGGCGGGCAATGTCGTTGGCGGTCAGGGGGTAGGGCAGGGGCAGGCCGGTCGTGCCACTGGTGGTGACGATGTCCACCACCTCGGCCTGCGGGACGCACCACATCCCGGCGCCCTGCTCGGCCAGGTCGTGCCTGGTGGTTAAGGGCAACCGCCGGAAGTCCAGGGCGGTGTTGATTTCGGCGGGAGAGAGTCCCAGGCCGTCAAGCCGAGCACGGTAGAAGGGACTGTGCTCATAGGCATAGCGGACCGCGCAAGAAAGAGAGGCGTCCAGAGCAGATGACATGGCATCGCACTTAAGGCTTGTGTTTGATGGCGGTTCAGAATACCTTAACGCGGATAGTATAGAAATCATTCCCGGAGGCGTACAAGCTAAATGTGCGGCCCGCGGCGACCACGGCTGGACAATCCGGCCGGGTCGCCTCCTTGACCCGCTTTGGGCCGGCCTCTATAGTAATCAGTTCGTATGGGAGGACAACCGCGTGCGCTATTCGGCAACTATCGCGATCTGGCTGATCCTGACTGGGTGCCTGACCGGCTGTGGGCCGGAGGGGTTGCGGCTCCGACCGGTCGATTCGCCTTCGTGTTCCGAGGCTTTCAAGAGCTTTGACACGCACGGTGACGGCCGGGCCGATTTCTTTCTGTTGGCGAACGCCGCGGGGCGAGTCGATCGGATCGGTTACGACGTCAGCGGCGCCGGCAAACCGGACGTGGTCATCGGACTCGACGACCTTCGTGAGGATCAGTGCCGGCATCTCGTCATCATCCTGGACGGCTTCGGTTACGACGTGGTTAGAAAATACTATGACGATGGCGGGCTGCGGTTTTGCCATGTGCCGTCGAAGGTGATTGCGACCTATCCGACGATGACCGACTTGTGTCTGGCCGACGCCCTGCGGGTGGCGCCGTGTCCGGCCCTCCAAGCCAGATATTATGATTTTAAGACTAACGATTCCACCGGCGGCGCTCTGGCTTATCTGGCCTCGACCAATGAACCCTATAATCGTGTTCTGGGCTATCGCGCCGAAAAAAGTCAGGACGGCCTGGCCTTCCTACAGGGCTGGCCCGTCTTCCAAACTGACCTGCGGGATCTGATGCGGGCCTTCAACAAGAGCCCGTCTCATGAAATCATCGGCTATCTGGTCAGTTCGGCGGCGATCAGCACCAGGGATGGCGCGGCCGGGCAACGCAAGTGCCTGGAACAGGTTGATTTGGCTGTGGCCCAAATCCTCTGGCAGACCCATGGACTGGTTAAGGTGACCATCTTTGCCGATCATGGCCATGGTTACAAGCCGCCCATCATGGTGGACTTCGAGACGCTGCTGAAGGCCAGGGGCTGGCATTTCACGGACCATCTGCATGAGGCTAGGGACGTGAGCTTCGTGCCCATGGGCGTGGTGACTGAGGCGTCGTTCAACGCGCGCCGGCCGGCCCTGCTGGCCGCCGACCTGGCGGAGTGCTCAGGTGTGGAGTTGGCCAGCTTCGTCGAGGGCGACCAGGTGGTCGTCCTGTCTCACGATCATGGGCGGGCCACGATCCGGAAGATCGGCCGGGGCTACACCTACCAGGCCGCCGCGGGTGATCCGCTGCAACTGCACGAAGCTTTGGCGGGCCTGACCGCCGACGCCCAGGGCGCTTATGATGCGGACCAGGTCTTGAAAGCCACGGTCAACAGCGCTTACCCCGCGGCGCCGGAACGGCTCTGGCGAGCCCACTTCGGCCTGGTCGAAAACCCGGGGAACGTGCTGGTCTCGTTGCAGGATGATCGCTGCTCGGGCCTGAACGTGTTCAAGGATCTTGTGGCGATCGCCTCGACCCACGGCAGCCTCAACCGCATCAACAGCACCACCTTCATCATGTCCACGCTCGGGCCCTTGCCCCCGGTCATGCGCTCCCGCGACATTCCTGCCAACATGACGCAACTGCTGGGCGTCCGGTGGCCGGAAACCAGGTGAACCAGGTGAACCTGGCGGGCCGCAGCGCTCGTTGGCCGGCCAGAGAGTAATTGCTGACCAGGAGCCGAATCCTCATACCGCCACCAGCAGGATCAGTTTCGCCACAGGAAGACCGTCCACCAGAAGAGTCGCCCGCACTTCCTGCCGGCCTTCGACGTCGGCAACCACCGCCTCGAGTGTGAGCAAGTCACCGGGAACCACCGGCTTCAGAAACTTGGCCTTTCGAACCGCCACCAAGCGGCAGGGGCGGCCGAGGACCGCTGCAAAAGCCACCAGGGTCAGTTCGATCTGGAAGACGCCGGGCAGCAGGGGCTGCCCGGGAAAGTGCCCGCGGAAGACGGCCTGGTCGGGACGAAACCGGAACGTTGCCAGCAGGCGGTTGCCATCGCGGCTTGGGGTTTTCTCCAGGGCGTCAAGAATGTCTTGTCGCATGTCAGGATCCTGTGGCGGGAGAAGGGCCTCGGTTCGCCGTTACGCTTAACTTGACCAAATGCACATTCAGCGTGTAGCCGTACTCGTAGTCCGCCACCGTCAAGTCGAGCGGGACCGGTCGGGCCCAGCCGGCCAGGAGTTGGTAATCGCCGAAATCGATTTGATAGCGCATGCGGCCGTCCTTGGCGCGAACATAGTGACGAAGCTGCCGGGTCTCGCGGTCGAACTGAAATTCCACAATTTCGCCGTCCGGTCGGCAGGAGACCAAGCCCACGCCGCCATCACGGTGCAGCCACAAGGTTGCGCCCTTTTCCGGCGCCGCTAGATAGACCGTAGCGGCATCGCGCCAAGCGCAGTTAATGAGTACCGCATCACTCCAACCCGATGAATTCCTGGATACCACCGGCGCACTCAACGCCTGCTGCGTCACCTCGAAGATGGTATTGCCGAAATCGGAAAGGGCCACAAGGCTCAGTTGATCAGGCCGGCCGGCCAACACATAGCTCGTAAAGGCGACCTGGTCCCCGCGAGTCAGGATGACGCGGTGCGTGGCGTGAAACGTTGCAGGATACATCTCCACCCGGCTCTGGCGAAGACTCTCCAGCAGGCCCTCGTTCACCAGAGGCCGGCCGGCATCGTAAGGGACTTGGCCACACCCCGCAAGCACCGCACAGAGGCCTGACGCAAAAATGGCCGGCAGTCGCCCGAGCCACTGGGATCGGATTAGAAGAGCAGACATGCGAAACCCCGACTTTCTGGCGGCCAATTGCCGACACGCCCCGGCTGCTTCGCTCAACCAGTTATTCCGCCCGCCTGGCGGAAGCAGCCGCCTGTCCCGACCGCAGGTTGGCGGCAGCATGGTCGCTGGATGGCGCGGTGGCGGCCGGAGTTGAGAAAAGCAACTTGAGGTCGGCCGGACTGGCGGCCGTAAGGTCAAAAGCTTCTTTGGGCAACACCAGGCCGCGCTGTTCGGCCACGAAGTTCATAATGCTGTAATCTCCGTTGGCCTCGCGCAGCGTCAGCGACGAAAAGCGCGTTCTGTCCTGGCTCAGTTCCAAGTCGATTTCGGCGATCACCTTGAGCATAGCTTCGTTTCGCGGAACCAGCTTCACGGTCAGGCCCGTGCCCTCCAGAATGGAAATATCATACACGGCATTCCGGCCGCCGAAATCACCTTGTAGCCATAAGGCAATTTGATTCATCACGGCCAGGATGCCCCCGCGGCCGGGAGTTTCGAGCTTTTTCCATTGGCCGGCCGGCTTTTCGTATTTGGCCACACTCTGGCCATTGGCGATGACCACCGACTGGAAGGGTTCGCAGATCTCAAAGCGGATATTATTCGGGAACTGGAAGAGGCAGCGGCCGCTGGTCTGAATAACCTCCTCCAGGATGGCTCGATGGGTTTCCTGTTTGAACTCAACGCTGGCCGACCGAATGCCGCCCATGTTCTGGTGCAGTTGCTTAAGAAACTCGGCCGTCTCCTGGTCGTCCAGAGTGCGCGTGGGTTTTACCGGAGCAGGCGGCACAAGGGCCGGCGGCGCTGTTGGCGTGCCGGCCGAGGGAGCGCTGGTCGCGGAGGTCGCGCCGGCTGAGGAGGTGGCCGACTCCGGTACTGTTCCCGGCCCGGCCTGAGCGCTTACGGACAGGCCAGGCGTAAAGAGAAGAAGCGCTGACGCCGCCAGCAGGGCGACCACGACGTGGTTCATTTGGACGCTTCCCTGCGACTTTCTTCCCCGTGCGACAGGATCAATGCTGCTGATTGTACTTTTCCTTATTGAGCCGTCAAGGTATTCGCGGCCAGCGCGCCATCGCTCGCCAACTGTTGGCCGGTACAAGAAGAAAGGGCCCCGGAACGATTTCCGGGGCCCTCTTCATTTGCGGCTCAACCAGGCCTGCGCCTGATCGTCAGCGTGGCCGAGCCGAGGCGGCGAAGATACCCAGTTCGCGGGAAGAATAAGTGGTGCCGCCGCCACCGCCGGCGTCTCGGCGACCGAGGTGTCGGTGACCAAGAATCTATTGTTTCCGCTGCCAAGTTGATACGCAAAGCCCTGTAATTTCCCGCCGAATTTGTTGATAAACAACGAGTTGCTGGCCACCAGGGTGTTATACATCGACGGACTGCACCAGATGCTCATGTTGAACCCATTGGAGATGTCGACCGGCACCGGCGTCCCGCCGCCACCCGACGACACCGTGAAGTTTGCCGTCAGCGTCACGTTGCCCTGCACCGTCAGCGACGTCGTCGCCGCGTTGACATTGGTCACCGTCCCGCCGGTGTCCTACTCCGTGCCCGTAAAGCTCACCGTGAAGCTGGCCGACAGGGTCACGTTGCCCTGCACGGTCAGCGTGGCGCTGGACTTGCTCGGGCTGATCGTCCCGCCGGTCACGGTCCAACTGACGAAGGTGTAGCCCGAACTGGCCGTGGCCGTGACCGTCGGCGTCGCCCCGGAACCGTACTTCACCAAGCTCGGCGAGACCGACACGGTGCCGTGCGCCGTCTGGTTCACCGTCACCGTGTATAACAGCGGCCAACTGGGAATGTCGCGTGTCCCGTCGCCGTTGAAGTCGCCCGCCACCATCTGGGACATGCTGATCGACGAACCCAGGTTGCCGCCGTCGCTGGCCTGGCCCTTGGCCGGGCTGGAGCTTTGCAGGTTGTAGTTGACGAGGTAATTCGTATTGGTTTTCCAGTTGGCCACGACATAAGCGTTCGTGGCGATCTTCGCGTCGCTCGGCGAGAACGTCACGTAGTAGAGTGTTGTGCCGGGAATCAAGGTTGTGTTGCTCCCGGTGCCCGAAACGGTCCGGACCACGCCGTCGTGGTCAATCTCGATATGGTCGCCAACGGCGAAGAAAGACAGGTCGTTATTGTTCAAGTAGACCTTGCTCGGCGTGAAAAAAACCTGGAGGACCTCGCCGCACTGGCTGAAGAAGGCCGGGGCGTTGACGAACGCCGGATTGCCGGCGCTGCCGGTAGCATAAACGCTGTGCCCGTCCTGCCCGCTGCCGCTCTTGTACTGGGCCCAGGTCCAGTCCCACTCGATGGTGCTGTCGGAATTCGTCCAGACCACGGGGCTGTCGGCCTCCGACGCGCCGTCACACGGGTAGAACAGGTTGTAGTCGCTGACATAGCTGGTGGCCGCGCTGATCACGCCGCCGTAGTTCCAGCCGCCGTGGCCCAGGTAGAAGAGGTTGTTGTGAAAATTGAAGCCCGAGCCGTAGGCGTTGCTTAGGTTGCCATAGCCGGCGTTGGCCATCGTGTTGTGGATGACCGTGGTATTGGTGACGTAGTTGTGAATCATGCTCGCCGCGGATTGGGCGAAAATGTTGTTGCTGAGCGTCGTGGAGTCCATGTCATTCATCATGTAGCTTTGGCAGGAGTTTAGAAACACGTTATTCTCAACCAGGATGCCGCTGACGTTGGCCCAACTCTGGATGCTGTCGCAATGCGAGTACCAATAGACGTGATCGTGGACGTAGTTGTGGTCCACCACTTGCCCGGTGGAATAGGACGCGCCGCCCGGCCCGGTAACATCAATGCCGTCGCAACTGCTGCCCCCCTGATTGCCGTTGTAGCAGATCTCGTTTTCGCGGACGACCGTGTTCGCCCCGTTGTACATGACCCCGCCGCCGTTATAGCCGATGTAGTTGTGATAGGCCAGGGAGTTGGGCATGCCGGTGAGATAGAGGCCTGAGCCGTAATTGTCATGGATGGTGCAGTTCTGGATGGTGTAGTTGGCCGGCGTCGTCAGGCCCGGCCAGCCGCCCACGCCGCCGCCGGCACTGTGACAGACCTCCAGGCCGTCAATCGTGATATTGGTCTGGGCTCCCAACTCAATGCCGAAACGGTTGGCATTGGGCACGGCCATGACGTGGCTATTGGGCGAACCGCCGGCCGTCCAGACATACACCCGGTAGCTGCCGCCGCCCAAGCTGTCGAAGGCCCATTGGCCAGGCCCCGTGATCGATTCCAGCTTGTCGTAAATCTGATACCGGTTGTAGGTGTATGTATCATTGGCGGTCCACTGTCCGGCAATCGTGAGAGTGTGCGTCGACTGGGTGTAGGAGGTGATGGTCGTGTCGGACAAATAATTGATGTCGGCGGCGAAATAGATGATTCGCCCGCCGGTCCAATAGCCGTTCGCCTGCGTCAGGTGTACCGAGTCCGTCAGGGAAGAACTGCCGGCGCTGGTGCTGGCGCTGACGGCGCTCGTGGGCAGGTACCAACCGATGGCCGGCCAGACCGCCTCGCTCAGGCCCACGTCGTCCTGGTACAAGGCAAAAGGCCGATAACCCGAGGCAGTTGTAATGTCTTTGTGGTAAATGTTGGCGTAATTGCTGTTCCGGCTCGAATAGCTGCTGTCGCACTGCGTCCAGGACGTGAGCAGTAGAGCGCCGTCCACGATGACTCGCTGCCCCGTGGCCGCCTTCAGGGTAATTGGGTTCCCTGACGTGCCGCCGTGGGCGAAACCCACCCACTCGTAGTAACGGCCCGCGTTGACGAGCACTGTATCGCCGGCCACGGCCACGCTGGTGCCCTTGTTGATCGTCTTGTACGGCGTCGTCTGCGTGCCAGGACCGGAGTCCGTGGCATTCACATTATTCTGATCCACGTACCAGGTCGTCGCCCCGACGGCGGACCACCCGCCCAGGGCCAGCACGACCGCCAACACCACCAGCATGTTCCGTACCATGAGACTTACCTCCAAAATGAATGAGAGCCCACAACAACACCCACCAACGCCCGCACGCTCCACGAGAGCCTGCGGCGCAAATCACAAGCGTATTATCTTCTTCGACCCCTCGACGAAGTGGAACGAATCCGGCCCCACGGCGGCGCGAAGGATGTCCGATCAGAGTTGTTGATCCGCCGAACAACCGTCAGTCCGTTCCCATCCCTTACAACCCAGCGATCCCATAGCGGTACAACCAGAAACGAAAACCGACATGAATCCATCTCAACCCGCGCCGACGAAAAACCTCAACCTGAAAATCCGGACGCGGAGCAGCACTCTCCCAACTTCAAAAGAGACTGTCAAGAAAAAAAATGATGGCGGTTAAAAATGAAAAAATGTTTGGGGAAAGAGGATTGATTGGGCTGCTCTGATCGGTCGGCAGATGGGTGTGTCCGAGGCGTTTTAAATTGAAGCGAGGAGGGGGGCAGCATATACTCTCTGCGGCTTTTCGGGAAATGGCATTTTATTTCCGCGTGGCTGCAAGCAGCCACCCTTCATAAAAACAACAACAGCGGGGAAAAGATGAGTGAGAATCAGAGCGGGGAAGGACCGGAAGTGACGCGGCTGAAGAAGCTGCTGGCGCGGAAGGAGCCGGAGAAGCTGGAGGCGGAGTGGATGGCGGTGGTGGACGCGGGCGACCTCGGTTTGGAGGAAGCGGCAGCGGTGCTGGACGTGCTGTCGCACCGTGACGAGGCGGGGCAGGCGGACACATTGTTCTGGTATTACCTGACGGTGACGACGGAACGGGAGGGGGCGGGGGCGGCCGTGGCGGCGGTGCGGCGCGTGGCGGGGCTGATGAAGGGGAACGCGGTGCTGCGGGAGGAGACGGCGGCGGCGTATGAGCGGGCGTTCGCAGAGACGGCGGACGTGGGGGCGATGACGAAGATGACGCTGCGACGGGCGGACCTGGCGTATCCGACGGCGGTGGCACGGATGGAATTGGTGCTGAAATTGCGGCCGGGGACGTGCGTGAAGGATACGCGGCTGGGGGAGATGGGCCACGTGGTGGGGCTGAAGGCGGAGAAGGGTCTGGTGGAGGTGGCGTTGGGGGAGCGGACGCGGACGTACGACGCGGTGGCGTTGGAGCGGATCGAGGCGTTGCCGGAGGACGACTTGCGGGCGATGCTGGTTTCGCGGCGCGACGTGCTGGAGGCGCTGGGTCGGGAAGATCCGGCGGCGCTGGTGCGTCTGGTGCTGGGGACGTTCGGTCCGCGTGTGGAGATGCGGGAACTGAAAACATATTTAGCTCCGGTGATTGGGGCGGATTCGTGGTCGAAGTGGTGGACGGGGGCGCGGGTGCAATTGAAGCGCGATCCGCTGATCGAGTTGGGCGGGGAGGGGACGAAACAGTGGTTTTTCCTGCGGGCCAAGCCGGTGGCGTACGCGGATGAGTTCAAGGGGCAACTGGCCGAGGCGGAGGAGCCGGAAGAGAAGCTGACGGCGATCATCGCGCACCTGGAGGAAGGCGGGCACGAGCCGGAAAGCGAGGCGGCGCTGGAGGCACATCTGGCGGCGGAGCTGGCGGTCTGGGCGGAGGCGTGGCGGGGGAAGAATTTCGGGGCGGCGCTGGGAGCGGCGGCAGTCGCGGCCGCGTTGCGGCCGCGAGCGGGAGAAAAGACAACAGCAACGGCAGACACGAGCAATATGGGTGAAACAGGTGCACCCTCACCCGGCCCTAAAGGGCCACCCTCTCCCGTCAAGGGAGAGGGGTTGAAACAACTGCTCGCGGGCGGGACGGATTTGGCGGGGGCGTTGCGGGGACTGTCGAGCGAAAAGCTGGGGCGGTGGATTCTGGAGGCGATTCGGGAGAACTTGCCGGAGCGGTGGCCGGGGCTGGGGCTGGAGGCTTTGGCGGGAAGCACGCCGGCGAACTGCGATTGGATTGCGGAAGAGTTGTGCGGGCACGGGCGGGCGGGGGAGCTTGGGCGGGCGGTGGGGGCGTTGCTGGAGCGGCCGGAGCGGCACGCCGGGGCGGTGGTGTGGCTGTGGAAGGCGGCGGTGGCGGGAGAATATGCGGAGGTGCTGGGCGGAGTGGATAAGGCTACGGTGGCGATCCGGTTGCTGGTGGCGGCGGACGGGTTGACGCGGGACACGTTGTGGAGTGCGGCGCAGCGGCAGAGCCTGTTGCGGCAGATCAGCGCGGCGATTTCGGCTCGGAATTATGAGAGTCTGCGGGCGGTGATGAAAGCGGGGAGCGGGGAACAGGCGACGCGGGCGCATCAGGCGACGGAACGGAATACGGGGCTGACGGAAGCGACGCGGCTGAGGGTGCTGGAGATCATCACACAGACGCATCCAGAACTATTTTTCAAGGCGAAGCCGGCGTGGGAAGAGGACGTGATTTACACGACGGCGGAGGGGTTGGCGAAACGGCGCGAGGAGTTTGCGAACCTGGTGAACGTAAAGATGGCGGCGAATGCGAAGGCGATCGGGGACGCGGCGGCGCACGGAGATTTGAGCGAGAACGCGGAGTTTACGGCGGCGCTGGAGGAGCGGAATAACCTGACGGAGAAGGCGTCGCGGCTGGAGGCGGAGCTGAAGAAGGTGAAGACGATCACGGCGGCGACGGCGGCGGGGGAGACGGTGACGGTGGGGAGCGCGGTGCGGGTGCGAAACGTGACGACGGGTCGGGAGGCGACGTGGAAGTTTCTGGGACCGTGGGATTCGAATCCGGACCAGGGCGTGTTTTCGTACCGGGCGGCGCTGGCGCTGGAGTTTATGGGGCACAAGGCGGGGGACAAAGTGGAGACGCCAGGGGAGGGGGGGGATCGGGTTTGGGAGATATTGGAGGTTGGGGCGGGAGTGTGAGAAGAATTAAAAATTAAAAATTCAAAAGAAAAAAGAAGCAGCAACAACAACGGCAGCGCCCGGCGATTTGGGAGAAACAGGTGCACCCTCACCCGGCCCTAAAGGGCCACCCTCTCCCGTCAAGGGAGAGGGGTGAAGAAACGGCACCCTCACCCTACCCTCCCCCAAGGGGGAGGGGTGAAGAAACAGAAGAAGAAAAAGAAGAGATATTTCATTGAGTTGCATACCGGGGGTTTCACCCCCGGCTAGGAACCCCGCGCCCCTTTGGGGCGGACAGAAACAAAAATACGCACCCTACAATTCGAGGAAGACGGCGGCGGAGCGCGGAGGAAGGGTGGCGGCGCCGGAACTGGCTTTGGGCTTGGGTTTTTCCGGCGTAACGACCGTCCCCACTTTTCCGCCATCGTCGAGAGTCACGGTTACTTTGATCTTTTTTTCCGCATCCAAATTGGCGACGACGACAGCACGCTGGCCGGTGGCGCGGTGGCGGAAGACGGAGTAGTCCTTGTGCAGTTGGCCTTTGACGGTGACGGCGGCACCGAGGGTGTCGCAGAAGTCGGCGTGCCAGAGGCGGTCGGCGTAGCGGCGGCGCAGGTCGTCGACGCGTTTGCCATATTCGAGGGTGAGGGGGAATTCGTCGAGGCGGCCTTTGAAGTTGCGCGGTTCGTAGCTGAGGATATAGCGGAAGAGGAGGCACTGGTTGATGGTGTTGCGGTCGTCGTAGCCGACGATGGCCATCATCATCTCGGTGTCCGGGGCGAGGTAGCGCTGGAGCGGCACATGGTTGGGCGAGATGCGGGTATAGCTGACGACGTAGTGGCGATGTTCGAGATCGTAGCAGGCCTCTCCGGCGAAGAGATAGTCGGGCCTTTCGGCGTCGGTGAGGCGGCGGAAGTCCTCGGCCAAAGTGGCGTCGCCGGCGTAGACGTGAGCGGGGACGTGGTGGCCGTGGGTGGGGTCGAAACAGAGCCGGGCCGGGCTGTGATGCTGGCTTTCGTCGTAGAGCATGCCGTCGGCGCCGAGGGCGATGGACTTTTTGAACTCGCGGCAGGCGATCTGGCGCCACTCGGCGGCAAGGTGGCACATGGGGATGAGGCGGCGCGTGTTGAGGTCGGCCAGTTGGGTGGGGGTCTGGTACATATAGCCGCCGTAGACGTGATAATCGCCGTAGGGATCCTTGGTGGCGTATTTGTGGAGTTCTTCGCGGAACCAGGGCAGGGAGCGGTCGGCCCAGGTGTACTTATTGAAGAGGATCATTTTGACGCCGAGCTTTTGGATGGCGGCGATGGCGGTCTTGAGTTCTTCGGGCGTGCCGAGTCGCGGATCGGTGTCGTGGGAGGGATTGCCGCGATCCTGTCCGCCGTTGTTCCAGCCGACGAGTTGGATGGCCTCGATGCCGTGGCGGGCGCAGTCCTGGCCGTATTTGACGAGGTCGGAGTAGCGGCAGCGGAGTTCGTCCTCGGGCGAGTTGATGTGAATCTGGTGCCAGGCGTGGACAGCGCGGGCCCACTGCGGGGCGCGGGGCGCGGTGTACCAGGATTTTTTCCAGCGGCGGTAGAAGTCGGCGCCTTTGTGCCAGGAGCCGACGTAGGGGGCGAGGACGAGCGGGGCCAGAGTCATGCTTTCGCCGGGGTTGACATAGGGGAAATAGGTGACGTAGAACTCGACGTGGACGGGATGACCGGAGATGGCCTCGGTCTTGGGCACCGCGCCTGTACCATACGGAATGGAGTCCGGCTGGTCCCAGCCGGGCTTGAGTTCGAAGGTGGGGAGGGCCAGGTGGCGGAGGGAGGTGTCGTGGCAGCCGACATAAAGCCCCTCTCGGCCGGAGTCGAGGAGGACGGGCGCGGCGACCAACTGAATCGGATGGTCGAAGCCGAAGTAGCCGCCGCTGGAGGCGAACTTGGGGAAGATCGAGGCGCGATCGGCGCCGCAGTAGCCGGGGGTGAGGCGGTCGAGATGGTCGGAACCGGGGGGGAGGGAGAGGTCCCCGAGGCAGGCCAGGCCGACGGCTTCGACGACGTGCGGCGAGCGGTTGGTCAGTTCGGCGGTGAAGGCGAGACCTTCGGGAGTGAGGGTGATGGTTTGGGAGAAGGCGAGGTCGAGCTTGCCGCCATGTTCGCTGACCAGGCCGTCCCAGGTGAAGGTGAGGCGTTGGGCGGCGGGGTCGTAGTCGGCGCGCGGGGGAGCCTGTTTTTCGCCATAAACGGGGTTGTTGCGGCGGTCGGGGAGGGGGACGAGGAGGCGGAAGGAGCGGCCGAGTTCGGGCCGGCGGTGAATGGGCCAGCCGGAGGCGCGGCTGGTGAGGGCGACGAGGGCGCCGGACTTGGGATCGAATTCGGCGCGGAGGAGGTCATTTTCGAGGATGAAGGTGGGCATAAGCGAGACTCCTTATTATTGGGTGGGAACAATGTAGCAAGAAAGGCGGAAGGTGCAAGGGGAAGCGGGCTAAAGGCTTAAGGCTAAAGGCTAAAGGCTAAAGGCTAAAGGCTAAAGGCTAAAGGCTTAAGGCTAAAGGCTAAAGGCTAAAGGCTAAAGGAACAGCAGGCGGAAAACGGCAGTTAATTGTTGGTGCGTGCAAGCACGCACCCTACATGGCTAAGAGCGGATGTCGGAGAGGCCGGGGGCGAGGGCGGCGCGGTCGGCGTGGGCGAAGCGGAGGTCGACGAGGCGTTTGAGCTTGCGGCCGACGCGAAGTTCTCCGGGTCGGTGGACGAAGAGGCGCATCTGGAAGATGCCGAGGGCGAGGTTTTTCATGAGGTCGGGGTACTGGTCGGTGATCTGGGAGCGGAGGCGTGGGTCGAGGGCATCGGCGGTGGCGCCGTTGGTGGATTCGACGTGGATTTCCATGATTTCGCGGACGCCTTCGAGTTTGAAGACGACCTGCCAGTCGTGGGTGAGTTCGGGGAGTGGTTCGAGGATGTTCTGGAACATGAGGGGGTAGAGGTTTCCGCCGGAGGCGACGATGAGTTCGTCGCGGCGGCCGCGGATTTTGCTCATGCAGGGGAAGTTTGAGCCGCAGGGGCAGGGTTCGGAGATGAGTCGGGCGACATCGCGGGTGCGGTAGCGGAGGAGGGGCATGACGCGGCGACCGAGGGTGGTGAAGACGATTTCGCCGTAGCCGTCGGCGTCGGGTTCGAGGATTTCGGTGAGGTAATCGACATTGTCCATGTGATAGCCGTCGATCTGGAGACAGGGCTGGAAGCCGATGGCGCCGCCGATTTCGACGGAGCCGTAGGACATGACGACGCGGGCGGGTTTCCAGACGTTTTCCATCCAGCGGACGGCGTCAGGGGGCATTTCTTCAGCACTGCCGACGAGGAAGCGGAGGGGCCGGGCGCCGTGCTGCTCGGCGAGTTCGGTGAGGCGAATGAGCCAGGTGGGTTCGCCGAGGATGACGGTGAATTTGTATTGTTCGAGTCGGCGGTAGACTTCGATGGGGTCGACCTTGCCGAAGGCGAGGGAAAAGGCGCCGGTGGCCATGCAGCCGTAGTGGGCGACCATGCCGGGAATCCAGATGTTGAAATCGAAGGCGTTGGCGATGCGATCCTCGGCGGTGATGCCCAACATGGCCAGACCGACGGCGGAGGAGACGCCGATGCTGTGGAGTTCGTCGTTGCTGTAGTAGACGCGTTTGTTGCGACCGGTGGTGCCGGAAGATTCGAAGACGATGGAGGGCGGGGCGCAGATGAAGTCTTCGGCGTTGGCGACGAGGTCGTCCGGGGTGGTGTAGAAGTCGCCGAGGTCGGCGGGAGTGCGGATTTTGGCGGGGTCGAGTCCGCGAGCGGCGAAGGCCCTCTGGTAGAAGGGCGAGCGGGCGGCGGCCCAGCGGACGGTCTGGCGGAAATGCTTGGCGGCCATGCGGCGTATCACGCTGGGCGGGGTGCGGCGGGCGAGCCTGGCCATGGTGGCAGGGGAGAGGGTTTCGATGAATTTTTCGATGAGTCTGAAGGGCATAATGGTTCGGTGGCTCCGGGAAACAGCAATCGGAAAAAGGCATTATATCATGTCGGGCCAGGGCCCGACCTACATGATGGTGCGTGCAAGCACGCACCCTACATAAGCACTACATAACAACGTCAGCCGGCGATGGACTTCATGGCGGCGGCGACGGCGGCGACGGTGAGATCGACATCTTCGGGTCCGTGGGCGGCGGAGACGAACCAGCAGGCGAAGGGGGTTTCGTTGCAATGGACGCCGCGCTGGAGCAAGGCGTAACGGAAGGCGGCATAGCGTTTGGCGTCGGCGAGTTTGAGGTCGCGGTAATGGACGGGCGCGCGGTCGGTGAAGAGGACCTGGAACATGGAGCCGAGGCCCTGGACGACGACGGGGACGCGGCAATCGCGGGCGGCGCGGCGGATGGCTTCGGAGACGGCCTCGCCGGCGCGGCGGATGCGGTCCAGGACGGCGGGGGCGGCGAGGGTGTGGAGGGTGTGGAGAGCTGCGGCGGCGCAGAGCGGGTTGCCGTTATAGGTGCCGCCGTGTTTGACGCGGTTGGCGCCGATCAGGTCCATGATGTTTCGTTTACCGGCGAAGGCGGAGATGGGCAGGCCGCCGCCGAGGGCCTTGGAGAAGACGGAGAGGTCGGCATCGACGCCGAAAAGCTGCTGGGCGCCGCCGGGAGCGGTGCGGAAGCCGGTGACGATTTCGTCGAAGATGAGGACGATGCCGCGTCGCGTGCACTGCTGGCGGAGGAATTCGAGGTAGCCGGGGCGGGGCATGATGCAGGCGTTGTTGGCGACGATGGGTTCGGCGATGACAGCGGCGAACTGGCCGTCGTGTTGGTCGAGGATGGCTTTGAGAATGTCAGGTTCGTTCCAGGGACAGATGACGACGTCGTTGACGACGCCCTGGGGCAGGCCGGGGCTGTGGGGAATGCTGTGGGGGGCTTCGAGCGGGCCGGCTTCGTCTGGGGAAGGTCGATTGGAGATGGCCAGGACATCGGCCCAGCCGTGATAGTGGCCCTCGAATTTGAGGATTTTTGATTTTCCGGTGAAGCCGCGGGCGGCGCGGACGGCGCCGGAGATGGCCTCGGAGCCGGAGTTGGCGAAGCGGACGAGTTCGGCGGACTTGACCATGCGGCAGATTTGTTCGGCGAGTTCGATTTCGACGGTGTTGCAGGTGCCGTACATGGTGCCCTGGTCGAACTGGGATTTGATGACCTGTCCGAGGGCGGGGTCGGCGTGGCCGAGGATGACGGAGCCGTAGCTGAGGAGATAGTCGACAAATTGGTGACCGTCGGCGTCCCAGATGCGAGAGCCGCGCCCGCGGGTGATGTAAAGGGGGTGTTTGGCGGGTCCGGTGACGATGGAGCGGGCGGAACTGGCGATGCCGCCGGCGAGAAATTGGCGGGCGCGCTGGAAAAGGGCGTCGGAGGCTTTCAGGGTGGCGTTGGCGGCGAGGCCGAGTTGGGGAAGTTTTTCGGATTGGAGCGTCATGACAAATCCTACCTTATTTTGCAGAACCGCGTGGCTGCAAGCAGCCACCCTACAGGTCGAAATAGCGGATGGCTGTTAAAGCCAGCATCCGGGCGAAGGCTTCGACGTCGCGGACGTCGATGAATTCGCCGGCCGCATGAGCCTGTTCCAAGCCGCCGGGTCCCCAGACCAGGGTCGGGGAAGCGTGGGCCTGGAAGCGAAGTCCGGCTTCGCAACCGGAGTTGAAAGCCGACCAGCCGGTCCAGGCGTTCGATCCGCCGAGGGCCACGACGGCCTCGCGGGCAGCGGTGCAGAGCGGGTCGTCCGGCGCGGTGCGGTGACCGTCGTACTGCTCGGTGAAAGTTATGTCGAGCGCGTCGTCGGGCACGGCGGCCCGGAGTTCCATCGCAAACTTTTCCCGCCACAGGGCGAGGTCGTCCGCCGGGAGCAGTTCGAAATAGCCGGCGCCGAGCGCCCTTGAGCAAACCATGCCCTGCCACCGGCCGGCCTCGACGCGGTCCACGGTTACGGGCCGGGCGATGGGGCAGGCGGCAAAAAGCGGATCGGCGGCGCTGTTGTTCCAGCGGGTTTCGAGCGCGGTCAGAGCGTCGAGGACTCGCCGCAAGGAAGCAAGGGCGTCGCGGCCTAACCATTTTACCGAGCCGTGGACGGCAACGCCATGACAAATTACTTCAAAGCGTAGTCCGGGGCGCGAGGCGCAGCGCGGAATGTTGGAGGTAGGCTCAAGAATGATGACGCCGCGGCCGCGATAACCGCGCAGGAGGCTGGTCAGGGTGCCCAGTCCGACGGCGTCTTCCTCTCCGGGGACGAGTTCGAGGAGGAGGTCGCCGGGTAGGCCGACGGGGACGAGTTCCTTGAGGACGAGCATGGCCCAAAGTGCGCCGACGAGCGGGCCTTTGTCATCGACGGCGCCGCGGCCGTGGAGGAGATGGTCCCGGAGTTCGCCGGACCAGAGATTGTCCTGGGCTTCGCCGGTGACGACGTCGGCGTGGGCGTTGAGGATGAGGGGTTCGGCCTGGCCGCGCCCGGGAAGTTTGACGACCAGGGTGGGGCGGCCGGCGAGGGGCAGGTGGCGGGCCTGGCCCTGAGGATAGGGGGCGACGGCGGCTTCGGCGGTTTCCCAGAGATCGGTCTGGAAGCCGTGGCGGGCGGCCCAAGCGGCGATAAAGTTGGTGAAGGCGGCTTCCTGGCCGGAAGGGCTGGGGAGGCGGATGGATTGCTGGAGGAGGGCGATCATTTCGTCGCGAGGGCGGGCGGCGGCGCGGGCGAGGGCGGAAGAGGATGGGGCGGGGGTGGGCATGGGAATAATTAAAAATTAGAAATTAAAAATGAAAAATTAAAAGATAAAAGAAGAAGAAGAAACAGCATCCCCCAGCGGTGCTGGGGGCTTCAAAAGAAAAAACAACAACTCACTTACCCTACTCTCTCCGGTCAAGGGAGAGGGGTGAAACGGCAACGGCAATGGCGGAGTCGGCCTGCCAGGCGGCGGAGAGGGTGGCGGCGACGTCGAGCAGGGTGGAATAGGAGCGGTAGGGGATATTTTCGGCGTCGAGCAGGCGGGTGAGGACGGACTTGGCGAAGACGAGGTCGGCTTTGCGCGAGGCACAAAGGTCGCTGCGGCCGTCGCCGACATAGATGGAGCGGCGACCGGGCTGGCCGAGGGCGTCCATGGATTCGCACTTGCAATGGGCGGCGCCGAAGGTGCAGGAGCGGCTCTCGTGGGGACAATAAAGCTTCAGTCCGCCGTCGGCGAAAACGGCGGTGTTGGAGCGGACTTCGAGGTGGGCGAAACCGTAGCGTCGCAGGATGCGGCGGATGAAGAAATCGACGCAGTCGCTGAGAATGACGATGGGGACGCGACGGAGGTCGAGGAGGCGGAAGAGGGCGACGGCGCCGGGGTCGAGGGTGATGCGGTTAAGCATGGCGTCGAGTTCGGGCGGAGCGATGCGGACGAGGTCGAATTGCCCGGCGAGGCAGGCGCGGGAGCCGATTTCGCCGTTCTGCCAGCGGCGCTCGAGGAGTTTCCAGGAGTCGTCGCGGGCGTAGCGGGAGATGAGTTCGTCGAGGACGTCCTGGGAAGAGATAGTGCCGTCGAAGTCGATCCAGACCTGGGCCAGGTCGGCCGAGGGGACGGGCCGGTGGGCGGAATTGGAAGGTTTACTGATCATATTGCTCCCGTTGGCAGTGCGAAGACAGCTAGTTTGCCAAATTGAGGCGTTTTGTTCAATTAAAATCCGGTTAGCATGGTCGGGCGGAAGGTCCGTGGCGGACAAAAACGGCGGTTCAAAAGGCGGGCGACATGGTGTACAATGCCGCCGGAGTGAAGCGGTAATTAATTATAAAAGGAGCGAGTGAATGCGAACGAGATTGGTTGTGGCGTCAATGATGCTGGCACTGCTGGCGGCTTCGGCGGCGCAGGCGGAGGTTAAGCTGCCGTCGATTCTGAGCGACAACATGGTGGTGCAGCAGGGCAAAACAGCGGCGTTCTGGGGCCTGGCGACGCCAGGTGAGACGGTGACGGTGAAGTTTGCCGCCGAGACGGCGACGACGACGACCGACAAGGACGGCCGGTGGAAGGTGGAGATCAAGCCTCCGTCGTCGGGCGGGCCGTATGAGGTGGAGGTGGCGGGGTCGAACACGATCGTGATCAAGAACGTTCTGGTGGGCGAGGTGTGGCTGTGCGCCGGGCAGTCGAACATGCAGTTTCCTCTGGCGAATCCGGCGGTCTGGGGCAACGCCGCCGCCGGCGGGAAGGAAGAGGCGGCGACGGCGAACTATCCTGAGATTCGGCAGTTCGCCATTGCGGTAGCGCCCATGATTGGGCCGCAGTTCAGTTGCTCGGGCCAATGGGTGGTCTGTTCGCCGGCGACGGCCGGGAAGTTTACGGCGGTGGGTTACTTTTTCGGGAAAGCGATTCATCAGGAACTGAAGGCGCCGGTGGGGCTGATTAACAACGCCGTGGGCGGCACGCCGATCGAGTCGTGGCTGGAGCGCAGCATCATGATGGGTGATCCCGAGTTCAACAAGGTGGTGCTGGAGCGTCAAGCGAAGACTCGTGCGGGGATCGAAAAATCGGAGGCGGACTACAAGGTGGCCCTGGCCAAGTGGAAAGAACAGGCGGCCTCGGCTCAGGCGGCGGGCCAGCCCGTGGCGGCGGAACCCAGGAAACCCTGGAACGGGGCAACGCATATGCCGGGGTTGTTGTACAACGGCGAGGTGACCCCGATAACGCCGTACAAGATTGCGGGGGCGCTGTGGTACCAGGGCGAGAGCCATGACGGTAATAAGTTGTACGGGAAGCTGTTGACGAAGCTGATAGAAAGCTATCGCCAGGTGTGGGGGGAGGGGGATTTTCCGTTCCTGGTGGTGCAGTTGACGAGCTTCGGCAAGGTGACGAACGAGCCGGACGAGTCGGGGGGCTGGATGGTGGTGCGTGAGGGCGAGTTGCAGGCCACGAGCCTGCCGAAGGTGGGCCTGGCGGTGACGATGGACCTGGGCGACCCGGTCGATATCCATCCGGTGCGGAAAAAAGAGGTGGGCGACCGGCTGGCTTTGGCGGCGCTGGCGATAGCGTATGATAAGAAGATCGTGTTCAGCGGGCCGATTTACCAGTCGTTTGCCGTGGAAGGCAACAAGGTGCGGCTGAAGTTCAAGTACGTCGGGAGCGGACTGGAGGCCAAGGGGGAGACGCTCAAAGGTTTCGCCGTGGCCGGAGCGGACAAGAAGTTCGTCTGGGCCGAGGCGAAGATCGAGGGGACGGACGTGGTGGTGACGAGCGACAAAGTGGCGGCGCCGGTGGCGGTGCGTTATGGTTGGGCGGCGGTGTCGGATTGTAACCTCTATAACAAGGAAGGGTTGCCGGCGTCGCCGTTTCGGACGGATGAGGGGTAAGAACAGCAGGCTTAAGGCTTGAGGCTTAAGACTTAAGAAACGGCAACACTTGAAGGACCGAGCGAATGCCGCTATAGTATGCGGCTTAGCAAAGACCGGGCAGGGCAAGCCCTGTCCCGACGAACGGCAACAAAAGAAGAAACAGCGTCCCCCAGCAGTGCTGGGGGCTTCAAGAGAAAAAGAAACGGCAACAACACGGGCGACCCATGGGTCGCCCCTACAAACAGCAACAACAGAAAAAGAAAGGAAGGATGCAATGCCGCTTACCCCAATGCGTCAGATTCTCGATGAGGCTGCGAAGAAGAAGTACGGTGTGGGCGCGTACAACGTCAATAACATGGAGCAGATCCAGGCCATTATGAAGGCGGCCAAGGAGACCAAAAGCCCGGTGATCATCCAGGCCAGCCACGGGGCGCTGGAATATTCGAACATGATTTATCTGAAGAAGCTGATGGAAGCGGCGGCGGAAGAGAACCCGGAGATTCCCGTGGCCATGCACCTGGATCACGGTCCGAACCTGAAGACGGTGAAGGCGGCGATCGCGCTGGGCTTTTCGAGCGTGATGATCGACGGGTCGCTGGACTATGACACGAAGACGGCCGGCGGCGCCCATCCGGCCCGCACGTTCGAGGACAACATTCGGGTGACCAAAGAAGTGGTCGATTATGCCCACGGCTTCGGCGTTTCGGTCGAGGGCGAACTGGGCACGCTGGGCGGCATCGAGGACGACACGCACGCGGAGGCGGTGCACCTGACGGACCCGGAGCAGTGCGAGGAATTCTGTCGGCGGACGGGTGTGGATGCCCTGGCCATCGCCATCGGGACGAGCCACGGGGCTTACAAGTTCAAGGCGGAGCCGAAACTGGCCATGGACCTGGTGAAGGAAATTCACCAGCGCGTGCCGAACGTGCGGCTGGTGATGCACGGCTCGTCGAGTGTTCCGGCGGCGCTGGTGGACGAGGTGAATAAGTATGGCGGCAAGCTGGAAAAGACGATGGGCGTGCCGGTGAAGGCGATTCAGGAGGCCGTCGGGCTGGGGATCAACAAGATCAACGTGGATACGGACGGGCGGCTGGTGATTACGGCGGCGATCCGGAAGGTGTTCTTCGAGAAGCCGAAGGAGTTCGATCCGCGGAAATATCTGGGACCGGCCCGGGAGGCGCTGACGAAGCTGATCGCGGAGCGGATGGTCGAGTTCGGGACGGCGGGTCACGCGGGAGATTACCAGCCGCTGTCGCTGGCGGAGATGAAGGTGATTTACGCGGCGGGCGCGAGCGGCGGGTGCGGCGGGTGCGGCTGCGGCAAGAAGCACTAGGAAACATGGTGGGTGCAAGCACCCACCCGACAAACAGCCGAGGGGTAAGACGTGAACAAGAGTGAATTTATCGAGTTGCTGGCGGGCCGGCTGGGCGAGTCGAAGGCGGCAGCGGGCCGGCGGCTGGACGAAACGCTGGCCTGCCTGACCGAGACGGTGAAGAAGAACGAAAAGGTGATGCTGAGCGGGTTCGGGAACTTCGAGTTGAAGATTCGCAAGGCCCGGCAGGGGATCAACCCGGCGACGAAGTCGGCGATCCAGATAGCGGAGTCGAAGACGGTAGGGTTCAAGGCGGCTAAGGCGCTGAAGGATGCGCTGTAGAACGGCAGGCTTCAGACCACAGGCTTCAGACCTCAGGCGCAGCAGAAGAAAAAGAAGAAGGAACAGCAACGGCAACAACAGCCGGACAGGGCAGAGCCCTGTCCCTACAAACGGCAAGAAAAACCACAAACGGCAAGAAAAACCAGCGCCGCCGGAAGAATTTTTCGGCGGCGCTGGAGTTATTTTTGGGAGAACACGGCGATTCGAATGCTGGCACTGGAAACTTCGGAAAAAACGGGATCGCTGGCCCTGGCGGAGGATGGGGCGGTCGTGCTGGAGCGCGACCTGTCGGCGTCGGGTTTGCGGCAGGGGCGTGATCTGGTCGGGTCGATTGGGGCGGCGATGAAGGAGGCGGGGTGGTCGCCGCCGACGGCGCTGGGGCTGGTGGCCCTGGGCAGCGGGCCGGGGAGTTTCACGGGGCTGCGGATCGCGGTGATGTTCGTGCGCGTGCTGGCCTGGCAGACGGGGGCGAAGATCGTGGCGGTGCCGACCCTGCGGCTAATCGCCGAGGCGGCGCCGGCGGCGGAGAAGGACGTGGGGGTGGTAACCGACGCGCAGCGCGGGGGAGTGTATTGGGCCCGGTACGAGCGGCGGGCCGGGGGCGAGTTGGTGGGCGTTGCGGCGGAGCGCGTCGGGCCGGCGGAAGAGGCGGCGGCGGATTTGGGTCGGGAAACATTCCTGCTGGGCGACGGGCTGGGGGTAAACGAGAAAATTTTTGCCGGGCGACGGCAGGGCGAGGCGGCGCTGTGGCGTCCGACGGCGGGGCGGCTGGCGGGGTTGGCCTGGGCGGCGCACCTGAGAGGGGAATATGTGGCGGGGGAGTTGCTGGAACCGCTTTATGTTCGTCGGCCGGCGCCGGAGGAAGTTGAGGAGCGTCGGCGTCGCGGGGGACGGTAGGAATTTTGGGGGTGGTGAAGCGGCGGAAACGGCGAATATCCAATAATCAACACCCAATATCCAATCATGAAGGACGGATTCCAGGTGGGAGAAAAGGGTGCGGAATTGAGTTATTGATTTGTGGGCGGGCCAGACCTAACCCCTCACCCGGCCCTAAAGGGCCACCCTCTCCCAAGGGAGAGTGGTGAAGAAGCAACGACAGAAACAACGGCGAGTCTTGTTTTTGCGCGCGGGGGCGGTAATAATTCGAGCATGGACGACGCTCTGGGCAACGTCATATTCATCGTTACGGGGAGCAATCTGACGGCGGAGCAGAAGGACCGGCCGCTGGCTTACTTTCTAAAAACACATATCGACAGGTATGGCGGAGAAGATCCGACGCGGTGCGGCCTGGTGGTGAGCGATCATTGGTACATGAACACCAAAGAAGTTCAGGAGTGCGCGACGATCAGCATCGGAGGCCCGCCGGTGAACGCCTTGAGCCAGCACTTCTGGCACCGGCTGCCGATGGCCCTGGCGGTGGACAACGTGTTCGTCATCCAGGCGGACATGAGCTTCGAGGATCTGCGGGCGAGCATCTGGGGCATGAGCCACGAGACGACGCGCGAGGCGATTCTGACGTTCTGCCAGAAAGGTTACCTGCGGCGCTTTCTGGAGGCGGCCTGGGGGGAAAGCATCGAGGAGCCGGAGACGCCGAAGGAGGGGGGAACGGAGAAAAGCTAAGTAAAAAGTAAAAGGTAAAAAGGTAAAAGTAAAAAGTTACAACAGAAGAAAAAACATACAGAAACAGCGTCCCCCAGCAATGCTGGGGGCTTTAAAAGAAAAATAGCAGCAGGGCAGAGACAAGCTCTGCCCCTACGAACCACAACAAAAACCATAATTCGGGTTAGTCGGCGAAGCGGAGGGCCTTGTCGGAACTTTCGCCGAGGCGATCGCGGAGCAGGCGGACGTAACTGGTGGTGAGGACGTCGGAGGCGGCGAGTCCGAGGCGGGCGAGGAGCTGGTCGACCTGGGCTTCGTTGGGAGCTTCGACCTCGACAAAAAAACCCAGGAGCGGCAACTCGTCGATGGTGATTTCGGCGCCCTGGAAGCGCCAACGGCGGCGGCGTTTTTCGTAGCTGAAGGCCTCGGAGTAGTTGAGGCCGCGAAGAATTTCGCGCATGGCGGCGGGGTCGGGAATGTCGACCTGGTGCTCGGGTCGGACCTTGAGTCGGCCTGGTTCGCGCGGCCCTTTGTAGGTGAGCAGGACGGCGCGCTGGAGGCGGCGGGCGGTTTCGTCGAGGGGCTGGGAGACGCGGAGTCGCAAGGCCGAGTCGCCCTCGAAGAGGCGGCGGTCGGGATGGTCGAAGAAGGCGTCGATCTCGACCCAGGCGCCGCCGTAGTCGGCGCCCAGGTCGGCGATGGCCCGCTCAACGGCGGCGACGTCGGAGATGCGGACTTTGGCTTCGATTTCCTGGCCCATAGCAATATCATAACCTGATTGCCGTACGGCGCGAAGGCGGAGTCAATGGCGAATTCCGGGTGAAGAAGAAACGGCAAGAGCACAAGGCGAGATTGGCGAAACAGGTGCACCCTCACCCGGCCCTGAAGGGCCACCCTCTCCCTTCAAGGGAGAGGGGTGAAGAAACAAAGAAACAGCAACACCCTCACCCTACCCTCTCCCCTCAAGGGAGAGGGGTGAAGAAACAGAAGAAGCAGCAACACCCTCACCCGACCCTCACCCGTCGAGAGAGAGGGGTGAAACAAGGAGAGTGGTGAAACAACAATTGACATTCTGACCGGCGGGGCTTATGGTTGGCCGGTATGAGCAACGCAGGAGAAACGTTGGCGGAAATCATCCAGGTGCGGGCCGATGACGGGTATGAGTTAGCCTGCCGGCGATATGGGCCGACGGGGGGCGTCCGGCCGCACGGCCTGGTCATTGGCCTGCACGGCATTCAGAGCCACGGGGGCTGGTACGAGGCTTCGTCGCGGCATCTGGCGGCGGCAGGGCTGGCGGTTTATTTTCCGGATCGGCGGGGGAGCGGGATGAATGCGGCGGCGCGGGGCGATGCGTCGTCGTGGGAACAATTGGTTGGCGATTTGGTGGCGGTGGAAGAGACGGCGCTGGCGGATTGGGGGGCGAACCGTGACGACCACGGCGGGACAAGACCCGCCGTGGCACATCCGTTTCGGCAGATTCCGGTGGTGCTGGTGGGGATAAGCTGGGGCGGGAAGGTGGCGGCGGCGGCGGCGCGAATGCACGGGGGGCGGTATGCAGGGTTGGCGTTGCTGTGTCCGGGGATTTGCCCGCGGCGCGACGTGGGTTTGGTGACGAAATTGCGAATCGCGGCGGCGCTGGCGGGAGGAGGCGGGGCGCGGGAGTTTGCGATTCCGCTGGATGAGGCGGCGCTGTTTACGGCGACTCCACGGTGGCTGGATTTTTTGCGGCGCGACGAATTGTCGCTGCACCAGGCGACGGCGCGGTTTCTGGCGGAGAGTCGGCGGCTGGATGAATTCATGGCGGCGACGCCGGAGTGGCTGCACGTGCCGACGTATCTGGCGCTGGCGGAGCGGGATCGGATTATTGATAATGAGGCGACGCGGCGGTGGTTCGAGCGAGTGGCGGCGCGGGAGCGGACGGTGCGGATTTATCCGGAGGCGCAGCACACGCTGGAATTCGAGGCAGAGCCGGGGGAGATTTTTGAGGATTTGACGGCGTGGGTGCTGGAGGTATGTGACCGATAGCGGCCACCGAGTACAAAGAAGAACACACTTTGGTCCCGACTTCGTCGGGTCTTCAAAGTGTGGCACCCGGAGGAAGTCCAAACGCACGGCGGGCAAGCCCCGCCGTGGCACAAGCTCAGTCAGACACACAGGGCCTCAACCCCTCACCCGGCCCTGAAGGGCCACCCTCTCCCAAGGGAGAGGGGTTGACATCCCGGAGGAAGAAATGAAAGCTCTGATCGTATATTTTTCGCAGACGGGGAACACGGAACGCGTGGCCGCGGCGATTGGGCGGGGGTTAGAGGCGGCGGGGGTGGCGTGCCGCACGGTGGCGCTGGCGGATGCGCGGCCGGAGATGATGGCGGAGGCGGAGCTGGTGGGGATCGGGACGCCGGTGTTTTATTACAAGGAACCGACGGTGGTGCGGGACTGGATGGCGCGGCTGCCGGCGGCGCGGGGGAAGGCGGCCTTCACGTTTATCACGCATGGCGGCAATCCGGTGAATACGCTCCGGCGGATGCAGAAACAACTGGGGCGGCGCGGGTACACGGTGGTAAAGAGTTTTACGGCCCTGGGGTACGACAGTTACCCGATGTACTTCAAGAGTTTCCGGGAATGGGGTCGGCCGGAGGCGGACGAACTTCGCCTGGCCGCGGAATTCGGCGAGCGGCTGTCCGGCGAGGTTGGGCGGTTCCGCGAGGATCGAAATTTTTCTCGGCCGCGCTACCAGTTTGTGGGCGGGGCGTATTTTTTTCGGAGTATGCTCTGCCAGGGCGGGATGATGAAGCGGATATTTCCGCGGCTGGAGGCGGACGAGAAACTTTGCACGCGGTGCGGGACGTGCCGGAAGAATTGTCCGACGGGGGCGATCACGATGGGGCCGTATCCGCGGATCGATGATAAGTGCATGTGGTGCTATTTGTGTGAGAGGATTTGTCCGGTGCAGGCGTTCAGGACGGATTGGGAGCCACTGCGGAAGAAGTTAAAAATTTAAAATTAAAAATGAAGAATTAGAAACAGAAACAACAGGAACGGCAACGGCAGCACGCGGCGATTTGGGAGCAACAGGTGCACCCTCACCCGGCCGTTCCGGCCACCCTCCCCCGTCAAGGGGGAGGGGTAAAAAAGCAGAAGCCGCAACGGCAACGGCAGCACGCGGCGATTTGGGAGCAACAGGTGTACCCTCACCCGGCAGCAGCCACCCGACAGTTCAAGTCCGAGCAACGAAGACGTAGACAAAGAAGGCGGCGTAACCGAGTCCGGCGGCCAGGAGGGCGTACGGGTTTACGCGGCCGGCGATCTTGATCCAGAGGAGGCCGGCGAGGCCCGTGCCGAGGGCGATGAGGGCCGAGGCTAGCGTGAGGCCGGTCAGGTGCCAGGGGGTGAAAGCGATGGCGAAGGCGACGGGGACGCAGGTCTGGAAGACCATGGCGCCGGTGATATTGCCCAGGGCGAGGGTGTCCTTGCGGCGGGCGATCCAGAGGATGGAATTGAACTTTTCGGGCAACTCGGTGGCGATCGGGATGATGATGATGGAGAGGAGGAGCGGGGCGATGCCGTAGAAGGCGGCGACGGCTTCGGTGGCGCCGACGAAACGGTGGGCGCCGAAGATGATGGCGGCCAGGGCGACGGCGAGTTGGAGGAGAATCAGCGGGAGGCCGGGCGGTCCGAGGGGTGCGGGGTCGGGCTTGTGGCCGGGCTTGTGGTCGCGGTTGGGGCGGCGCAGGTAGCGGGCGAAGGTCAGGTCTTCGAGGGAGGTCTGTTCAAGGCCGGCCGCATCCCGACCGGCGAAGGTTCGGTAGACGTATAAAGTGTAAGCGACGACGAGTCCGGCGGCGACGGCGTAGCGGAGCCAGGGCATATCCTGAACAAACGAAACGGCGATGGCGGCGCCGTAGAGAGCGAGGAACCAGGCGAGGTCGCGGACGACGAGTCGCGGGTCGGCGTTCATGGCGAGTTCGCGCCGCCCGAGTTTGGTGAAGGCGAGGACGGCGGCGCCGGTGACGCAAAAGGCGAGAGTGGCGAGCATGAAGGGTGCGCCGGCGACGGCGCCGAGGCCGACGTCGACAGCCTGGGCGTCGCCGTAAACGAGGATGGCGACGATGGGGATAGCGGTTTCGGGCATGGCGGTGCCGACGGCGGCGAAGACGGAGCCGACGACGGCCTGGTTGACGCGGAGGCGGCGGCCGAGCCACTCGACGGCGTTGGTAAAGAGGGAGCAGGCGACGAGGATGAGGACGAGGGAGATGAGGAGGACTTCGATGGCGGCCATGAAATTTTCCTTCCGCCCATTCGGGGTTATGAAGAAAAAAAGATATATTATATTTGATCGATACCGGGGGTTTCACCCCCGGCTATGTTCCTCGCGCCCTTTCAGGGCGGACAGCAACAACAGAAACAGAAACAACCGGACAGGGCAAAGCCCTTTCCCTACGAACAGAAACGGCCATCAGAGGCGCTGGCGGCCGCGATAGGCGGTGCCGCGCCAGGTGACGGTGGCCAGACCGAGTCGGGAGGCCAGGGCATTGATAATAATTCCAGAGACCAAGAGGACCGAGAGCGGATAGAAAAGGAGGTAGCGGGCCTCGGCGCGGCTCATGCGGCTGTAGCGGACGAGGACGGACATCATCATGACGACCTGGGCGAGGCCGAGGGCAAAGAGGGTGTTGCGGAGCGGATCGTGGAAGTCGGCGGCGTGGGCGGCCAGGCCGCCCCAGACCAGGAGGAGGAAGGGCGAGCCGCTGAAGAGGAGGACGCCGAAGAACACGGCGGCCAGGAGCCAGGGATAGCGGAAGGCCTGGGAAAAGATTCTGGTCCAGCCGCGCCAGGCGGCGGGGAGGCTGTCGTACATGCGGGTGCGGAAGAGGTCGAGTCCGAGGGCGTTGAGGAGGCGGTAGCCGCGCCCTTTGACCAGGCGGGCGAGGGCGATGTCTTCGACCAGTTCGTCGCGGAGGGCCTGGTGTCCGCCGACGGCCTGGTAGACGGAGCGGCGGATGAGGATGAACTGGCCGTTGGCGAAGGCGACCTTTTTTTTCGGATCGTTGACCCAGGCGGGTCGGAAATAGAGGGCCAGGATGGAGCCGCAGAGCGGCTGGATGAGATTTTCACCAAAGGAATGCATGTCGATAAGGGGCCAGAGGCTGAGGAGGTCGCCGGAGCGGGCGAGGGTGTAGCCGAGGGCGGCGCTGAGGCTGTGGGGGGCCTGGCGGCAATCGGCGTCGACGAAGAGGAGCCAGTCGCCGGCGGCGGCCTGGGCGCCGGTCCAGAGGGCGTGGGCTTTGCCGAACCAACCGGGCGGGAGCTGGGCGACCTGGACGAGGCGGATGCGGGGGTCGGTGGCGGCGGCGCGGCGGACGAGGTCGGCGGTGGAGTCGGAGGAGCGGTCGTCGACGACGATGATTTCAAAGTTGGGATAGGATTGGCGGGTGAGGGAGTCGAGACAATCGGCGATGTTGGCGGCCTCGTTGCGGGCGGGGACGATGATGGAGGCTCGGGGCGGATCGGGCAGGACCGGCGGCGCGGAGGCGGGGCTGAGAATTTCCTGGCGGCGCTGGGCGGCGCTGAGGGTGAAGTGGCGGGCGGTCCAGATGAGGAGGATGGCGGCGGCCAGGGCGACGAGGAGCCAACCGGTCATGGCTGGTCTCCGCGCAGGTCGGGGGCGGTGCGGCGCAAGGCGAGAATGAGTTCGATCTCGCCGGTCATGAGTTTCATTTCACGGGCGATTTCGACGACGGTGAGGCCCTTTTCGGCCAGGGCGTAAACTTTGGCGTAACGTTCGCTGGCGAATTGGGGTCGCGGCTCGGGCCGGGGGGCGGGAATTCGCGGCGCGGGGGCGGCGGCGTCGCCCTGGAGGCGTTGCAACTCGCGGATTTTGAGGTCGGCTTCCTGGATCAGGAGGTTCATGGCCCGCAGGCGGGTGTCGATCTGGCCGTTGATTTCGCGGGACATTTCTTCGAGTTGGAGCAGGAGTTCGGTGAGGCTCTGTTGCAATTGGCGGTGGGCGGCGTCGCCAACGGAGGCCGGGCGGCGCGGGGAATCGCGGAGGAGGGCTTCGGTGGAACGGTCGTTGGCCTCTTTCTGGCGTTTGATGCGTCGGAGGCTCCACCACATGATGGCGGCGGCGACGGCGAGAATGACGACGATCCAGAGGACATTCTGGGGCGGGGCGTCGGCGAGAAGGGGAAGGCTAAGATTCATCACCGGCTCCTTCCTTTTTGTCGCGGTCGGCGGCGGTGGGCGACGGAGCGCCAATTGGCGGGGGCGGCGGTGGGGCGGCGGCGCCGGAGGTCGGCGTGAGGCCGGGGGCCGGGGATGAGCCGACGGCGGTTGGGGCCGGCTGAATCGCGCCGGGGAAGGCCATTTTGACGGTCGGTTCGCGGGCGAAGACATCGAGAATCCGTTCGGTGAGGGCGGCGGCGGTCTGGCGGCGGGCGCGGACTGAGGTCAGATAGCGGAGGGTGAGCAGGACGCCGGTGGGTTCGAGACTGAGATAGACGGTCGGCGTCAGGTGTTCGTAGAGAATGGGGTAGAGCGATTTGGCGCGGCTGATTTCCTCGTGGGCTTTGGGCACCAGGTCGTGCGTTTCCCGGGTGGCGAGGTCCTGGAGTAGTTGGCGGGCCAGGCGCCAGTCGCTGCCGGGGGCCAGGTGAATCGGCAGTTCGTTCCAGATATATGAAAATCCTTGAGTATAATTGAAGACCGACTCGGTGAAGATGAAGCTGTTGGGAATGAAGGCCAGGCGTCCGGTGGACTGGTCGGCGGCGACCCAGTTGCCGACCTCCAGGACGCAGGTGTGAAAGAGGCGGATGTCGAGAACGTCGCCGACGACTTTGCCGATCTGGATGCGGTCGCCGATGTCGTAGGGGCGGCGCAGGGTGATCTGGACCCAGCCGGCGAAACCGAGGATGACGGTCTGAAGGGCGAGGGTAACGCCGGCGGCGGCGAGGCCGATCCAGAGGGTGACGTTTAGTTCTTTGGCCCAGGTGGCCCCGATGACGGCCAGGGCGAGGAACTGAGCAAGGTAGCCGATGGTGCGTGCGGCCTTGTAGCGGGCCACGTCGTCGGCGATCTGGCGCGTGAGTTTGCGGGCGAGAAGGGTCGAGATGTAGAAAGCCAGGACGACGGCGACGGCGGTGATGATCAACGGTTCGCGGTTTTTCTCGAACCAGTTAAGGGCCTCAGTCGGCGTTGCCGAAGGCGCGGCGTCGGCGGCCAGGAGGATGGCGGAGGCGAAAAGGTCGGTCATTTGGCGGCGCCTCCGTGGAGACGCAGGGCTTCCTGCATGACGGCCTGAACGCTGACGGCGTGGGACTCGGCGGCGCGGCGGCAATCTTCGAACTCGGGGGAGACGCGGACGACCTTCTGGCCGCGCAGGCCGAGTTTGAGGCGGATCGGGCCGTAGGGCGTGGTTACGGATTCGTGGCGGCGGAGCAACATGGAGCGGGAGCAGAGCCAGCGGCGCAGGCCGAAGGTGCCGGTGTGGTCGAAGATGATTTCTTCGATGAGTTGGCGCTGGGCGTCGTGGACGAGGCAGGTGAGGACGAGGCCGGAGCGGCCCTTTTTCATGGTGACGGGGGTCGTGAAGACGTCGAGGGCGCCGGCGGCGAGGAGGCGTTGGCCGGCGTCGGCGACGACTTCGGCGGTGGTGTCGTCGAGGTTGGTTTCGACGGTCCAGACGGAATCGGAGTCGAGGTCGGCGGGTTGGCCGGCGGGCGGGGCGGCGGATTCGCCGAGGAAGACGCGGAGGAGATTCGGGATGGTGCGGCCGGGTCGCGTGCCGGCGCCGAGGCCGACGGCGCGGACGGTCATGTCGGGCAGTGGGCCGAAGGCGGCGGCCAGGGTGGTGAGGATGGCGGCGCCGGTGGGGGTGGTCAGTTCGCCATCTTCGGTCGAGGAGCAGACGGGGACGCCCTTAAGGAGTTCGGCGGTGGCGGGGGCGGGGACGGGGAGGAGGCCGTGGGCGGACTGGACGGTGCCGGAGCCGGGCGGGAGGGGGGAACATTCGATGCGATCAATTCCCAGCAACTCGACCGCGACGGCGGCGCCGACGATGTCAACGATGGAATCGACGGCGCCGACTTCGTGAAAATGGACGGCGTCGGGCGAAGAGCCGTGGACGGCGGCCTCGGCTTCGGCGAGGCGGGCGAAAATGGCGATGGCGCGGTCCTTCGAGCCGCCGGGGAGAGTGGCGGCCTGGATCATGGCGCGGATGTCGGCCCAGGTGCGGTGATGATGATCGTGACCGTGTTCGAGTTTGACGTGGAAGCGAGTGGCGGCGAAACCGTGGCGGGATTCCTTGAAAACTTCGAGTTGATAATGGCCGACGGGGAGGGTGGCCAGGGCGGCGCGAAGGGCGGCGAGGTCGAGTCCGGCGTCGAGCAGGGCGGCGAGGATCATGTCGCCGGAGGCCCCGGAGAAGGCGTCGAAATAGGCGATGTTCATTGTAACTCCAATGCCATGGATGCAGGCTGAAGGCCAAGGGCTTAAGGCTTAAGGCCTAAGACTTAAGGAACAGCGACAAAAGAACAGCAGGCTTCAGGCCACAGGCTCCAGACTTCAGGAACAACAATAAAAGCAAGAACAACTTCATTTCGAGCGGTCTCCGGCGAAACATGGCGGCAAACAGCGGCCGCCATGCCACCCGTCGGGATATGGAGGCTATCATAGAGGGCGAGCGTGAGTCTGGCAAGAGTCCGCGGGCGCAAGAGAAAACCGCCGGGCGGGTGGGTCCGGCGGTTTTCTTAAAACAACGTTTCAGAGCCGACCGCGCGGGTCTACTTTTCGCCGGCCTCGGGCACGACGATCGGGCCTTCGCCGGTCACGTTGACGAAGACCGGCCCCTTGATTTTTTCGACGGCCTTCTTGAATTTGCCGAGGTTCTTGACCTTGGTCGAGGCGACCTGGTTGATGACCATGCCGGCCCGCAAGCCGCGCTCGAAGGCGCCGCTCTTTTCGTCGACCCGCTCGACGTAGACGCCCAGAGCTCTCTCTTCCGATTTCTTCGACTCCAGGTCCGCGACGGTCAGATCGCGGAGGCTGAGGCCGCGCCAGGGGAATGCGCCCTCGGTCGGCGACTCTTCACCCGAGCCGCCGGTGGCGGCGGTTTCGCCGAGGTCGCGTTTGGCGACCTTGACCTTGATCTCCATTTTTTTGCCGCTGCGGAAGACGGTCAGGACCACTTCCTGGCCGGGCGGCGTGCGGCCGACGATGACGACCAGATCGTCGGCCGTCTGGAGGGCTTTGCCGTTAATTTCGGTGATCAGGTCGGCGGGGAGCAGGCCGGCCTTTTCGGCCGGACTTTTGGGTTCGACTTCGTTGACGAAGGCGCCGAGACCCGACTCGGCCCCGGCGGTCTTGCTCTCGGCCTCGGAGGGATTGCCGATCTTGACGCCCAGGAAGCCGTAAACGACGGTCTCGCCCTTTTTGAGCTGCTCGATGATGGCCAGCGACACGGGGTCGATGGGGACGGCAAAGCCGACGCCCTGGCTGCCGCCGGTGCGTGAGGCGATGGCGACGTTGATGCCGATGACGCGGCCCTGGAGGTCGCAGAGGGGGCCGCCGGAATTGCCGGGGTTGATGGCGGCGTCGGTCTGGATCAGGTTGCCGTAATAGCGGTTCTCTTCGGCGTCCATCGGGAGGCTGCGATGGGTGCCGGAGACGATGCCGAAGGAGACGCTGGCCTCGCCGTCAGCGCCGAAGCCGAAGGGATTGCCGATGGCGACGACGAAGAGGCCGCGCTTGATCTCGGCCTGGTCGCCGTCCAGGACGGCGGGCGAGAGGCTGGTCTGGTCGATCTTGACGATGGCCAGGTCGCTCCGCGTATCGGAGCCGATGACCTTGCCGCGGAACTTGCGGCGGTCGGCGGTGGTGACTTCGACCCGCTCGGCCCCGGCGATGACGTGCTGATTGGTGAGGATGTAGCCATCTTTGGAAATAATGACGCCCGAGCCCAGGCCGTGCGGCACGAGTCCGCGCGGGGCGGGGCGCGCAAGCGGCCGCGAGCCCTGGTCGGGCTGCTGGAAGAACTTGCGCCATTCTTTGGGCAGCATTTCAAAGGGAATTTCGGTGTCTGGTTCGGCCTCGGCCTTGCCCAGGGTGGTGATGCTGACCACGGACTTGCCGACGGTGTCGGCCACAGTCTCGATCTGCTTTTGAAGATCGACGAGGCCCGAGGAAACGTCCGGCGCGGCCCAAGTGGCGGCCGGGGCGGCCAGGAGCAGGGCCAGAACGGTGGCGATCAGCCAGGTTTTCGTGGTCACTTGCGTTTTCATGGTTTACTCTCCTCAAAAAAACATTTGCGGAAAAGGCGTTTTGTTGTGTTGGGCCAGGGCCCAACCTACATAATGGTGCGTGCAAGCACGCACCCTACAGGAACGAAGACCGTCATTACATATAACACCGCAACGGTGCAAAAGGAGTCGCCGGAGGATCGCGCCCTCCGACCGACTCCTTACATATACGGTCTACGTCGTCATATCGCCAGAGTGAGGCTATTTTTTCTTGCCTTTGCCGGCGGGTTCGACCGGGGCCGGCTCGTCCTCAACCTCGGCCGCGGCCGGCTCGGTCGCCGGCGAATCGGCCCCGGGGGCCAGGACGGCCGGAGCAAATTTTTTGGCCCGGACGGCCTTGACCACCTCTTCCAGCAGGTCGGGATTTTCGCGGAGGAACATTTTGGTGTTCTCGCGACCCTGGCCGAGGCGGACGTCGCCATAGGAGAACCAGGCGCCGCTCTTCTGGATGATGCCCAGTTCGCTGGCGATGTCGACCACGTCGCCTTCGAAACTGATGCCGGCGTCAAACATGATGTCGAACTCGGCCTGGGTGAAGGGCGGGGCGACCTTGTTCTTGACGACCTTGGTCCGGACCCGGCTGCCGACGACGACTTCTCCTTCCTTGATGGCCCCGATGCGGCGCACGTCGAGGCGGACCGAGGAATAGAACTTCAGAGCGTTGCCGCCGGGGGTGGTTTCTGGGTTGCCGAACATGACACCGATTTTCATGCGAATCTGATTGATGAATATCACGGTCGTCCGGGTGCGGGCGATCTGCGAGGTGAGCTTGCGCATGGCCTGGCTCATCAGACGGGCCTGGAGGCCCATGAACTGGTCGCCGATGCTGCCTTCGATCTCGGCCCGGGGGACCAGGGCGGCCACCGAATCGATGACCACCACGTCGAGGGCGTTGGACTGGACGAGCATCTCGCAGATTTCCAGGGCCTGCTCGCCGCTGTCGGGCTGGGAGACGAGGAGGTTCTCGACGTTGACGCCGATCTTGCGGCACCAGGCGGGGTCGAGGGCGTGCTCAGCGTCGATGAAGGCGGCAATGCCGCCGCGGCGCTGGGCCTGGCCGATGATGCTGAGGGCCAGAGTGGTCTTGCCGCTGGATTCGGGGCCGAAAACTTCGACCACGCGGCCGCGCGGTATGCCGCAGCCGCCCAGGGCGATGTCGAGGCTGAGGCTGCCGGTGGGCGTGCCCTCGATGGGTACGAAGTGGCTGTCGCCGAGGTGCATGATGGAGCCTTTGCCGAACTGCTTTTCGATCTGTCCGAGCACGCGGTCCAGAGCCTTTTCGCCGCCCCCGCCACGTTCTTCTTGTTTCGCCATTTTTACGATCTCCTGCCCTGTTTTATTTGTGCCCCAAATTAGGACAAAGTTAAGTTGCCGGAGTTTACCGATTTGCGGCGGGCAATGCAATAGCATTATTCCGCAAAAATTCATCCAGAACAAGCAGCGAATAGAGCCGCGGGCCGTGGTCGGCTTGGCGGGCGATGTGAGCGGCGACGTAGCGGGTGAGGGTGTCGGGGGCGATGAGGCCGGAGGCGGCGAGGGGGCCGTCGGAGAGGCGGCGGCGGAGCCAGGGGGACTGGGGGCCGGCGAGCCAGGCGGAGATGGAGACGCCGAAGCCCATTTTGGGGCGGGCGAGGATTTCGGGCGGGAGGAGGTCGCGGGCGAGATTCCTCAACAACCATTTTGGCTGGCGGCGCGGGCCGAGCTTTTCGGCGGCGCTCAGGGGGTAAACGGCTTCGAAAAGGCGATGGTCGAGCAGGGGGGAGCGGACTTCCAGGCCGTGGGCCATCGAGGCGCGGTCAACTTTGGTCAGAACGTCTTCGGGGAGGTAAGTGCGGGCGTCGAGGGCGGCGACGGTATCTTCGAGCGAGCCGGGGCCAGAGGATAAATGCTCGGCCAGGTAGGCCACGGCGGCGTCGGGGTCGGTCACAGAGCGGAGCAGGGGGCCGTAAAGTTCGGCGGGGTCGGGTTCGTGGAAGGGGGAGACCCAGCGGGCGTAGCGCTGGAGCGGGGGCCGGTCGAGGACGTCGGTGAAGCGGCGCAGGCGGGAGCGCCAGTTTTTGAGATCGGTTCCGCGCGGCAGGCCGCGGCCTGCGGCCCAGGCCGCGAGGCGGAAGAGCGGCGCGCGGTCGAGGGCGGCGGCGAGTCGGACCGCGTGATAACGGTCGTAGCCGGCGAAGAGTTCGTCGCCGCCGTCGCCGGAAAGTGCGACGGTGACGTGGCGGCGCACGGCCTGGGAGAGGAGCCAGGTGGGGATGGCGGAGGAGTCGGCGAAGGGTTCGTCGAAGGTGGCGACCAGGGCGGGGAGGAGTTCGGCGAGGGCGGCCGGGGCGATTTCGAGGCGGGTGTGGTCGGCGCGGACGTGGCGGGCCATGAGGGCGGCGCTCGAGGATTCGTCGTAATTCCCAGCCGAGGGCGGCTGGGCCACAGGCAAATCGGGGAAGGACATGGAGAAGGTTCGCAGTTGGCGGTCGGGGGCGGCGCGGCGGGCCAGGGCCAGGACGAGGGAGGAATCGAGACCGCCGGAGAGGAAGAAGCCGAGCGGGACGTCGGCTTCGAGGCGGGAAGAGACGGAGTCGAGGAGGAGGGCGGGAAGGTCGGCGGGGTGGGCATTGACGGAGGAAGGAGGTGGAACGGACCACCAGGTTTCTGGCGCGAGAGAGGTTGTTGGCGTTAACCCCTCACCCGGCCCTTGCGGGCCACCCTCTCCCGAGGGAGAGGGGTGAAACAAAGACACCCTCACCCTACCCTCCCCCCTCAAGGGGGAGGGGTGAAGAAGCGGAACGGTGAGGCGCGAGGCGGGGGAAAGTTTTTGGATGCCGCGAAAGATGGTGCGGGGGGAGGGGATGTAGCCGAGTTGGAGGTAAAGGTCGAGGGCGGCGAGGTCGAGTTCGCGGTCGAGGCCGGGGACGAGGCGGAGGGCCTTGAGTTCGGAGGCGAAGGCGAAGAGTCGCGGAGTGGCGGCCCAGTAGAGGGGCTTCTGGCCGAGGCGGTCGCGGGCCAGGAAAAGGCGGGCGGCGGGGCCGTCGTAAATGGCGAAGGCGAACATGCCGCGCAGGTCGTGAAGGAGGTCGGGGCCGCGCTCGTCGTAGAGCGGGAGGAGGACTTCGGTGTCGCTGTGGTCGGAGGCGAACTTGTGGCCGCGCGATTGGAGGTCGCGGCGCAATTCTCGATGGTTGTAGATTTCGCCATTAAAGACGACGCGGCGGCCGGGGCGGGCGGGATCGGCCATGGGCTGGCGGCCGCCCTGGCGGTCGAGGATGGAGAGGCGGGCGAAGGCGAGGCCGACGGTGGGGCGGTCGGGGTCGATCCAGAAGGTTTGTTCGTCGGGACCGCGAGGGGCGAGGGCGGCGGCCAGTCGGCGCAGCAAGTCGGGGTCAACCGGCGAGCCGTCGAAGTGGATTAGACCGGCGATACCGCACATGGGAGGTTACCTCACGAGGCGGGGTCCGAATGGCCGGGCGGGGGGCGTTTTTTTCCACGGTGTTCGCTGGCGTCGGACGCAGAAGCGGGGAACTGTCCGGTCCGGCCGTCGTTGTTGAAGCCTCCGGCTCGGCTTTGGAGGCCAGTTTCCGAGGTTGGCGGGCGATACGACGGCTCTCTGGCGGCCGGGCCAAGACGGGCCAGGGGCCAGGCCGGCGAACCGAGACGGCGGAGCCGCGCGGCCACGGCGGCGGCGAACGGTTGGCTGACCACCATGAGAAAGGCGATGCCGCGGCGATGGGCTTCGTCGGCGGTTTCGGGCATTGAACCGCACTCGTCGATGAGTTCGAGGAGCGGGGAGAAACATTTGCGGGTCCGGGCGGGTTTCAGTTCGAACTTGCCGCCGAGAAGGCGGTCGAGCGCGGGCTGAAGGCCGTCGGCCTCGATGGGCGTCATGGCGTGGACGACGTGCTTGACGGTGTAGCGGCGCAGGACGTGCTGGATGTGAACCGAGAGGAGCGGCGCGGGTTGGATGAGGGCCTGGTCGGGCGCGAAGTCGAGGCCGGGGAGCGGTTGGCCGGGCTTGAAGGTGGCCAGGGCTTTGCGGGCGGCGGCGAACGTGTCGGGCCAGAGGCGGTCGCCGGCGACGGCGAGGACCACGTCGCCGGGGTCGGCGCGGCGGAGGTCCATCAGGCGGGAACGTTCGACGACGGCGGTGACGGCCAGGGCGACGGAAAGTTCGGCGGCGGCGCGGTCGCCGGCGGGGTCGTCGAAGAAGGCGCAGTCGGCGTCGAAACAGGCGTCGGCGAGGCCGCAGCAGAGGTCGTCGCGGGCGGTGTCGGCGGGGCCGTGGACGACGGCCTGGAGAAAGAGCGGTTCGGCGGCCTCGGCGGCGGCACGGTTGAGGACGCGGGCGGCCAGATCGTGGCCGAAGACTCGGGCGGCCCCGGCGGCGAGCCAGCGCCGGCAGTCGGCCTGGTCGGAGGCGAGCGAGGCGGCGACGAGGACCGGGCGGCGATAGTTGCGGCGAAAAAGTTTCTGGTCGAAGTCGAGCGAGATGCGGGCGGCGAGGTTGGTGGCGCCGGGCAGGACGCGGAGTCCGAAGGTGCGGTCGGTTTGGGGAAGCGGATTCATGAGGAAGAGTATAAACGGCGGGGAGGGGAAAGGCAACGGGCAGGGCTACAAACCCCGGCGCGAGCAAGAAGGGTCAGCGGCAGCGTGCTTGGGAGAGCACAAACATGGCCATCGACCAATCGTGGTCGCGCCGGGGAGTCTCGGGTGTTATAATCTCTGCCAAATAGCACACTTATTGGGGGATCCATGAATGTGGAATGACCACGAATCTCCGTCGATCTTTCTTATCAGAGTTCCCGCGAACCCAGCAATCTTTCGGCCAATTTGTTGGTGTCCGTGCAAGGCCTTCAGCATTTCGATAAACGGCCACAGGAGGAAGCCAAGGAGTTTCCCGACGATGCCTATCCCTTTCCGCTTCCAAATGAGACGGAGGTTCCTTAAGGGCATCGAAGATCCCAATTGGAGTTCAAGAACGTCCTCATGGCTACCCCGTCCAAAGTCTGCCGCTACTTCCTGCACCTCGGGATCAGAGAGTTTCGGACCAGGTTTGAAGAATGCCGTCGATCCCAGGAGAACCGCATATAGAGGTGCAAAGAGACGGCCAATAATTGCGGAGACTGGCCGCATCCACATGGGCTGTCGATCGACGATCACGATGCAGGCAATGGGCTGTTTCGCCAGTAGACTTCCCGATGACTCCAATATCGGGGATAGCCTGAAGTTGTAGCCACAGTTTGGGCAGTTGGTCGCCTTCGCCAGGTCCTCCGGTCGAAACCGCGACACCATGGCACAATTCGGGCAAACGGCGTGGAGTTGATCTTGTACTTGATTATCAGCCTCAGGCAGTGCAGTCGGGCCTTTAACGAACGCATCATTTTCGGAACCTTGCCCCGGACTATCCATTGCATCGACCTCCGCCAATTGGCTGGAAACTCGGAGTGTCATTGGACAGGGCGTTTTCAGATTTGTCAAGCATTTAGGAGTCTTGGCGGGCGAGCACCAACAAAAGCATCCCCCAGCAGTGCTGGGGGCTTCAAAAGAAACGGCAACACCAAAACAAAAGAAAAACAACAGCCTCCGAGTCGGGCGATTTATTTTTCATGGCCCGTCTGCGCCGGACCATGCCACCCGGAGGGTGGGGTGTGGCGG
>CAIYVX010000025.1 GCA_903929765.1 uncultured Planctomycetia bacterium
AACAGCAAGACATGGGCAGGATGCCCATGCTACATCGGAAACAGCAAGACATGGGCAAGATGCCCATGCTACACACGTCAACCGGTGCGAACCGCAGCAAAACAGCATGGAGCGGCTATGGCAGGCGTTGAAGCTGGGCCTGCGGGACTACGCGACCAAGTGCGGGTTCAAGAGCGCGGTGCTGGGGCTCTCGGGCGGGATCGACTCGGCCATCGTGGCCGCCCTGGCCGCCGACGCGCTGGGGCCTGAGAACGTGTACGCGCTGGCCATGCCCAGCCGATACTCCAGCGATCACAGCCTCACCGACGCCCAGCGTCTGGCCGAGACCCTGGGCATCCATTACCAGGTCCTGCCCATCGAGCCGGTTCACTCCGCGTACGACGGCCTGCTCCGGGGGGCGCTGGCGGGCGGCGACGCGGCCACCGCGGACGAGAACGTCCAGGCCCGCATTCGCGGAAACATCGTCATGGCCTGGAGCAACGCGTTCGGGCACCTGGCCCTGGCCACCGGGAACAAGTCGGAGCTTTCCACGGGCTACTGCACGCTGTACGGCGACATGTCCGGCGGCTTGGCGGTCATCGGCGACGTGTTCAAAACGAACGTGTTCCGCCTGGCCCGCCAGGTCAACATCGACGCAGGCAGGGAACGCATCCCGCAGAGCATCATCGATAAGCCGCCCAGCGCCGAACTCAAGCCCAACCAGTTCGACCAGGACAAGCTGCCGCCTTACGACCTGCTGGACCGCATCCTGGAGCGGTACGTCGAGCGGGACCGCACCGCGCGGCAAATCATAGAGGAAGGTTTCGAGCCCGCTGTGGTAAACTACGTTGTCCGTCTGGTAGACTACAGCGAGTACAAGCGAAAGCAGGCTGCCCCCGTGCTCAAAGTGACCGCGCGAGCGTTCGGCACGGGCAGGCGAATGCCGATCGCCCAACGCTATCGCCCCGCGACAGGCGAGTAGCACAATTTACGATTTACGATTTACGATTTACGATTGACGATTGACGATTGACGATTGAACGGCGAAGAGACGCCGTGGCACAGCGCCGTGGCACAGCTTTTCAAGCTGTGTCAGCTTTTCAAGCTGTGTAGGCACAGGCTCGAAAGCCTGTGCCACGATATTAGTCGGATGGTCTTTTAGTCGGATAAGATCAATACATGCAGTTACTTTGCGGACAATGCGGGCAGACGCTTCAGGTCGATGATGCCCTGGCCGGCGAAACGTGTACGTGCCCCCATTGCGGACACAATATCTCGGTGCCGTTCTTCGGCGGGTTCTCCATGGACCTGCCCACCGACACCGGCCAAGCGCCGGGCGGGCCGCCCGAAACTAAGTCCCGCGCCGCACCGCCGCCTGACGATGGAGGCGAAGGGTTCGCCGACATGGCCAGGCAGTCCATGTCCAAGCGGGTCCGAGTGGTTTGCGGAAAATGCGGCAAGCGAATTTCCGTCGGCGCCAGGTTCGCGGGGAAAAAGGCAAAGTGCCCCGCCTGTGGAACCAGGATCCTCATTCCGTACCCCGACGGCGACCAGGAAGAGCGACTGGCCGCGATGAAGAGCATCGGCG
>CAIYVX010000026.1 GCA_903929765.1 uncultured Planctomycetia bacterium
CGGCAATGGCGGCGTTGGCTTCGTCACCGGAGCTCATCTCGACAAAGCCGAAGCCTTTCGAGCGGCCGGTTTCGCGGTCCATGATGACCTCGGCGCTGTCGACCGCGCCATGGGCGGAGAACAGGGTTCTCAGGCCATCGCTGGTCATGTCATAACTCAAATTCCCGACGTAGAGTTTCTTGGCCATGTATTTTCCTTTTCAGAACATGGGCATCGACCCGATTTTAACTTTCCGGGTCTTGGCGAAAGAGGCCGAGGTCTCGGCCCAGAATGGCAGTCGGACGATTGAGAAAGAAGGCGGGAAACCAGAGCCAACGCGAACTTTGCACAGAACGATAGGACCAACCAGACCGCATTGTACGGTGGGGGGGAGGGTAATGCAAACGACTGAGAAAAGGGTTCAGGGTTTAGGCAGGGCAACCGCATATAGAGCCACGTCGATATCGAATATTCGCGCCTGCGAACTTGCGCTTGGGGGCCCGTTGGGGTAGCGTGAGGATCTGTCGGGCAACACGCGCGTTCCCGTGAAAGATCGGGTACTTTTTCAGAAAGGAGCTTGGCATGGATGCCCAAGTGACCGGGGAGTTTCTGCGCGTGTTTGACGAACTGGAAGATCCGCGGCGGGCCAACCGCCGTTATCTGCTCTGCGATCTCATTCTGCTGGCCATCGCGGCGGTGATGTGCGGCAATGAGGGCTGGGAGGATATCGCCGAATGGGCCGAGGGCCTGTTTGAACACCTCGAGCCGCTGATGGTTCAGCCGCAGCACGGCACCCCCTCGGCCGACACGTTCCGCCGCGTCTTCGCCCGGCTCTCGCCGGAAGGCTTCGAACGCTGCTTCGTCGCCTGGACCCAGGCCCTGCGGCCCTCCAGCCAGGGACAGTTCCTCGCCCTGGACGGCAAGGCCCTGCGGGGGAGCTTTGCCGAAGGCTGGAATAGGACGCCCATTCACCTGGTCAGCGCCTATGCCTCCGACCACCGGCTGATCCTCGGGCAGCTCAAGGTGGAGAGCAAGGAAAATGAAATCGTGGCGCTCCCCAAGTTGTTGGCGCTGCTCGACCTGCGGCAGACCACCGTCACGATCGACGCCATGGGCTGCCAGAAGGAGATCGCCCGCCAGATCGTGGCGGCCAAGGGCCACTATGTGCTGGCGCTCAAGGGGAATCAGTCGGCATTGCATGACCAGGTCAAGACGCTGCTCGACGAGGCGATCCTGGAGAACTTCCAGGGGCTGCGGCACGATTACTACGAGGCCACCGAAGGCGATCACGGCCGCATCGAGACCCGCAAGGTGTGGGTATGCAATGAACTCCAATGGGTCAAGGCGGCCGCGGAATGGCCGGAACTCCGGCAGGTGGCCGTGGTGGAAAGCCGCCGGGAAATCAGGGGTCTGGTCAGCACCGAGCGTCGTTATTACATCGCCAGCCACCGCACGTTGGACGCCCGGCGGACGGCCGATGCGATCCGCCATCACTGGGGCATCGAAAACCAGGTGCATTGGGTGCTGGACATGGTTTTTAACGAGGACCGGTGCCGCATCCGGCGGGAAAACGGGCCGGAGAATTTCGCGCGGGTGCGGCGGATGGTGCTGAACAAACTGCGGGCCTTTCAGGATCCCGACGGCAAAATACGCAGCTTACGGATGAAACGCAAGATGTGCAGTTGGAGTTTTGCCTATTTCCTAAGGGTTTTGACGGCTTGACGGTCAAATGCGTTTGCCCTGGCCGCGCCCCCGCCTACTTCACCTCAAACGCCTTGCTCAACTTCTTCATCGCATCCTGCGTCGGCGCCATCGTCGCCGTCACCCGCTGATCGTTCCCCCCGTAAAAACTCAGCACCGGACACACAATCTTCGCCAGTGCCGCCTCATCCGGCTTCAACGGCGTGCCCACCATCGGCGGCTGCCCATAAAACGTCACCGCCGCGTCCAGCTTCGCCTGCGCCACCGCATACGCAAAACTCTGATTCCCGCCCCAGCAAAAACCCACGCTCGCCGACTTCCCATTCGCCGACGGCTGCGCCAGCCCCCAGTCGCGCGCCGCGTTCAAATCCGCCACCACCTCGTCCGTCTTCAACGCGCTGACCGCCGTCCCCGCCGCCTTCAGCGACATGAAATCCGGTGCCACCGCGATGAAACCGTCCGCCGCCACCTGATCCGCCGGCGCCTGCACCCAGTCCGTCATCCCATAAATCTCCATAATCACCAGCACCACCGGTGCCTTGTCCGGCCGCTCCGGATACACCACCCACGTCCGCAAAGGCTTGTCCGCCCCCGCAACCTTGATGTCCTCAATCCACTGTCCATGCCGCGGCGACTTCGCAATCCGCTCCTTCGACGCCGGCCCGTTCCCCTGC
>CAIYVX010000027.1 GCA_903929765.1 uncultured Planctomycetia bacterium
AGAAAAAGAAAGTAGCCCTCACCGCCTGCATGCGTAAACTGCTCGTCATTCTCAACGCTCTTTTACGGACCAGACAACAATGGCAACCACAAAACGCTTGAAATCGAACACAGTCGCTCTCCCGTCAAGGGAGAGGGGTGATGAAGAAACAACTTCAGGGTTCGGGGGGCCAGAGGAGGCGGATTTCGTGGGGGGCGTCGGCGCGGAGGTCGAGTTCCCAGAGTCCGGTGCGGTTGGCCAGGCCGTCGAAGACGGTGACGCGCAGGCGATAGCGGCCGAAGAAGCCGCGGAAAGCGAAGGCGCCGGCGGGGTCGGAGCGGCCGAAAGTGTTGGTGGACCACTGGGCGTGGATGAGTCGGACGAGGCGGTCGTAGGCGGGCTTGGGGGTGAGTTCGGCGCGGAGTAGTCCGCCGGGGGCGCCGGCGAGGGCGAAGCGGTCGGAAAGGTCCCACCAGGAGATGGAGCGGACGTTGGAGTTGGAGAAGGCGGCGCGGTAGAAGGCTTCGACGGCGTCGGCCTGGCGTTCTTCGTCGCGGGCGGGTCCGGGGATCATGACCTGGCTGACGTGGAGTGGCAACTGCAGGGCGTCGAGCCGGGCGAGTCGGGCGTCGAGGTCTTCGGTGGGCCAGGGTCCGGCGGATTGGTAGGCGGCGAGGGTCAGGCCGGCCGGGCCGGAGGGATCGCGGCGGTTGGGGTCGGCGGCGTTGGCCGGGGCGTTGGCGCCGGCGCCGGCCAGGAGCGTGGCGGCGGCGGGGTCTTCGGCGAGAACCCAGGGAGATATGGCGGCGACGGGGAGGCGGGCCTGTCCGCAGAGGACGACGGGCCAGGCGCCGTCGGTGACATTCCAGAAGGCGACGCGGCCTTTGAACCGCTGGACGAGATCGCGGACGTGGGCTTCGGCGAGCTGGAGGGCCTCGGCGGGGGGCCGGGAGCGGAGCCAGGGTGGTTGGGCGGCGCTGGAGAGGAGGGGTCCGGCGAGGACTTTGATGTGCTGGTCGGCGCACCAGTTGATCATGGCCTCGGGGCCGGGCAGGCCGCCGGGGTCGCGGAGATAGTCGGGGCGGCCCTGGTGCGGCTCGGTGAGGGACCAGTAGGTGGGGACGACGGCGAGGTTGAAGAGATCGTGGAAGCGGGCGAGATAGGCGGCATTTTCGCGGCGGGTGGGGAAGGATTGGAAGGCGAAGAGGTTGCAGCCGAAAAGAAATTCGTGATCGAGCTGGTCGACTTCGACGAGGGCGTCGTCAAGCGGCGTGCCGTCGCGTTGGGCGAGGTGGATGACCATTTCGGCGGTGCGGTGGCGGAGGGTGCGATCGCGGAGTCGGGCGGGGCGGAGGTATTCGGAGCGGAGGGCGGCCAGGAGGACGCGGGCGGCGCCGAGGGCGCGGTCGACTTCGGCGGCCTGGCGACCGGCTTCGAGGGCGGTGAAGATAACGGGGCGGTTGGTGGCGAGCAAAGGCTGGTTCGGGACGAGTGCGGCGGGTCGGGCGCCGAGTTCGGCGTGGGCGAGGAAGGCGTCGGTGCGGTCGGCGAGGTGGACGGGTCCGGCCAGAGCGGCGGCACGGAGTTCTTTGGCGGCGTCGAGGACGGGCGGGCGGAGGGTGACGGCTTCGGGTTCGTCGGGGGCGGAGCGGAGCGCGGCCAGGACGTCCTGGAGGGCGAGGAGGTAGGCGGCGGCTTTGGTGCGGACCTCGCCGTAGTAGTGGTCGAGCGGCGGGTCGGGTTCGAACCATTTTCCGAGGGCAGGGGAGGCCAGGTCGGAGACGGCGCGGATGCGCTGGTCGAGGACGGCGGCGAGTTCGTCGGCTTCCTGGGGGCTAAGGGGGCGGGTGAACTGGGGGTCGGCGAGGAGTTCGTCGGGCGGGGCGGCGCTGGTGCGGAGGCGCACCGGTCGGCCGTCGGGGAGGGCCAGGCGCAGGGAGAAGCCGAAGGCGCGGAGTTCGTTGTCGGCGCGGAGGAGGAGGCGGTTCCAGCCCTGGTCGAGGTGGACGACGACTTTTTCCTGGTCGGGTTGCCAGGAGCGGGTGCGGCGGGACTGGAAAATGGGGCGGCCGTTGAGGAAGAGGGCGGCGTGGTTCTGGACGCCGAGGAGGAGGGCGAGGTCCTGGGCACGGGGGCTGAAGAGGTAGACGTGGGCGAGGGCGGCGGCGGGGGCGGCGGGGAAGAGGACGCCGAGGTCGACGAAGCCGTCGTCGCGGGCCTGGACGGGAGTCCAGAGTCGGCCGCGGGTGACGTGGGCCTCGAAGGGCATTTCGTCGGGGGCGAGAAGCGGGCGGTCGGGAGCAAGGTCGCGCCAGGGGCCGCAGGCGAGGAAGTCGGTGATGAAGCCGGTGTCGGCGAGGGAACCGGAGAAGGTGGCGGTGAACTTGGGGGGGACGGGCGGTGCGGCGATTGGGGTAGTGGTCACAGGTTTTACGGCCGATGTTGAAGAAACAGTCGCGCCGGACGGCGCGGCCAAGGCGAGGGCGGCGAGGAAGAGGATGAGGGGGAGAGAGAGTTTCATGGGACTATAGGTTTAATGCGCGCGGCGGGCGGAAGTTTCGGGGGAAGCGGGGGGGGGGGAGGGGGGAATTTAAAAATAAACGGCCATTGGGCGAACGGTCCAAATTCATGGCCACGCTTCGCGTGGACCATGCCACCCTCGGTTAACGTAATTCGGAAAAGAAGCGGCAACACCAAGCGGATGTCGGGTCTGTTGACCCGACCTACCTGGTTTTATTCGTGGTTGGCGGGTAGAAGGCGAGGGCGAGGAGTTTGTAGGCGAGTTTGGCGGCGGCGAAGTCGGAGGCGAGGTCGCCCGGTTGGGGGCAGAGTTCGACAACGTCGGCGCCGATGATTCGTTTCCTGGAGGCGACGGCGGTGAGGAGGTCGATGGTCTGCCGCCAGGAGAGGCCGGCGGGTTCGGGGGTTCCGACGGCGCGGATGACGGAGGGGTCGAGGCCGTCGAGGTCGATGGAGATGTAAACGTCGTCGGTGTCGCCGAGGCCGGCCAGGGCGCGGTCGATCCAGCGGGTCGAGGAGTCGACCTGGTCGGCGAGGACGGGGTCGAGGCCGGCCTGGTTGACGAAGTCGGCTTCCTCGGCGGAGATGTTGCGGATGCCGACGGCCTGGACGCGGACGCCGCGGGCGACGAGGCGGCGCATGACGGAGGCGTGGGACCATTCGGTGCCGAGCCAGCGGTCGCGGAGGTCGAGGTGAGCGTCGATCTGGAGGACGGCGACGGAGGGGAATTTTTTGTGGTGGGCTTCGACCAGGGCGGAGGTGATGGAATGTTCACCGCCAAAGGAGAGGAGGAATTTGCCGTCGGCGATGACGGTTTGGGCGGCATCGTGGACGAGTTGGAGGGTCGGTTCGGGACCGGCGGAGTTGATGATGAGTTCGCCGAGGGTGTGGACGCCGATTTCAGAGCCGACTTCGCAGCCGGCGGCAGGGTCGTAAAGTTCGACCTGGCGGCTGGCGAGCATCATGGCCTGGGGCCCGCGGCGCGTGCCGCTGTGGAAGCTGACGGTGCCCTCGTAGGGGATGGGCAGGACGACGGCGCGAGCGTCGGCGTAGTTGCTGGCGGTGTGGGGGAGGCCGAGGAAGTTGTAGGGGAGGAGATCGAATTCGGGAGAGAAGGGCATAGGAATAATTAAAAGTTCAAAATTAAAAATGAAAAATTAACGGCAAAAGAAACGGACAAGCTTACGGGATGAACACCGCCGAGGCGACGACGGTGGTCCAGGAGCCGTCGGGTTTGCCTTCGGCGGACTGGGTGATGTTGCGGGTCTGGATGATTTTGCCGGAGAGGCGGTAGATTTCCTTGCGTTCGTCGTAGGCCTTGTCGGCGTCAAATTCGACGCCGAGGGTGGTGGCGAGCATGGTGGCGGCGAGGTCTTCGGAATAGTCGCCGGCGCGTTTTTCGGTCATGCCGTAGCCGTGGTGCTCGGAGAGGTAGCCGTACTGGTCGCCGGCGGCGGGGACGGCGAGGCCGATGGAGGCGACGACCATGCGGCTGGGTTCGTTGGTGGCGGACTCGGCGAGGACGCAGAAGGTGATCTGGCCGGCCTGGAGGTGGGCCAGGCCGCGCGCGCGGCTGACGATCTGACAGCCGGGCGGGAAGATGCTGGAGACGCGGACGAGGTTACATTTTTCGATGCCGGCGTGGCGCAGAGCCAGTTCGAAACTCTGGAGCTTCTCGCGGTGCGTGCCCACGCCCTTGGTGAGAAAAACTTTCGACGGCACCATGTTCATTGATTGCGCCTCCTTTACGGCGGGATTATACGATGCGCGGGGCGGGGTGCAATTAAAATTTCCGGGCGGCGGCTTTCATTGACTTGAAAGGCGACTCCAAACTTGGTCGAACATGGTTGGTAGTTCTTTCAGGGGGTACTTCTCAGATCCAACAGCAGCATCGGGCCCCATCATCTTTATCGGCCCTAATTTGGCTACAACGTCATATTCACCCAATGCTTGGTCGAGCATTAGATACCCGATGTTGCCAAAATCTGTTTTTCGTTCTTCTGTGTATCCGGGCAGAAAGAGGTAAAGTCCGACCGCGTCCTTACTGGTCAGCAGTGTAAATTCGACATCCGAGGCTTTAATCTTCAAGCCGTGGATTTCGATGTCACAGAGTGGGGTGTGGCGCTGGCGGAACTTTAACACCCGCCACCGTTTCAGCGAAGGGGCTTGGTCGGCCAGTGAAACTACGGCTAGGAATGCGGATTTGATGCCGCAGGCGCTAATAACAAATTCTCGGCGGCCCTCTTTTACGGGGCCGAACTCAAAGGCCAAGTCTTTGTGGACCAAGCCCATGGCCTTTTGAAGGGCGTCGAAAACAGCTTCTTGGTTACGCTCGAAATGAAACAGTTCGTCTTCGTGGCCGACAAACCATTGCCAGAAAGTCTGCTCTGGCGTCATCTTTTTGGGTATTAGAAAGTCGAACAACGCCATCTGTATCCTCCGGCGAGAGAATGGTGGTTGGCGTCAACCCCTCACCCGGCCGCTGAAGCGGCCACCCTTGTATGTTGTCTTCGGGGAGTTTTTCCCCGATAGTAGCGAACATGGTGGGACAGACTCGTCAGCCCGGCCCCCGCGGGGGCCGGGCTGACCAGAGCGACGCGG
>CAIYVX010000028.1 GCA_903929765.1 uncultured Planctomycetia bacterium
CTACGAATTCTCCACGCCCCTGACGCTGAATTCACTCAAGCTGCTCCAGAGCATTGTGCTGGTCAATACGGTCGCCGGTCCGGCTTACAACTGGAGCACCACTCCTCCCGAACTGGCGGTTTTTGCCGCCGCTGGCACACCGGCGCTGGGCTACTCCGTGACGGTCAACCCGACCACGGGTGGTTCGGTGTCCGTCTCCCCGAGCTTGGCCGCATATCCCAGCGGCGCCCAGGTGGGGATCTCGTATACGACCAGCCCGGCCTATGCTTTCACCGGCTGGAACGTGACCGGCGGATCGATCTCCGGCAGCACCCTGACCGTCAACGGCAACGTCACCCTGTCAGCCAATTTCGCCGTCCTCAGCTACTCGTCCACTGCCCTGAACCAGATCGGCGGAACGGTCGCGGTCACCCCCGGCCCGTATTATTACGGCCAGGTCGTTAGCCTTTCGGCCACCGCCAACACCGGCTGGACCTTCGGCTATTGGACGGTCACCGGGCCGTCGCAGTTGTCCAACTCGACCGCCGCGACCACGTTGCTGACCGTCTACGGCAACTTCACCCTGACGGCGGTCTTCTACGACACGAACGCCGTGCCGCTCAATATTTCCAGCGGCTTCAACATGAACGCCTGGTGCAGCCCGGCCATGTTCAACAACTGCGTGGCGCAAAACAAGAGCTTACTGACCCTGTACGGCGGACCGAACGGTTACGGGGAACAAATAGGCTACTCGCTGAACCTGGTGAGCGGAGGCTGGAACCCAGCCAGTCTGGTCGCCGACACTACGGTCTCCGACAGCGCCGGCAACATCTCGTACAACGGCACCTATTTGACCGGCAACCAGGGCACGCCGAGGAACGGCGTCCTGACGTCGACCATCGACGGTCGCGTCTACAACATCGCCTCGATCCTAGGCAACGCCGCGATGCCCGCCGACTCGATCGATATGAACAACGCGGCGGTCATCGGCAATTATTACATCCTTAGCCTGTGGGACGTCGCGCAGTTGCCGCTGCCTGTGCCCGTGGCCTACTACTCGGACATCAACTTCGTCCTGACGGCCGCCGACGCCAGTTGCATCCAGATTTGGGCCAAATATTCCGACACCACCTCGAACTTGCTTTACGATTTCGGGGGGAGCTACAGAGGACCGATCGTCGGTCCGCTCATTTCCGGGTCCAGCGCCACGTCCGTGTACCCTGGCTTCAACACCGTCTATCATAGCACCGTGAATCTTTATGACGGCGCGAAACCGCCGTATTTCCGGGCCGACGCCAACGGCTTGCTCAACCTCTACGAATTCTCCACGCCCCTGACGCTAAATTCCGCCAAGCCGCTACAGAGCATCGTGCTGGTCAATACGGCCGCTTTGTCCAACTGGAACACCACTGCTCCCGAACTGGCCATCTTTGCCGCCACGGCGACCCAGCTGCCGACCCCCACGTACCCCGCCACGATTACCGTGGCTCCGCCCAACGGCGGCACGATCTCCGTCTCGCCCAGCCCGGCCAGCTATCTGACCAACACCACGGTGACCCTCACGGGTTCGCCCGCCAACTCGAACTTTATCTTCACCCGTTGGAGCGTGTTGGGCGGAACCGTCGCCTCCACCACCGCGTCCCAGACCACCCTGACCCTCATCGGCACGGCCGTCACCGTGACGGCCATCTTCGCCGACACCGGGGCGAAGCCACTCAACATTTCCAGCGGCTTCAACATGAACGCCTGGTGCAGCCCGGCCATGTTCAACAACTGCGTGGCGTCAAATTCGAGCCTAAGCCTGTACTACGGTCCGAACGGTACCGGTGAGGAAAATGGCTACGCGCTGTCCCTGGTGAGCCCAAGCAACAACGTAGCTAGTCTGTGCGCCGTCACTACGTCCTCCGACGGCGTCTCGTACAACGGCACCTATTTGACCGGTAACCAAGGCACGCCGAGGAACGGCGTCCTGACGTCGACCGTCGACGGCCGCATCTATAACATCGCCTCGATCCAGGGTAACGCCACGATGCCCTACGACTCGATCGACATGAAGAACGCCGCGGTCATCGGCCAGATTCGCAACACGGCCATCTGGGACGTCGCGCAGTTGACGCTGCCCGTGCCCGTGGCCTATTACTCGGACATCAACTTCGTCCTGACGGCCTCGAACACCAATTCCTGCCAGATCTGGGCCGTTTACTCCGACACCTCCTCAGTCAAACTTTACGACTGGGGTGCGACCAACGCTCCGACCATTCAGTCGGCCATCCCCTCGTCCTTCACGGGCTTCAGCCCCGTCTATGTTGGCACCGCATATCTTTATGACGGCGGCAGACCACCGGTTTTTAGTTACATCGGCCAAGCGCCCAACCTCTACGAATTCACCGCACCCTTCCAGTTGAATTCCGCCAAGCTGCTTCAGAGCATCGTGCTGGTCAATACTGGCGCCTCGCTCGACTTTAACAACTCTGCTCCTGAACTGGCTCTCTTTGCCGCCACGGCCACGCCGAATGCCTCCTCCACGAACACGATTACGCTTAACCAGACCGCCAACGGCACTGTCACCATCTCGCCAAGTCTGGCCGGCTATCCCACCGGGGCGACTGTGACAGTCACGGCCATCGCACCATCTGGTTACAGCTTCACCAGTTGGAATGTGACGGGCGGGACGGTCCTCTCGGCCACGTCGTCGCAGACCACCCTGACGATGCAAGGCAACGTGACGCTGTCGGCCAGCTTCACGCCGGTCCTGGCCTTGCCGGCCGTGGTCACGCTGACCATTTCTAGCGGCTTCAACATGAACGCCTGGGTCAGCCCGGCTATGGTCAACAATGCCGTGGCGCATTCCAAGAACATAGTGACCATGTATACCGGGGAGTCGAACGGTTACTCGCTGAACCTGACGACCCCCGGCAACAACCAAGTTGGCATAGGCGCCGTCACTACGTCCGCCGACGGCATCTCGTACGGCGGCACCTATCTGACCGGCAACCAGGGTACGCCGAGGAACGGCGTCCTGACGTCGACCGCCTATCCCGGCGGCGTTTACAACATCGCCTCGATCCAGGGCAACGCCTCAATGCCCTACGACTCGATCGACACGAACAACGCCGGAGTTGTCTGGAGTGGCCGAAGATCTGTGTATCTGTATTTGGGTACGGAGGGCTACTACTCGGACATTAACTTCGTCCTGACGGCCAAAAGCGCCGCTAAGGTCCAGATCTGGGCCGACTACGATGATGCCGACCAAACCTCGACCAAGCTCTACGACTGGGGCACAGCCACCGGTCCGACCATTGGCTCGCTCACCGGCTCGTTCTCGGGCTTCAACAACGTCTTTCGTAGCTCCTTATATTTTTATGACATCGGCATGTATTTCCGGAGCGCGGCGAATGACGGAAACGGCGGCAACCTGATCAACCTCTACGAATTCTCCACGCCCCTGACGCTAAATTCCGCCAAGCCGCTCTATTCCATCCGGGTCACATATGTCGGCAGCACCGCTCCCGAACTGGCTATCTTAGCCGCCACCGCTACTCCCGCGATAGGAACCTACACGGTGACGGTGAACCAGGTGACCGGCGGCACGGTGACGGCCTCACCGAGCGAGGCGGGATATGCCAGCGGTGCACAGGTGACGCTTACGGTCACACCTGATAACGCGAACTATGCCTTCACCGGCTGGAACGTGACCGGAGGAACGATCGACTACGACTACGAATGGTATGACGAATACGCCAACACGACATATGACTACCTGACCGTCAACGGCAACTTGACCCTCTCGGCCAACTTCGTCGTGGCATATACCGTGACGGTCAACCCGACCACCGGCGGCACGGTCGACGTGTCCGACGGTCTGTCCTACTCCATCGGTGACACGCCGACGATCACGGCCAACGCCGATCCGGGTTACTCCTTCGTCAGTTGGAGCGTGACCGGCGGTTCGATCTCCGGCAACACCGGGACCGACACCCTCACCGTGCAGGGCAACGTGACGCTGGTGGCCGTCTTCGCCCAGGATGCCGTCGTGAACATCAACCAGACCACAGGCGGCAACGTCTTCATCAACCCGAGCCTGTCGGCCTATGCTTACGGTTCCTCGGCCACCATCACGGCCTCGGCCAACCCGGGCTGGCAGTTCGTCAGTTGGAGCACGACCGGCGGGACGATTGCCCTGAGCGCGTCGCAGGCCACTCTGACCGTGAACAGCCTCACCGGCTCCGTGGAAATCGCGGCCAGCTTCGCCCAGTATAACTACACCGTGACGGGCCAGGCCGATCCGACGGCGGGCGGCACCGTGAGTCCGGTCAGCACCACCGGCACTCTCGGCCAGGTGATTTCCATCCAGGCCACCCATGCCGTGGGTTACACCTTCTCCTACTGGACCTTTGACGCCAACGTGACTTACGACCCGGCCAACGTGACCAAGTCCTTCACCACCGTCGTGATCAACGGCGGCGGCAATACCACCGTGACCGCCAACTTCAAAGCGAACACCTACACCGAGAACGGCTTGCCCCTGGACTCTCCGCCCGCCGGAGGGTCGGTCGTACTGGGCAACCCCGGTCCGTACCAAGCCGGCGACAACACCACCATCACGGCCTACGCCAACGACGGCTGGCAATTCAACTACTGGGCCCTCCAGCCCAACGCGGCCAGCTACATCACCGACTCGACGGCCTTCTCGTCCATCCTCCACGTTTTCGACAACTTCACCCTGACCGCCGACTTCACCGCGATTACCTCGACCCTGACTGGCTCAGCCAACCCGCTGGGCGCCGGCACCGTGACGATCAACGGGCAGCCCACGGCCTCCGGCACCATCAGCCAGGTCTTTGCCCTAGTAGCGACGCCCGTCGGCAGCCACACCTTCTCCTACTGGACGGTCCTCGACGACAACCAATACGACTGGACCTCGGTGGTCGTGAGCAATCCGCACTCGGCGACGACCTCCCTGACCATCCCGGACATGGGTTCGGTAAGCGACATGAACCTGACCGTCATCGCCAACTTCATAGCGTCCGCCCCGACGAGCTACACGGTCGCGGTCCAACAGCCGGCCGTCGGCGGCACGATTGGCGTCAGCAGCACGACGGCCAGTCCCAACCAGGTCATCACCCTCAGCAATACCCCGGCCGCCGGCTACACGTTCGCCGGTTACTCGGTGGTCAGCAGCTCCGGCGGTACGATCACCGGCAATCAGTTGACGGTGACCAACCATGTGACCGTGACGGCCGACTTCACGGCCGAGACGTTCAACATCACGGCGGCGACCTCGAACACCTGGGTCTACCAGAACACGCCGGGCACCACGTTCGACCGCCACGCCTTGACGCTGACGCTCAACGCGACGGACACCTGGGGCAATACCACCTACACGATGACGGTGACGCAGGACGGAGCGCACGGTGTGGTCACGCCGACGCTGACGCAGACCAACAGTTCGACGACGGGGTTGGTGCCGCCGACGGGTACGGCGCCGGTGGTCTGGACCGTCCCGGCGGCGAGCCAGATGACGGCTTACCTGGTGGGTGGCCGCGTGCTGAACGGGCTGGTCAACAGCACCGGAAACGTGGCCCTGACCGGCAGTTGCACGGTGACGGTAACCGTGGTGGGCGACGTGTCGGGCCCGGCAAACCCGGCAACGGCGTGCGTGACGCTCAATGTTCGCAAGCTGGGCGACGTGGACGGCAACGGTAAGATTCAGATCGCCGACGAGACCTACATCACGCTGCGGATCGCTACCGGCTCGACGCCGATCGGGTTCGATCCTGTGGCCTATGACGTGGATGGCAACGGCAAGGTTCAGGTCGCGGACGAGAACATCATCACCTACATCATTGCCGGCCAGGTAATTCCGTGAGTAGAAGGAACGTGACTAGGCTTTGGCCTTTATTCTCGCTGTTGATGCTGACTTCGCCGGCCCTGAGCGGCAACGTTCAGATGCGGATTGACCCGACGAGCGTGACCTGGAACGATGCGACAGGCGTCATGACGGTCGCCCTGACCTTCCAGACCGCCAACGGTAACAGGACCGAGGTGGTCGCCTTCGGTTCGGAGATGTACCTGACCGGGGCAGACGGGGCCAAGTTCACACCAGACACGGGCCTGTATGGCACTTCGACGGCAACGATGGTCAGTCTGGCGGGTTCGGCGGGCTATGCCTGGTCGACGTTCAATCAGCCCGTGATCAGCGGAACCGATCCTGGCGCTCCTGGCAGTGGTGGCGTCGTCTTCGACCAGGGTTCGTCGACGACCCCAGTGGCAATCACCAGTGTTGCCGGCGGTGCGGTAACGGCGGTGTATCAGTTCCATTACGCGGGCAGCCACAGCACCTTCACGCAGGTTTATGCCTGGGTGGTGAGCGACGACCAGGGCGGGCCTTATGAGGCCGACGACCCGACCTCCTGGCCCTACCTGAACTATGACGACGGAGCCGCCGGGGATGCGGTCCAGATAACCAATGAAGGTGTCAATCTGGCACCGCAGCCGGTTATGTTGTCAATAATGGCCTGTCCGCCAACCGGAGGGACGATCACCTTGTCCAGCAGCGGACCTTACACCTACGGTCAGGTGATTATAGCTATCGCTTCAGCACAGCCGGGCTACTTTTTCAGCGGATGGACCGTTACGGGTTCCAGCACGTTGAGCAATTCGGCGATGGCTTCAACCTCATTGACCGTGTACGACAATTTCACGCTGACGGCCGACTTCGCGGTGCGACCGACGGGGGACATTAACGGCGACGGAAAGGTGGACGGGAACGACCTCAACATCCTCAATAACCGGCTGAATGGGATCGACATTTCGCCGTATACCGACGCCGATTGCGACCTCAACGGCGATGGTTACGTAACCACTGCCGACCGCGTCCTGCTACGCAAAATACTCAACGGACTGGTGGGGCCATGACAGGTGCCCTGGCCTGCTTCTAGCCGCCGTAAAAGTGCCCAAACACCAAAGCCAGCACAACCGCCATAACCAACGCCCCTGCCCCGGCGACGAGGATAGGCCTCCAGGCCTACATTACGGACGGCACTGTCAGATCGCGGCGATCAACTCGGCGGCTGGCGTGAAAATCGCCCAGATCAACATCAAGATCGCCAACTGGCAGACTCAGCTTACGGCTCTTCAGGCCGCTAGCCAGTCACCGCCCGCCACAACTCCGCCTGCGGCTCAAAGTTAACCGGCGAACTGTACGGACAGCGGAACCACGAGTACCACGGCTGACCACAGTCGAGGGCTTATCCCCACAATACGTCCTTGTGGAACGGAGGGCGGCGTGGCATAATCTTGGCCTGTTGCTTCAATACATATTGGGGCCAGGCGATGATCAGCGCACACCATGCTCGCTATTACGCTTACGAACTGACCCGCGTCGGCGGCGAGGGTGTGGACCGGCTCAGCCAATCCCTGTTTGACGCTTGTGTGGACCTCAACCCCCACCAAATTGAAGCGGCTCTCTTTGCTCTGCGCTCGCCCATCTCCAAAGGCGTGCTGCTGGCCGACGAAGTTGGCCTTGGCAAGACCATTGAGGCCGGGCTGGTCATTTGCCAGTACTGGGCGGAACGGCGGCGCAGAATTCTGGTTGTTTGTCCGGCTTCCATTCGCAAGCAGTGGGCGCTGGAACTGGCGGAGAAGTTCAACCTGCCCGCCAAGGTCATCGATGCCAGAGCCTACCGCCAGGCCCAGGCCGTCGGCAACCCCGCACCGTTCCTGGACGATTCTATCGTCATCTGCTCGATGCACTATGCCAGTGCCCGTTCGGGCGACGTGCGCGCCGTCCCCTGGGATATCGTCGTCATCGACGAGGCCCATAAGCTCCGCAATGCCTACCGGGAAAGCAACAGGATTGGCCAAGCTCTCCGCTGGGCGTTGGAGGATCGTCGTAAGATTCTGCTAACGGCCACGCCGCTCCAGAATTCTCTGGTGGAACTCTATGGCCTCTCTACGTTGATCGACGAGAACATCTTCGGCGATCTGCCGTCGTTTCGGACGCAGTATACGACTACCGGCGGCAATCTGGATGACCTGCGCGACCGCCTGCGGTCGTTCACCGCGCGCACACTGCGCCGCCAGGTGGTCGAGTACATCAAGTACACCGAACGTCGGCTGATTACCCGGCCGTTCAAACCCACCGAGCAAGAGCACAAACTCTACGAGGCCATCTCAAAGTTCCTCCAACGGCCCGATTGTTATGCGCTGCCCAACCAGCAACGGCACTTGATAACGCTGTTGGTTCGCAAAGTCTTGGCCTCCAGTTCTCAGGCCGTTGCCGGGACGTTGGAAATTATGCGCGACCGGCTGATCCGCCTGCGGGACGAGTTGAAGTCCAAGGCGGGCGCCGTGGACCTGCTCATCCGCGACGAAGAGATCAACGACGACTTGCTCGACGAACTTCTGGAAGACCAGGAAGATGCTGCCGTGGAGGGTGAGGCGGAAGCCGAGGCCGAGCAAACGCCGGCCCTAAAGATTGATTCCAAGAAGCTCGACGCCGAAATCATCGAGCTTGACGACTACATCCGCTGGGCGCGCAGCATAGGCGCAGACACCAAGACGCGGGCGCTGCTCAAGGCCCTGGAGATCGGCTTTGGGGAAATGCGGAAACTGGGTGCCCTCCAGAAGGCTGTTATCTTCACCGAGTCCTGTCGCACGCAGGCGTACCTGAAGAGCTTCCTCGAATCCAACGGCTATGCGGGCCAGGTCGTCACGTTCAGCGGCACCAATAGCGGCGACGAAAACCTGGCCATCTACAATCAATGGGCTGAGGCCAACAAGGATACGGGGCGCGCCAGTGGCTCCCGCGCCGTGGACATTCGCACGGCCATCATCGAGCATTTCCGCGACCATGCCAGTATTTTCATCGGCACTGAGGCCGCTGCTGAGGGCATCAACCTCCAGTTCTCATCCCTCGTCATTAACTTCGACCTGCCTTGGAATCCACAGCGCATCGAGCAGCGTATCGGCCGCTGCCATCGCTACGGCCAGAAGCACGACGTGGTGGTTATCAACTTCCTCAACGAGCGTAACGACGCCGACCGCCGCGTCTATGAACTGCTGGAACAGAAATTCAGCCTCTTCACAGGCGTCTTCGGTGCCAGTGACGAGGTGTTGGGCAGCATTGAGTCCGGTGTGGACTTTGAGCGCCGCGTATTCGAGATTTATCAACTGTGCCGCACGCCGGAGGAGATCGAGACCGCGTTCGCCAAGCTCCAGGCCGATCTGGACGAGACGATCAAGACCCGTATTCAGGACACCCGCCGCATTCTCCTGGAACATTTCGACGAGGACGTACACGCCCGGCTGAAGGTGAATCTGGCCGGCACGCAGCAGCGGCTCGACCGCATCGCCCGGATGTTCTGGGCGCTAACCGGCTTCATCCTCGACGGGCGGGCCGGGTTTGACGACCAGGCCCTGACCTTCGATCTGCGCGATCCGCCGCTGCCGGCGGCCAAGTGCGGCCGATACCACCTGATCTCCAAGGATGCTTCCATCCGCGACAGCATCGGCAGTGAGTTTCTCTACCGTCTGGGGCACCCCCTGGGCGAGTACGTGCTCCACGCCGGCAAGACCTCACCGACTCCGTCTGCGGCTCTCACCTTCGACATTTCCGGCCACCAGACGCGGATCGCCGTCGTTGACGGCCTCAAGGGCCGCAGCGGCTACCTGACGTTGCAGCATCTGCGAATTGACTCTTTCGACCGCGAAGAGTATCTTCTGTTCTCCGCGTTCGACGATGCGGGGCGCCCGCTGGACCAGGAAACGTGCGAGAAGCTGTTTTTGTGTGATGGTCAGGCCGTGGGCGAGCCGGAGATTCCTGACGGCGCTACGAAACGCCTGGCCGCTGAGGCCGACCGCCATGCGCGAGCGACCATTGCCCGAAGCCTGGAGGCCAACAGTAAGCACTTCCACGAGGCCCGGGAGCAGCTTGAGAAGTGGGCCGAAGACATGGAAATCGCGGCCCAAAAGGAACTGGACGACACCAAGAACCAGGTCAAGGCCCTCAATCGTGAGGCCCGCCTGGCTGAAAATCTCCAGCGGCAACAGGAAATCCAGGAGCAGATTCGCCGCCTGGAGACCAAGAAACGGCACCTGCGCCAGCGGCTGTTCGACCTGGAAGACGAGATTGCCGCCAAACGTGACAAGCTCATCGACAGCCTGGAGCGGCGCCTTCAGCAGAAGACGCAGATCGAGCCGCTGTTCACTATTCGCTGGAACGTGAAGTAGTAGAAAGGATTCGCCCGTCATGCCCACGGCACAACAGCAGCGCGAGAAGCTGATCCGGCTTCTGAAGGAGCTTTTTCAACTCGACCAGCCGGACCTGGACTTCGGCTTCTATCGCATCATGCACGCCAAGAGCAAGCAGGTGTCGGAGTTCCTCGACAAGGACTTGCTCAAGATCGTCGAAGATGCCTTTGGCAAAGACAGCGGGACCAAGCGGGCCGAATTGGAGCAGGCCTACCAGGAGGCCATCGCCACGGCCAAAAAATATGGCGCCGCCAACCCGGAAGAGGCCGAGCCGGTCAAGCAGGCCAAAGCCGCCCTGGCGGCTGGGGCGGACACGGCCGGCGCCGAGGGCGAAGTCTATGACCACCTATACCGCTTCTTCGAGCGGTACTATGACAATGGCGACTTCCTTTCCCGGCGGTATCTCTCCGCCGAGACGGGGAGCAAGGCCGCAGCCTATGCGGTGCCCTACGACGGCCGCGAGGTCTACTTGCACTGGGCTAACGCCGACCAGTATTACATCAAGACCTCGGAGTACCTCTCCAACTTCACTTTCGATCCGACGCAAGCAGCGGAAGTCCAGGCGGTCAAGGGCACGATGTTTGACGGCAAGGACTTGCCCCCACTGAAGGTTCACTTCCGTGTAGTAGAGGCTATCGAAGGTGAGCATGGCAATGTGAAGGCGGCGGCAGAACAGAAAAGGTTCTTTGTCATCCACGCTGCCGATCCTGTGTCCATAGAGAATGGCGATCTGGTCGTGCGGTTCGAGTTTCGTCCTGACCCGGAGAAGTCCGGCCAGGAAGGCACATGGCAGGCTAAGAGGAATGAGCAGGCTGTCGAGGTCGTGCTGGCCACCTTGAGCAAGATCAAAGACACTGCGGCTCGGCAATATGAGGCCGTCCTGCTCACGTCTGCGCCCACTGAGAAGGAGAAGGACCGACCGCTCTTGGCCCGCTATGTCGTTCAGTACGCCGGCCGCAACATGATGGACTACTTCATCCATAAGAACTTGGGCGGTTTCCTCCGGCGCGAGCTGGATTTCTATATAAAGAACGAGATGATGCGGCTGGACGACATCGAATCCGCCGAGGTTCCACGAGTGGAGACCTACCTAAGCAAACTCAAGGTCTTCCGTGCTATCTCTCATAGGATCATCGAATTCCTCGCTCAGCTAGAGGAATACCAGAAGAATCTCTGGCTAAAGAAAAAATTCGTCCTGGAGACCAATTGGTGTATCACACTGGACAGGATTCTCGCCATCGAGGACGCTAAACTGCGCGAATGCCTTCTCAAGGAGATCGCCAGCAATGACGGCCAACGAGAGGAATGGGTAAGACTCTTCGGAATCAACGCAATCAAGAAGGACCTGCACACCCCTGGTTACTCCAAACCGCTCAGCGTTGAGTTTCTTAAGGCTAATCCGTTCCTCATTTTAGACACGGCTTTCTTCGAGGAAGCATGGGCTACTCAGTTGCTCTCGGCTATCGACAGGTTGGACGAGAACTGTAACGGGCTTCTGGTTCACGCCGAGAACTTTCAGGCCCTTCAATTACTCCGGGAGCGAACAAAGGGCACGGCCGACAGCATATACATTGACCCGCCTTACAACACAGACGCTTCTGCTATCATGTACAAGAACAACTACAAAGACGCCTCGTGGCTAAGCCTTATTAGGGACCGCGTTGCGATTTCAACAAACCTTCTCGACGAAAGTGGCGTACTGTGTATTGCAATTGATGATGTCGAGTTTGCCAAATTGAGGCTTCTTCTGGACGATCTGTTCAGTGGTGGTCGAATCCTCGGTGTCGTCGCCGTGCGCAGTAACCCTGCGGGGCGGTCCACTGCGAACGACATATCAGTTGCACACGAGTACGCAATCTTTGCGGCCCCTTCGGCGGACACCACGATTGGTCGGCTCGAACGGTCCGAAAAGCAGAAAGCCCGGTACGACGAGAAGGACAACGAGGGTTTCTTCGAGTGGGTTAACTTTCGGAAGCATGGTGGCGGTGCAGCAAAGAGAGAGGCCCGCCCCCGGATGTTCTACCCCATATTCGCGCGAGAGGGACGAATTCGCGTTCCCAAGATGGTCTGGGACGAGAGAAAGAGAGAGTGGCAACCTCAGGAAAGCCCCCGGGCCGGAGAAGAGGTTGTCTGGCCAATCAATGCAAAGGGAGAACAGAAACGCTGGAAATGGGGCCACGAGTCCGTACAGAAGCAATTAGCCGATTTCTGTTCGCGGCCAGACCAAGGCGGAGAGATGGGAGTCTACATGAAGTCCCGTGTCAGCGAATCGGGAATGCTGCCACTGACTTGGTGGGACAAGAAGGAGTACTCGGCGACTGAATACGGTACGAACCTGCTTACGGACATCTTTGGCGTCGGCAGTGTTTTTTCATTCCCCAAATCCTTGCACTTGGTTGAGGACTGTCTCACGGCTTGTGGTCTTGGATCGGATGGCACAGTAATCGACTACTTCGGAGGCTCCGGCACGACTGCTCACGCTGTGATCAACCTGAATCGGCTCGATGATGGCAACCGCGGATTTATCTTGGTCGAAATGGGGCATCACTTTGATGCGGTGCTGAAACCACGTGTTTGCAAGGTTGGGTATGCGGAGGAGTGGCACGATGGTTGGGGGTGTAAAATCCTTTCTGTAAATTGATCTTCCTGGGGCGGCGGAGCGGAGGCGAGCGTAGCGAGCCGCAGCGAAGCCGCCCCAGGAAGACCGGAAGTCTCTTGAAACGGTGGGCCA
>CAIYVX010000029.1 GCA_903929765.1 uncultured Planctomycetia bacterium
CTTGTCGGCGGAGACCAGGTCGTACTCGTAGTTCTGCTCGTTCACGACCGTGCCGTCGGGGTCGGTCAGGCTCTTGAAGTAGACGCTGGTCGGATCGATGTGCTGGGCCACGTCGGCGAACTTGAGGGGTCCGGCCGCCGGGACGTCCATTTCGCGGTCGTCCTTGACCACGGCATAGCCCTGGTTGTAGACCGTGACGGTCACGCCGGGCTTGACCAATTTGTCCTGCGCCGCCGCCGGCGAGGAGCCGTAAACGGCGAGCGTCAGCGCCGCCACGGCGGTCAGAGACAAAAACTTCCACGTGAGCTTCATTTTTTTCTCCTTGTACTGGACCAGGGAAATGGCCGATGAGGCCATTGTACCGAAAGATTGGACGGCGGAGCGCGGCGAAAGTTTCAAAAAAGTTTCAGAAAAATTGCGAAAAAGGGAGCCACACCTTGTCCCCCGGCTTTGTGGGGGCAGGGTGTGCTGAACGAAAACACACCCTGCCCGGCGATACGGCCCGCCGGGACAAGGTGTGGCACCCCGTAACTGGCGCTTGTACTTTCTCCAACTCGGGTATAATGTAGCAACAGACTGAACCGCAACAACTCCCCGGCGGCGGGTCACGCGCCGCCCTTTAGTGCAGAAGGACGATTCCGTTATGGACATGATGGTCATTGAAGGCGGGCGAACGCTTCAGGGTTCGGTCAGGGTCAGCGGATCGAAGAATGCGGCCCTGCCGCTGATGGCGGCGGCCCTGCTGGCCGAGGGCCGCACGACGCTGCACAACGTCCCGGACCTGATGGACATTCGGACCATGGCTTCGCTCCTGCGGTCGCTCGGGGCGGAGGTGGTCCGCAACGACGGCGACCTGGAAATCGAGGTCCGCGACGAAACGCCGATCGAGGCTTCGTACGACATCATGCGGACCATGCGGGCGGGCATCTGCGTGCTGGGACCGCTCTTGGCCCGGCGGCACGGGGCCCGGGTTTCCTATCCCGGCGGCTGCGCCATCGGGTCGCGGCCCATCGACCTGCACATCAAGGGCATGGTCTCGCTGGGGGCGAAAGTCAAAACCGAGCACGGCTACCTGGAATGCCGGGTGGGGCGCGGCGGATTGACCGGCCGGGAAATGTACCTCGGCGGGGCCTACGGCTCGACCGTTCTGGGCACGGCCAACGTGCTGATGGCCGCCGTGCTGGCACGCGGCACGACGGTGATCGAGTGCGCCGCCTGCGAACCGGAGGTGGTCAATCTGGCCGAGTTCCTGACGGCGATGGGGGCGCAGATTGAAGGCGCGGGCACGGCGCGACTCATCGTTACCGGCGTCAAAAAACTGAAAGCGACTCAGTGGCACACGATTCCCGACCGCATCGAGGCGGCGACCATGCTGATGGCCGGAGCGGTGGCCGGCGGCAAGGTCACGGTGGAAGGCGTGCGGCGCGATCACCTGGTGGCGGTGCTGCACAAGATGAACGAAATGGGTATCAAGGTCAGCCACGACGGCAACGGGGCTCTGACGGTGACGGGCCGCAAGCGGTTCCGGCCGGTGGACGTGACGACGATGCCGTATCCGGGCTATCCGACCGACGTTCAGGCCCAGCTCATGACGCTCTTGTGTCTGACCGACGGGATCAGCGTGGTGACGGAAAAAGTTTACCCGGACCGGTTCATGCACGTGGCGGAACTGGGCCGCATGGGGGCCGAAATCCGCAAGGAAAACAACACGACCATCGTTCACGGCGTGCGCGGCCTATCGGGCGCGCCGGTGATGGCGAGCGACCTGCGGGCCTCGGCGGCGCTGGTGCTGGCCGGGCTGGTGGCTCGCGGCGAAACCGAAGTGCGGCGCATTTATCATCTGGATCGCGGGTACGAAAACCTGGACGCGAAGCTGATCAAGTTGGGGGCGAAGATCACCCGGAAGGAACAGCCGGCGGGAGAAGTGCTGAAAGATTGAGGGTTATTTTACCCCTCCCCCTTGACGGGGGAGGGTGGCCCTTGAGGGCCGGGTGGGGGTGCACCTGTTTCGCCCAAATCACGGAGAACTGCTGTTGTCTTTTCTCTCCTCTCCATTGACTGGAGAGGTTAGGATGCGGTTGACGACTGCGAAAATCACGGTCACCACGCCATTCAAATCTCTCAGCACCTCGTCGTTCGTGAAGCGAATTATCTTCAATCCCTGCCGTTCAAGAAATTCCTGTCGCCGTTCGTCCTCGTCCCCGCGCCCATTGTGGCTGCGACCGTCTAGTTCGATGACGAGCCGGACCGCTGCGCAGTAGTAGTCAGCTACATAGGGACCAACCGGCTGTTGCCGCCGGAACTTCAACCTGGTGCACCGTCCGTCCCGCAACCTGCCCCAGAGCAGCCGCTCTGGAACCGGCGCTTTCCGGCGTAACTGGCGGCCGCGAGCGACCATCTGCTCCGAGACCGGCGGATTCTCGCGTTCCATCATCGTCTCCGGTGAAACAGCAAAAAAAGCAACGACAGCAACCAGCGAAATAAATGCAACCGGTGCACCCTCACCCGGCCGCTGAAGCGGCCACCCTCCCCCGTCAAGGGGGAGGGGTGAAGAAGAAGCAAAACAGACATCCGCCTATTCAAATCGCTTCTTGGGCTGGACGCCTTCCAGGGGGGCGGACAGGGGATTGCCCGAGCCTTCCGCCGCAACCAGTTTCCAGGCGTCATTCACGCGGACATATTGCAGGCGCAGGTCGAGGTTCCAATTTTTGAAGGTCAGACGGTAAATCGCCACGCCGTCGAGCCGGGTCTGCTCCGGCGCGACCTCGACCGGCTGCATGACGAGGACCTGGAGCTTGCGGCTGTAATAGTCGCCGCCTTCGTAGAGCAAGTAGTGCGTTTGGGCGATCCATTGGCGGCGGTCGTGCGGCACGGCGCCGCCGTTGGCGGCCAGGCGGTCGAGAAGGGCGTCGTAGCGGTCGGCCAGGAGGTCGCCAAGGTCGCCGTTGACCGAGGCCAGAAGCTGATCCTGGAGCAGGAGTTCGGACCGCTGGTGCAGGCCGTGATAAAGCAGCGAACCGGCGATGAAGAGGAGCGAGAGACCGAGGGCGATGCGGGCGGGCTGGAGGCCGACGCGGGTGCCGCCGCTCGTGCGGATGCCGCGCATGGCGAACAGGGCGAGGAGGACCGAGGCCAGGGGAATGATGATCAGAATGGGTAAGCGGTAACGCACCAGCGGCAACGGCAGGTAAGGCTGATAGGCGGCCGGGAGGAGGGCCAAAGCCCCGATGGCGGCGAGGATGAGGGCGAAGACGGCCCAGCCGCTGATGGCGGCGTATTCGGGTTCGACGGCCCGGTCGAGATGGGCCTCGTCGGGCCCGGGTTTGCGGCGCTGGTCGATCATGTCCGATTCCTTTGGGCGTCTTTGGGGTTAAAATTTTGTAGTTGCCGCCCACCCCGAAGAGCGAGTATATCCGGGGCGCGGCCTGCGCGGCAAGATGGGAATTTTTTCTTGTCGAACCAGGGGTGAGTCACTATTTTTGGAACCGATGGCTTTTAGAAGAAGAACACACTTTGGCCCCGATACGGCCGGGGCTTCAAAGTGTGGCACCCGGAGATCCACAGGGCATTTGAGAGGTTGATATGAGACGCTATATATTCATCATTCTGGCAGCACTTTCCCTGGCGGTAATCTGGAGTTTGTCTCGTGGCGTGTGGGCCGATGCCCCGGCCCAGAGCCAGGCTCCGGGGCCGGTTTTTGAGCGGCGCACGCCGGTGGTGCTGGCGGTGCAGCGGTGCGGGCCGGCGGTGGTCAACATCGCCACGCGGCGCGAGACGGTGGAGCGCGATCCGTTTTTCCTGGGTCTGCCGGACGTTTTTCTGAAGAATCTGCCGCCCGGCGCGGCCGAGCATCGTCGCGTGGTGCAGAGCCTGGGTTCGGGCGTCCTGATTCACGAGGACGGCTACATCGTGACCAACGCCCATGTGGTCCAGAGCGGCGGGGAGATCAAGGTGCTGCTGGCCGACAAGCGCGAGTTCGACGCGACGCTGGTCTCGGCCGACACGGAGAACGACCTGGCCATTATCAAGATCAGCGACGGCAAGGCGTTTCCGGCGGCGCAACTGGGCACTTCCAGCGACCTGATGGCCGGCGAGACGGTGATCGCCATCGGCAATCCCTTCGGCTACACCAACACGGTGTCCACGGGCGTGGTGAGCGCGGTGGACCGGACGCTGGACTTCGAGGGCGGGGTGAAATATGAAGGATTGATTCAAGTCGATGCACCGATTAATCCCGGCAACTCCGGCGGGGCGCTGCTGAACATCAACGGCGAGGTGATCGGCATCAACGTGGCCATCCGGGCCGACGCCGAGGGTATCGGATTCGCCATTCCGGTGGACCGGGTGCGGGAGGACCTGGCGCGGCTCTTGAATTTTCGCAACGTGAAGCGGCTGTGGCTGGGGGCGCGGCTGACGGAGGACCGCCGCAAGGACGCCGCGGGGCGGTGGTGGTCGACGGTCCGGGTGGCCGACGTGGAGCGTGATTCGCCGGCGGCCAAGAGCGGTTTGGCGACGGCCGACGTACTGGAAAACGTCGGCCCGCACGCGGTGCGGTCGCTCCTGGACTTTGAAACGGAAATGATGCGGCGCGCGGTGGGCGACACGATCAAATTGCGAATCAGCCGCGGCGGGGCGGAAAAGACGCTGGAAGTGACGCTCGGGCAGGCGCCGAAGCCGGACGGGGCGAAGCTGGCCCTGGAACGGCTGGGGCTGCACCTGGAACAGATGACGGCGGCGCTGGCGAAGAAGGGGCGCAGCGCGATCGACAGCGGCCTGATGGTCACGGGCGTCGAGCGCGACAGTTCGGCGGCCAAGGCCGGTTTCGAGGCCGGCGACGTGATCGTGCAGGCCAACACGCACCGGCTCAAGGAGACGACGGACCTGGGCTACGTCCTGTCGCCGCTGGAGGAAAATGCGAAGGTGGTGCTCCAGGTGGTGCGCGGGCGGTTCGCCGTTCATGTGGCCGTGCCGGTGCGCGGCAAGCCGAATCTGTTGCACTAGGCGCAGTCCAAAGCATTTCTCGTTTGACTGTCGGCAGGTTCCATCGGACAATAGCACTTTGTTGAATTGTGAACAATTCGGAGGATTTTCCGCGTGAGCGAAAGCGATTTAAAAGCGGGCGGCGCGGCGCGAGAAAAGCCGTGGACCGACCGGGATATGCCCTGCGTTTATTGCGGGCAGGCGGTGGCGCGCGAGGTGGAGCGTTGCCCGCATTGCAAGGCGAGCTATTCGCTGGCGGTGCGGCGCGCCAGCCGCGAGATCGAGGGGCCGTGGTTCTATATGGAGCCGCGCAACCTGTCCAACCGCGGGGTCGATTTCAATACGATGCTGAAGATGATCGAGAAGGGGCGGCTGAAGCGCGACAGCGTGGTGCGCGGGCCGACGACGCACCAGGACTGGATGTTTGCGGCCGAGGCGCCGCTCTTGAGCAAACATCTGGGCGTCTGTCCGCACTGCTTCAGCCCGGCGAGACCGGAGCAGGAATTTTGCGACCAGTGCGACCGCTTTCTCGACGAGCGGCCGGGGCGGCTCCGGCCGGGGGCGAAACAGGCGAAGAAGACGAACTTCTTTCCGGCCCGCGATGAAACCGAGGAGAAGTTGGCGGCGTCGCTGGTGACGCACGATCTGGCGGCTGCGGCGGCCGAGGCGGCGAAGGAAGAGGCGGCCGAGCGCGAGGCGGTCGTGCGTCCGGTCGAGGAGCCGCAACTGGGCAATTTGCCGGAAGTGCAGTCGATGGCGGGGCAGCGGCCGCACGGCGGCGAGACGGGCGAGACGAAACGGCCGAAGGTGAAGCTGCACATTCTGGCGCTGCTGACGGTGGTGACGGTGGTGCCGCTGGGCCTCTTGATGTTGTGGCTGCCGCTGGAGTGGGTGATGCCGGGGAGCATCGACCGGGAGGGGACCACGGCCTATAACGTGCATCACAACCAGGTGATGGTGCGGACGGCCATTCTGGGGGTGTTCGGGGGCGGGAAGTCGAAAGCGCCGACCGACGATTCGCAGGTGGCCGAGCTACTTCAGGAGGGCGACACGGCGGCGGAGAACGGCGAACTGGAAAAGGCCCTGGAGATATTTGAACAGGTGCGGGACGACAACAAGGGCAAACCGTTGGCCAGGTCGGCGGAGCGGAAGCTGGCGGCGGTCAAGGAGACGATCGCCAATCGTGATCGACATCGGCAGGACGTCATGGACCGGATGCAACGGATCAAGGACGCCCTGAGCGCGGGCAAGAGCGAGGAGGCCCGCAGGCTGCTGGCGGTGGTTGGGGCGGAGGATCGGGCGATTGCGCGGAAGCTGGGCGTGGACGTGGCCTCGCTGGAAGATCGCATCGGGTTGCTGGAGGTGCAGAAGCGCGACGAGGCGCAGCGGGAACGGCTGCGGGGCGAAGTGAAGAACCTGTTAGACAAGGCGAACCGGGCGACGGAGGCGAAGCGTTACAAGGTCGCGCTTGAAGTTTACGAAGAGATCGCCAACAAATATCCGACGGACTATCTGCCGGCGGGGGTGAAGTTGAACGAGTTGATCGCGGAAACCAAAGCTCGGATGGCGCCGCCGACGGAGACGGCCAAGAGTTCGGAGACACCGGTGGCGCCAGCGCCCATCGATACGGCGGCCGAGGCGCGGCGGCTCTGGGTGGAATTGTTGAGCCTGGAGGTAAAGAAAAAATACGGCGAAGCGCTGAAGAAGAGCGACGAATTGATGGCGTTGCCGGAGAAAGATCGGCCGGCGGCGCTGGCGAAGAAGATCAAGGATTTGAAGCGCGGGGAGTTGTTCGGGGAAGAATAATACGACCCATGCCGCGATTCGTGGTTCAACATCATGTACTGCCCGATGGCGACGGCCATTGGGATCTCATGCTCGAAGCGGGCGCGGTGCTGTGGACGTGGTCGCTGCCGCACCCGCCGGACGAGGCGGCGCGGCTGCCGATGTCGGCGCGGCACCTGGGCGACCATCGGGCGGCGTACCTGGATTACGAGGGCGAGGTGAGCGACGGACGCGGGCGGGTGGAGATTCACGACCGCGGGACGTTCGAGTGGGCGGAGGAGGGCGGGGCGGGCCAGGAGACGCATCTGGTGGACAGGCTGGAGTTTGTGCTGGCCGGGGAGAAGGCGCGGGGACGGTTTCGGTTGAAGCGCGAGCCGAAGATGGGGAAGGATCTGTGGCGGTTGGGGCGGGTGGAGTAGTCGTAAAGAACGGCAGAAACGGCGAATATCCAACACCCAATAGCCAATATCCAATCATGAAGTCAGATTCCGGAGCGGGAGGTTTTTCACTTCATGATTGGATATTGAGTGTTGGATATTGGATATTCGCTGTTTCTCGGTTGTTCGCACAGTCGGGCCAGCCGACCGTGGCAGATTTTCCGAACACCAACTGACGGTTTATTTTTTATCGACCCGATGTCCGATGATGCGGAGGCAATGGTCGGAGGGTTCGACGGTTTCGATGAAGAGGCCCTGGTCGGTGGTTCTGAGGACGGCCGGTTCGCCGTGAAGAAGATGGTGCATGGCGCGGAGGGCGGCGAGGTCTGCCTGGCGGCCGAGGAGGATTTCCTCGGGGCGGGCGGCGCTGGAGGTGGTGGCGACGAAGGGTTCCGGGGCGGCGTCGCTTCCAGCAGCGCGGGCTTCGGCCTTTCTTAGCCGCAGATCCACGTCGTTGTTCATGAGTTCGCGGATGGCGGCGGGCAGGGGCAGGCGTCCGGCGGAGGCGCCGGCGAGGTCGAGCTGGAGGTTGCCCTCGGTGGTGGCGCTGGGGGCGAGGCGGAGCGACACGACGGAATGTTTCCCGCGATAATCGACGTCGGCCATCAGGCGGATGCCGTTGGTGTCGAAAACCACTTGCGGATTGTTGAGCCAGGGGGGGAGCTTGCGGAGCTTGGCGGGCGGGAGCAGGCGAATCTGGCCGTTGATCATTTCGTCGACAAAGGTGACGTCGAGCGGGGTGCCACCGGAACGGTCGCTCAGGGTGTTGGCGACCTTCGTTCCGACGACGAAGAGCTTGGCGGCCTGGTCCTGGAGACGGTCCGGAGAGAAATCTTCCGGCCGGGTGTAGCCCGACGGGGGGGTGTCAATCAGCAGATAGACGATCAGGCCCGCGAGCAGGGCGGCGACGATGACGAGTACCAGGCCGTAGGCAATGGTGCGGCGATCCACGAACTTCTCCTGGAAAAAACCGATTTTCAGTGCGAATATCGGAATGTTACGCGGAAAAGTTTGTGGCGTCACGCGATTTCCGGGAAAATCGGAAGTAATTCCGCCGCCGCCGGGCCTGATGCTCGTGGGTGAATCTGGCCGATATAGCTTGTGGAGCATGGAAAGTGTCTCCAAACGGTGACGTTTCCCCGGTAATTTTCGGGGCAGGCGGCCGGGCGCTGGACGCTGCGCGCGAAACGGGTACAATGGGTGGAATGGCGGCCGGCGAGAATCCGGGAACCAGCCAGAAGAAGAAACAGAAAAAAAGAAGTGACACCCTCACCCTACCCTCTCCCCTCAAGGGAGAGGGGTGAAGAAGAAACAGGAGAAGCAACACGGGCGACATTTATGTCGCCCCTACAAAAGACGAAGAAGGGACGGACGAGCGATGTTTGAACGATTTACGGATCGGGCGCGCAAGGTGATGGCCCTGGCCAACCAGGAGGCCCAGCGGTTCAACCACGAGTACGTGGGGACGGAACATCTGCTGCTGGGGCTGGTGAAGGAAGGCACGGGGGTGGCGGCGAATTGCCTGAAGAACCTGGGCGTCGACCTGAAGAAGATACGCATGGAGGTTGAGAAGATCGTCAAGAGCGGCCCGCAGATGGTGACGATGGGCAAGCTGCCGCAGACGCCGCGCGCGAAGAAGGTGATCGAATACGCGATCGAGGAAGCGCGGCTGCTGGGGCATAATTACGTCGGCACGGAGCATCTGCTGCTGGGGTTGCTGCGCGAGCAGGATGGCGTGGCGGCGCAGGTGCTGATGAATCTGGGATTGCGTCTGGAGGACGTGCGCGAGGAAGTGCTGAAGCTGCTGGGGGCGGCGCAGGAGATGACGGGCGAGACGGAGTTCGATCAGCCGCAGGCGGGCGGCGAGCCGGGGGCGGCGCCGGGGCCGCAAAATGGCGGGGCACCGGGCAAGCCGGGGACGAAGTCGAAGACGCCGGCGCTGGACAGTTTCGGGCGCGACCTGACGGAGTTGGCGGCCGAGGGCAAGCTCGATCCGGTGATCGGGCGGAAGAACGAGATCGAGCGGCTGATGCAGGTCCTTTGCCGGCGGACGAAGAATAATCCGGTGTTGCTGGGCGAGGCCGGGGTGGGCAAAACGGCCATCGTCGAAGGGCTGGCCAAGAGCATCGTCGAGGGGAGCGTGCCGGAATTGCTGCGGGCGCGGCGGATCGTGGTGCTGGACCTGGCCCTGATGGTGGCGGGGACGAAGTACCGCGGGCAGTTCGAGGAGCGAATCAAGGCGGTGATGAACGAAGTGCGGCGGGCGAAGAACATTATTCTGTTCATCGACGAACTGCACACGCTGGTGGGGGCGGGCGGAGCGGAGGGGGCGATTGACGCCTCGAACGTGCTGAAGCCGGCCCTGTCGCGCGGGGAAATTCAGTGCATCGGAGCGACGACGCTGGATGAGTACCGGAAATATATCGAGAAGGACGGGGCGCTGGAGCGGCGCTTCCAGACGATTATCGTGGAGCCGCCGTCGGCGACGGATACGATTGACATTCTGCGCGGGCTGCGCGACCGGTACGAGGCGCATCACCGGGTGCAGATCACGGACGAGGCGCTGCGGACGGCGGTGGAGTTGTCGAACCGGTACATCACCGGTCGGTGCCTGCCGGACAAGGCGATTGACGTGATCGACGAGGCGGGAGCGCGGATTCACCTCAAGGCGATGACGCGACCGTCGGCGGTGGCCGACGTGGAAGCACAGCTCGACCGGCTCAACGGCGAGAAGGAAGAGGCGGTGGCCCGCAGCGCTTACGAGCGTGCGGCGGAGTTGCGCAACCAGATTGACGAGTTGCGGCTGCGCAAGGAAGAGATGTTGCGGCAGTGGCGCGACGGGGCGAAAGAAGTGGACGGCGTGGTCGATGCCGAGGTGGTGGCCGAGGTGGTGTCGAAGATGACGGGCGTGCCGCTGACGCGCCTGGAGAGCGAAGAGACGCAGCGGCTCTTGCGGATGGAAGACGAGTTGCACAAGAAGATCGTGAGCCAGGACGAGGCGATCAAGGCGATTGCGAAGAGCCTCAGGCGCAGCCGGAGCGGGCTGAAGGATCCGCGGCGGCCGATGGGCTGCTACCTGCTGATCGGGCCGACGGGCGTGGGCAAGACGCTGCTGGCGAAGACGCTGGCGGAGTTCATGTTCGGCTCGGAAGAGTCTCTGATACAGATCGACATGAGCGAGTACATGGAGAAGCACAACGTGAGCCGGCTGATCGGGGCGCCGCCGGGCTACGTCGGGTACGAAGAGGGCGGGCAGTTGACGGAACGGATTCGCCGGCGGCCTTACGCGGTGATTTTGATGGACGAAATTGAGAAGGCCCACAGCGACGTGCACAACATGCTGCTGCAGATCATGGAAGAGGGCAAGCTGACGGATTCGTTCGGGCGGCACATTGATTTCCGCAACACGATTCTGATTCTGACCTCGAACATCGGGGCCAACATCATCAAGAACCAGGCGGGCCTGGGGTTCCGGCAGCGGGGCGAGGACGCCGATTATGAGAAGATGAAGGCCAGCCTGACCAAAGAAGTGGAGCGGCACTTCCGGCCGGAGTTCCTGAACCGGTTGGACGACATGATCATGTTCCGGAGTCTGACGCGCGAGGACATGCAGCGAATCGTCGATCTGGAACTGAACAAGATTAAGGTGCGGCTGACGGAAAAGAACCTGAGCATGATTGTCAAGGACGACGCCCGGGAACACCTGATCGAGAAGGGGTTCAATCCGGAGTTCGGGGCCCGGCCGTTGCGGCGCGCGGTGGAGAACCTGATCGAGGACTACCTGTCGGAGGAGTTGCTGCGCGGCTCGTACAAGGGGATGGACACGATCACGGTGACGGTGCGTGACGGTCATCTGTTCTTCGAGGCGACGAAGGAACAGGGCGTGCAGCCGGTTTCGGCGCATCAGGAAGGGACGTAGCCGCCTTTCAGGCGGCGAGAGCAGTAGAGCATGAGAACAATAGAGCAGAATTGTTGACGCCGGAATCCCAAAGCGACTACAATGGCCGTGGCTATTGATGACCTCACCCAGTTCTGGCCGTGGTAGACCCGGAGGAGTATTCTGGTGCGCCAACGTTCCATGTCGATGATCGCCTCGGTCGGGGCCATGACCGAGGACACGGTGGCCGAGTTCGGGGCCATGAGCCTGTTCACCGCCCGCATGTTCAGTTGGATTTTCCGCTCGTTTACCCGCTGGCGTCTGCTGGCGCCGCAACTATACGAAATCGGGGTGCGGAGCCTGCCGGTGATTTTCGCCACCGGGGCCTTTATCGGCATGGTCATGGCCGTCCAGGTCTATTTCCAACTGGCCGACCTGGGCTACAAGCAGTTCGCCGGCCTGCTGATCAACATCAGCGTGGTCAAGGAACTCGGGCCGGTTCTGGCCGGAGTCATGCTCGCCGGACGTGTCGGCGGTTCCCTTTCGGCGGAACTTGGGACGATGAAGGTGACGGAACAGATTGACGCGCTGACCACCCTGGCGGCCAACCCGATTCGCTACCTGGTGGTGCCGCGCTTCCTGGCCTGCCTATTTCTGATTCCTTTCCTGACCGTCTACTGCGACTGCATCGGCGTCCTGGGCGGCTACGCCGTTGTGGTCTGGATCTACGGCGGCTCGGCTCACGATTACTGGTTCTACAGCCAGCGGAGCATCGAAACCTTTGACGTGCTGGCCGGCGTCTCCAAGAGCTTCCTCTTCGGGGCGGTGATCGCCCTGGTCAGTTGTTACAAGGGCTTCAACTGCAAGCCGGGGGCGGAGGGCGTGGGCCGGGCCGCCACGGAGTCCTTCGTCCTGAGCTTCATCTCCATTCTGATCATAAACTTCTTCATGGCCGTCTTCTTCAAGGCGTTTTACGGGGCGATCTGGGGCCTGGTGCCGAGGGGTATGGGGTCATGAGGGCGACGGTCGAGGAACTTTCAGCCAAGAGGCCCGTGCCCAAAGCGGGCGAGGACGTGGTCTGCCTGGAGGGCCTGTATAAGAGCTTCGGGCCGCTGAAGGTTTTCGACGGCATCGATTTGAAGTTCCGCTACGACCAGACCACAGTCGTCCTGGGGCGTAGCGGGACGGGTAAGAGCGTGCTGCTGAAGCACATCATCGGGCTGATGAAACCCGACGCCGGGCGTGTGGTGGTCTTCGGCCGCGACCTCCAGGAACTCGACCAGGCCGAACTCGAGAATCTGCGGCTGCGGTTCGGGATGTTGTTCCAGAGTTCGGCCCTGTTCGACTCGATGGACGTCAATGCCAACGTCGGCTTTCTGCTCTATGAGCATACGAACCTGAGCGAGGCCGAGATTCGCAAGATCGTCCGCGAGAAGCTGGACATGGTGGGCCTGAAGGACGTGGAGAACCGGATGCCGGAGGAACTGTCTGGGGGGATGAAGAAGCGCGTGGCTCTGGCCCGGGCCATCGCCATGGATCCGCAGATCATCCTCTACGACGAACCGACGACGGGGCTGGACCCGGTGACGGCTGACAGCATCAACGATCTGATTGTCAAGATGCACAAGCAACTGAGGAACACCAGCATCGTGGTCACGCACGACATCGTCAGCACGTTCAAGATCGCCCACCGCATCGTCATGCTTCACGAAGGGAAAATCATTCTCGACGAAACGCCCGAGGGCGTGCGCAACAGCACCGACCCGCGCGTCCAGAGTTTTATCCGCGGCGACGCCAGCCTGGAGGCGGTCGCCGCCAAGAAGACCGGAGAAGAAAAATGAGCGAACGACGGCGCAACATTATTCTGGGCATCTTCGTCCTCCTCTCTCTGGCGGCCCTGGCCGTGGCGATCCTCAAGCTGACCGACATCACCAGCAAGGTCAAGAGCGGTTACGACGTCAAACTGCGACAGGCCAACAGCGCCGGGGTTTTGCCGAGCCAGCCGGTCCGGTACCTGGGAGTCATCGTGGGTACGGTGGCCGACCTGCGGTTCCTGCGCGACGGGCAGGGCGTCGGCCAGGGGGTGGAAGTGACGCTGCACATCAACAGCGACGTCCAGTTGCCCTCGAACGGACTGTTCACGGTTTCTTCCGGGGGGATCGGCCTGGGCGGGGTTTATATCGACATCGTGCTGCCGAAACAGGCCGACGGCAAGACCGCTCCGCCGAGTGCGCCTCTGCCGCACGACGGCACCGGCGTTCTCGCCGTTTTGTACAGCCCGTCGCTCATGGACAAGGTCGACCAGGTCGCGGCCAAGTTCGACGACGTCGGTAAGGTGGTCAAAAACCTCGAGGAAATCACCGCTCCGCGAACCCTCGCCGAGGTCCAGTCCGGCAAGGCCGCACCGAACCTTTCCTCGGCCATCGCCCAGTTCGATCGCACCCTGGCCGAATGGGGGTCCGACGAAAACACCGCCCACCTCCGCGACCTGCTGAAGAACCTGGCGGACAGTTCGGCGAAGCTGGACAGGACGCTGGAGTCGGCGAACGTGATGTTCGGCAAGGCCAACACGACGTTCGACAAGGTGGGGTCGGACTTCGGCGAGGTGAAGGACAAGGCCGGCAAGGTACTCGACAAGCTCCATGAAGATTCGGACAAGGTCTCCAAACTTCTCGACACGTTTAACTCGCTGGCCAAGGGCGTACAGGACGGCCAGGGGACGCTGGGCAAGCTCCTGAAGGACGACGATGTCGCCAAGTCCCTGGAACTGCTGATCCTCCAGATCAACGCCACCGTCAAGGACGCCGACCGGCTGATCATCAAGCTGGAAGAGCAGGGGCTGATGCGTAAGGGGGGGTGAGTTGGATTATTTTGCTTCCGGCAGATAAATCGTAAAGGTCGCCCCGTCGCCGGGCCGGCTGACGACGCGGATGTCGCCGCCGTGGGCCTCGACGACCTTCTGGGCCAGCCAGAGGCCCAGGCCGGTGCCGGCGTCGCCGTCGAAGCCGTCCAGGCCGGCTTTCTTGGTCGTGAAAAATGGATCGAACAACTGCTTCATGTGCTCGGGCCGGATGCCGCAGCCGGTGTCGCCGACGGACAGGGCCACGCCCTGCTTCTGGCGACCGACCTTGAGGGTCAGCGTGCCGCCGCCGTCGCCCATGGCCTGCCGCGCGTTGATCAGGAGGTTCAGCAGCACCTGGGTCAACTCGACGCGCGAACCTTCGACCTCCAGCGACTCGTCGAAATCTCGTTCGACAGTGATCCCGTCCTTGACCGGGTCGCGGCCGAGCAGGGCCACGGCCTCGTCCATGATTTGCGCCGCCTGGAGCCGCACGCGCTCGCCGCCGGAGGCCCGGGCGAAGCCGAGCATGTTGCGAATGAGGGTGGAAGCGGTCTCGCCACAGCCAAGAGTTTTTTCCAGGGCGCGGCGGTAAACTTCGGGCTTATCGGCGGCCAGGGCCAGATCGGCCTGGTTGATGATGGTCATCAGCAGGTTGTTGAATTCGTGGGCCACGCTCATGGAGAGCGTTCCGAGGGTGGCCAACCGCTGCGATTGGAAGAGTTGCTGTTCCAGGGCTTCGGCCCGCGCCTCCAGTTCGTCGATCTGGCCGCGAATGTTGGCCGGCGGTGTGCGCAGACTGGTCATTTTGGAACCCTCCCAGGAGCCATACCGATGTGCTCGTAAGAGGGTTTATCGTCCAGATTCGCCGGCAGGTTTAAGGGGATTGTCAGACCGATAACTGGTACAACCCATGCTCTCGAATGTACTCCGCCACGACCGGCGGAACCAGATCGTCGATCTCCCGACCCGCCGTGAGCCTCGCGCGAATTTCGGTAGAGGAAACGTCAACGAGCGGGGTGGTTTGAACGTCCGCCAGGATTTTCTCCACCGCCTCGTCTCCCAGCGCCGCCCGCAACTCGGGCAAGCGGCCGAGTTCGACGCCGGGGCGCGGGAGGGTTATGAGCCGCGCTTCCTCCAGAATCTCGCCAAATTGCCGCCAGAGGTGAAAGTCGCGCAGCATGTCGGCCCCGACGATCAGAAAAAGTTCCGCCTCCGGCGCCAGCCGCCGCACCTGCCGCACCGTGTCGATGGTGTAGCTCGGACCCTGGCGGCGCAGTTCCAGGTCGCTGATTTCGGCGGCGGGGAAATCGGTCAGGGCGAGGCGGCACATGGCCAGCCGGTCCACGCCCGCCGCCAGATCGGGATTCGACTTGTGCGGCGGGACGGCGGTGGGCATCACCAGGACACGGTCGAGTTGCAGATTCAGCACCGCCGCCGCGAGCACGGTGACGTGGCCGCGATGAATCGGATTGAAGGTGCCGCCGAAAATGGCCAGGCGTTGCGACATGCGTCCTTTGATAGCCCCCGGCGTCGCTGCTGTCAATACCCCGGTCGCCTCGGAAACGGGTCTGGCCCGGACATTGACCGTTTGGGCGGGGGATGGTAAAGTGGTCGGTTCAGGGATAGGAGTGAAGAAACAACAGCAAAGGAAAGGTCGTAACCGTGAAAACTGATGAGATTCGCAGCCGGTACCTGGAGTTTTTCGCCCAGCGCGGGCATCGCCTGGTGGCGTCGGACAGTTTGATTCCGACGAACGATCCGACGCTGCTGTTCAGCGGGGCGGGGATGAACCAGTTCAAGGAGGAGTTCCTGGGGCACGTGACGGACTTCCGGCGGGCGACGAGTTGCCAGAAGTGCATCCGGACGGGGGACATCGAGAACGTGGGGCGGACGCCGTTCCATGCCACGTTCTTCGAGATGCTGGGGAACTTTTCTTTCGGCGACTATTTCAAGCGCGAGGCGATTACCTGGGCCTGGGAATTCGTGCTCGGGGAAATGAAACTCGACCCGGAGAAGCTGCACATCTCGGTCTACGAAAAGGACGACGAGGCGTATGCGATCTGGCAGAAGGAAGTCGGGCTGCCGGAATCGCGCATCTATCGCTTCGGCGAACATGACAACTTCTGGCCGGCGGACGCGCCGAGCCTGGGGCCGAACGGCGTCTGCGGGCCGTGCAGCGAAATCTATGTCGATCTCGGCGGGGGGTGCGGGCGGCCGACGTGCAGCCCGGCGTGCGATTGCCGGCGCTATGTGGAAATCTGGAACCTGGTCTTCACGCAGTTCGACCGCAAGGACGGCGGCGTCCTGGCGGCGCTACCGAACAAGAACATCGACACGGGGATGGGGCTGGACCGCATGGCGGCGGTGATGCAAGGCGTGCCGACGATCCACGACATCGACATGAAGTTGCCGATCGTGCAGAAAGCGGCGGCGCTCACGGGGAAAAAGTACGCCATCGGCGACAAGACCGAAACGTCGCAACGGCTGCGGCGGATTTCCGATCATGTGCGGTGCGTGGCGATGGCCATGGCGGACGGAGCGCTGCCGGACCGGTACGGGCGGGGTTACGTGATTCGGCGTCTGATTCGCCGGGCGGCCCTGGACGGGCGGCGGCTGGGCGTGGAGAAACCGTTCCTTTATCAGATACTCGGGACGGTGGTCACGGCGATGGGCGGCGCGTATCCGGAGGTGAAGGAGCGGATCAGCACGATCGAGAACATCCTCAAGGGCGAAGAGGAACGGTTCGCCGAGGCCCTGGGCAACTCCAAGGGCATCCGCGAATTCGAGGAAACCCTCGACCGGACGGCGCGGCAACGGGACAAAGTTATCGACGGAGAGAAGATATTTTATTTCTTCGATACCCACGGTCTACCGCTGGAATTTATCGAGGAACAACTCCTCCAGGCCGGCGTGACCTTCGACCGGGGGGCGTTCGAGTCGGCCATGGAGGCCCGGCGCGAGGATTCGCGGGCGGGGTCGAAGATGAGCGACGCGACGATGATCTTCAAGGGCGTGGCCATGTCGCCGGAAGTGCTGGCCGCGTGCCGGAAGCAGAGCCTGACGACGGATTTCGTCGGCTATGACGAGATGGAAACGAGGGCCCGCGTGGTGGCCATTCTGGGCGGCGACGGGTTGCACAAGGAAGCCCGGGCCGGGGAGCGCGTGGCCGTGGTGCTGGACCAGACTTCCTTTTACGCGACCGGGGGCGGGCAGATCGGCGACACCGGCTCGATCACGGGCGAAGGGGGCCTGGAGGCGGCCGTGAACGACACGTTCATGGATCACGAGTTCCGGCTGCACGCGGTGGAGGTGCGGTCGGGCCTCTTGAAACTCGGGGCGGAAGTGACGGTGGCCGTGGACCGGGCGCGGCGGATGGACATCGGGCGAAATCACACCGCGACACATATCCTCCAGTGGGCGTTGCGGGAGGTGCTGGGCGATCACGTGCACCAGGCGGGCAGCGAGGTCACGGCGGAGCGGTTCCGGTTCGACTTCACGCACCCGAAGGCCCTGACGCACGAGGAATGGCGGCGCGTCGAGGCGCTGGTGAACCAGCGGATTTTCGAGGACGCGCCGGTGCGGGCGGCGGAGACGACGCTGGACGCGGCACGGAAGGCGGGGGCGATGGCCCTCTTTGGCGAAAAGTACGGGGAGATCGTGCGGCTGGTTTCGATGGGCGATTTTTCGCGCGAGTTGTGCGGCGGAACGCACCTGTCGAGCACGTCGCAGGTCTGCCAGTTCAAGATCGTGTCGGAAGAATCGGTGGCGGCGGGGGTGCGGCGCATCACGGGGTTGACCGGTCGCGGTGCGGCGGCGCACGTCGTGGAGCGGGAAGAGTTGCTGGACGAGGCGATGGAGCGGCTGAAGGCCAATCCGGCGTCGCTCTTGCAGCGGATCGACGTACTCCAGAAGGAACTGAAGAGCCAGAAACAGGATTTGCAGAAGGCCCGGAGCATGAGTTCGCGGGCCAGCGCGGAGGATATTTTCGCGAACGTCCAGGATGCCGGCGGGGTGCCGCTGGTGGCGGCGGAGATTGAAGGGGCGGATGCGGCATCGCTGCGTGAGGCGGCGGACCTGGGGCGGAAAAAACTCGCCAGCGGCGTGGTGGTGCTGGGCTGTCGGCAGGACGACAAGGTTTCGCTGGTCGTCGGCGTGACGGCGGACCTGGTGGCCAAGGGCTTGCACGCGGGGAAGATTATTAAGGAAGTGGCGGCGCTGGTGGGCGGCTCCGGCGGCGGACGGCCGGATCTGGCTCAGGCGGGCGGGAAAGAGCCGGAGAAACTGGCCGAGGCGATTGGCAAGGCTCGGGAGATTGTGGTGGGGATGGTAAAAAAATAAATGCCATTGCTTTTTCTTTTTGTCATAGTATAATGCTAGTGGCAATGGCGTAGTAATGTGGCAAAGAACGGGAGAGAGTCATGAAACAAGAAATGATGAGCAGGCTGCGAGTCGCCGAGGGCGGGCGGATCGTGATTCCGGCCGCAGTTCGTGAGCGGCTCGGGATGGAGGTGGGCGCTGATCTGGTCTTAACGGTCGAGGACGATCGGGCTACAATCATGAACGCGAGGGCGGCGCGGCGGCGAGCGCAGGAGCGCGTCCGTCGCTATATCAGTCCCGACGTAAGTCTAAGCGAAGAGTTGATGGCAGAGCGAAAAAAGGAAGCCCGGCGTGAGTAAGGTCAATGTTTTCGACACCTCGGCGGTGCTGGCCCATCTTCAGCAGGAAAAAGGCCGAGAGCGTGTGGAGGCGGCCCTCGAAGAAGGTTCCTGCTTGATGAGCACAGTCAATCTTTGCGAGGTTCTCGGCAAGCTTTGCGAAAAGGGCATGCCCGAGGAGGAAGCCCGGATCACGGTCGATGAACTGGGGCTGACCATCGTAAACTTTGATTCAGAGTTGGCGGCTATCGCCGCCTTCCTGAAAGTTCGGACCAAACCACTTGGAGCGTCGCTGGGCGACCGGGCCTGTCTGGCCCTGGCCCAACAGGCGAAACAGAACAAGGTTGTGCCGGTCGTCATCACGGCTGAGCATGCCTGGACCAGGATCGGCTGGCCGTTCAAGATCGCTGTTATCCGGTAAGACGAAATTGGAAGCGTAGAAAAACAGGACGCGCCACGTTCGCAAGAGCGTGGCGCGTCCGTTAATTTTGGCGGCGAATCGTTACTTGTCTTTCGGCCCCACGACGACCAGGCCAAACGTGGGCTGGCCGTCCTGGCCGGTCGCGTTGCAAGGCAGGTAGAAGCGGTGGGTCTTGGGATCGACGGCGATGGTGCGGGCGCCTTTGGCGGTGGGGAGAGTCTGGACAACGTCGAACCTGGGGTCGTTGATGCGTAAGGACTTGACGGTAAGAAAGTCCTGAATAACGGTGGTTGTGCCGTCTTTGCCATTGGCGCTAACGACCATTCGGAGTTTCGGATCGAACGCACAGCCATCCACGCCGTTACCCGTTGGCAGAGTGGCCACGACCTTACCACTTGTAGCATTCAGGACGATCATCTTTCCACTGGTAGCCGAGAAGAGCAAACTGCCCAACCTGCCGGACTCGTCAATGTCCAAGCCGGTGGGTTCCTGGCCGGGGCTGATGGGCCAGTGGGCGAAGACTTTCAGTTCCTTCGAGTCGATGGCGACGACTTCGCTCTTGTCCTCGACGTTGACGTAGACGTGGCCTTTGCCGTCGGCAACTGCGAATTCGAGCGTGCCGCCGACTTCGATGGTGGCGGGTTTGGCGTCGGCGGGGGCGGCAGGGTCGATGACGGTGACGGAGCCGTCGCGATGGTTGAAACAGAAAACTTTCTTCGAGGCGGGGTCAAAGAGGATGGCGTCGGGACCGGCGCCGGTGGGAATTTTGCGGAGGACTTTCAGGGTCTTGGTGTCGAAGACGATGACGTTGCCGGTGGGGTCGCCGCGCTTGCCGCCGGAGGTGATGAAGCCTTCGTTGCGGTCGGGGACCAGGGCGATGCCGTGGCAGCCGGGAGTGTCGGGGATTTCGGCGAGGAGCTTGTCGGTCAGCAGATCGACGACCATGACGCGGGTGGCCCGGGCGACGTAGAGGCGATGGTTGGAGGAATCGACGGTCAGGTAATCCCAGCCGCCGTCGCCGCCGAGCGGGATGGTTTTGAGGACGGCGAGCGGGCCGGAGGATTCGGCGGGTTTGGCGGCTGCGGCAGAAGTGGCCGAAACGGCCGCGGGGGTGGCGCTGTCGGCGGCCCAGGTTGCGTTGGAACAGGCGACAACGAGAATCACGGACAAGGGCAGGCGAAAGTTCATTTGAGGCTCCTTAATAGAAACAGAAACAAAAACAGAAGAAACAGCGTCCCCCAGCAATGCTGGGGGCTTCATAAGCAGAAAAAGAAAAAACAGCAACGGCAACAACTACATCGCCGACTTGAAAAATGCGGCAGCGTCGTGGTGGAGAGATTCGAGGGCCGACGGCAGGACGTAGAGCATGTGGCCGGCCGGGTAGTATTTCAGGCTGATGTTGTCGCGGACGGCCGGGTCGAGGCCGAGGTGGTGGACGGTGTAGCGCTGGGCGGCATAGGCGGTGACCAGGTCGTATTGGCCGCAGCAGACCAGGACCTTGAGCCGCGTGTTGGCGCTCATGGCCTGCTGTAACGTGCCGCCGACGTTGACGTAGCCGCCTGCGGCCGAGCCCCAGTTCCAGGAGCCGCCCACTTCGGGGTTGAGAAATTTGTAGGAGAGTTCGTTCTTGTATTTGAGGTCGCGGCGGACGTAATCGTTGAGGCCGGCCACGAGCGGTCCGGCGGTGACGAAAATGGAGGGGTCGGTCAGCCAGGCTTCCTCGTCGGCCTTGATGCCGGCGACGCGTGCGTCGTAAAGGCCGAGACGGCGGTTTTCCTCGCGGAGGAGTTCGTTGGCGAAGTCGCCCTGGTCGAGGCGGAGATGGTGCGAGCGGATGAAGGATTTCGACAGGCCGGTGAAGGCGGCCAATTGATCGACGATCTTTTCCCGTTCGCCGTCGCTCAGGGTGTCGCCTTTGGCGAGGGCGGCGCGGTAATCGGTGTCGGCCCAATGTTCGACTTTGGCCAGGAGTTCGTCGAGGGGGAGTTTCTGGAGATCGGGGATGAGTTTTTTGTGGTACTGTGCCGCGGCGGCGTAGGACGGGAGGTAAAGGGTGTAGGGCAGGTCGTTGCCGCGCTCGAAGCGGATGGCCTGGAAATCGAGGACCGAGGAGATGAGGACGAGGCCGTTGACGGTCATGGCGAGGTGGGACTGGAGGTGGCCGGAGAGGGCGGCGGCGCGGGTGGTGCCGTAACTTTCGCCGGCGAGGAACTTGGGCGACAGCCAGCGCTGGTAGCGGGTGACGTAGAGGCGGATGAACTCGCCGACGGATTGGACGTCGTTATGGATGCCGGTGAACTCCTTCAAGTCGATGCCCGAGGCCGGGCGGCTGTAGCCGGTGCCGACGGGGTCGATGAAGACGAGGTCGGTGAAATCGAGCCAGGTGAAATCGTTGTCGACCAGTTCGACGGTGGTCGGCAGGGCGGTGCCGTCTTTGGCACTCAGGACGCGTTTGGGGCCCAGCGCGCCCACGTGGAGCCAGATGGCGGCGGCGCCGGGGCCGCCGTTGAAGACGAAGGTGACGGGCCGGGCGGAGTTTTTCGGGTCGGCCGGGTCGCCGGGTTTGCCGCGGGTGTAGGCGACGAAAAACATGTCGGCCCGGGGCTTGCCGGCCTCGTCCTTGATGGCCAGGCAGCCGGTGGTGGCGGTGAACTTGAACTCCTGGCCGGCGAGGGTGATGGCGTGCTCGGTGACGACAGGTTCGTCGGCGGCCGGGGTTTTTTCGGACTTTTCGGCCTTGTCGCCCTTATCAGACTTTTCGGTCTGGTCGGGCGCGGACTTTTTGGCATTTTCCGGTGCGACGGCGGATTTTGCAGCGGTCGCCGAGGCGGCGGAGGCGGGCGGGGATTTCTCATCGACCGTTCCCCAACAGGCGGAGGCCGCAGTGATAAGGATCAGTGCCACAGCCAAACGAGCCAGAATTTTTGCCATGATAGTTTTCTCCAGGATTAAGCCCAATGAGCAGGCGAGAGGCGATTATCCCGCCGAGGCGGCGATTCGTCAACAGGTGAATGGCGCGGCGGTTACAGGAGTTGAAGTTGACGAAGGCCCGGCCCGGCGGCTACCATGTCGCCATGAACTCTCCGTTCGCCCGGCCGGTGCTGGGCACCTTCGCCGGATATATCGCCGGCCTGGCCGCCAATCTGGTGGTCAGCATCCTGGTCGCCCGGATTCTCGGGCCCGCGGGCGCCGGCGTCATCGTCCTGGTCCTCACTGGCCCGAACATCCTGGCCCTGGTCGGCAATCTCGGCCTGGCCCGGTCGATCTCTCACTTCCTGCGCCGGCGGCCCTTTGCGGCGGAGCGTGTGGTTGGCTTCTCGGCGGGAATCAACGTGCTGGTCGGAATCGTGCTGGCCGGAGGCTACCTGGCGATGCTGGGCTGGCTGGGTCCGCACATCGGGCTGAACCCGGAACGCGATTGGCCGGTGGCGCTGGTGGCGGCGATGATTATTCCGTTTGAGATCGCGTTGCAGGATTGGATGGCAGCATGCCAGGGGTACCAGCGGTTCGGGCAGCGGGCGGCGATATTGCTGACTTTTCGGTGGGTCTATGCGGCCCTGGCCGCGGGGGCGCTACTGCTGCTGAACCCGACGCCGATGGGGGTGGTGCTGGCGGGACTGACGGCGTACTTTGTGACGGTGATCGTCGGGGGAATCATGGTCCGCGGGCTGCTGCGGAGCGAACCGCCAGCGGCAAGGGAGGTTCTCTCGCGGCGCGGCTGGTACCTGGCCATCCTCATCGGACTGGCGGCAGGAGGAGCGGTGTGGCTGGGGTGTCACCGGGAGCTGTCAGCGATTCAAACCGCGGCGATGGTTGGGATGGGCTACTACCTGATAATCCAAGCGAAGGCGGCGCGGGGCGGCGGCGGGTGGCGGGACGTGGCCGCCATCGCCGATGCGCGGCTCCTGGTGGGCTACGGCTGGCGGGTACACATTTCGGCGGTGATTTTATTCCTGATTCTTCGCGGCGACATTTACCTGGTCGGCGCCTTGCTCGGCGACTCGGCCCAGGTCGGACTTTATTCGCGGGCGGGGGCGGTGGCCGAGGTGGCCTTCTATTTTCTGCTGGCCGTCGAGAACGTTCTCTTCCCGGTCCTGAGCGGTTTGCCGCCGCAGGAAATTCCCGCCGCCGCCGCCGCCCTGTGCCGCCGGGGCCTGCTGGCGGGAGCGGCACTGGTGTTCGTTTTCGAGGCCGCCTCGCACTGGCTGATCCTGATTCCTTTCGGCCCCCAATTCGCCGGGAGCATCGCGCCGCTGCGGATTCTTCTGCCGGGCGTGCTGGCCATCGGCTTCGTCCAGATGCTGAATTCCGTTTTCAACGCCCTGGAGCGTCCGTGGCCTCCGGCGCTGGTGGGCGCGGCGGGCCTCGTGACGATGATCGCCCTGGATTTTCTCTGGATTCCGACGTGGGGCATCACGGGCGCCGCCCTGGCCTCGCTCGTGGCTTACGGCCTGACGGCAGCGGCCCTGGCCGCCTGGTTCTCCATCTCGACCCGGCGCGGCATGACGGAATTTTTCCTGCCCACGGCTGCTGATGCCAAAGCACTGGCGTCACTGCTGCGGCGCTCGAAATAACCCCTCTCCCTTGGGAGAGGGTGGCCCGAAGGGCCGGGTGAGGGGTTGAGGCTGGAAACTTCCGTGACGAGAAGAGTAATCGAAAATAAAATATTTATGAACAAAACAACTTCTTTCCCCATTATCCTCTCCCGTTCCCTGCCGGTCCCGGCAAGTTTCGATTCTCTCTTCCGCCGCCTCGCGCGGGAAAATCTTCCGGCGGCGCTCGATTCGGCCAGCGGTCCGGCGGCGCTCGGGCGTTTCACCATTCTCGCCTGCGATCCCTTCCGCATCCTGCAATTCGACGGCACGCAGAGCGCAGGGGGAAGTCCGTTCCACGCCCTGCGCGAAGAGTTGGCCCGCTGGCGGTTGCCGGAAACCTCCGACGACGTGCCGTTGCGGGCCGGGGCGATTGGCTTCCTGGGATATGATTTAGGCCGCTACATTGAGCGGCTCCCGGCGCGGGCTCGCCGCGACATCGCCCTGCCGGAAATGTATTGGGCCTTCTATGATTCAGTTCTGGTCCTCGACCGCCGCACCGGCATGGCCACGGCCTGGGCCGCCGATCTGGCCGGACGCGATCCGGAGATGATGCTGCGGCGCTGGGAGAAAATCCTCGAGGAGAGCGGCGAGAGCATAAACATGGCCGCAAGCGGCCATGCCACCCCGGTGTCGCTGGAATGCAACTTCACCCCCGAAGCTTATCTCGCCGCCGTTGGCCGGGCCAAAGAATACATTGCCGCCGGGGACATTTTTCAGGTCAACCTGTCGCAGCGGTTCACCGCGCCGCTCGTGGATTCGCCGGCGGAATTGTACCTGCGGCTGCGGCGGACCAATCCCGCGCCGTTTGCTGCCTACCTTGCCGCCGACGATTGGGCGGTGCTGTCGAGTTCGCCCGAGCGCTATCTCAGCATCGCCGGCCGCGCCGTCGCCACGCGGCCGATCAAGGGCACGCGCCCGCGCCGCGATCCGGTCCGCGATCCCACGGTGGCGGAATTCAACCGCCGCAGCGTCGAGGAGCTGCTTGCCAGCGCCAAGGACGCCGCCGAACTGGCCATGATCGTCGACCTGGAACGCAACGACCTCGGCCGCGTCTGTTCCTACGGCTCGGTCCGCGTCACAGAGCGCCGCACCGTCGAGGAATACGCCGGCGTCTTTCACACCGTGGCCCAGGTCGAGGGCCGGTTGCACGAGGGCCGCGACCTGGTGGACCTATTGCGGGCCACCTTTCCCGGCGGCTCCATCACCGGCGCACCCAAGGTCCGGGCCATGGAAATCATCGACGAACTGGAACCCACGCGCCGCTCCGTCTACACCGGCGCCGTCGGCTACATCGGCTTCGACGGGCGAATGGACCTGAACATCGCCATCCGCACCCTGCTCGTGGATCGCGGCCGCGTCCACCTCCAGGTCGGCGGCGGCATTGTCGCCGATTCCGAGCCGGAGGCGGAGTTCGAGGAAACGCTGGACAAGGCCCGGAGCCTGTTCCATGCCCTTGGCGTTCAAGCCGACACATAGGGAATGGGTGGCATGGTCCACGCTTGCGTGGCCATGCAAAGTAAACCGTACCAACAGAAGAAAGGAATTATGTCTTCATGTCAAAAGTTTATTTAAACGGCGAAATACTCCCCCTCTCCGAAGCCCGCCTTCCGGCCCTCGACGCCGGGCTCTTGCTGGGTGCGGGCTTATTTGAAACGCTTCGGGCCTACGACGGCACGGTCTTCCGCCTCGCCGACCACCTGGACCGCCTCGACGCTTCGGCCAAAGCCCTCGACATTCCGATTCAGGAATCCTCCGAAGAACTCACCCGCGCCGTCGCCGCGGTACTTGAAGCCAACGACCTCCGCGATGCCCGCTGCCGCCTGACCGTCACGCGCGGGCCGCTCCCCGCCGAGGGCGAAGGAATGCCCCCGGTACGACCGACCTGCCTCATCACCGCCGGGGCCATGACGCCCTACGCCGATGAGCTTTACGCGAAGGGCATGACCGTCATCGTCAGCGACGTCCGCGTCAACGACAAGGATCCGACCTGCGGCCACAAGACCACGAATTACCTGACGAACCTGCTGGTGCTGCGCGAAGCCCACGGTCGCGGGGCGCAGGAAGCCCTGCGTTTCAACGGTCCCGGCCGCCTGGCCGAAGGGTGCATCAGCAACGTTTTCGTGGTCAATGGCGGGCGGTTGCGCACGCCGCCGGTAGGGGAGGGGTGTCTGCCCGGCATCGCCCGCAAGGTCGTCCTGGAACTGGCCCGGGCCGAGGGGATTGAGGCGTCTGAAGAACCCATTGCGGCGCAGGAAGTGCTGAACGTGGAGGAAATGTTCCTGACCAACACGATCATGGAAGTGATGCCGGTCTGCCGCATCGAGCGGCATCCCATCGGTGAAGACCAGCCTGGTCCGGTGACGCAGCGGCTGGCGGCGGCGTATAAAAAGTGTGTGGAGTCGGCTAAGCCGTAGCGTGGCGCTTTTCGCCGCCCGGCAGGAGGGCGGGATCGAAGGCCCAGTCGAGGTAGCCCTGGCGGACGATGGCCAGGTATTCCGGGTCGGGCGGGGCGAAGGGATGGCCCGATTTCATCTGGTAGGCCACGGCGTCGAAGCGCTGGCCGTCGGCGGCGCAGACCGAGAAAGTGCGCCGCTCATACAATCGCGGACAATCCTCATATTCGTCGAGCCAGCGCAGGTCGCCGGGGCCGAGCCGGTAGAGTCCGCCGGGCACGTGCCGCCCCGGGGCCGGCATCAGGTCGGCCCAGAAGCGAAAGACCAGGCGATAGTCGTCCAGCGTCGCCGGCCCGAGCGGCGTAGAGTTAGGGCACCAGAGGGCCATGTGATTGCGATTGAGATTCGCCCCGTAGGCGAAGTATAGTGTGCTGTCTTCGGCCATCGAAAGTCCCAGTTTAACCCAAGCCATCCTGACCACCGGAGGATACCACGGAGCCTGGATGGAAACAAGAGCGCCGCGTTAGCCTTCGCCACGCATCAGATCCTCGTACGTCTCCCGCGTCCGAATCACGCGGAAGGAATCGTGATCGACCAGCACCTCGGCCGGGCGCGGCTGCGAATTGTAGTTCGAGGCCATGGCCATGCCGTAGGCCCCGGCGGAGAAAATCGCCAGCAGGTCGCCGCGGGCCACCGGCGGCAGCGGTCGGTCCTTGGCCAGAAAGTCCGACGACTCGCAGATCGGCCCGACCACGTCGCACTTCTGGAGGCCCTTGAGCGTCGGCTCTTTGACCCGGTCGACCGGCGACAAATCGTCGCCTGGCGCCACCGGCCAGACAAAATGAAAGGCGTCGTAGAGCGGCGGGCGGATCAGGTGGTGCATGCCCGTGTCCAGGATGACGAAGGTCCGGTCGCCGCCGGTCTTCACATATTGCACCTGGCCGACCAGCACTCCGGCGTTGCAACTGACGTAGCGGCCTGGCTCCAGCACGATCTTGAGCTTCTGATCCTTGACCAGCGGGATGATGGCCTCGGCGTAATCGTCCATCATGACCGTCTGGCCGGCCTCGTACCAGGCGGCAAAGCCTCCGCCGATGTCCAGGGTGTCGATCTTGTAGCCGGCAGCGCGAAGGCGATTGATCAGTTCGAGCGTCTTGGTGATCGCTTCGACGTAAGGGGCCGGCGTGTAGACGGGCGAGCCGATGTGCAGGTGGACGCCGACCAGTTTGGCGGCTTTGGCGTGGCCATAGCGGGCGAAAAATTCCTCCGCCCGCCGCAGATCGACGCCGAACTTCGATTCCCGTTTGCCCGTGGCCGTGTGGCGATGGGTCTTGGGATCGACGTCGGGGTTGACGCGCAGGGCGCAGCGCGGCTTCTTGCCCAGTTCGCCGGCCAGGCGGTCGATGTTCTCGAACTCCGCCTCGCTCTCCACGTTGAACATGAACAGCCCTTCGCTCAGAGCGTAGCGGATTTCTTCATCGGTCTTGCCGACGCCGGCGTAGAACGAGCGGTCGGCCTGGCCCCCGGCCTTGAGGACGCGGAACAGTTCGCCGCCGGAGACCACGTCGAATCCGGCGCCCAGGCCAGCCAGCAGCCGCAGAATTTCGACGTTCGAGCAGCTCTTGACCGAGTAGCAGATCAGCGGGTCCAGGGCGGCGAAGGCGTGGGCGATCTTGTCGTAATGTTCGCGCAGCGTCCGGGCGGAGTAGATGAAGACCGGAGAGCCGACCTGCCGCACAATGTCGGCCACAGCCACGTTCTCGGCGAATAGCCGCCCGGCTCGATATTCAAAATAGTCCATAATTCGTTCTCCGCGTGGTTGCCAGCAACCACCCTACGATAATGATTTTTTCCAGCGTTTGACTTCGGCGGCCACCAGGCGACGGCCGCTGGAGCCGGAGCTTCGGTAGCGCTTCACCACGTTCAGCGGTCCGAGGTAATCATAAACGCCGCGCTCAATGCGGCGGCTGAAGCGCTGGAACAACTCCAGCGGCGCCTCGGACAATTCAATTTTTCGCTCGGCGCACGCCGCCACGATCCGCCCGACGATGCCGTGCGCATTGCGGAACGGTTCGCCCCGTCCGACCAGATATTCCGCCAGGGCCGTCGCGTCCAGATAGCCGCCGCGGCAACGGTCCAGCATCCGCGTCGCGTTGAACCGCCCGTGACGAACGATTTCGGCGGCCAGGGCCAGCGAGCTGCGCACCTGGTCCGCCGCGTCAAAAATCGGGGGCTTGTCTTCCTGCAAATCGCGATTGTACGCCAGCGGCAGCCCCTTCACCAGCACCAGCAGTGTGGTCAGGTCGCCGTAGACGCGGGCCGCCTTGCCGCGAATCAGTTCCAGAACATCCGGGTTCCGCTTTTGCGGCATCATGCTCGAACCGGTCGAGTAGGCGTCGGGAATCTGAAAATAGCCAAATTCGTTGGAGCACCAGAGAATCCAGTCCTCGGCCCAGCGGGAGAGGTGCTGCTGAATCATGGCCAGGTCGAAGGCCAGTTCCAGAGCGAAATCGCGGTCGCTCACGGCGTCGATGGAGTTGCGGGCCACCGCTTCGAAGCCGAGCAACTCGGCGACGCGCTGGCGGTTGATCGGCAGCGTCGTCCCGGCCACGGCCCCGGCGCCCAGCGGCAAGATATTGATACGGCGGCGCGTCTCGGCCAGGCGCTCGCGGTCACGCCCCAACTGTTCGACGTAGGCCAGCAGGATGTGGGCAAGGAGCGCCGGCTGGGCCGGCTGAAGGTGCGTGTAGGCCGGCAGGACAACGTCGGTGTTTTTGGCCGCCTGGTTGACTAATGCTTTTTGCAGCGCCACGACGAGCGCCGTCACGGCGTCGCATTCCTCGCGGGCCCAGAGGCGCAGGTCGAGGGCCACCTGGTCGTTGCGGCTGCGGGCCGTGTGGAGTTTTCGCCCGGCCGGCGTGCGGCGAATCAGGGCCGCCTCGATGTTCATGTGAATGTCTTCGAGGCTCTCGTCGAACGGGAAAGTTCCGGCCACGATCTGGCGCTCGATGGCCGCCAGGCCCCGGCGAATCGCCGCCAGTTCGCCGGCCGTGAGCAGTCCGACTTCGCGCAGCATCCGGGCGTGGGCCAGGGAGCCGGCGATGTCCATGCGGGCCAGGCGGCGGTCATAACCGATCGAGGCGACGAATTTTTCGACGCTCGCCGCCGTGGCTTCCTGAAAACGTCCGTGCCAGAGTTTGTTGCCCGTCTTGGCCATTTTTGATTTTCCGTATGGTAAAGGACAAACGACTATCGTAACGGGCCGGACCAAAGGATTCAAGCTTTAACAGCAGGCTTCAGACCAAAGCCTTAAGTCTTCAGCCCGTTAGCCCGCCTTTTTTGTTGACACTCCATGAAGGCCACATATAATCGCCGTTTCCAATGGCTTGTTGAGCCAGTGGTTATGATTTTGTACGTTGTCCGGATGGGGTTCTCGCGAGGGCGCCCCGAGTCTGGTTTGCGCCGATGCAATCGGAGTCCTGATAAGGAGAGATACATGGTGTCTTCCGGCCTGAAACAAGCGGCGATCTGTCTGGCGTTGGCGGTAGCGATGGTGTGCGGCTACACGGCCGTGGCGATGGCTGCGGATGAGACGCCGAAAGCGGCGACGGCCAAGCCGGCCGAAGCGGCCCCGGCGGCGGAGCCGGCCTCCTCGGCCGCACCTGCCGAATCTCTGGTGCCGCCGGCCCCGGTCGTTCCGGCTCTGGGCTTGCCGGTGGAGCAGGTCTCGGTCGAACTCCAGAATAATTTTGCCAGCATGGTCCACTATTATAAGATCGCCCGGTTCGACCTGGCCACGAGCTTTGCCCAGGCTGTCCTGGGGGGCACTCCCGACGCGGCCATGATGGTGGCCATGGTCGAGACGCCCGAAGCCGGCTACAGCCTGCTGGCCGAAATGGCCGCTTCCGAAAACGCCGAACTGGCCGGTGCCGTCAAAAATATCAAAAAACTGGCCGAGGAAGGCATCTACGCCAAACGCAAGGATGGCAAACGGATCATGGCTGCCTTCGAAGATCTGCCAAAGAACCAGGCCCTGTTCCGCCAGGGGATGATGGAATTGAGATATTCCGGCGAGTACGTCGCCCCCTACGCCCTGGCCATTCTTGCGGACAACACCCGTCCGGCCGCCCTCAACGCCACGACCCGCGACGCCCTGGTCGTCATCGACAAGCCGGTGGTCTATCCGCTCGTCCTCTCGCTGGCCACGACCGACGAAAACCTGAAGCTCCAGGTCATCGGCCTGCTGCAAAAGATGAATTACAAGCTGGCCGTGCCGGCCCTGAAGGCCTTGGTCGAGAACCCGGCCTCCACCGACGCGGTCAAGAAGGCCGCCACGGAAGCCGTGCTGGCCATCGGCGGCAAGGCCGACCTCGAGACCCCCGCCAAGAAGCTTTACTACGATCAGGCCAGCCTGTTCTACTACGGCAAGCTGACCGTGGTTAACGATCCCTCGCGGCCGGTGACCGACGTCTGGGGCTGGATTCCGGGGCAGGGCCTCAACTATCGGCCGGCGCCCACCGCGGTGGTCAACGACCTGTGCGGCGCTCGGGCCTGCGAACTCGGCCTGGCCGCCGAACCCAACGCCCTGGAACTGGTCGCCCTCTGGACCAGTATTCAGATGGATGTGAATGCAAAATACGAACAGATCGGCGGCGGACTGAAGAATCCCTGGTCTCCGCCGGCCATGCCGACCACGGCCTTCTTCGGCCGGGCCATCGGCCAGCAGTATCTGCTCGACGTGCTCGACCGGGCCCTCACCGATAACAACGTGCCCGTGGCCCTGCAGGCCATCACCGCCCTGGAGAAGGTGGCCAAGGAAAGCTTCCTGGCCGCCGGCATCGGCAAGAAGGGCAGCCCGCTGGTCGCCGCCCTGGAATATCCGGATCGCCTGGTTCGCTTCGGCGCCGCCTTCGCCATCGTGGCCGTCGAGCCGCACAAGCCCTTCGGCGGCGCGGATCGGGTTGTCCCGGTCCTGGCCGAAGCCCTGAACCTGGAAACCGGGCCGAGCGTCCTGATCATCGATGGCAATGCCAACAACCGCAATCGCCTCAAGGGCGAGTTCCGCCAGGCCAACTGGTCGGTCACCGAGGCTTCCTCCGGCAATGACGGCGTCAGCAAGGCCCGCGGCATGGCCCGCATCGACGCCATCGTCCTGGCCACCAACGTCGAGAAGGTCGATTACGTCGAAACCCTCCAACTGCTCCGGGCCGACTTCGCCACGGCGATGGTCCCGGTGGTCTTCCTGAGCGGCACCGAGGAACTCGTCAAGTTCAGCTACCTCAAGGAAAATCAGAAGTACATCGACGAGGTGCCCGCCGGCGCCACCGCCCTGGTCATCCTCGACAAGGCCAAAGTCCTCAGCGCCGCTGCCGGGGCCGTGGCTCTGCAACCGGCCGCCTCGCACAAGATTGCTCTTCGCGCCGCCAAGACGCTCGACTTCGTCGCCACGGCCAACCTGTCGTTCCCGGCCCTGCCGGCCCGCGCCGCCCTGCTGACGGCCATCGCCGGCAAGAGTCAGGATCTGATCATCACCTCGCTGTCCGCCCTGGCCCAGATGCCCGACAAGGAGATCGAGCAGCGGTTCGCCGAAACGGCCCTGGCTCCCGGCGCCACCAAGGAAGTTCAGATTGCCGCCCTCAACGCCGTGGCCGAAGCCGCCCGGCACATCGGCAACAACCTTCAGAGCGCCACGGTCACCGCCCTGATGAAGCGGATTTCAACCGAGACCGACAACGACATCCGCGACGCCGTGGGCACGGTCATCGGTTCGCTCGACCTCGAAGCCAAGCTCTCCTCCGAACTGATCCGCGACCACGCCGTGGAACACGAAGCCGCAACGAAGTAAGCCGTTTAGCTTGAGCCGCAATTAACCACGGGCGCGATCCTCTCCGGGTCGCGCCCGTTTTCTTTATGCCGTTTCTTCTGTTGTTTCTTTACCCACAAACCCCAGACGCCGGGTGGCGTGGTTCACGCGCAGCGTGGCCATGAACCAACGACTCTCACTGAGAAAGTTGTTGCTTTGCCGTTGCCGTTTCCGGGTGCCACACTTTGAAGCCCCGGCTTTGCCGGGGCCAAAGTGTGTTCTTCTTTGTCCTCGGAAGGGGGCCCTGGTCACCGCTGTTTGCCGCTATGTTCAGGGACACAGATTTGCCACGGCGGGTCTTGTCTGCGGTGAGCCAGGCGGAGCCGTCACGCCGCGCGAACTCGCCAGGCCAAATCTCTCAGTTACAAATAAACCGCTATTGTTCCGCCGGCGTCGCCGGGCTTGCCGAACTCGCCGCCGGGCCAGAGGCCGAGAGCGTCGAGGCGTAGAGGACCAAGTTGACCGCTACCGCCCGGGCGTCGTCGGCCTCGTAGCCCCGGCAATCAAACGCCGCGCAGCCCGTTTGCCGGAACATCACGTCAAAGGGACTGTAAACCCCGACCATCTTCTCGCCCAGATAAATGCCCAGCAACTCCGGCATCGGCATACCCATCCGCTCGTCACGCAAGGCAAAAGTGTAACCCACGCCCTTGATCAAATACCCGCGCGCATCGCCGGGCAAGGCGCCGCTGATCAGGGGACTCAAGGCGTCCATTTTTTTGAAGGTCAGGCCGGCCGCGGCAACCATGTCCCGCAACGACTTGTCGAACCGTTTGTCACCCAGGGCCGACTCGGCAAAGAGGAACCCGCCGCCGGAGAGGTAATTCTTCAACCAGGTCCGGCCCGCAGCATCAAGGTCGCAACTGGTCCGGCCGGTCAGGTAGAGCATGGTCGTCGCCGACGGCACGGCGGCGCCGGGCACGACCGGGTCGGCCTCGGTGATCGTCAAACCGCACAATGAGTTAGTCGCCGTCGAGAGCGTCTCCCACTGGTGATAGTTGCGGGCGACGTTCCAGTCGCCGCCGTGGCGCAGGCGGGCCACGGTGATGGTGTCCAGGCTGCCCTTGACCGGCGTCGTCGCGGCATAGCGCGGGTCCGTACCGATCTCGTGGGTTTCCAGCTTGCCGCGCAACTTGCCACGATCGGTGGTGTAGGCCCAGAGGTTGCTGCCCAGGTCGAAAAGGCCCTTGCTCTTGTCAATATTGTTGGTGTTCCAGGCGCAGGAGAGGTCCGTCGAGGCGTAGAGCAGGAAGGTTCGTGTGCCGTCGCTGGCGCCCCAGAGCGGGGGCGGGGTCATAATTTTCACGTCGGCGGTCCAGAGCGGATGGGTCTTGTCGAGCTTGCCGAGTTCCCATTCCGGCCAGATTTCCAGGCAGGTCTTCCGCCAGGCGGCGTCAACGCCCTTATTGCCGCAAGAGGCCTCGAAGAGGATCGTGCCGCCGGTGTCGGTGAAGTCGCGAAGCTTTTTCTTTTCCTCAGCGGTGGGCTTGAACGCATTCTCGGCGGAGAGGTAGAGGATCGGGGCGTCGTGCATCTCCTGGACCGGAACCTGGAGGTTGATGACCTGCCAGTTGATCTGCTGTTCCTTGACGTCGCCGACGTAGTGGGTCAGGTTGGCCAGATCGTGGGGATGGAGATCCCATTGGGAACCATGTTGCAGCTTGTTCATGAGGATCGGCCCGCGGCCCTTGATCAGAAAGAGGAGGGCGAAGGCGGTGTTGGGGACCGCCCCGCCGATGCCGTTGGAGACGGCGCCGGAGCCCTGCATCTGTCCGATGATGGCATGGGCGCCTTCGGCGTACCAGTTGTGGGGGCCGAGATATTTGAAGCCGGTGGCGATGGCGACGCGTTCGACGGCGTAGAGCCAATAATAGATGCCGACACTGGAGAAAGGAACGATGGCCAGAGGATTATCCCGAGTCTCAAAATTATCTCCGAGCCATTTGGCGCCGCGCGCGATAGCCAGGTCGACCTGCGGATTGCGATGACCCGAGGAACGGCCATCGCGGCAGGGGCAGCCCAGCCCCGGAGCGAGCATGTCGCGGGTGATGAGCAGGCTGGCCACGGCGGCGGCGGTCATCGAGCCGTAGCTGGCATGATCGTCATAGGGGGGGCGGCCATAGTTCCAACCACCGTCAGGTCGCTGTTTATCCAGATAGAGTTCTTGGACCTTCACCCAGACCTCGGTGGGAATTTCCACGCCGCAGAGGGCGGCCTGTTGGAGACCGAGGACCGCTAACTGGGTATTTGAGAAGTCCCAGGCGGCGGTGGCGCCCTTGGCCGCCTTCCGGTAATCCCAGGCCCCATTGACCAACTGGAAGTCGGCCAGCATCTTGGCGTCGCGCCCCATAGCCTTGCGCAGGCCCTCTTTCTTCACGGCTTCATGTTTGTGTTCGGCCTGGCGGTAAAGTTCGGCATAGAGGATGAGTCGAAACCCGAGAACATAAGTCGTATCCGGGTCCAACTCCCGCAACGCGGCCAGGCCCTTCTGAAATTCCGGCTTGTTCGTCTCGTGGGCATAGGCCAGGGCCGTCAGGGCACAGACGTCCAAGCCCCCGAGGTTGTTGGGGTAGTCGCTCCACCGTCCGGTCTCTTTGATCTGGCTCCCATAGAGGGAGGCCACACCTCGGGCGATGGCCGCATCGACCTCCTGGGACGTAACGTGTGGCGCGGGCACAAAGTCGATCTGGGCCGGCGCCGACTCTGCCGCCGTGTTACTGTCACCCCGAGCCGGCCAGGCTAGCATCAGAACCGCCGCCAGTGCGACCACCGAAGTCCAGCTAACTTTCATTTCTCATAAACCTTTCTGTAACCCCACCGTAGAGCCGGCGGCCAGGTAAAAAAACAGAACTTCGCCGACAGGAAAGTCTACTCTGGCGGTCAGAATCCTTCAAGCCAATTCCCGGACCCCGCCATGGTCGCTATTAATGCCAATTAGTTCACAAAACAGCGGATAGGGTGGGGACGATTCGGGCAAGTGGAAGCCGGCGGCGAAACGGAAGCCAACGCATTGTGCCGGGGAAAGTCTACAACTGGCGACTATCGTAGGCCCAGTGCAGCAAAGCCTGACGCTGGACCGGACGACACGAGCAATCGCCTTTCCGGCAGTTCTTTCGAATCTGGGCGACGTGTCGCCGGAGGGCCTGCCACCGGGCGATCTGACGCTCGTCCTCGCCCGGCATGCGCCGACCCAGGTAATAGCGGCAATACCACTGAAACCACCCGCGGGGATCGTCCGGATGCAGCCAACCCTTCTGTCGCCAATGTGACAGCGGCAGACTGGCGTTGACCCTGAAGAAGTTCAGTTCCGGGTCGTGTCTCTCGTGGCAAAGTCGGGCGTGCTTGAACCAGTCTGCGGGAAACTCCCCGGTGCAGTCGGTCAGGTATCTGCCCCCGAAAACCCCTAACCGGAGCATCTGTTTGGGCGTCAATTGCGGCTTGAAATCCGGGTGAAAACTGCGACCGGCAGGGCAGACCAGTTCGTACCGGTAGCCCTGCTGCATCAGGTCATTAACGGTCACGACTTTCCTGATGAATCGACTCGGGCGGCGCATCTCATTCCCTCCAGGATGGCCAACTTCACTTCCTTTCGGATCCTTCAGGCCGAAGGCGGCAAATTCGTAGACCACGACATCATATCGCACACCCTGCGCCTCGGCGATGATTCTTCCGGTGGCCCGGGCGAGGTGGGCCGGGAATCCGCGTGGGTACGAGCGGCAGGAGAGGTATGATAGCAGTTACACGCCCGGGGGTTGAGTCGGGCGGGATGGCCGGAAAACTGAGGGTTATGGTGGAATGACACAGATCAAGGACTTACCCGACAAAATCCGCCTCGGCATTTCCTCCTGCCTGCTCGGCCAGGCGGTCCGCTACGACGGCGGGCACAAGCGCGATCCCTACCTGGTCGAAACTCTCGGCCAGTTCGTCGAATGGGTGCCGGTCTGTCCCGAGGTCGAGTGCGGCCTGCCGGTGCCGCGCGAGGCCATGCACCTGGTGGGCGATCCGGCCGCGCCGCACCTGGTTACGGTGCGGAGCCACATTGACCACACGGAGCGGATGCTCCAGTGGGCCAAACGGCGCGTCGCCGAGTTGGAACGGGAGAACCTCTGCGGCTTCATCTTCAAGTCGAAGTCGCCCAGTTCGGGCCTGGAACGGGTCAAGGTTTATGGCGGCGACGGGGCGGGCGTGGGCGAAAAAGTCGGCGTGGGCTTGTGGGCCCGGGCCTTCATCGAACATTTTCCCCTGTTGCCGGCAGAGGAGGAAGGGCGGCTCCAGGATCCCTTGCTGCGCGAGAATTTCATCGAGCGGATCTTCGTGCTGAAACGGTGGCGGGATTTTCTCCGGGACGGCGGCCGCCGCGGCGGGCTGGTCGAATTTCACGCCGATCACAAAATGCTGATCATGTCGCACAACGAAGTGGCCATGCGGCAACTGGGGAAGTTGGTGGCCGGTGCCAAGGCCGGGAAGCCCGGCGAGGTGCTGGCCCAATACGAGTCCACGATGCTCAAAGCCCTGAAGCGGCTGGCCACGCCGCGTCAACACGCCAACGTGCTGGAACACCTGATGGGCTTCCTTAAGAAGCACCTCTCCGCCGACGAGAAACAGGAATTGCTTGCCCTGATCGACCAGTTCAAGCAGGGGCTGGTGCCGCTCATCGTCCCGATTACTCTGCTGGACCACTACGCCCGCAAGTACGACGAATCTTACCTGTGCCGCCAAGTTTACCTCCATCCGCACCCGCTCGAATTGAAACTACGCAATCATGTGTGAGGATCTGGAGGCCGCACCTCAGGAGCATATCGCCTGGTCTACATGGACCGAAAATTGGTTGGCTGATGCTCATGACATTGACTTCCCCCGCCACATCAGCCACAATGGCCGCTCCAACGTGCCGGCGGCTGGCCTTCTGAGTTTGTGTTGGAAGAGCATGGCACGGGCGATGTTTCGGCGGTCTGCCGCCAGGCGATGAAGCGCATCGCCCAGGCGACTTGGTGATATATGGCGCACTACCGAATTAAACCCCAAATTGGTTTTGGCCGAAGCCGAAATTGTTGTCAGTGCTTGTAAAACTACAACGCGCGGGTGGCGGAACTGGCAGACGCGCAGGACTTAGGATCCTGTTCCCGAAAGGGATTGCGGGTTCGACCCCCGCCCCGCGCACCAAAAATCTGTACGCCGTGCCGTTGCTGTCTCTTTTTCTGTTGTTGCCGTTCCTGAGGCCTGCTTTCCATGTCCGAAGTCCGCCTCCTCACTTTCCTGAACCTGCCGTGGTCCGCCGGCCTGGTGCTCATCGCCGCAGGCATCCTGCTGCTGGTCTGCGGATCGCGCTGGCGCGATTTTTCCCTGGTGCTGTCCACCTCCTTCCTGGCCGGCGCCGCAGCCCTGGTGGCCCTGCCGGCCGTGCCCTTCAACCCGGCCTGGCCGGCCGTGGCCGTCTGCCTCGTCGCGGGACTGCTGACGATTATTTTCCGCCGCGCCGCTCAGACGATTCTCTGCGGCGCCGTCCTGGCGGGCGCCCTGACCCTGGCGGCGCACCTGCTCAGCGGGCGGCCTGCGGCGCAGTACGTCATCGCCGCCCTGTCCAACAACCGGCTCCTGACCGTGACGGCCGTCCCCGACGTCATTCATTCGCCCTGGCTGCTGGGCCTGGCTGCGGCGGGACTGCTGGGCGGCGTGATTTTCGCACTCCTGCGGCCAGACTTTGCTCTGCGGGTGACGATGGCCCTTGATGGTGGTCTGGCCCTCGTGGCCGGGCTGACGCTGGTCTCCGCCGAGTTTTTCTCTCGGCAACTGCCCCCCGGCTATCCGATGAATTACTGCCAGGTGGGCGTAGCGGCCTGGCTCGGCCTGGCGGCGCTGGGCGTTCTGGCGCAGCAGGCAACCGACAAATCTGATCGGGCCGCAGACCCGAACTAAGAAAAGGAAGTGCCATGAATAACTGGATCGCGCAAGCCAACCAGGCCCTGGCCGATCTGCCCCAACGCATTGACCAGGTCGATTGGCGCGTGGCCATCGTTCTGGCCGCCGTCGGGCTGCTCTCGATTTTCTACGGCTACAAAATTTTCAAGGCCGTCATCACGCTCTACTGCGCCGTGGTCGGGGCCTCGCTCGGCTGGTGGGTGGCCGCCAACTGGTTCCATCAGCCGGCCTTCTGGTGGGTGGGGGCCTTGGCCGGCGGCCTGGTGCTGGGCCTCATCGCCTGGCCGCTGGTGAACTTTTTCGTCGGCTTCTGGGGCGCCGTGGCCGGCGGACTCCTCGGCTACGCCCTGGCCCGCGCCACCGGCGACCCCGCCGTCATCGCCATTGCCGTCATCGTCGGCGTCGTCGTCTGTGCCATCCTGGCCCTCGTCCTCCTGCGGCTCATGATTATCGTCACCACCAGCGTCGTCGGCTCCTACATGCTCGTCGTCGGCCTCTTCGTGCTGCTCTCGCTCATTCACGGCGTGGCCAAGCCCCTGCGCGAAGCCATTCTGCCGCCCCACGCCAAGCACTACATCCTGCCGCTGGTGATCTTCGTCCCCGCCCTGATCGGCGTGGTCCTCCAACTCTATCAGACCGAATCCGGCGGCAAGGGCGGCAAGAGCGCCAAAAAATCTTCCGGCGGTGAAGCCGAGGAAGAATGAACTGAGAGAGGGCAGGGGAGCGGCAATATGACGACAGTGGAGCCGGTAATTCAGACTTCAACAGAACGCATCGGCCGCATCGCCGCCCTGGTGCTGCTGGTCATTTCCTTTCTGGCCGTGGCCGGCCTTGATGGCCTGACGACGCTGTACGTCATTCCGAAATTCGATAAAATTTTCAAGGACTTTCACACCACCTTGCCCGACGCGACGGTCTTCCTGATCCAGTTTTCCGACTTTGTCCGGCTCAATTGGTATGTTTCCATGCCGATGTTCTTCGGGGTTTACACCGGCCTGTTCCTGCTGGCGCTGAACCGGGAGCGGAAATGGTGGCTCTTTGTTCTCGTCCTGTCCATCATGATTACCTTTCTTTCCGTTTTGTCAGTTTGTTTCGTGACCATTGCCCTGTTCCAGCCGCTGGTTAGTTTGATCCAATCTGTTAAATCTTAGCCGCCGGATGTGCCACGGCGGGTCTTGCCCGCCGTGCGAAGACCGGTTGCTCTGCAACGAAGGAGTGAACTATGGACCCACAACCAGAAATAGCCAAAGAATTCACACCGCCGCCCGCCCGCCCCCTCTCCTGGTCTTCCATCATTTCAATGGCCCTCTGCGGCCTGGTCGGCCTGTTCGTCCCGAGTTTCTACGCCGTCCCGCGCATCGCCGAAATCTTTGATGATCGCCAGGCGGCCATTCCCGCCGCCGCCCGGACCGGCATCGCCATCGCCGCCCAACTGCGCAGCCATTGGCTGCTGCTGGGCCTGGCGGCGCTGCTGGTCTTTGCGGCGCTCGGATTTTTTGTCGAACGGCTGCGCGGCCGCAGTCGCTTTCTGGCCGTCGTGCTGGTTCTGGCGGCGCTCTTGTGTTATCCTGTGTTCCTCTTTGCGGCCATGTATGGGCCGGTGAGTCGGCTTTAAGGAGATGTGCGAAGTGAAAACCCGCGACCGTTTTTGGGGCGTTATCAAGCGAACGAAAATCGACCGCCTCCCGATGACCGAGTGGGCCTCGTGGTGGAAAGACGCGACCATCGCCCGCTGGTACGGCGAAGGCTTGCCGCTCTCTCTCCAGGACGACTTCGCCCTGCGGGCCCATTTCGGCCTGGACGACTGGCGACAATCCTGGCTCCGAGGCGGGGCCGCAGACATGCCGCAGGCCGCTTCGCACGGAGCGCCGCTCATCCACACGCGCGCCGACTACGAGGCGTTCCAACGCTACCTCTGGCCCGATCCTCAGCCGCACCTCGACGAACTGCGCTCCTGGAAAGCCGCGCACCAGAAAGGCGATTGCGTCGTCTGGGTCACACTGGAAGGGTTCTTCTGGTTCCCGCGCATCCTTTTCGGCATCGAGCCGCACCTCTACGCCTTTTACGACCATCCCGACCTGATGAAGGAGATCAACGCCCGCCTGACCGAGTACCACATTGCCTGCGTCAAGGCCATCGGCGAAGTCCTCCAGCCCGACTTCTTCACCTTCGCCGAGGACCTTTCCTACAACCACGGGCCGATGCTCTCCAGGGAACTGTTCGACGAGTTCATCGCTCCGTATTACCGCGAACTGCTGCCGCATATCAAGAAGCTCGGCTCGGTGAGCGTCATGGACTCCGACGGCCAGGTCGAGCCGATCGGCCCGTGGCTGGAGTCCTGCGGCATGGAAGGCATTCTGCCGCTGGAACGCCAGGCCGGGGTGGACGTGGCCAACCTGCGCCGCGATTATCCCGCGCTGGTCATGATCGGGGCCTTCGACAAGATGACCATGCCGCGCGGCCGCGAAGCCATGCGGGCGGAGTTTGAGCGTCTGCTGCCAGTCATGCGCTCTGGACGGTTCTTCCCCTCCTGCGACCACCAGACCCCGCCGGGCGTGTCGCTGGAAAATTATCATATTTATCTGGATTTGTTCAAAGAATACGCCGCCCGCGCCGTCGAAGGCTGGTGAAACTGCTGTTTCTTTTTCTTCTTACCCACACCCCACCCGCTGGGTGGCATGGTTCACGCGCAGCGTGGCCATGAACGGAAGACGCCCGACCGGGAGGCTGTGGGTTTCTTCACCCCTCTCCCTTGACGGGAGAGGGTGGCACGAAGTGCCGGGTGAGGGTGTACCGGTTTCGCCCAAATCACCACAGACTGCCGTTGCTTCTTTTTCCGTTCCCAGGTAAAACAAATATCCAACCCGAACTCAGACTCCCACTCCGGAATCTGACTTCATGATTGGATATTGAGTGTTGGTTATTGGATATTCGCCGTTTTTATTCCTCGCCAGCCCCGCCTGCCTCGTCCGCCGTCCGCATCTCGACCAAACCTCCGCGTTCCAGCACCCGGAAGAACCGCAGCAAATCGGGCATCGGATGGTCGAACTCAGTTCGCACCAGGGCGGCGATCTCGGCCACCGTCCGCCGTCCGTCGGCCCAATAGCAGGCCGTGACGTAGAGCATGGCCCAGCGCGGGTCAGTGAAACCGTCGCGCTCCGCCTCGGGGATGCCGTCGAAGGTCGGGGCGCCCCAGAAACGGCGAACCGGAACACTCGTCCGCGCCTCGGCCGACTCTCGCGCCGTCACGCCCCCGTCGCGGTCCTGCACCAGTCCCGCCAGGTCCAGTTCCGGCAGCCGCGCCGCCAGTTCCGCCGCCCGGCGACCGCCCAGCCGCGCGGTCCAGAGTATGCGGACCCGCGCCCGATCCAGAAAAAAGGTCCGCCGGGTTTCTCCCAGAGCGCCGCCCTCGGGGAAATCCGCCGCCGCGTCCTCGGCCACGGCCTCGGCCAGGTCGTCGGCCTCGGCCGCCCCCGCTTCCGCCAGCCACCGGACATAAGCCGCCGCCGCCACGGTCACTCGCCGCACGGCATCCGCGCTCAGCCCCGACCAGTCGTCACTCGAAGTATGCCAGTGCCACGGCGACTTGATGACCCCCACCAGGCCCGCGCCGCCCGCTGCAGGATCGCACATCATGTTGTCCGACAGGCTGTGCGGGCCGAGCTTGGCCGGGCGGGCGCCGGGAAAATTTTCCGTCAGCCGCATCGCCGCCCGAAACAGGGTGTCGGCCGCCGACGGCGCCGCCTCGCTTGTCATTTGCACCGGCGTGGGCCGCTCCGCGCTCTCGGGATTGCCCACGCCGTCCAAGTTGAGGCCCGCCAGGAGATGTTTGAGCAGGTCGCTGCGCCGGCTGTAAAAACCATAGGTCCCGTAACATTCGCTGGTCAGCAGAATCCGCACGCGCCGCCGCGGCGTGGCCATACCCGCCATGAGTCGCAGGGCTTCCATCATGGCCCCGCCACCCGAGGCATTGTCGATGACCCCGATTTCAAAGAGGTGCCCGACCAACAGAATCTCTTCCGGCGACCGGCCCGGCAGCACGGCGGTCACCACCGGCAACCGCCCTGGCCCGACCCGCCCGCCGACGCGGGCCTCGCACGTCACCGGCCCGCCGGTGAGCATGTTCCGCAGCCGCTGCCCCGTCGTCGGTGAGACGACAAAGCCGGTCATGCGGTGCTCGTCGGCGAGAAGCGCCCAGCCGCCCTCATCGTCGGCCCAGTTGTTGACCCAGCCCAGGGCCTCCGGATGACGCTCGGATTGGGCATTGAAACAGGTGACTACAGCCGCCGCCCCGACCTCCGCGGCAAATAACTTCATCTTCCCGCCCGGCCCGCGCCGCGTCAGAATAAACGACCCGCGGAGAGCCTGCCGTTCGGCCGCGCTGACCTGCGCCGGATCGTCCACCAGCACCAGCGGCCCGCGCACCCCGCCCGCCGGCGTCGGCTCACTCCACATCACCGACGACAGCGGCTGGGTCGCCCGGTCGCAGAGTACCTCCTCCTGCGGCGACACGATCCGCAAAATGCTCTCGCCCGCTTCCCAGGCCAGCGGCATCGTCCAGGACTGCATCCGCGTCCGCCCATCGGCCGGCAACTCGACGATCTCGACCTCGTCGGCCCCGAGGCGACGCAACTCCTCGGCCGCATAGTTCGCCGTCCGCCAAAACGCCGTGAAGTCCGACGGCAGATCGCTCTGCCAGAAATCATGCACCCAACCGAGCGCCGCCCGCTCGTCGTACCGCGCCGCAAAGTCCGCGATCAGGCCCGCCAGCCGCTCATCCAGTTTTCGCCCCACACCCGCTCCTGCTTGCGCCATGTTTCGGGCCGGCGATTACTTCTCCCCGCCCTCGTCCGCCCCAGCCTCTTCCATCTTCTCCGGCGGCGTCGCGTCGCCGGCATCCTCCGCTTTTTCTTCCGGCGCCACCCGCGCCACGGCCTGCAGCGTGTCGCCCTCTTTCAGCGTGATCACCCGCACGCCCTGAGTGGCCCGGCCGATGACCCGCAAGTCTTTCAGGCCGATGCGCTGAATCATGCCCTTGGAGGTAATCATCACCAGATCGTCGCTGTCGCGGACCGCCATCATGGCGATCACGGGGCCGTTGCGATCCGTGGTGCGGATGTTGATGATGCCCTGTCCGCCGCGGCCCTGGAGGCGGTATTCCTCGAACTCGGTCCGCTTGCCGTACCCGTTCTCGCAAACCGACAGGAGCGTGGCCGTGTTGTCGACGACAGTCATTCCGACCACCGCGTCGCCCTTGTGCAACCGGATGCCGCGCACGCCGGTGGTGGCCCGTCCCATGGACCGGCATTCCTTTTCGTGGAAGCGGATGGCCATGCCCAGGCGCGTGGCCAGGACGATCTCGTCGCTGCCGTGCGTGATCTGCGCCCCGATCAGCGCATCGCCCTGGTCGAGGTTAATGGCGATGATGCCACCCTTCTTCGGATGGCTGTAGGCTTCCATGTCCGTCTTCTTGACCGTGCCCATGGCCGTGGCCATGACCAGTTCGCCCTTGAACTCCCGCACCGGTATCATCCCCGCGATCTTCTCGCCCTCGCGCATCGAGAGGACGTTGATGATCGCCCGGCCCCGGCTCTGCCGCGAAAGTTGCGGGATGTCGTAAACCTTCAGCCAGTAGCAATGGCCGAGGTTCGAGAAAAACAGGATGTAATCGTGCGTCGAGGCGATGAACAAATCTTCGATGAAATCGTTGTCCTTCGTCTCGCCGCCGACAATGCCCTGGCCGCCGCGACCCTGCCGGCGATAGGCCGAAACGGGCGACCGCTTGATGTAGCCCTCGTGGCTGATGGTCACGACGACGTTTTCCTCGGCGATCAGGTCTTCGATGTTAAAGTCGCCGACCTCGCTCGTGATTTCCGTCCGCCGCGCGTCGCCGAACTTGGCCACCATTTCGTCCAGGTCCGTCACGATAATGTCCAGCACCAGACGCTCATCGGCCAGGATGGCCTCGTAGCCCTCGATCTCCAGACGCACGGCCGCCCACTCGTCGCGCAGTTTCTCGATTTCCAACCCCGTCAGCCGCTGTAACTGCATCGACAGAATCGCGTCCGCCTGACCGTGGGTGAAACTGGCCGGCTCCGCCAGGGCCTTCAGCACCAGCTTGTTGGCCGGATCGGCCGCCTTGCCGGTCAGATTCTTGAACGCAAACTCCCACTTCCGGGCCATCAGCCGTTCTTTGGCCGTCGCCACGTCCGGGCTTTTCTTGATCAGCTCGATAATCTCATCGATGTTCGCCACGGCGTACAGGAGGCCGACCAGGATGTGCTCCCGCTGGCGGGCCTTGCGCAGGAGGAACGCCGTCCGCCGCCGGATCACGTTCTTGCGGTGCTCGACGTAAAGTTCCAGGAACTCCTTCAGCCGCAGCGTGCGCGGCCGGTTGTTCACCAGGGCGATGTTGATGATCGAAAAGTTCGACTGGAGCGACGTGTATTCATACAACTGATTGATGATCACGTTGGCGTCTTCGCCGCGCTTCAACTCGATCACCAGCCGCATGCCGTCCCGGTCGCTCTCGTCGCGCAGGTCGGAGATGCCCGGAATCTGGTTGGCCTTGACACAATCGGCGATCCGCTCGATGATCGACGTCTTCAGCAGGTTGTAGGGAATCTCGGTCACGACCAGGCTCTGCTTGCCGCCGCGACCTTCCTCGACGTGCATCTTGGCCCGCACCGTCACCTTGCCCCGGCCCGTGGTGTAAGCGTCGTAAATGCCCTTCGTGCCGCACATGATCCCGCCGGTCGGAAAGTCCGGACCCTTGATGAACTTCATCAGGTCCTTGTCCGTGCAATCCGGCTTGTCGATCAGGTGCTTGATTCCCGCCGCCACCTCTTTCAGATTGTGCGGCGGAATGCTCGTCGCCATGCCCACCGCGATGCCCTGCGAACCGTTGCAGATGAGGTTGGGGAATTTGCCGGGCAGCACTTCCGGCTCGGTTGTCGTCTCGTCATAGTTCGGGACGTAATCGACAGTGTCGAGTTTGAGGTCTTCGAGCATCGCCTCCGTTACCGCCGTCAGGCGCGCTTCGGTATAGCGCATGGCCGCCGGCGGATCGCCGTCGATGGAGCCGAAGTTACCCTGACCGTCCACCAGCCGGTAGCGCATGTTGAAATCCTGGGCCATGCGCACCAGCGTCGGATAGACCACGCCTTCGCCGTGCGGGTGATAGTTGCCCGACGTGTCGCCGGCGATCTTCGCGCACTTGCGGTACCGCCCGCGCGCCGACAGCCCCAGGTCGTTCATCGCCACCAGGATGCGCCGTTGCGACGGCTTCAGCCCGTCCTCGACGCGCGGCAAAGCCCGGCTGACGATGACGCTCATGGCGTAGGTCAGGTACGATTCCTTCATCTCGCTTTCGATCTGAAGGTCTTCGACGTGATCGTTGTTATTCAATTGCTGGATGCTCTCTGCCAAGTGATTCCTCGCCTTTCCTTCTGCCGCTGGAAAACGCCCGCTCTCTGCGGAATTGTGCCCACAAACCAAGCCGGAATTTTACCCCTTTGCCGCCGTCCACGCAATGATTTTCGCACTCAGATTTCCTGCGGTTTTCAGGGTAATTTCTGGAATCCGGGTGCCACACTTTGAAGCCCCGGCTTTGCCGGGGCCAAAGTGTGTTCTTCTTTGTCCTACCTTGCCTGTGGATAGCATGGACCGGCCCAGACCGGCCAAGACAAATTTGCCGCGACTCTTTCTCCGACTTCACGATTCTGCGGTTCGATATTTGACCTTCGCCGTTCTTCTTTTCGCTTTTCCCGTTCGACTTTATCCCGTAAGATTAAACCATGAAAATCGCCCTGGCCCAGATTAATCCCACCGTCGGCGACATTGTCGGCAACGCCGACCTGATTCGCCGCGACATTCGCCGCGCCCGCGACGCCGGGGCTAGGCTCGTCGTCTTTCCCGAACTGGCACTCCTCGGCTATCCCCCGCGCGACCTGCTCCTCAAGAGCGACCTCGTCGCCGCCAACCTCGCCGCCATCGAATCTCTCGCCGCCGAGACGCGCGGTATCGCCGCCCTCGTCGGTTTCGTCGACCGCAACTCGTCCCACGTGGGCCGACCGCTGCACAACGCCCTGGCCGTCCTCGATGACGGCCGCTTCGTCGCCCGAAAACACAAAACTCTTCTGCCGACCTACGATGTTTTCGACGAAGCCCGCTATTTCGAACCCGGCCCGGCCGCCGTGGTGGTCGAAATCGGCGGACTGCGACTCGGCCTCTCCGTCTGCGAAGACATCTGGAACCCCGAAGACCAGGACCTCCGCAACCTCTACCCCGAAGACCCCATCGCCGCCCTGGCCGCCCATAAGCCCGACGCCATCGTCAACATCTCCGCCTCGCCGTTTGTCCTCGGCAAATACGACACCCGCCTGGCCCTCCTGCGCCGCCAGGCCGCGATGCACTGCCTGCCCGTTCTCTATTGCAACCAAGTGGGCGGCAACGACGAACTGATTTTCGACGGGGCGTCGATGGCGATGGCCGCCGACGGCCGCATTCTGGCCCAGGCCCGCGACTTCGAGGAAGACCTGATTATCCTCGACCTGCCGCCACAAGGAAATCATGGCCCGTCTGCGCCGGACCATGCCACCCAACTTCGCCAGCCGCGAGCCGGCGTTGCCTCGCTGCACGGGGCGCTGGTGCTGGGCCTGCGCGACTATTTCCGCAAGTGCGGCTTCACCGACGCCGTCCTCGGACTTTCCGGCGGCATCGACTCCGCCGTCGTCTGCTGCCTCGCCGCCGAAGCCCTCGGACCGGACCACGTCACCGCCGTCGCTCTACCCTCTCGCTACACCGCCGCCCAGTCCAACTCCGACGCCGAACTCCTGGCCCGTCGCCTCGGCGTCCGCTTCGCCACCATCCCCATCGCCGAAGTCCACCAGGCCTACGAACAGGCCCTCGCCCCGGTCTTCGCCGGCTGCGCGCCCGACATCACCGAAGAAAACATCCAGGCCCGCATTCGCGGCGTGCTCTTGATGGCCATGTCGAACAAGTTCGGCAGCCTCCTCCTGGCCACCGGCAACAAGAGCGAATTGGCGACCGGCTATTGCACGCTCTACGGCGACATGTGCGGCGGACTGGCCCCCATCGGCGACCTGCCCAAGGGCCACGTTTACGAACTGGCCCGGCACCTCAACCGCGACGGCGAAATCATCCCCGCCGCCATCCTCACCCGCCCGCCCACCGCCGAACTCAAGCCCAACCAGACCGACCAGGACACCCTGCCGCCCTACGACACCGTTGACCGCGTCGTCCAGCTTTACGTCGAAGAACTCGCCTCCACCGACGACCTCATCGCCGCTGGCATCGACCGCCCCACCGCCGAACGCCTCGTCCGCATGATCGACAACGCCGAATACAAGCGCCGCCAGGCCGCCCCGGTCCTCAAAGTCACCGGCCGCGCCTTCGGCATGGGCCGCCGCATGCCGATTGCGAAACGGTAGCGGCCAATGTAACGCTGCCGGAGAATGTCGTTTTTTTTCAATCGAAAGGATGCCGCCATGAAATCCGCTGCAATCACTCTTTTGTTGTGCCTGGCTTCCATGGTCGCCGTGGCCGCGACCAGCGATAAACAGGCTTCATCGGTCATTGCCGCCAAGCCCTTCTGTAAACTCATCTTCAAAAACAACGGCTTCGCCATCCTGCCGCTCGATGAGTTGGACAAGAGCGGCAGCAACAAGGTACTCCAGATGTTCCTGCAGTCCACCGACCACTTCGCGCCGAACATCAGTGTGACGACACAGCAATATACCGGCAGCGCGGCGGGCTACCTGGCGATGACCATTAAGCAGTGCGAGGAGATGAAGTGGAAGGTGCTTTCCTCGAAGGCCACCACCGACACGATGGTGTTAGAGTATGTCGGCACCGCCCAGGATTTGAACCTGCACTTCTACCAACAGGCCGTATTCACTTCGAGCACCGTCTATCTGGCCAATGCCACGGCGTTGGAAGACCAGTGGGAGGGGACCGCATCGCTGCTCAAGTCCTGTGTCGGCCAATTGAAAGCCAACCAAGGAGCCGCGGCGATCGCGCCAGACAAGTCCGGCAACAAGCTGGTTTTCAAGAATAACGGCTTTTCCATCCCGGTCCTCGAAGAACCCGGTAAGGTGGTCGAGGGGCGGGTTCTGGCCATGTTCCTCCCGCCCTCGGACGGATTTTCTCCGAATGTGGGTGTCAATACCGGCCCGTTCACCGGCACAATAGCCGAGTATGCTGCTGAGTATAAGAAGGAACTTGAAGCCAGCGGGTTCAAGGTCGAATCGGAGAGCCAAAAGGACGACGGGCTAACGGTCGAGTTTTCCGGCGTAGCCCGTGGGAGGAGTGTTCACGGCTGCCAGAAGGTCGTGTTCAAGGACGGAATCATCTATCGCGGCATAGCTATGGCGAACGAGAACCAATGGAAGGTTTCCGGGGCCAAACTCAAGGCCTGCGTGGATAGCCTGGAAGTCCTGTCAACCGGCAAATCGGCTGCACCTGCCGCCAAGTCAGCCAGTTCTGCCAAGGCTGCGAATTAGAGATTAAGACATGCTGTTAAATTATGGATGCGGCGTGATGGCGATGATCGTGATTTCGCGCTGGCCGGGACCATAACACCAGAAGACGCGGTAGGCGCCGGGCGTGCGGTTCTGAGCGTAGGCCTCGAAGACTTTGCCCACCGGGTCGAAGGGATTGGCGAGCGAAAGGAATTCGTGCGTCTGAAGCCCCGGATGGCGGGGATTGGAAGAGAGCAGCCGGATCGTCTTGGAGACCTGCTTGTAGAGGCCTTCCTGCTTCGAAGATTTGACCGTCTTGCGGCGTGACTCGGCGGCGCTCTTGATGCGATCGAAGTCGGCCCTGGCTCGGACGGTCCATTTCACGGTGAACATTAGCGCCGGCCCTCGTCTTCATCCTCTTCTGGCGCCAGTTCTGGCGAGGCCGCAAACTCACCCCTGTGGGCCTGCTCCAATCCCTTCAGAACCGAGGCTAGGGCCTTGCGGTTCTTGAACAACCACGCTTCCCGGGACGGCACGGCTTCGGCGGGAATCAGTTGTACAATGCCGCCTTCGAGTTCCTCGACCAGCACCATCTTGTTGGCAAACGCCGGCCCAAGCGTCAACCGTCCGCGCCCGTCAATTGTTTTCGTGGTCATCCGCCACCTCCTCTGAGTCTTATTATAACCCAAATCGGGCATTGGGGCAAATGGGCATTACCCAAAAATTGCCGCCAGCCAAACACATTGCGCTCCCAAGAAAAAGGGGGGGCCAGAAATTGGCCCCCCGCATCTGGTGATTATCATTCACATTTTACGGCAGACTGTGGCCGACCAGGGATTGTATCAGCCGTTGGTCGGAGGCCGTGATCACGCCGTTGCTGTCAATGTCGAACCTGGCGGTGGCCGGCGTGACCGGAAGGCCGATGTAGCTGCGCTCCGCGGCGACGTCGGCGGCGGACACCCGGCCCGAGCCGGTCACGTTCCCCGCCAGCAGGCCAATTTTGACCGACTTGACGCCCAGCACCGGCCCGCCGTTGGCGGCGGTGATAAGCGGGTTCAGGGCGAAGGTATACCACTGCTGGTCGGGCAGGGGGGCGGACAAAGTCACGGTGAGGATCCGGCCTGTTACGTCGAGCGAGGTCGAGGAGATGTAGCTGGAGAAGTTGGTTCCATTGGTGCCGGTGATCGTCAGGGCGTTGATGCCGGAGAGGTTGATCGTCGGGGCGAAGAGTGGCGAGTCGAAGGCGATCTGGAACTTGACGGCTTTGCTGCGCGGCTCGATCTGGCCTTCGGAAGTGGTCACGGCGAGGTCGCCGACACCTCCACTGTGGGTGGCCACAACCGCCCATCGGGTGACGTTGGCCGGCGTGATGGGCCAGGTCGGCAAAACGCGTGCCGTGGCCCCGTTGAGCTTGCCGGCCATGTAGTCCATGACTTTGATGCTCGAGCCCATGTTGCCGCCGTCGCTGGCGGCGCCGCTGGCCGGGCTGCCGGCCTGGAGCGTCAGGTCTATACTGCGGCTGGTGCTGGGGTTGTTCTTCCAGTCCAGCAGCGACCGGGCGAACATGCCGTAACTGAACTTGGCGTCGGAGGGGGTGAACTCGACGTAGCCGGAACTGGCGCTGAGGGCGGTGATCTGCCGCAACACGCCGTCTAAACCCACCTCAACGTAATCGCCCACGGCCATGTAGGGGATGGCCAAGGTCTCGGCGAGATAGACCCGGTTCGGCCGGAATTCGCCGGCCTGAGCGAAGTAGACGGCTGAGCCATAGGCCGGAACGTTCGTGAACCTGGGGTCGGCGTAGAGGCCGTGCGTGTCCTGGCTGGTGCTGGCCACATACTGGTAGAAGTTCAGGGAGTCGTTGATGCTCGGACCTTCGAAGTAGAGGTTATAGTCGACGTTGCCCAAATGGCCCCAGGGGCCCCCAGGATGGCCCGTGTCGATGAGGTTGTTGGAAGAAGTCAGACTGCCGTAGACGGTGGCGACGTAGCCATAGAGCGGGAAGACGAAGGTGTTGTGCGTCACGACCGGGTTGACGTATTCGCCCTGGAGCATGTAGCCGGCCGTGCACATTACCGTGTTGCCGATATAGTTCGTGTTGGAAGAGCTGTTTTCCTGGGTGCAGTCTCCGGTGAACATCAGGTTGTTGAGAACCCAGAACCGCGTGGCGGTGCTGTCGTCCTGGATGTTATCGGGATGCCCGCCCCACCAGATGTCGTGAAGGTAATTGCCGGAGATGGTCACACTGGAGAGGAGGCCGGAGATGTTGTCTTCGTAGCTGAAGGCGACCTCGTTCTCGATGATCGCCGACGAGGGTCCGAAGTTGGGAACGCTGATCCCGATGCCGCCGCCGCCCCAGTTGCCGTTGTCATCCAGCGGACTGAGGGCCCAGCCGTTCCAGGTCACGATGTTGTGCAGAATAGTGATGTTAGTGTTCCCTCCGCCGGCGCCGATGCCGGCGCAGCCGTTGTCATGAACTACGCAGTTGCGGACCACAATGTTCGAGGCCGAGCAGCCATTGTAGCAGCCGAGGCCGTTGTTGTAGCCGCCGCGGACCTCCAGGCCGTCGAAGACCCAGTTGTTCTGGTTGCCCCATTCGAGGATGTAGCGGTTGCGGCGCGGAGCCTCGAACTGGTGGCCGTCGGGACGCCCGCCGCCGGCGGGCCAGACGAAGAGGCGGTAGTTGCTGCCGCTGTGCGCGACCGTCCACTGGCCCGGATTGCTCATCAACTGCACGAGGTTGGCGATGTAATAACGGCAGTTGGAGGGGCTCGGGGACCAGGTCGGGATCCAGGCGCCGGCCCACGGGCTGTTAATAGTCAAGGTGTGCGTTCCCGGAGCGTAGCTGCTGATCGTGAACCAGAACTGAGTATTATAGTCATACATATACATATAGATTCCGCCCCCAACCCAGTAATTCGCGTCCGTCTGGGTCAGGTTGACCGTGTCGACCAGGGTGCTGGGCGAGGCCACGGCGTTCGGCACCCACCAGGACGAGTACGGTGTCTGGGCCAGCGAGAGCCGGGCGTCGTCCTGCCAGACCTGCGTCGGCTCCCAGGGGAGGTCGGTGTAATAGATGTTGGTGTAATTGGCGTTACCGCGGGCCGTGGCCGCGGTGCACGGCGTCCAGTTCGGACAGGTCTGCCCGAAGGAACCGGTGGTGCAGGGAATCGCGTCCGCTCCCGTCACCACCACGCGGTCGCCGGGGTTGCCCTTGAGGACAATGGGGCTGGTTAACGTGCCGCTGCTCCAGATCGACGGCGATTCGCGGTAGACGCCCTGGAGGACGACGATGGTCGTCCCGGCCGTGGCCTGGCTGGTGGCCTTGTTGACGGTCAGGAACGGCCGGGCCAGCGAACCGACGTTGGTGTCCGAAGCCGTCGGGTTGAGGTTGTTCACGTAGGAGCCCGTGGTGTAAACGGCCGTCAGCGTGGTATTGCCGTTGATGGTCAACTGCGTGGTCAGAGCGCCGGAGTTGGAGATCAGGCTCCCGCCGCTCAGGTTCCAGTGGTCCAGGACGTAGCCGGCGTTGATGGTCGAGGTGGCGATCGTCACCACCGTGCCGCCGACGTAACCGGCCTGGCTCGGCGTCACCGTCGCCGTGCCCTGCGAGGTGACGATAGTCAGGGAGCCGGTCGCGTCGAAGTTCGCCGAGAGCGTCACGTTGCCCTGCACCGTCAGCGTGGCCACCGACGAGGTGAGCGGACTGACCGTCCCGTTGGTCACGTTCCAACTGGCGAAGCCGTAGCCGGAGCTGGCCGTGGCCGTGACCGTGGCCGTATTGCCGTAGTAATACGTGGCCTGGCTCGGCGAGACCGACGCATTGCC
>CAIYVX010000030.1 GCA_903929765.1 uncultured Planctomycetia bacterium
GAAGTGTCAGTCGGTCTGTTCCACGCCGGCGTGGAACATGGGGAAAGGCAGTTGTGGGCCAGCAGAGTCAGAAAGTGTCAGTCGGTCTGTTCCACGCCGGCGTGGAACATCCTGATTGAAATCATCTTCGTCATTTACCATATCGTGTCAGTCGGTCTGTTCCACGCCGGCGTGGAACATCGCCGTCGCCGCAACCCCATGCTGACCCGGCACTTATGACGCGCCGAGCGAGCACGTCCAAAATCGACACACAACTCCGGTCGAAAACGTCCATGGGGTTCACCTAACTCCAGCAGTGACAGGCAGTTCGAGCATCCCCTGACCCCCCGTGCGCCACCGGCGCACTCGCGGCCATGATTACAGCAAACGGCCGGCATGGTTCACTTGCCAAGGGTCACGCGACTTTAACGGCGTGAAACTGACCGACTCCACGGTGCCAAGCCCATCGAAGGGGAAGACACGTTCCGTGGACTTGCGACTGTCTCCTGTAGAGACGATTTCACTATACCTTCGGCGGCGGCACTGTCAAGCTTTGTCAAACGACCACAGTCCCGCTGCCGGACACCCGCGGCAGCGGCTGGCCCACGACCGTAGTCGATTCGCGGGCCTGCTTCTCGTCAGCGCCGAGGTCGAGAATCATGACCTGGTCTTCCTTCAGGTTCATCTCACCCTCAAGGGCCGACTGGAGACGCACACGGTCGATCTCCTTGAGGACGCAGAAATAAACCGAGTACTGCCAGTGCTCGCCGAAGCCCTTCATCACTTTGAAGACGCGCTGCAAGCGCCGCGGGTGGCGAATGTCGTAACAAACCAGGTAGCATCGACGCATGGCGGTCCCCCGCAAATCAGCGCGTTGTCAGAAAGGCCAAGGCAGGCACTTCGCCCAACAGCCACGCCGCAATGAGCCGCGCGTGCAGCATGAGCATGCGGCGGTAGCTCAAACGGTAGGCGAAGACCGGGTGCGTGACCTCCGTGTCCATGCGGCGGCCGTAGGCATTGAAAAATGCCTTGCGCCCGGCATCGCTAAGTGCGCAACCCGCTGCGGTCCTATAAAAGTGCCCTTCAGTGAGTTCCCCGCGATTGAAGGCCGAGACAGCCACCGAATCGGCAATAAGTGGGCGGAACGGTTCCATCAGATCCAGGGCGAACGCCGGCCGGCCCGGCCGCGAGACGTGAAAAGCACCGATGGACGGCTCCAGGCTGGCCAGACGCAGGGCGGCCGTGCATTCGTGGGTGAGCATCGAGTAGGCCAGCGAGATGCAGGCATTGATCGGGTCGGGTGGAGGGCGGCGCTGACGGCCGTTGGCGTCGAATTCCGCTGCCAGCGGTCCCTTGAACATGCCGGCGAAGTGGCGGAAATAAATGGCAGCCGCCTGACCCTCGTGGCCGCGAATGGTTTCCAGTGAGTCGGCATGCGCCGCCCGATCGGCTTCCTGGACCAGATCGGCTGCTACCTGGTCCGGCAAGGCAGTGCAGTTGCGCATCAGCAGCGTCCGCTGGTTGGCGATCTTGGCGGTGATGATGGCGCGAGACAGTTCCAGACATTTCTGCGGATCGTCCAGACCGCGTATTTGCGCTCTGCGGACAGCGGCGCTCACCGAGTCGAGGGGATCAATCATCGCCACCATGCGTCCAGCGGCCGAAAGGTAGGCGATGGGAATGCCGCGGTCGGCCAAGGCCTGAACGGCCTGCGTCGAAATCTGCACCGAACCCAGCAGAGAGAGGCTCTCCAAATTAGCCAAGGGGATTTCCTTGGCCTTCGCACCATCCTTGTCTACGACGGTGACGGCTTGACCTCTGATGCCGATCCTGGTCCCGTTCGTCTGAGCCACCACGTGGATGCCGTCGTCCCGTGGCGGCCAAATCTTGCGCGGGGCAATTCCCTCGGCGGATTCTGACGCCCGCTGCTGGTTGACCTCGTCGGGTAGACAGATGGGTTGAAGCGAGCAGCGCACGCAACGGGGATCGTTAACCAGCGGCAACGGCCGAGAACCCTGGGCACAAGCTTTGGCCGCTTCCAACGTCGCCAGGCTCTCAGCCTCCAGAGCCGCGTCAACGGGAATCTCCAGCCGCATTTTCTCCGCGGCGTAATAGAGAACGGCTTTCGGCACTTCGTATCCGGCTTCCTTCAGAAGGAGGGCCTGGAACCCCACCTGTACCCGGTCGGTCGGCCACGGCTCGGCCGCGGCCAGGGGCGGTGGGTCAGCTTCGCCGGGGTCGTCCGGCGGTGGGATGATCGAGGCCTGTTTGGGGCGTCCCTTGCGATATTCGACAGGCATGGCGGTTTGCCCTGCCACCTCGGCCAGGTCGAGCGTGGCCGTCAGGCCCAGCTTGGGGCTGGTCAGAGTCAGGCTGCGAACGGTCTTGGGACGGTCGGGGTCCGGCGCGGGGGCGCTATCATCATCGTCCTCAGCCGTATCTTTGGCGGCGGCGCTGGGACGATGCACACGTTTGTGGACCGCGACGCCCTTCTCGGTGTCGGCGCTGGGCAGGAAGACGCCCTCCACCTCCATCAGGTAGAAGAGGCGTGGGCAATAGGCGTACTCCGCCACGTTGCGAGCCGGCCAGAGACTTTCGTCCATAAGAGGTTCCGTCCATCGGCGATGCCTTCATTGATGGCCGCAGCCTCTATATTTGTCGGCCAATGCCCTTAAGTTCTTGATAACTTGTGCCGTCACTGCGTTCCAATATGCTTGGTAGTTGCGCCATGAGCTGGAGTGGTCCGCCACGTCGCGCCACAGATTGATGACCTGTTTCGGGGCATCCTTGCTCTTCTTCCGGCCGCGCCCGACGTCAGCGGAACCAGCTTGCGTTACTTCGGTTGGCAACGGCGCAGCCTGGTCAAATGCCCTGCACCCCTTGACCTTATCACCGGCGGGCCTATGGTCTTTCGGGTCACAGGGCACGTACCACCAGCGCCCCGGCCAGTCGGGGTCGATCAGGACTCGCAGGCCGATGTTGGCGGCCGCGTTCAGGTCGGCCTGGAGGCCTTTGACAGCCGGGGAAGCACCATCAGAGGAGACGAAGAGTTCACCGCCCTTCTGGGGGACGCGAATGGGCGCGGGAGCGGACCTCCCGTCAACGGCGGATTTCTGCCCGTGGGCAGCAGACCAGCGGCGCTGTTCCTCGGCCCACGTCCACGTTCGCCCCCCGGCGTCCGTCCAGGTCTTCGTTTTCTCGTCCCAGTCGGCATACCGGGCGGCCAGGAAACGATTCTCCGCGGACGCCTGACTCTCCTTCGCCGCTACCTCATCCATCGCCTTCTTAAGGCGTTTCCAGAGATAACCGCCTTGCCGCACAAAATCCGCCACAGGAATGTCCTGGCAGCGAATACCTGGTGCGCCGGTGCGGGAGTCCTGACGCGAAGTGTAAGAAGCCGGCACTTCGCGCAGATGCAGGCCGTGCAACTGGCAAGCTTCGGCCAGGTACTTCTTCACCTTTCCGGAAGACCAGGACATAAGTTGCCGATTCTCGCGGCGGGTCCGGGTCTCTTCAGGGCGATAGTGCGTCAGATTCTCGATGACCACGGCATGGCACGGCTCGTCCACACGGGCTCGGGGCCGCCGCTGATCTTTCCCGCTCTTGGAGCGTTTCATGCGCCCTATACCGAGCGCGGCTTCGACGATCCGGCTGGCCAGTTGCTTGACGCGCTGCTCGCGCATCCGCTCCATTGTGTTGAGAATGCCGCGACCGAAATCCCTCAGATCATCGTCGCCCCTGGCCGGGATGTTCTTGCGCAGATTCTCCGGCTCGGGCCGCATGTGAAATGCCTTCTGGACTTGATACAGAGACTTGATGGTGGCGATGCGCGTCAGCGAAAGCCCGCCGACGTGGCGGATGCCGGCATGCATCGCTCGTCGGCCGCGAGGCAGAACCCAGTCTCGCAGCCACCGCAAATGCTTGTGCCATATAGCGTTGTCCTCGCTCCACCGTTCAGCCCACAGGCGCTGCAGTTTCTGCCGTAGCGCCAGGTTCCGGGCCAACTTTTCGGCCACCGGTTGCAACGCGGCCGCCACTTCGTCGCGATACTTGCGGCGTGTGGCTGCGGCGGCCCCGTCTTCGGGCACCTGCGGCAAGACCTGATCACCAGTAAGCGGCGCGATGTACTCTGCCCACGTTCTCTCAGCCTTGTTGTCGTTCCAACCCTTGCCCGTGAAAAGCCCGTGCCAATCGGCCAGAGCCTCGGTAAGGATCGCCACGCGTCCCTTGTCGTCCAAGGGCTCCTCACGGCCACCGGGCAACAGGCGTTTGACGGCCGTAAGGTTGAAGGCGATGCGCGCCCGGCGGCCGTGGCGGACCAGGGCCAGGCGGGCTGCTCGGACGGTTTCGGACATCAGCTCATCCACCCGGAGCGAGCGCCGTTCGAACGGCTGCCGGCCCACAGCCTGTTCAAAGGCGCCGACTGCTCGGCGCTCCACGTCGCTGGCCTGACGGGCAGGCCCTTCTTCACCTTGGAGTTTGATCAGAAACTGACGATCCAATCGCGCCCACGGCGCGGGATGCGGAATGTTCCCGACCTCGCCGGTTTCCGCATCGATCTGCTCCAACTCATCCGAACCGATACGGCGGTAGATGGTGGTCTGTAATCCGCCTTCCTGATTCTTCGACTTAAGGTGAACGTACAGGTCCGCGTCGGACGGCGAAGCGACGCCAGCGGCGCGGCAGGCGGCCTTCATCTGCTTGCCGCTCAGCGTTTCCCACACGGCGCAGGCGGCGGCGTAGCGATGGCCCAAGTCTACAGAGATAACTCGCAAACCGGGAAGGCGACAGAGGCCAAGTCTGGCCAGTCCCTGTCGTTTACGGTTTTCTTCCGCATGCGGCCAGTACTCAGGATTGGGCCGCAGGCCATTCGCTTCCGCAAAGTTCATCCACGGTCCCTGCGGTTGGAGTTTGGCAGAGAAAGTCATCAGCCAGCGAAGGCGAGAGAGCATCTTGGCCAGGCGTTTGCGGCGTTCCGCAGCAGGCATAACTTGGTCGTCACGCACTCTGGCTATCACCTCCAGTTGAGCGCGAGGCGCCTGGAGGCGGCCATTCCACTTCTCCTGCTCGAAAAGCCCGATGATGTTCACCGACACGTCCTCGGCGGCGCCGCCGGCGGCACGACCCAGACGGTCGGCCCGAGTAACCTCTGTTGACGAGGAGTTTGTCTCCGCCGCTGACCGGCTCAAGGCCAGGTCACGGCCCATCCTCTTGCCTTGCCACAGAAGCGGCGTGTCAACGATGTCGAGGCCCGTCCAGAGACCCATCGAAAGCGTCCTGTCATACCCCGCGCTATTCACGGCCTGGGCTTGCTGTTCGGCGGCGTTCAGTTTTTTTGCCGCTCGTTTTTTCTGTTGGGGCGTGGTTGCGGCGGCGACCGCCAACTGAGCTTCAATAAGGTGCCGGGCCGCTTCATGGGCGGCAAACGAGATCTCCCATCGCGAATAGCCGAAGTCACAGAAGATCGGGTGCAGCAGCGGATCGGGGTGCCGGTAGGCGGGCACCTTGAATCGGCGCTTCTTCGCCTCGGCCTCGGCGGCGCTCACATAGTCGAGAAGAATCTGATGGTCAGCATGGCCGTCGCCCTCCCAGACACACCTGGCATCTTCCGCCGCCAACGCTTCAAACAGTTGGCCATCACCAAACTTCTCGTCATTGGCCTGGCTTTCGGCTTGGACTGCTCCGACGGCGGTAAGGCGGTCGGCCTCAGACTTGCACCGCATCCAGGCCTGCACCACATCTTTCCAACCGTCTACAGCACGCCGCCGGATACGATAGGTGTCCGAGGCCCCCGATACGTCAGACCGCCTCAGGCAGAACGAGTCCAGCCATTCCTTCGTCGTCTCCGGTACGTCGGCGATCTTCCTGGCGTCTTCCTCGAACTGCCGACGCTCGGCCTCGGCCCGCTTGATCCAGGTGTGGGCCAGCGAGACCCGGCGGGCGGCATGATCCAGCATGACGGCAAACTCGCCGGTATGATTCCGGTTGCGAACAAAGGGCATCCCTGCTTGGGCCTCGATATGTTGTTGGAGTGATGCAATCCAAGCGGGGGCCGTAGACTGCCCGACTTTCCCCTGCTTTTCCTTTGCTTCTTCAGAACACTTTGCCTGGAGTGTCTCGATCACACTCAGAGTCAAGGTGTCTGGCAGGTTGTCGATGGCTAACCGCCCCTTTGATGGTCGGCCTTTCCAACCGATAGCATCAGGTAGCGATCCTTGGGAGACACCGGCAGGGTTGCCTCCGAGAATTCGGACCAGGTGAGAAAGAAGATCAACCTTGGGCCGACCATCGAATCCTTGGAGGTCCAAGCCAGCAATCGTGCGGAGCGATTTTATGACCTGTCCGCTGTCGCTCTTCTTGCCGGTGCCGAAGTTCGTACTGATCCACCCACGCGAGAGGGTGCTAAACTCCGGGCCGTCACGTGCGCCGGCTCCAATGGCCTCCGTTGTCGGCAAGGAGAAGTATTCCGCCTCAGGGCCGAAAAAGTTCAATATCGTTTGGGCGGCATACTGGCGGGTGAGTCCGGTCATGGTTTTGCAGTGCTTGTCGAACGCATCACTGCGATTGACCCAGACGGCATCATCGCGGATGGTCGCAGACAGAGATGAGGCACAGGCCTGGACCCATGTCTCACTGTCGTTCTTGTTGAAGCCGCGCGATTGGAGAATTTTCCGAAAAGCGTCCATTACCTTGTGGTTACGGTCGGAATGTGGCTCATTACCGGAGGCTACAATGAGGCCGGGCACGTTCGACGGAGCACCATCCTTGGACTCAACCGAAAGCCAGGAAAGAGCCAACAGGATTCTCCGGTCCCGGAGTTCAGATGACTGATCAGGTTTTCCCTTGCCTTGGACTGTCGGCATGTCGGCCAGCGTATGGCACAGACCGCCGCGCAGCGTTAGCAACCAGTCGCCGAACGCCTTGGCCCCATTGTTGACGGCCTCGTGCGTGCGCCAGAGATTCTCACGCCACGTCTGGTCCTGCGGACACGTATTGTCCTGCGGAGGAATCCCTCGCAAACGCAACGTGTAGGCCCGTTGGGTAACCGGCACAGCCGTGACTTTGCTCATGGCGTCGTTCTCCTATGGCAATACTCGGCTATCGGCTTCGCTTCTTCCGCGAACTCTTCTTCCCTTTGGGCTTGCCCTTCTGACCACGGGCCGCCTTGCGGATCTTCCGGGCTTGCTGGTCAAGCCAGACCAGGGCACCGGGGGTGGCGTCCCAAGCCTCGCCGCATTGGTCGGCACAGATAATAGCCTCCTCGTTGGAACCCACGGCGTAACTGTCGGGCCAGAAGCCGTCGCTATCGCGATCCAACAGGTACTTCGGCACGTGCCGGTTCGTGCCGATGGCTTCGCCCAGCAACTCGCGGGAGCGTTCGGTATCACCTTCCTGGCGAAACGTCAACAAGGCGCGGCCATACGACCAGAGGGCGGATGCATCGTCTTCATAGGCGGCGAGTAACTTGGCGGCAGCCTCGTCCTGCCCGATCTGTAGCAAGAGCGGCAGCAACTGGTCGCGTGCGCCCTGATTGTCATTGGGATTGAGTCGCAGCAATTCCTGGTAGTTGGCCACGGCCCCGACGAGATCGTTGGCTTCAGTTTGAACCATGGCCAGGCCCAACAGGGCGCGCATGAATGGCCGCGTGCTTTGGAGGCCCCAGAAGTGGCCCGCATCTTCCTTGAACCGCGCCTCGCCAACAGCCCGTCGCCCCGCCTCGACCCCCTGCGCAAAGAAACCCATGGCCTTGGCCGGATCGCTGCTGGCCTCCGCAAGGATCACATAGGCATCGGCGCAGTCGGGACAGATTTTGAGCGCCTCTCGTGCCAGAGTGAGGCGCCGCCGGCCGAAGGCGTCGAAGGCCTGATAGCACAAGTCCTGAGCCTGTTCCAATGGCGTGCGCGGCGGATATTTCGTGCGGTCAACCGGCTTGTTTGAGAACTCCTTCTCTAGCGCCGCATTCGCCTCGTCGATGTTCGCAAAATTCTTGCCTTCCATGAATCGGTGTATCTCGGCGGTCTGCGCCTCCATGGCCCGCCGGTCTGGCATCATGCCGCGACGGTAGCGTTCATGTGGCGTAGGCGGTTGGAGTTCGAATGGCAAGCTGAGGACATAGTCGACCGGCCCGTCGAAGGTTTCGACGTGTTTCGTCCAGCGGCCGGCGTCGAGTTCCTCTTCGGTCGTGGCCGCCAACGCCCGCATGAGGCCCTCGACGTAAGTCAACGTGGCGGCATCGGCCCGGCGCGGACCGCCCTTGAGTTCCTGACGGACCAGGACGGGGAACATTTTATCGCGGCAAACGGGCAGCCGCTCTTCCTGCCACAGTTCGGCGTCGGCGACCGGCAGATCATCCAAAGCGTCGAAGTTCAGGGACCAGAGCGCTCCGAGCTTGAGCAGATCGCCCGGCTGCTCGCACTCATACGTCTTCCAGTAATGGTCGGCCGACTTGTAGAACCCCAGGCCGAACTCCTGGCCGCCGGCGCCCAGGACCACGGCACAGCGCAGAGCGTCGTCCACCTTGGGCACCGCAATTTCTATCAAATCCTCGTTGCCAAGTTGCCGCCATGGCGCCGCCTCGAAGAATCCTTTGGCCGCGGTGGCAAAGTCACGAAACCGGTCGAGCGTCACGCCGGTGTCTTCCAGCGGGCCGGGAATCATCGGCTCCTGGCCGATCGCGCCGCGCAAAAGATCCTGTAGGCCCAGCAGCCCGGCCAGGTGGTCGCTCTGTTCCACCCGAATGCCGACTTCCGTCAGAATGCTCGACAGTTGCTCAGCCAGGGCAGCGTCGCCAACCTCCACTTTGCCCGGCCGGTAGCCGGTCAGCTTCGGATCGTTGGCGAATGCCACGAGCGCGTTGAGCACTGTCTGGAGTGGCGTGTCGCCCGGCTGGTAGTTCTCCGGCGCCGGTCCCACCTTGCCAGCCTTCAGGCTGATCCACAGGGCCACCTCCGGCTCAAAGGGCTTTCCGTCGTCGTCAATCACCATGCCCGGCAAGCGGACAATGCCGCCCTGCCAGACGTCATCCATATGCTGCGGCAACTGCTTCAGTTTCGCTACTTGGAATGGCAACATGCCTGGGGTTCCTTTTTCTGCGAGAAAGTTCAGTTTTTGATTCGCTGGCCGGGCCGAGAAGCCGCCGACCATCGTACAATTGATCCGACATGAAGTCCATGCTGCACCATTCGTTGTCGACAAACGTCAGGGATTCTCTTGGCAACCCGGTCCGCCTCTGGCATAATTCCGCCATGTCACAGACGAATCCAACCAGTGGAATAACTCCGGCGCAATTCATTGCCAAGTGGGAGCGTGTCACGCTGCCGGAGCGGGCCGCCAGCCAGGAACATTTCATCGACCTCTGCCGCCTACTTGGCCAACCCACGCCGGCCGAGCACGACGCCACCGGCGCCGAGTACGCCTTCGAGAAAGGCGTGGCCGTCACCAACGGGGCGTCGCGCGGCTCAAAGGGCGACAGCGGCTATGCCGACGTCTGGTGGCGTGGCAAGTTCGGTTGGGAATACAAGCGTAAGGACAAGTACAAAGACCTCACCGACGCCTACCGCCAACTCTGCCAGTACCGTGAGGCCCTCGACAACCCGCCGCTCCTGGTCGTCAGCGACATCACCCGCACCGAGATTCACACGAACTTCACCGGCACCGCCAAGCATGTGCACACAGTCTTGCTGGCGGACCTGGCCAGCCCGGAAAACCTCGCCCTCCTGCGCCGCGTCTTCACCGATCCCGAGTCTTTCCGCCCGACGATCACCGTCCAGAAGGTTACGGAGCAGATTGCCGAGCAGATCGGCGATCTGGCCAAGAGCCTCCACGCCCGCGGCCACGACCCGCACGCCGCCGCCCATTTCCTAATGAAGTGCATGTTCGGCCTGTTTGCCGAGGACGTGGGGCTGCTGTCCAACGGCCTGTTCTCCCGCATTCTTGATACCTGGCACGATCAGCCGGCGGAGCTTCAACGGCGGCTCGCGGAGTTGTTCGCCGCCATGTGCCGCGGCGGGGCCTTCGGCGCCGACCCGATCCCCTGGTTCAACGGCGGCCTGTTCGACGACACGCCGCCCATCGAGTTGACCAAGATTGAGATTGACGTCCTCCGCGCCGCCGCCCGCCAGAACTGGGCCGCAGTCGAGCCGGCCATCTTCGGCACCCTCTTTGAGCGTTCCCTTGACCCGGACAAACGCGCCCAGATCGGCGCCCACTATACCGACCGCGAGGACATCCTGCTTATCGTCGAGCCGGTGGTCATGGCCCCGTTGCGCCGCCAATGGGCCGAGGTCAAAGCCCAGGTCGAGCGGCTGCTCGAGCGCCGCCGTACCGAAAAGCCCAAGGCCACGCGACTTGGGAAAGGAAAGCTGGGGCCAATCGACAAGGCCATCGACGCCGCCATCCAGGACTTCCTCCACCACCTGGCCACCCGCCGCATCTTCGACCCGGCCTACGGTTCCGGCAACTTCCTCTATGTCGCCATCCAGCAACTCCTGGAACTGGAGAAGGAAGTCATCACCTTTGCCGCGCGGCCCGACATCAGCCTCGGGCTTTTTCCCCAGGTGCGGCCCACACAATTGTACGGACTGGAACTGAACCCTTACGCCGCCGAACTCGCCCAGGTGGTCATCTGGATCGGCTACCTCCAGTGGATGCGCGACAACGGTTTCAACGCCCCGCGCTCCCCCATCCTCGAAGCCCTCCCCTCCATCGAGTGCCGCGACGCCATCCTCGACCTCCCCGCCACTTCCCGCGACCTGACCGCCGCCAACGGCGTCCAAACTCCCTCGCCCAACGTCCTCACCACGCCCGCCGTCTGGCCCGAAGCCGATTTCATCATCGGAAACCCCCCGTTCCTCGGCTCGAAGCTCTTCCGCCAGAGCGGCCTGACCGACGACTACATCGAGGCCATGTACGCCGCCTACGACCTGCCCAAAACCAGCGACCTCTGTTGCTACTGGTTCGAGCAGGCCCGGCGGGTGATCGAAAAGCATTCGGCCACGCGCGCCGGCCTCCTGGCCACGCAGGGCATTCGCGGCGGCGACAATCGCACCGTCCTCGAACGGATCAAAAAGACCGGCGACATTTTCATGGCCTGGAGCGACCGCGAATGGATTCTTGACGGGGCCAACGTCCACGTGTCGATGGTCGGGTTTGACAATGGCACGCAGAAGGAGCGGACTCTGGACGGCGCAAAGTTGGCGGCGATCAATCCCGACCTGGCCGGCGGCGCTGACACGACACGGGGTGAACGCCTGACGGAAAATATGGGCCTTGGCTTCATGGGCGACACCAAAGGTGGTGCGTTTGATGTTCCCTGGACCGAGGCCCGGCGGCTCTTGGCCCAGCCCAATCCTACTGGACGACCCAATACAGATGTTGTTCGCCCCTGGGTCAACGGCAGCGATATTACTAAACGGCTGCGGGCCATGTTCATCATCGACTTCGGGTGCGACATGGGCCTGGCTGACGCCGCAGGCTACGAAGCCTGTTTCAAGTTGGTGGAAACAGCGGTGCAGCCAGAGCGCGTTGGGAATCGCCGTCAGGCTTATGCCGAGCGATGGTGGCTTCACGTCGAGGCGCGGCCGGCAATGCGCAATGTCTTGCCGCGCACCCGCTTTCTGGTCACACCCAACGTAACGAAGCACCGGCTTTTCGCCTGGCTTTCAGGGGATATGTTGCCCGACCATCAACTGATCGTTTTCGCCCGCAGCGACGACTACTTCTTCGGCGTCCTGCACAGCAGCATCCATGAGATGTGGGCGCTGCGCATGGGCACGCAACTTGAGGATCGGCCCCGCTACACGCCGACAACCTGTTTCGAGACCTTCGCCCTGCCGTGGGCACCGGGGAAGGAACCGGCCGACGGCCCGCTGTGCGCCCGCATTGCCGAGGCGGCGCGGCTCCTGAACGAGCAGCGCGAACGCTGGCTCAACCCGCCCGAATGGATTAACGAAATTGCCGCCACGGTCGACCGCGAGGATGATTTTCATGATGTGCCCGCCGCCGCCCGGCCACTCATCCGCCAGTCGGCCATCATGGACCGCGCCGCCAAACATCCGGAATTGAAGCGCCGCACCCTGACCGCGCTCTACAACGAGCGCCCGACCTGGCTCCGGTTGGCCCATCAGGAACTCGACCGCGCCGTCCTCGCCGCCTATGCCGCCACCGACCCCACCGGCGGCTGGTCCGAAGACTGGTCCGACACCGGCGCCGGCCAACCGTTGCCTCCCAACCACCCCCTGGCTGCGCGCCGTAGCGAAATCGACGCCCGCGTCCTGGAGAACCTGCTGCGGCTCAATCAGGCGAGATCGTGACGAGGCCAATTCGAGAAAGGATTCGCAATGACTGCCAGGCGCAATGATAAGGCCCCGAAGCCCAGCACGGAGAAGAGTCTGCCGCAACATGTGGCCAAGGCGAACCTGCTACCCCCAGGCTATGGCGACCTGTTGGAAGACCTGAAAGTGCGCATTCGCACGGCGCAGCTTAAGGCCGCCTTGTCAGTCAACCGCGAGTTGATTCAACTCTATTGGGACATCGGCAATCTAATCGTTGAGCGGCAGCGGATGGAAGGTTGGGGCAAGGCGGTCGTCGAACGACTGGCCACTGACCTGCAGCGTGAGTTTCCTGGGGTGGCCGGGTTTTCGCCCCGCAATATTTGGCGTATGAGGGCCTTTTATCTGGCCTACACGAAGGAGACTCAAATTCTGCCACGGCCCGTGGCAGAATTGGACGAGAAGAATCTGCCACGACCCGTGGCAGAAATTCCCTGGGGCCACAACACTGACCTGCTGGACAAAGTTAAGAACCCGTTGGAACGCCTCTGGTACGCGCAGCAGACCATCGCCAACGGCTGGTCGCGCACCATGCTTCTTCACTGGGTAGAGTCGGACCTCTTCTCGCGCCAGGGCCGGGCCGTCACTAACTTCAAGACGGCGCTGCCGGCGCCGCAATCGGACCTGGCGGCTGAAGTTGTCAAGGATCCGTACAACTTCGACTTCCTAACTCTCCGTGCTGGTGCCGCCGAGCGCGAACTGGAACACGGGCTGCTCGACCACATTCGGAAGTTTCTGTTGGAACTCGGGGCCGGCTTCGCATTCGTCGGCCAGCAGGTCCACCTGGAGGTAGACGGAGAGGATTTCTACCTCGACCTGCTCTTTTACCACCTGCGACTGCGCTGCTATATCGTAATCGACCTCAAGGCCCAGGCGTTCAAGCCGGAATACGCCGGCAAGATGAATTTCTACCTCTCGGCTGTAGACGACTTGTTGCGCCATCCGGACGACAAACCTTCGATTGGCCTAATCTTGTGCAAGACCCGCAAAAAAATTATCGCCGAATATGCCCTGCGTAACGTGACCAAGCCAGTTGGAGTGGCCCGGTACGTGACCAAGCTGGTTGAAACCCTGCCGGCACAATTCAGGAAATCGTTACCCAGCACGAAGGAACTCGAAGAGGAACTGAAGGAATAGCCATTCAACGGCAGCGGCACTTTTCACGTCTTGAGCGGCAACGATTCAGTTGTCAGAAATTCTCTGACAACTGCCGCTGACGGCACTCCCGCCACAACTAGATGACCCCGCCCGCCGTGCTTTTTGGGCACGCCAGTCAGGCCCGAAAACTTCCATCATTAATTCTGCATTTCTCGCCTGAATCCCCTTGCTGTGGTCGCGTACATGGCGTACTGTCCATGTAGCGTAGGCCAGAACAAGGAGATGGAAATGCGAATCACGCGAATCGAGATCGAAGGACGCCGAGGCCGTTACGCCACGATCACCCGCCAGCGCGGCAACCCGAACATCGAGGTCACCGTCCTGGTGCCGGAACGCCCGGACGGCATGACGCTGGAGGTGGCCGCCCGCGGCGACGAGACCGGCGAGAAGGTCCGCCGGGCCTTCGCCGGCTACCTGCACCGGCAGCTCGAGGAATACGAAGGCACCAACTGCGACCTCGAGGGCTACGCCCGTGAGCTCGAACGTTTCGCCGACTGAAAGGAGAAGCAGACCATGACCAGACGCAAACAGAAAATCTACGACGCGAAATTCAAGGGCCGCAAAGTCCGGGTCACCGTCCCCGAGAATGACGACGCCAACGCCCTGGGTGAGGCCATCAAGAATAACCTCAGCCCCGAGGCCGTCGCGACCCTGGCCAACGCCGTCCGGGTACAGGTCAACGGCCGACGCACGAACCCCGAAGTGCGGCGCCAACTCGATTGGCTGGCCAACCGCCTGGTCACGATGTTGGGTGGTGAAGATGCATACCACGACCTCTTGAAAGAGGCGGGTCTGTAACAGGTTGCCCGGCGCATCGCCGGGCCAAACGCAAAGGAGTTGCACATGAAGAAGCAAGCGATTGAGTTGCATAAGATTTATGCTGTCAAAATTGGCGGGGCCGTGGTGCCCGTCCGCCTGGACAGCGAGAACCCGAGCGGGGGCTGGAGCGGCACTAATGCAAAAAGTGGCAAAGCGGTGCGTGTAAAATCGGCCCAGAGGTTGCGGGGCCTCTGGCCGAAGAAGAACCTGCCCATCGTCGCCGAGAAAGACGACGGCAAGGCTGACGACAAGGGGGTGGCCGAGGCGGTCGCGGCGGTCGAGAAAGGCAACCTGGCCAAGGGCGTCACCGTGCCCGAGACGACGAAACGCCGCAAGGTGGCCAAGGATACCACTGGCCAGCCCGGACGCGACGGGGGCGAACCTGACGCAACGGGGGCCAAACCGGAACGCCACAGCCTCCTCAACCTCGCGGCCAAGGTTCTGGCCGAGGCCAGCGAACCCATGAATTGCCAGCAGATGGTCGAGAAGGTTCTCGTGACCGGCTTGTGGCAGACCAAGGGCCGCACGCCTTGGGCTACATTGTACAGCGCCGTAATTCGCGAGATAGCGACCAAGGGCGAAGCCGCCCGGTTCCGCAAGGTCGACAAAGGCAAGTTCGCCGCCGCAGGCAGGTAGCTACTTCACATTGTTTTCCTCACCACCCCGGCCCCCCGAAGGTCGGGGTGCTCTTCGGCCGTATCCTCGACCAAGATTCTCGACCACAAATCGACCACAAATCTTGCCGACTGCCCTCCCGAACTCTATACTTCTGCGTCCGCACTGGGACGGAAGCTGGCACTGGCCAGCGGATCGGCCGTTCCTCCCGTGCGCGGCTCTGATGGAGTGCCCTATGAACTGGAAAGATGAAGACATCGAAGAGGCCTGGGAGCCCGATGACCCGCCGCCCACGAAACGAGGCAACCTGGTCGACTTCTGGCTGCCGGACAGCGATCTCTGGTTGCTCCTGACAGGTCGGCCAGAGGCGCCGGCCGTGGCGTCCGCCGACGGCCGCGGGATTTCGGAGCATTGGATCACCTGGGCCAAGCTGGCCGTCCTGGACGGCGGGTCCGTTCCCGGCTGGAACCAGAGAGACAGCCAGACCGGGTTTGGTCGTAGCGAGGCCCTGACGCTCTATTTATGTCGGCTGATACGGATCTGCGATGCGATGGCTCCGGCGGCTACCCCGTCGCGCAAGACCGCGGTGGAGTGGGAGAATCTGCTTCTCGGCGCCGCCCTGATTGCCCGCCTTGAAATCGACCTGTGCCGCAGCAACGCCGCCAGCGGCTCCGGTTGCGATGACGTTATGCGACGAGCCTGTCAGAGCGGCATGGTTCAGGCCGAGACGGCCGATTCGCGGCACTCGGACGTGACTGACGGTAACGGCGGGCAGGTTGTCTATGGACTGACGCTTTTTGGCAAACGCAAGAGCGACGAATATGATCCTCCACCACCTTACCTCTGGACCCGCGAGGAGGCCGAAACTGCGGCCGCGACCTGCGACTGGTTGCGGACGATCAAGGTTCCGTCCGGCAATGTTTCCGGAGCTCGCCTGGGTGCCAACGACATGGGGTCAGAGCGGGGAACGGAAATTCCCGATGCGGCGGCGCGCCGTCGCGGCGACTGGCCGGTCACGCGCACGCAGCCGGAGGTGGCCCGCTACCTGAGTGAGCGGGGCCGGCAGTACCGCGCGCTGGCCCAGGCCTGTCTTGACGGACGGCGTGGCGCTCGCCAGGCCTTCATCAGCGTCTTCGGCCAGGCCGCCATCGCCCGAGCCATCAGCGAGCGGCTTGGAGGGAGTGATCAGTCCCGGCCCTGCCGCAGCCAGGACGTGGACCGGACGGAGGCCTGCGAGGCCTGCATCAAGCCGCTGCTTCAGAAGCCGCCGCGCCCGCCGCAGGGCTGGAAAGAATCTGATTCGGCTGCCAGCGCCGCCGACGACATCGTCGCCGACATCTTCGGGGGCGACGAGGAATGAGGCCCGGAAAGCGCTCGGTTCTGGACGGCCAGCCCGTCACCCTCGGCCAGTTCCGCGACGAGCTCGCTCCGCGGCTGCTGGCGACGGGTTTCTGCTCGCGGCCGTGGGTGGTGGCGGCGTTCGCGGCCGACAATTCGGACCGTCGGCAGCCGCGCCTGCGGTATCAGCGCGGGGCCTTTCCGCCGGGCGGCAAGGCGACGCTGATGCGCCGCTGCCCGGCCTGCGGCCGGATGTCTCCGCCGAACGTGACGCCGGGCGAGCCGTGCTCCGACTGCGAACTGGAGGCGGCGTGGCACCGCCTGGTTGCACGGCTGCAGCCGCCCACCGATCCGGACCTGGCCGAGGAACTCTATCGCCGCTGGTGGCACAGCGGCCCGACGTACCGCGAGTTCCTCGACCGACCCGGCCTGGCCCTGCTTCGACGGACGGACGCGAGAGATTTCCACCCGCAGCCAACGGCCGCCGAAGAGGGGGCCGCCATCGACGCCGACGACCTGGCCGACGGCCCGCTCACGAGCGACGAGCGCGCCTGGGGCAGCCAGCCGATCAATACGCGGCTGGCCTTCCAGGCCGCGCGTCGGCGACTGATCAAGCCGCGCGAGGGTTCAGGGCTTCATCCGGGCAGCGACCTCGTTTTGCAGCCGGAGCGAAAGAAGGATCTCCGCAAGGAGATCAGCTATTATCGTCGCAAGAAACGCGTTAAGCCCCGCGCCCGCCGGTACAGTCGGTTCGATCCCTACAATCGCGCCCCCGAAGATCGCGATCCTGCTCCCCCCGCCGCTTAAGTATCCCGCCTCTCCCTCATCCATGAATCCTTCCGCCGTCCATCCATAGGCCATCTATGGATGAACTCGACGTTTTCAGCCCCTATTTTTCGGCCTTTCCGCTCATCCATCATGGAACGCGCCTAAGGCTATAGGGGGCGGCGCGTCGCCTGCCCGAATCAGCGCGGCAAACTCGGCGCTCGCGCATATATAGACGGTGGGAGAAAGGAACCGCATGCAGACCTTGGAGGAAGCTTCAGCCCAGCGCTGCCACGGGCTGACGGACCGGCGCAGCCGCTGGACAACGTGCCTGCATGAGGCCGGACACGTCGTCGCCGCGAGGCGTCTGTTCGGGCGGGCCGGCGGAGCGGCCGTCTTTGAAGACGGATCGGGCGTGGCCGACGTTGGTCGCCAAGTGGACGTTCCCGCCTCATTCAAGGACGCCTTGGCCACGGCGGCTGGGGCAGCGGCAGAGTCGCTGGACGAACGGTACTCGCCGCCCCCCGTGCCCATGCCGGTGCCGTTGGAGGTGGCCTACCCGGAGGCTGCCGGGCGGCTGAAGGCAGATGTGGCGGAGCTCATGCCCGACGAGGTCGCCATAGCCAGATGGTGTATTCACGGCCGGGAGGGTGAGCCCGACCTGTGGGCGCGCCGTCATGGCTGGGTGCAGGCGGCTGCCCAGGACTTTGTCGCCGAACACCGGCAAGAGATTGTGGATACCGCCGCGGCCCTGTTCGGTCGGGGCATCGTCAGGTTACCGGCACTGCCGGGGAAAGGAGTCGCACATGTTGGCTTAACCGCAGACGCTGGGTCGCAAGGAAGCCTGCCGCGAGGTTGCCAAACCGAGCATGAAAGCCCATGCGACCGCGTTGTGGAACGGGCATGACTCAAACCAGCACAGCCTTTCACGAGTGATGTGAACAGGAAACCAGTGAGACAGATAAGAGAAAGGGACTGATCATGGTTGCGAGAAACACGGCGGTTGCGAGGCAGCACCTGGTGCGGTTTTACGACGATGGCCCGGGTGGTTCCGTCGCCACCAAAGAGAAGGAACAGGCTTTTCGGGACGGTTTCGTGGCCGAAGCCCGCCGGTTGGTCCGCGCCTGGGCACACCCGCCGGCGGAACTGCTGACCAACGACCAGATAACCAGAGTTTCGCTGGCCGAGCGAATGAAGAAGCTGAAGTTCCACTCCAGCGCCGAGATCGAGGCGGCCAGGAATCAGCGCCAACAGACCCGCGAGCGGCACAGTGTATATCGCCGTGGTCCGGACGGCCCCAAGACCTATCTCTCGGGCTACCTGGCGGGCCACGAAGTGCCGGCTGCTCGCGCCCGCGGTCGCCACCACGCCCTGGAATATGTGATCGAACCGTGGCGCGACGCCGCCACGTCCGACGTCGACGTGTTCGACCCACTGCTCCTGCACCCCTGGCTGGCGGCGGTCGAGCAATGGGCACAAAGTCCGCTCCGGCCGGAGGCTCCCGCGCCGCCGCCCAGGCTGCTGGAGATCAGGGCGGCCACGGCTCACCTGCGTCAGGAAGCGCCGCTCATTCCCGTCAGCACCGCGTTTTCCGAGCCGGCCCTGGTCTGCCTGGTATGCGGGTTTGAGTACGTTCACCCGGTGGCTGTGGAATGCTGTCCAGCCGGACCGCAGGGCCTGGTTTCCATCGACGCCAAGGGGGTCCACCTGGACCCGACCCGAGCTCCTCACGGTCGCGGCGTCGAAATCCGTCTGACCTTCCTCTGTGAACAAGGTCACCTCTTCAGCTACCGGCTGAAATTCCATGAGGGCCTGACGTTCCTCACGCGGCAGGTGGAGAACCTGCCGTCAAATGCGAAGGACCGGCCCGAGACGATCTGGCGGGACTGACCCGCGGTTGAGCGGGTGCGACCACCTGTTAAGGAGAATGATTTGATGGATTTTCTGAGAGACATTTTCGGTGACGCCCTCACACCGGAGCGGCGTCTGACGGTGTTCACGATACCCGACCGGCGGACGATGAGGTTCGCCAGTCTGGAGGGCGTCGAGGCCCACGCCTTGGATGCCAGCCGGCACGGGCGGGAGGTCTTCTTCGGTTTGGGGTTGATTCGCGGCGAGCCCAACGGCCGGGGCACAGCCGAGGACGTGGCCACCATCGGCTGTCTGTGGGCCGATATCGACTTGGCCGGCCCGGCCCATCCGGACAAGGCCCTGCCGGCCAACTTCGAAGCGGTTAAACGCCTCCTCGATGATCTACCCCTCGCGCCGTCTGTCGTGGTCGACAGCGGGCATGGGGCACACGCCTATTGGTTGCTGAAGGAGCCGTGGGTATTTGAGGACGAGGCCGACCGCCAGAAAGCCGCCGCCCTGGCCAAATCCTGGCACGGCCTCGTCTGTCGCCTGGCGGAGACCAAAGGCTGGAAACTAGAAAACCTCAGCGACCTGGCCCGCGTGCTCAGGGTGCCGGGAACCGTGAACCACAAGTTGCCAGGGCAACCCACTGAGGTTCGCATTATTAGCCGCGACAGCACACGACGCTACAACCAGAGCGATTTTGAGCCATTCCTGGCTGACGCCACCGCCGCCGCGCCCCTGGCCGCGCCGGCAATATTAGTGGGCGACCTCGTTCTGCACCCCGACGCGGAACCGCCCGCCAGCCGGATGATGGAAGCTGCTGCCGCCAGCCCGAAGTTCCTCGATGCCTGGCGCGGCCAGCGGACCGATCTTCTGGACCGATCCCAGAGCGCCATTGATCTCAGCCTGGCGACCATCGCAGCGGCCCTGGGCTGGTCCGACCAGGAAATCGCCGACCTGATCATTGCCGCCAGGCGGGAGAGCGGCGACAAGCCCGAAAAGTCCCTGCGCCACGACTACATCGTCCGCACGCTGACCAAGGCCCGACAGGCAGCATCCGAGATGCCGAAGGCAAGCCCCGGCGTGGACATTTCGGGCCTGCTCGGGAAGGCGGCCTCAACTGGCGGTGGCGCCGGTAACGTGACCACATCCGGCCTGCGCGTCGATGCCGTCTGCCTGGCCAACGTCGAACCGGAGCCGGTGCGCTGGCTTTGGCCGGGGCGGTTCGCCCTGAGCAAACTCTCGCTGATTGCCGGCCCGCCTGGCCTTGGCAAATCGTTCCTCACCCTCGACATGGCCGCTCGCATCTCGCGCGGGGCGACCTGGCCGTGTGATGATAGCCCCCAGGCCGAACCGGCGGGCGTCGTGCTTCTCTCGGCCGAGGACGACATCAGCGACACCATCGTGCCGCGCCTCATTGCCGCCGGGGCCGACCGTTCGCGCATCCTGGCCATGCGGGCCATATATCAGCCGCAGTTGGCCCTCATCCCCGGCTTCGAAAAGCAGGTGCCGTTCAGCCTGCTCGAACATGTGCCACAGCTTGAAGAACTCATCCGGTTGGCCGAGCCGTGTCGTTTGGTGATCATCGACCCGGTCAGCGCCTTCCTGGGCAGCACCGACAGCCACAACAACAGCGAGGTCCGCAGCGTCCTCGCGCCTCTGGCCGAGATGGCCGCCCGCCATCGTGTGGCCGTCGTCGTGATCAGCCATCTGAACAAAGGTCAGGGCAGCGCCCTGGACCGCGTGATCGGCTCGATTGCCTTCACCGCGGCCGCTCGCGCTGCCTTCGTGGTCACAAAGGATGATGACGATCCGGCTCGGCGGCTGCTCTTGCCGGTGAAGAACAATCTGGGCTGCGACACTATCGGTTTTGCCTACCGCCTGGAAGGCGAGCCGACGCCGCACGTCGAGTGGGAGCCCGCGCCGGTGACGATGTCAGCGGACGAGGCCGTTGGCGGGGAACACCGGTCTCGCGGGCCCGACCCCGAGGCCCGGCGGGACGCCGAAGCCTGGCTCCTGGACTTCCTGGCCGTCAGGCCGCGACCAGCGCTGGAGGTCTTTAACGCGGCCAGGGATGACGGGCATACAAAGGACACTATCAAGCGGGCAAAAGCAGCCGTGGGCATCCTCTCGGTCAAGGCCGAGTTTGGCGGCGGCTGGGTCTGGATGCTGCCAGGCTGCGGGCCGCTGATGAAGGTCACGCACGAAGGGCGCACCAAGGGCGCAGATACGCTCTGCCCCCTATAACTGCCGCCCCTTCCAACTAACTGCCAACCCTTCGTAAAAAGAAGGGGAAAAGAGAAAGGTGTAACTTCCGCCTCTTGGGGCCAGACACGAAGGGGCGGCAGTAGTTTGGGGCAGGGAGAACTTTGCTCCCTTGGCCACGGGGCTGGTCACGTTGGCCCGCGCTGGGAGGCGGATCGCAGCCGCCAACGATACCCCAGGTCAAAGGTGCCATCAAAGGTGCGCAAAGGGGGCTGCCATTAGAAACTACCGTATCTTCCATACCTTTAATCTAACCCCCATACCTTTGCTAATAAGAGTAAAAACCAAAGGAGGGGAAGAGACGGTAGTTGTTTGGGGCAGGGAAGACGGGCCGCACCTTTGACGGGAACGTGCCGAAGCCCACAGGTTGTGAAGGCGGGGCAACACCTCGTGCCACGGCGTGCCCACGTTGGGCCACGTTCGCGTCCATCGCCGTCAGTCGTCCTCGTGGCCGCCAGGCGTGCCCGGCCGCCACGTAGGCGAACGTGGGGCGAGATTCGTAGGTACTACCCGGGCCAAACCAAAAGAGAGGCCCGCGAATGGAGCCGAGGAGTTAGCCAGAGTTTGTTCAGAGGTGTGTCTATTCTGCCGTAACGCGCCAGACATAGTAGGGTCGCATGATTCTGACACGCGAATCGCTGCTGGAGGCCTCTTGGTCGTGCTATGGCGACCATCGTGGCTGTTACCGCCGCGGATGTCCCATCTGCGGCCAGGTCTTCTTCGCCGGGAGACCACAGGCGAGGTATTGCCGGGCTGCCTGCCGCCAGAGGGCCTACCGCCGTCGGCGGCTGCGAGTCGGAAGCATCAGGTCGTAGGCGTCCTGCTGAACTTCATTAGATCGCATCTGTCTCCGTTACCTTCCCCGCCCGGTGGCGTTTGGCCGGCCGCCAGCGCGGGTCAACAATTTCGGCCAAAGGAGAACAGCAATGAATTGGGTTTCGGAAAACGCGAAGGACGAGCAGTTGGTGCGGAAGCTGGGCCTCGGGCCGCTGGCCGTAAGCGGTCTGGTGCCTGGCGAGGGCCTGGGTATCCCCATCGAGTTGCACAATGCTCGGCTCGGCAGGGTAGAGGACCGGGCCAGAAGGCTCATCGCCGACCGGGCGCGGTTGGGTGACGTGGACAACTGGGCGGCGGCCGACAGCACCGCCCTCCTGGCCGAAAGGGACCGCCTGCGCCACGAGTCCTGGGACTTTCTGCAGGAACTCCGGGCCGTGGTCCAAGACCGCCGCGACGTGCTGGACCAGGTGGGGACCTGGCTCGGGGAACTCGGCGGCGATCTTTCTCACGACCATGAGCAGGCCGAGAAGTCGGCGGCCAACGCCCTCGCCAAGGAGCGGCGTGAGATCGAACGCCGCACCCCGGCCACCGCCGCCGCCCACTTCAGCAACCTGGTGGCCAACCAGGAACCGGTCCGGGAGGCCGCGGCCAGGGTCGATGCCGCTCAGGCCACCTTCAACGAGGTCAACGCGGCCAGGTTGCACCTGTCGAACGGCCTGTCGGAAATCATGCGGCGTCAGCGGGACTTGTTTCAGACGTTGGCCCAGTAACCCTTGCCAAGGAGGAAAAGCATGACGAACATAAAAGATAAAAAACCCGCGCTGAAGCGCCCGAAAGACCGGGTACTCGAATGGACCGACAACCCCGGACCGGCAGTCGCCTACATCCGGACCGATTTGCCCCCGCCGAACCTCTGCACCGTCAGCCCGGTGTTGAGCAAGTCGTCGAAACGCAAGCCGAGGCAATACCCGAGCCGGGAGCCGGTTGCTCAGACAAGTTCATGAAGGAGAAGTTATGCAGGTAGCGGGAATGAATGCCAGGACCAGCGTCCACGTTGGCCACAGTTCGCACCCCGTGCCGTCAGCCGTACCCGTGGCCATCCGTTGTACCGGCCCACCCCGTGGGTCACCGTGGCGGAATACAAATGGTTCCTCCCCGGCCAACGGCCTCTTCCGGCCGTTGCGGGAGTAGCCGGCGTCCTGCTTTTAGTTTGTTGTGGCAGCGAACATGAGGTCGGTGGAGGTGTGATGGTGTGGTCCGCGGGGGCGCGCGACCATGTATCCGGTCGCGAGCCCTCGCTGTTGGTAGGGAAAGTGAGCAGCAACCGCACGGAAAGGAGTGACACGCGTGGTGGCATTTAACACGAGTAGCCTGAGCGACGGCGGGGTAGCCCTGCTGGAAGACGACCCGAAGGTGATCGAGGTCGACGATATTCAACCAGGCCGAAAGCCTATCGTTGCCAAGCCGGATTTGACTGGACTTGTACCTCGATTTGAGGCCCCATGTCCACCGTCCGGGGTGGTCCCGGACAGGCCGTTGGACATCGCCTGGATTGATGACGAGTTGCTCCTGAAAACCCGCCGGGTCTGGTCGAAAGAGTATGGGCGGGCGATTTCTGAAAGCGAAGCCATCGAGATTCTGGTGAACGTCAAGCGACTGGCAGAAGTGCTCCTGGGACCGAAATGGAGGAAGCCGAGAGATGAACGTGATCATTTGGGCACGGGTATCGTCGCGCGAGCAGAGGGAAGGGTACAGCATCGACGCCCAGTTGCGGATCACCCGCGACCGGGCCACCAGGGAAGGCTGGAAAGTGGTCCGCGAGTTCGCTGTCGCTGAGTCGGCCAAGCGCGGGGCCGAGCGTCTGGCCTTCAACGAGATGTTCGCGTGGGTGCGCAAGAACGCTCGCCGCGAGGGCATCCAGGCCATCCTGAGCCACAAGCTCGACCGTGTCTGCCGCAACATGCGGGACGCCGTCCGGCTTCAGGAACTCGAAGACCTATGTGGCGTTAAGTTGGCCTTCGTGGACAACCAGTTCGGCCCGGGCGCGGCCGGGGCGTTGTCGTTCAACGTCATGGCCGCCGTCGCCCAGTATTACAGCGACAACTTGCAGGGCGAAGTGGTCAAAGGCATGGATGAAAAAGTGAAACAAGGCTGGCTGCCTGCGGCAGCGCCGTTCGGCTACCGCAACGTGCAGGGCAACCGTGATCAGCCTATTCAGCCTGATCCCGTCGAGGCCCGGGCCGTGGCGAGGATCTTCGAACTCTACGCCAAGGGCGACACGACCTTCAAAGCCCTGGCCGACCAGTTGGCCGCCGAGGGCCACATTTACCAACCGGCCATGACACGGTTCTACCGCTCCATCCTGTCGCGCATTCTCAACAGCAGGTTCTACCTCGGCGAGATCGTCTGGCGGGGCAAAACCTATCCTGGCAAACACCAGCACTTGGTCTCCCGCGAGGTGTTCGATCAGTGCCAGGTCATACTCGCGGGCAAGAACCGCCGCTACCGTCAGGCCAACCATTCTTACGCCGGCGGGTTGTTCCGCTGCGCCTATTGCGGCCAGTCCCTGACCGGCGAACGCATTCGGCGGCGGCTCAGGGGCGGAGCGGTGCGGGAGCACTTGTACTATCGTTGTGCGAACAACCACCGCGGCTCTGACCATCCCCCGGTTCGCTGGCGAGCCGAGAAGTTGGAGCAGGACATCTTGGCCGAACTCGACAAGCTGAAGTTGCCGACCAAGGAACTTCGCGACTGGTTCCGCGACGCCCTCATCAAGGCCTTCGCTGACGTGACGGACTACCACCGCCGCCAATCGCAAGCCGTCGAGAAAAGGCGGGCCGAGCTTAAGGGCCAGCAGGACCGATTGCTGAACGGTTATTTGAACGGCATCATCGACGAGGCCGTGTTTCAGACCAAGTCGGCGGAACTGAAGTGCTTCGAAAACGAAGTCCGCGAATCCGCGGAAGCGGCGGTCGTATTCGATCCCGCCCAGGCCGAGCGGGTGCTGAAGACATTTGATTTTAGCCAGAAGGCCGCCGAGGAGTGGCGCGGTTCAAACAACTCCCGTCGCCATGAGATCATCGAAGCGGTGAGTTTGAACCGTGCTGTGAGCGACGTAAGTCTTTGTGTGACAAAGAGAAAGCCGTTCGACATTCTTGCCGAACGGCCTTCTTTTGTAAATGGTCGGGGCGACTGTACGGACTTCGAACCGAACCGCGTTTCCGATGAAATAACGCCACTTCTGGTCACCGCCTTCCTGGATACGCCCGAGACGCCCGTTCTTGCCGCGGCCCAAGTCTGGCGTGAATCAGCCTGACTTGGTGGCCCCGAGCCGCCAGTAGCCCGTTCTTGCGGGACCGACGAACTTGATGCCCTTCGCCTGGCGAAGACCCCCAAGGTCGCGCTTGGCCGTTGAGGTCGAACAGCCGAATTTCACCGCCAGCTCGCTGTTTCGCAGCTTCGCGCCAGCCCTGAGTTGAGCCAAGGCCCACACCTGTCGCTCGTTCAGGTCCGTGCCCTCGCCGTCCGGGGCGGAGATTTGGGGATCATTGGGGTCATTTTGGGTATCAGCTTTGGGGTCATTGGGGTCACGATTGGGGTCATCGGCCCGCGGTTTGGGGTCATGCCCGTCGCGGACCGTGATCTTCTCGCTGAGACGATAGCCCCGGCCGCCGCTCTCGATGACGTCCCGTGGCCCGCATTGGATGTTGGCTTCCTCCAGCAACCGACCGGCCACCTTCTGTCGAAATTCTCGGACGGCTCCGGCGACGCCATTCTCGCCACTGTCGCAGTCCATCTCTTCAGCAAGCGCCACCCCGCAATAGGCGACGAACCGTCTGCGGTCGTTCTGCTGTTTTAGCTTGTCAAGAATCCGCCGGATCATGCCGCTCTCGCCGTTGCCGCAGATCTTTACCCCGCAGAGTTCCACGCGATCAGCGTGGAAAACTAGTTCGCCGCCCTGGAATGTTTTGGGCTTGGAGGCCGGCTTGGCCGCGGCTGGACTTTTGTCAGCGACCTCTTTCTTCGGCAAGTTTTTCCTGATGACGCGGTCGAGCGTTCGTCCGGCGGTCGGGAACGGCTTGTTGATGAAGTCCGAGGCTCCCTTCTTCGTCAGGGACGCCGCCAGACGCATAATCTCATTGGCCAGATCGGGCGTCTCGGCCTTGTGGCTGGTCATGATGATGACCGGTAGAGCTTTGGTACCGACGATCTCCTCCAGCAGGTTTTCCCCATTCTGGATTCGTGCGATGCCATGCTCCGACCTGGCGGGAATTTCCAGGTCAAGCAGAACGTAGGTGTAGTCGTGGCCCTTGAGGAGCTTGCGGGCTTCCTCCTGGCTTCGCGCGACGTGGAACCTGTGGCCGAGCGACGTGAGCGTCTCGGCCGCGGAGTCCACGGCTGCCGCGTCGTCTTCCACGACCAGAGCTAACGGCTCGATTGTCGGTTCCGAACTTGGCGAATCGGGTGGTGTCCTGCCCGCCAAAGAGCGACCTGCCACACCATCGGGCGGCTCAAGGACATGCTGACGGTCTTGTTCGACCCACTCGTGGAGCTTCGGCAGCAGCTTCAGCAACGTCTGTGTCGACAACTGGTCAACGAGCGAATGTGCATCCCAATAAAGAAGCACCATCAGTTTCACGGGATCGGGCACCAAAATGACATTGCTCCCGTCGTTGGGATTGGAGTTGGCTGCCACGGGATTTGCCTCACGGAAAAGTCCAGTCGGCCCACTACCCGAAATGGGCGGGATTCTCTGGAGGGTCATTATCTTATAAAAGAAAGCCGCCGTGTCAAGATTATTCCCAAACTATTACCTAACTTATCTGGTGAGGTCGCACATTCGGCCAGATAGCAGAAGCCACTCGGAAGAAGGGAGGCCCCGGTCTAACTGAAGCACCTCTGAAACTGGCAATAGCGGGGGCACGCTCTGTCCAGTTTCGCGCGACCGGCCGGCTAGAAGACACCTTCTGGGATCGATTCCAGTCAGCCTGGGTTTGGCACACAACGGGATCATCGAACCCTGTCCCTTGCCCTGTTTCGACGAGGCTAGGATTTTCGGGATGCACAACCGGTACGTCGCAACGTCCGGCGACTTCGCACTGTCGCCGCCGACAGTTCCGAACTCTTGGCCCATGACTACTCGCTGCTTTCGGAGGTGATAACGCAGTTGGGCAGGGCTTTTGCCAAGGCCTCGATATCGGCGTCGGTCAATTTACAGCCGGTCAGGCAAAGCGCCTTGAGTTTGGTCAGTTTCGCCAGCACCGAAAAATCCTTTACGCCGGTGCAGTTGGTGAGGCCCAGGTTGCTCAGGTTCTTCAACGAGAGCAGTGGGGTGAGGTCGTGCACGCCGGTGCAGTCCGGCAGCCAGAGTTGGGTCAATCTGGACAATTTGCCCAGAGGACCGAGATCGGCCACCTGGCCAGCCTCGCCGAGATTCAGGCTTTCCAATTGGAGCAGGTTCGCCAGCGGTGACAGGTCTTTAATTCGGCTGGCATGCAGGAAGCCCAACTGCCTGGCGTTGGTCAGCCGCGCCACGCAACTCAGGTCGGTGACGAACGAGATGTTGTCGAAATAATACTGCCACGGCTGATCATGGACGTACTCGGCCAGACGCAGGTTGGTCAATGGTCCGCGAGGGGGCGTCGAAACCGGCTGTTGATCAGGCGTCGCGCCGCCCACCTTTTTCATGGCCAGAATGGCCTGCGTGGCCAACGTGTCGTCGCGACTGGGGTGCAGTTTGAAGAAACGCAGGTAATAGTTCTGGGCCTGCCGGTTCATCAGTTCCCGGCCGCCAAGGCCGGCCTGGCCCGCTAGTTCCACGTACCACTCGGCAAGTTTCTGGGCCGACTCCTCGGATAGCTTCTCCTCGGGTTGTAGCGCCAGCGGCAGGTTGACCTTCAGTACCTCCTCGGTGCTCTTATCGACGAGCTTCAGCGCCTCGGCTGGATTGTTCAGTTCCACGACGCAGAACCGGATCACCTTTGAATGCAACTCCGCGTCCTGCGGATTCTCGCGCAATTGCCCCCGCAAGCGCTCCCACTCCTGGACCGATACCACGCGGGCCTCGAAGGCCGGCAGCCGCTCCTTCATATCCGCCAGGTCCGGCGCCTGGAGCTGCTCGGCCAGCGCGATCGCCTTGCGCCACAGTTCCGCCGCCTCGACAAACCGCCTCGCGCTTGTGCCCGTGTCGGCGGCGAGGAGCAGCTTCTCCAATAGGTACTGGCCGTGGGCTTCATTCTTGTCTCGATTGTAGTCCCGCTCGCACAGGGCCACGTGACAGGTTGCCGCCTCGAAACATTTATCGGGAACCCGTTCCGCCATGAGCCGCAACGACGCCAGGGCCTCCCAGTCGCCGCCTGCGGTCTGGCTCCCCAGGTCATAAACGGTCCGGCACATCTGCGCCGCCACTTCCGGCGGCAGTTTAGTGGTCCGCGTCGCCTCCAGCATCTGATCGGCCAGGGCCAGAGCGCCATGCGGATCAGACGCCGAACGGACCCGTTTCAGGTCCGCGCCGTACAGCCGGTTGACGAAAGCCAGCACGTCCGCCTGGGCCAGCCGCACCGTCGGCAGAAAGCCGCACTGCCGGCACAGGGCGTCCGGCTCGTCCGACAGGACGTAATCGACGAACCCTTGTGCCGCCGCCGTCGTCGGCTTCGGCAGACTGTAGAGCGCCAGCACCTGGGCCAGGTTGTATGAACCGTCCTTGATTGTCTGGGCGTTCGGCAGCACCGCCGCCGAGCCTTCGCCCAGAGCCACCAGTTTGACCGTGTCCCCCGCTGCGGCCAGGGCCGCAGCGTCCGCGAAGGCGATGCCGTCAGGGTCGCCGGCCAGCACGCTGAGCACCTCCGCCGAGGTCGTCTTGCGGAGGATCGGGACACACCGCGACACCGGCAGCACCTTCTGGTGGAACATCGTCGCCAGCGGGTCGCTCGTCATCAGCCCGTAGCAATGAATCGCCTTGACCTCGCCCCCCAGGGCCTTCCAGTCCTTGATCTTCCCCGAGAAGACCGACTGAAGTTGTTCCAGCGTCAGACTGTCAGCGGGGTTCCGCTTATGCACCACCACGGCCACCACGCGTGCCCCCAGAACGTGCTCCTGCGGGTCGAGCGTCTTCCACTTCTGCGCTGCCGCCCCCGTGGCCTGCGGCGACAACTTGCCCAGAGTCAAGAGCAGGTCGCGCCCGCCGACGAAAGCCGTGACCGCTGTGCCCGGCGATTCCTGGTCCTGGTAATCCAGAGAGATCATCTCGTGGCCCTTTGAGAATTCCGTCGCCAACTTGCCCATCAACTCCTGAGCGGCCCGCGGCCCGACCACACGCACCACCGAGGTCTTGGCCGTCTTGCCGCCGGAGCCGGAAGCCCCGACGCCGGAACTCGTTGCCTGGCCCAGGGACGCCGCGCCGCCCAGGGCCACAAGCAGGCCAACGGCCAAGAGCCGCACCAGCGCCGACCTGAGCCGCAACCGCCCGTGCCGCAGCGATTGCAGACGGCAGTCGTCGCAACGATTCAAGTCTCGACCGCTACGCATAATGGTTCTCCACAATCCAATGAATCCGAAATGGCCGACATGGCTACTTCTTCTTCGCTTCCGCTTTGGCCGGCTCCGCTTTGGCGGCGTCGAACGCTTCCTTGGCGGCGCGGTCGATGGCTGCCTCCGCCAGCGAAATCAAGCCGTTCTTCCTGTAGGCGTCCATCGTCGTCTTCAACGTGTCGGCGTACGGCGTCGCTTCAGCCGCGCCGCAGGTGGCCACGAACTTCGCAAAATCTTTCGCTGCGTCGCTCGCCTGCGGATGCACATAAAGGTAAACCCGCTGGGCGTAGGGGTACATGGCGTTTTTCAGGTTGTCTGGCGTCGGCGGCACAAGCTCGGCTTTGTTGCCCGTGCCGATCTGAATCGCCAGCACCCGCACGCTCTTGTCGCCCACGGGCAGGGCGGCCAGATCGACCACGCCGATGCCCTGCGAATCCGCCGCCACCGCCGCCAGAATCTCGGCCGAGTCCTTCTTCGCCGTCACCTGGTGCGACTGCACCAGCACGCCTTCCTGCTGGAGAATCGCCGAAACCGGATCGCCTGCCGGCAACCCGTAGGCCGTGATCGGGGCTTTCTTGCCGCTGGCGGCCAAGCCCGTGCCGCCCAGTATACCCCAATCCGCAATCTCGCCCTTGAAGACTCCGCGCACCTGATCCTGCGTCAACGCCGCCAGTTGGTTCGCGGGATTGACAATAATCGCCGCGCCCCGCGCCGCAATAAGGTATTCCGTCGGCTTGACCTTCTCCCACTTCTCCCCCTGCGCCGACAGAGCTTGCATACTCGGCCGATCATTCAACAGCAGCAAAGCCTGTTTCCCCTCGCCGCCCAAAAATCCCCCTACCGCCGCCACGTCCGAATCCACGCCGCTGTACCCCACCTGCACAACCGCCTTGGCCCGGACGTACTCCGTGGCCAGCGGAGGCAACATTTTCTGTTTGTCACGTAAACCCAAAACATCTATCTGCTCTACCTGGCCAGCCCTCGCCTTCGCCTGGCGGAGTTCGGCGGCGCGGTTCAGCAGAAAAGCCAGGGTAGCCGGCATGCCGCCGCGCCCTTCTTTGGCCATCTTCTCAATAAGAAGTTCACCGATCTCGTCGCCCTCAACCTGGTTGATGACATAAATGAGCAAGTCGCAGGACAGTTTCGATTTGTCGTCTATTGTCCTTTGGACTAGCCGTATCGCTGCCCGCTCAGCGGCCGGGCCACCGATCTTGATCAGTGCTGCGGCACAAGGGTATTCCTCCATTCTCGGGTTCTTGATTCCGGGAGGGGCCAGGTCGATGTTCTTGATCAGAAATTCAAGGGACTCTTCCGTTTCGGCGCTGTACTCTCCGAGCAAAGCAATGGCGTTGAGTCGCGGGTCGTCACGTTCCAAAGGCGCCCCTCCCTTACTTCTCGCCAATGCGACGAAGCCCGCGATAACCTCTTTACGTTCATCGAAAATCCGCTGCGCAGCCGCTCGTCGAGCCGCCATGTCCGTTGCTGAGATGCCGCTAACAGTAACATCCGAATGAGATGGCAGATCGGCCTCAGCGCAATTCAAGGCGGCAAAAAACAATCCCGCATGAGCCAGTGCGATCCCGCCCAACGCTCTAAATGCATTCATAACTTCACTCCTATATGGCGCTGCAAGGGCCTCACGCCTCTTTGCCGCGCAGCGGGCCATCGCGAAGGCCCGAACTGGTTCACCGCCTTGGGTTAAGGCTCACCATTTCCGTGTCTTAACAAGGTCTCGGAGTTTCCTCAGGTTGTCCAGCTTCTGGCCCGAGGTCTTTTTCATGGCCAGATCAAGCCGCATCACCGCGAAATCTGGCCCTTCTACGCCTCTTGAGACGGTCGCGAAAAGGCTTAACTCCTGCTCCGTTACCGGCTTATCAAGACGATCGATGATCCCTGCAATCGAGGGAAGGCCAATATGAATAAGGGCAACGACGCAGGGGAACCCTTCATAAGGCGACAATGTAGAGCCCTCGGTAGGCACTTCCAGATTAACATTGTCGACCAAAAAGGGGACTGCCTCCTTGGCATGATAAGCCCCAATCAGATTAATTGAAAGCTCCCTCGATCCGAAGAACCCCTGGTCTCCGGCTGCTGACTCTTGACCGGCGATGCGCAGAAGACCGCGAATGATCTCTTGGCGAACCTCTCTAAGGTCGCTCGAAGTTTTGTCTCTCACCGTTTTGTCTGAAGACGCAAGCGCCAGGACGTCCCGTTGGGGATCCCAAGCCTGTTCGGCGGAAAAAACAGAACTGCACAAGCAAACAATCGCCAAGACACTAAAAAAACCTATTATTGTCTTCACTTCGCACCTCATTTCCTTACTGGAGGCAATTGCACAACCCCGATTCGCCAAAAAGCTATTATATCCATTTACGGGACTGCAATTGCCATAAAAGGCGGACCGATATCGTTCGGTGTTCCTGCCACGCGGGTGTAGTTGGCGCCGCCAACCGAATTCAGGGTGTGCCGGCAGTGCCAGCCGAATTTGGCAGAGCACCTGGCCCCATTCACGACCACGCCATCCCGATTCTGCAAACCACCCTTGGGCCTTGTGCCGTCGAACCTCACATGGACGAACTCGTTGAAGGTAAACCGCAAGGCACGATTTGCCAGCGACAAATTCGGTACCGGCCTTGCAATCTTTGTTCCAGGACCGTCGATATAGAACATCTCGCCGGAGTCAGTTGGCGCTGTCGACTTGTCGGGAAACAAACCTGAGGAATCGTCGTTGGATCCTTCATCTTGATTCGGGATGGTAGATACAACGTCTACGGGTCCCCAATCCGGGAGAAGGTCGGTTTGCCACTTCGAGAATGCAGCCTGTCTCGTCACGTCAAACATCACTCCATCTGTCTTCCAATCGGCAGCTTTCCTGGTCGGGTAAATGGTCGCCTTGGTCACATGCACGTTATGCACTCCTACGACCGGATATCCCGTTGGTATTCCAAGGATTCCCGTTGAACCGAATTGGTTCAGCCACGTGAGTGGCGGATCGGTTATGTTGCCATTCGCCGCGCCAAGGGCAGCGGCAACTTGGTTCGCCGGGACATTGTTGCCGTTGCCATCAACAGAGCATTCGCAATTGCCCACGACATATTTCGCCCAGATAAAAGTCATCATGGCCTTATCCAATGAATTATTGTTATCATCCTTGATCTCCGCCGTGATGTCGCGGACATTGTTGCTGTAGGTTAGGCCCTCAATAAAAAGTGTTACGGGGAGAGAGGAAATCGTCCAGTCGCGCGTATTCGTTAACGATTTGCTATTGTCCCGAACGTTCACATTTGTTCCGTCTCCTGTAATCGTAAGGTGCACGCTCCCGGCCAAGCTTTGGTTGGTGGGATTCTTGATTTCAAGCATTATGAGGCATTTCCCATTGGTCAAAATGTTCTGATCCAGGTTGGCAATACCGAAGGCCCCGCGCTTATCGTTCTGTAGCTCGCGGGCGATGGGATCCCCAATAACCGGAGTCGAACCGTCCCCCTTGAATGAGTCGTGGATAACGAGATTGACCGTGACGCTTGACGCGGTGTTGGTTGCCCAATGCCATAATTGAGTAGTACCATTTGTTCCGCCGCCACCGCCGCCGGGCACCATATTTCCTTGTGCCTGAAGTGGAAATTGCGCTGCCGTGGAAGCATAATAGCTGCCCGCAACTTGAATACTGTTAGAAAAACCGCATTGTCCGGTGACATCAAACACCCCATCGGCATCCTGATTTACGTCTACGAAGTATGTGGGAGCGTCGGGAAAGGGAACAAAGGAGAACCCGCCGGGATAAAACACTTGCGACCAGATGCGAATAACGTTATCACTTAGCGCGGAAGCGCTGGTCGCCACGGCTGAGGTTGAGGTGCTGGAAGCAATGAAGGATCCTCCGGTCCAGTAAACCTGACCCTGGCTCGGGGTCACTGTGTATTGAGCCCACAACGGTTCCGCCAGACCCAGGATAGCGGCCATCACCGCACCAACCACCAACAGGTACATTTTCATCTGCCGTCTCCTGTCACAGTAGAGTTAGGATCCTTTTGCTGTTTTTGTCCCGCCTTGGCCGACTCCGCTTTGGCGGCGTCGAACGCTTCCTTGGCGGCGCGGTCGATGGCCGGATCCGCCAACGGAATTAAGCCGCTCTTCCTGTAGGCGTCCATCGTCGTCTTCAACGTGTCGGCGTACGGCGTTGCCTCCGCCGCGCCACAGGTGGCCACGAACTTGGCAAAGTCCTTGGCCGCGTCGGACGCCTGCGGATGCACATAAAGGTAAACCCGCTGGGCGTAGGGGTACATGGCGTTCTTCAGATTGTCCGGCGTCGGCGGCACAAGCTCGGCCTTGTTACCCGTGCCGATCTGAATCGCCAGCACCCGCACGCTCTTGTCGCCCACGGGCAGGGCGGCCAGATCGACCACGCCGATGCCCTGCGAATCCGCCGCCACCGCCGCCAGCACCTCGGCCGAGTCCTTCTTAGCCGTCACCTGGTGCGACTGCACCAGCACGCCTTCCTGCTGAAGAATCGCCGAAACCGGATCGCCTGCCGGCAACCCGTAGGCCGTGATCGGGGCCTTGTTGCCGCTGGCGGCGAGGCCCGTGCCGCCCAGCAATCCCCAATCCGCAATCTCGCCCTTGAAGAGGCCGCGAACCTGATCCTGCGTCAGCGACGCCAACTGGTTCGCCGGATTGACGATAATCGCCGCGCCCCGCCCGGCTATAAGGTATTCCGTCGGCTTGACCTTCTCCCACCTCTCCCCCAGCGCCGCCAGAGCTTGCACACTCGGACGATCATTCAACAGCAGCAACGCCTGCTTCCCCTCGCCGCCCAAAAATCCCCCCACCGCCGCCGTGTCTGAATCCACCCCGTTCCATCCCACCTGCACCACTGCCTTGGCCTTCACATACTCCAGCGCCAAGGCGTTGACCACCTTCTGCCCACCCATCACCCCCAGCGCCGAAAGCCGCTCACCCTTCCCGGCCTTCATCTCGGCCAGACGTTCACTTGATCCTGCCAAGTTCTGCGCATGCGCCGTAATCAGTCCACACTTTTCAGCGATAGCCGACCCGTCGGCGCTAACAGCAAACTCGCAAAACTTTCTGGCCAACGGCGGCGCACCGGGTCGCAAGTAAAGCAACACTGGTTCCTGCAACGCGTAATCCTCTTGGAGGCAGGCTCCCTCCTTCAGGGGTACCGGCTCGCAACTCACGGAAGCAGTGATGCTCAAGGCATGGACGCCCTTGAGCGGCTGACCATAGTATAGCAGAAATCCTATGCCGTTGCGGTCGGCTCGAACTTTCTGAAGGATTTCCTCGCCGGATTTGCAAGCCTCGAGATCTTTTCGGAATGGGTAATAGCCCGTGGGATGTTCCGGTCCTAACATTAGGCACGCGTGTCGAATCACCATCCGACTCGGCCCTCGATCGCTGTAGCATTTCACCAAACTATCAGCGCCGCCCAAGGCACTCCATCGCTTGCCTGACCCCGTCGTGGACAAAATACTTCTGATCTGTTCCACATTCAGATTCTTGACGTGGTTCTCGTTGTTCACGACCACCGCGACCTTGGAATAGCCCATGACAAAGACTTCCGGCTGTTCTGTCCCAGAAGGAAACTTATTCTCCAGAAAGGCCATCTCAACCGCTGTCGGCATCGAACGATGCACCAGAACATGGCACTTGCCTGCGGCAAATTGCTCAAGGTTCTGTTTGTCGGTCCACCGTAGCAGATCCAAAAGTTTGGCGTCTGACCCGTTCTCCCGTTGCGCAAACTGCTCCGCCTCCAGACTGACGATGGCCATGCCTGCGGTATGACCACCTCGAACCAACACTGGTTCGTCCGCTCTGGCAAATGCTGCTGCCGCAGCCATATAACCGATAAAACACATTCCCGCCAGACACTTCCTGCAACGCATGTCTATCTCCGCAATTCGACAAGTATACGCCATCAACGGGCTTAACATTTAGTGCTGAATTCGCAGCACCACGTCATGAAACCATGCCTCTGTACTATCGCTGCCCTGTAGTACTCGGCGGAGCAGGTTTTGCTCCACCATTCGCAGTCTCGATCTTCTTTATTGCAATCTGTGCCGCCTCGCGCAGCCTCCAGGATTGCGCCGCTTCTTTGGCTTGTCCCGTGAGGAACTCGACGGTCTTCTCCTTCACGAACTCGTCATCACGCCACGGTCCGACGGCCAAATCACCCAGCAGTTCCAGAATTTTCAGGTTGAGGTAAGACTGCCAGGACTCTTCTCCCTTTTTCTTGGCATACAGGCCAATCAGGGCCTTCAGCACCTCACCTCGGTCCTGCCGATGAAACATAGCCCAAGCGGCCCCCCATCGGTCACAGGGTAGCGTCTGAGGAAAACGGGAGGCCACATTTTCCATCGTGTACATTGGGCCAAGGAGTCTCCTGCAGTTAGCCTTATCTTTTTCGGTCAGAGGCCGAAACCAGTTATCCAGAACAGCATCGAGGCTGGCATCAGTACCTTTCAATGTCTCGGGAGACATTAAGTTCACCGACATCCGTTTCAGCCACCGTGCTGCCGATTGCGTCATCGGATCATCCTGTCCTTTGCCGCGCAACTCCGATATCGCGCTGGGAAGTGCACGAACGGCCATAACCACCTCGGGCTGTTCCAGCAGTTTGGCTATGTTCTCTTCCCATCGGTCGCGCTGCTCATAAGGCGTCATTCCCTTGATCTCTTCAAAAGCGGGTTTCCACCCCAGGCGCTCGGCGGCCTTCACTGCAACGTCCATCTTCTTCAGGCGTTCGCTCAACTGTCGATAGGCAATATCGCACAGCCGAAAGTCGAAGCCCCCCCCTTCTCCGAAGTGGGACTCCGACCAACCCTTTCGACAATCCCGCAACAACCAATCCAAAAACTGCCAATACTCCTGATAATTCAATGCGGAGCCAGACGCAAATACCGCCAAGTAGACGCCCTCAGTCCTTAGCCGCTGTTCGCTAGTGACCAACCAGACACATGATCTGGCGCCGTTGCCTCGGAGCACCGCCCCAGTCCGCAAAAAGCGGGATTCCATCTTCCGCCCCGTGGGATCCTCATCCAGTGGTGACGACAATTTGTCACGCATGAACTGATCTACTTCAGAGCGACTCAACTGTAAGGTTTGAAGGGCCTCCGCTGTTTCATTACTGTCGCCATTGGCGTTACGCTCCGCAGGAAGGCGGTTCCAAGCCTCCTCCAGAGGAGATGCGCTCGCCGCCTGGTCAGCAGAAGAATTGTTCGACGCCAAATCAGCGCTTAACCCGCTGGTTCCCAGAACGAGGACCATGACGCACACCATGAGCCGCATGCCCATTCCTGTTTCATTCATGACTATTCCAACCTCATAAAAAATCACAGCCTTTCCATCGCCATGAGCATTACACTTCCGCTCGCCCCGCACTAATCGTGGTCTGTCCCACCGGGTAAAGCTCGCCTAGTCCTTAGAATTTCTTCCAATCGTACAGAGTCGTTTCGGAAGCAACCTTCGTAGCCTGAAGAGCTTGCCATATCCCATCTTCGTCCTGGCCTGCCATAATAGCATTCACATAAGCCGCGGATCCACCCTGCCCAAAGTACATCAGGTCGGTTGTATAGAATAAAGTTCCATGATTAAATATATTGTAGTAATACTGTCCACTATAGCACGAGTTCAGGCAGAGCATTTTCCATTTGGGGGCGGCCGGCATGTCGCTCGCGCCGCACACGGCAACCAAGCGGAGGTTGGCCTCCTGGGTTGTGAACGTAAACGAATCGCCCTTTGCAAATGGCGCTCCCTGGGCTGTGATAGTGAACATCACTGAGCCGGAGCGGGTCGTGTACTGAACTCCGGTCTGAGCTTTTGGCTGATTTGCTTCCAAAGAACCCCCAACTGACCATTGCTCCTTGCCAGGAGGATTGCTCGGGCCATCACAAGTAACAGTCCAGAGTTGCTGTCCCTTGCTAATATCTCCGAGCAAAAACCGATCATCGGTAGACGGCACGCCCATGGCCCCCCCGCCAGCATTTGCCCATGCCCCTGTTGGCCCCTCAATCACGCACGAATGGCTAACCGGATCATTATAAGGGCTCCTCGGGATAGATGGGCCGCTGTGACAATCGTCTATGCTTGGTGCAGGTGCGTGTGTATTATAAAATACACAATTGCCGGTAGCGCCGTTCATATTATTGGCATAGTGATAACATGGTATGCTAGCGTGTTGGCCAACTACGGAAAATGGCGCATATTGGGGATCATACTGCGGAGGAGGGCCGGGATGATTGTCTCCATATTCCGCCAGTTGAATCATGAAATTTGGATCGCCCTGATGCTGCCGCATATAGATCCAGTTGATTGGCACATCCGGCTCGGCGCATCGCATAAAATCGCTGATTTTGGTGTTTAGTTGCTGGTTGAAGTTAAAACCCATGCCGAAATTGGAGTGCCCTGTATACATGATATAGGAGTTATCTCCAAGGTTCTGCTTTCCGCCGCCAAGCGCCTGCTTCATCTGGGCCTGGGTTGCAACAATATAGACGATTGGGACGCCCTGATTCTGAACGTTCTGCTTATATGCTGCAGCGTAATCACCCGGGTTATCAAGTTTTATCCATTGTGGGTTACTTGTTTTTGTAAGATATGTGATAAATGGCTGACTGTCATATTTCTGTCCATCCGTACCGTCAAATGCAATGTAGAAAATCTTTCCGGTTTTGGCCTTGACATCTCTCTGGGCCGGATTCGAACTGCTTTGGTCGGCGGCGGCATACGCCATCTGACGACTGCCAGTAGCCGGGCCAGCTTCGACCGAAGCGGTTTGATCCCCGTAGGATGACTGGGAGGTATCAGTAACTTGCACGAGATATGTACTGTCGGATGCCAGGCCGGATTCCGTCATCTGGTAGTTACTGCCGCCGCTAATCACGCCGCTGTCCACAACCTGGATGACAGAGTCGTCGTCCGCAAGCTGCTCCACTTCGTAGTCATAGGGACCTCCATCAGGGGGCAGGCTCCCAACACAAAAAGAAATGCTGCACGCCCCATCGTCTGGCTCGACCGACACAATTGGAGCGTTGGCAGCAGGGTCCGAATAGTTAGAAGGCCCCGTACAGTCTGAAGCGATGGAGCTAGTATTGCTACTATTGTCTGAATTGGCATCTTGAACTGTCAGAATAAATGTTGCCGACTGGGTGTTGGTTGCCCAATGGCCTGTCGGCAGACCGTAGCCGCCGTACCCGTACCCTCCTCCCGGCGACATATCCCCTTGTGCATGGAGCGGAAATTGTGCTGCTGTTGAAACATAATATTGCCCCGAGACCTGGATTGCGCCCGCAGTATCTTGTAGTCGAATCACGCTGTTCCCGGTGTCACCGTCCACCCTTACGTCAACATAGGTTGAGGGATAATCGGGAAAAGGAGAAAATCCCCAGCCGCCCGGTGGCACAAACGTTTCCGAGGTGATGCAAACGCAGTTTCCGGCCACGGTGGCTGTTTTCGCCCGTGCGACGGTTGCGGTGAGGGATGGGGTAAAGTTGCCGCTCGTGTACCCCTGCTCAATCATGCCGCTGCTCACCGTCACCGTGTACGTCCCGTCGCCATTTTCTCCGGCCCACAACGGATCTGCCAGACCCAGGATGGCGGTCAACACCGCCCCAACCACCAACAGGTACATTTTCATTTGCTGTCTCCTTTTACAGTAGAATTCGCCCCTTTAGGCTGGTTTTGTGCCGACTTGGCAAACATTGCCAAGTAATAATCGGCAATTTTTTTGTAGTCGCCCGCCGAATCCGGGAATGACCTCAGGAGTCTCTCGCCTTCCTCCCGTTGACCTTCTCGCACGAGCAATACAGCGTAGGTAATTTTTGCCCTGTTGCCGTATTCGTCGTCCCGGTTGCTGAGCGCCAGCCGGCGCAACAACTCCCGCCCGAGCTTCTTGTTTTCAGTTTTCATTACAACATACTGCATCGTGGCGATATTGCCTGCGGCATAGGCGGCCCGCGCCGCGGTAAACGGCGCGCTGTCGGGATTGAAGGAATTAGGAGGCCCGACTACCTTCATGTATTCCTTGAAGGCTTCATCACGGTTCTGGGTCCAGTTGGTGCTGGCGGCTTTCAAGTATTGCGGATAGGCCTGAGCAGAGTCGCTCAGCCGCCCGGCGTCGCCGTCGAGCAACCGCTGGGCCATTTTACCGGCGTCCGCAAATCGTTGCGTGACGTAATAGAAGTCGGCCAGCAGGACGGCGAACCGTTCTCGCTCGTTGTATGGTTTAAGCTCCTGCGGATAGGCGTAGAGATACCCGTGCTGGAGTCCCCACCGGAGCCGCGAACAGTCGCTGTATTGCGGGTCCTGGACCCAGCCGAGCTTTTGGTCGAGTTTCTCCGTGCGCTCATAGTTCTTAGCGGCGTCGTCCTTGCGGTTGTCGACGAAGGCGATGAAACCCAGGCTCTTGGCGGTTTCGGATTCGAGTTCGTCGAAGTAGCGTTCGGCGGTGTAGGAACTCGGCTTCTCCCCCGGTTCGCGTTTGACCGGTATTGCCCCGGTCAGGACCACGCGTTTGACTTCCTTGCCGTCGACCGTTGTTGTTTTGGCCTTGTCGCGGGGTTCTTCGTAGCGGACGAAACCGACGACCTCCCAGCCCGCGGGGAAGGCCGGCTTGGCCTCGCGGGCCGGTTTGATCCAGGCGTCGAGGGCCTCGTAGTAGCTCTTGGCCTCCGTGGGTTCGAGCAGTTGCTCGAAGTTGATGCGGGCCAGGAGCCACAGGGCTTCGCCCTGGAACAGGCTGGCGGGGTACTTCTTCGTAAAGTCGTCGAGCGCCGCCAGGGAGTTCTTCCATTGTTTCTGCTCGTAGAAGAGCAGCCCGACACTGTAGGCGGCCGTTTCGACGTAGGGACTCTGCGGATAGCGTTTGACGAGTTCCTGCCAATAAGGCAAGGCCTGGCCGCGCGCCGCCATCAGCGCCGCCTTGCCCGTGTCGCTTACCGCGGGAGACGCCGTTGACTTGGTGGCGGAGTTGGCTGGCTTGGACAAAGCCTCGACGTACTGTTTCTCAGCTTCGCGCTGGACCAAACTGGCCAGGCGAAAGAGGGTTTCGTCTGTCCAGGAACCGGCGGGGCAGGTCTTGATCGAGGCCAGGTACGCGGCCTTGGCCTCGTCGGGCTTGGAGGCGGAGTCGAGAAGCAGCGCTTGGCAGAACTGGGCGTAGGCCTTTTGCGGCGCGGTCAGCGCGGCGGAGGTTTTGGGGGCGAGCACGCGGTCGAAGAGCGCGGCGGCGCGGTCGCCCAAGTCGGCCAGGAAGTAGATGCGGCCCAGGGCCAGGGCCAGAGCGGGACGGTTTTCGGGGTCAACGGCGCCAACGTCGGCCGGGACTACCGGCCGGTTGGCTTCCGTGGCGGCAATCAGGGCTTCGAGACCGTGGGAAGTCTTGGGCGGCGCTGCTTTCGCGGCGGTGGCGGTAGTCGCGGGGCTGGCGGGAGTCTTGACGGCGAGGCCTCCGGCAGCAGCTTCCTTGAAGGCTTCGGCGGCACCGGGGCAGCGGCCTTCGAGGTAGGCAATGGTCCCGATCCGCAGGTAGAGGTCGCGGGCGGCCAGTTTCCAGGAGGCGGCGCTCTTCTCGCCGTCGAGGCCCGGACGGAGTTGCTCGAAGGCCTCCATCGTCTGCTCTTTGGCCGTCTTGAGGTCGAGCGAATGTTCGAGGTAGAGATCAATGGCGTCGATGAAGGCCTGGCCGCGCCAAGGGCCGGACGGCGAAGCCTTGATGAACTGTTTCCACAGGGCCACGGCCTCGGCGGTCTGGCCGGTGTCCCGCAGGCACTCGCCGGCGCAGACCTTGCTGTGCCCAGCGTATTCGGTAAACGGATAGTCCTTGACCACGCCCTCGAAACCGGCCAGGGCTTCCTTGAACTTCTTCTCTACCTGGAGGGCGTAGGCCTTCTCGAACGGCTCGCGGCCGGCGTCGCGCTCGAACCTCAAGCGGTCCAGGAGCCGCTGAGCCTCAGCCTGAAACGGCACCGCCTCGGTCGGAGTCAGTTCCAGCTTGTTAATGTCCTTCAACAGTTCAGCAACCTGCTCGTAACTCTTCTGGGCGTCGTCGTAGCGGGCGGCGCGGGTGTAGAGGTGGCCCAGTTCGATCAGGGCCTCGGCCGTGGCCGTGCCGGCGGGGTGGCCGCGGCAGATGATCTCCAGGCCGGCGATGGCCTGTGGCAACCCTTCGACATGGGCTTCGGCGTCCTGAATAATCATTTTGCCCAGGTCGGCCCGGACTTTCGAGTCGGGCAGCGTGGCCTCCTGCGCCAGTTGGCCAAAAGTCTTCCGGGCGGTCGCCTGAGCGGTCTTCTGGCCCGAAGCCCACTGGCACCGGGCGAAACAGTGCGTGGCCTGGAGGCGGGTCTTCTCGTCCTGGGCCTTCAACAGCACGGCGCAGATTTTGGCGGCCTCTTCATATTTACCCGCATAGAAGGCCGTCCAGGCTTTGGCCTGCGCGGCTGTGGCCGAATCGGTCGAATTAGATGCAGGGGCAGCGGGCGATTTTGCCGGCGCGGATTTGCCCTGGCCCAGGACCGGCCCGGTCACCAGGAGGCCAAGCACCGCCGCCACGGCAGAAAGGATGAGAACGTACCTTGTATTTCGTTTCATGCCGGAATCTCCCGCTGGCACAGGTCTGACGCTCTCAATTCTGCCTTCGGCTCAATAACCGCTCATTACGAGAGCGATAATCTTCCGTAAATCCTCGCGGCCTACACCTCGGACTTGCGCCCAACCATTCGGCCTGAAAAAGCCAAAGCTACCGTCCGCCGAGGCGACAAACGCCACGGTCAAAGCCAAGAGGAACCGCGCCGGCTCTCGCCCTAACGGCGAAGCCGCAACGATTCATCCCGAACCGACACATCACATCCCCATCCAGCGTTAAATCAGAAACCCAAAAACCGACGGCTGTGTCTCCGGCGCTCCTCGCGAGCGCCAACCCCTACTCAGTCACGCGTCATCAGGAAAGACTCCGGCCGCCTATTGTCGACCGGACACTTTGCTTACAACACCACGGATGCGCACGCATCCCACATCAACACCGTGGCCGCACTCTACCCGCGGCCGAGCTTGAGGTCAATAGTTTTTATTTCGCGTGGTTTTCCCATAAGTAATAACGCCTTGCCCGCCATGACGTTGCGATGTGACTACTTCTTCGTTTCCGCCTTGGCCGGCTCCGCTTTGGCGGCGTCGAACGCTTCCTTGGCGGCGCGGTCGATGGCTGCCTCCGCCAGCGAAATCAAGCCGTTCTTCCTGTATGCGTCCATCGTCGTCTTCAACGTGTCGGCGGACAGCGTCGCTTCAGCCGCGCCACAGGTGGCCACGAACTTGGCAAAGTCCTTGGCCGCGTCGCTCGCCTGCGGATGGACGTAGAGGTAAACCCGCTGGGCATAAGGATACATGGCGTTCTTCAGGTTGTCCGGCGTCGGCGGCACAAGCTCGGCTTTGTTGCCCGAGCCGATCTGAATCGCCAGCACCCGCACGCTCTTGTCGCCCACGGGCAGGGCCGCCAGATCGACCACGCCGATCCCCTGCGAATCCGCCGCCACCGCCGCCAGCACCTCGGCCGAGTCCTTCGTAGCCGTCACCTGGTGCGACTGTACCAGCACGCCTTCCTGCTGGAGAATCGCCGAAACCGGATCGCCTGCCGGCAACCCGTAGGCCGTGATCGGGGCCTTTTTGCCACTTGCGGCCAAGCCCGTGCCGCCCAGTATACCCCAATCCGCAATCTCGCCCTTGAAGATTCCGCGTACCTGATCCTGCGTCAGCGCCCCAAGTTGGTTCGCCGGATTGACAATAATCGCCGCGCCCCGCGCGGCAAGGAGGTATTCCGTCGGCTTGACCTGCTCCCACCTCTCCCCCAGCGCCGCCATTGCCTGCACGCTCGGCCGATCATTCAAGAGGAGAAGTGCCTGCTTCCCCTCTCCGCCCAGGAAACCCCCCATCGCCGCCGTGTCCGAATCCACAGCGTTAAACCCCACCTGCACTACCGCCTTGGCTCGCACATACTCCGTCGCCAACGCCCCCGCCACCTTCTGACCGCCCAGCACACCCACCGACCCAATCCGCTCGCCCTTGCCCGACTTCATTTCGGCCAGCCGGGCTTTGCCCTCAGCCTGCTTCTGCATACATGGGGTGACGAACCCGAGCTTCTCGGCAACGGCCGAGCCTTCAGGTCCGACCGCGAATTCGCAAAACTCGCTTGCCAAGGGCGGAGCTTTCGGATGCAGATAGAAAACCAATGGTTCAGCCAACGGATAATCCTCCTGAATCACCGAATCCAACTTCGGTGCAACAAAAGTGCTGCCAGTCTCCGAGGCAATGGCTAAAACTTTCACGCCCAGAAGCGGCTGACTCGTGTACTGAAAGAATCCGATGCCACCGCCGTCCGCCTTGACCTTCTTGATAACCTCCTCGGCATCGGCACATTTCTGCATGTCGTCTCGGAATTCGCGCCACCCCGAAAGAAGATACCCGGCACGCTGCTCGGTAAAAGCCATGCATCTGCGGCGCACCAGGTCGCACGACCATGAGCCGTTTTTTTCGCTATAGCAGTGACTCGCGGATACAGGGCCGCTCAAAGCTTGCCAATCCGTCCGCTTTCCCCCATCTTTCAGCAACATTCCGAGTTGAGACAGGGCCAACTTCTGGACGGTGTTATTACCATTGACTATCACTACCACGCGCCGCCAGCCAACACCAAACACTGTTGGCTGAGGTGAATCCTTCGGAAAGCAATCTGAAAGCATCTCCGCTTGCTTCGAATCAGGATAATGGTAGCGGGCAATCACATCAAACGGTGCAGCGGACGAGGCAAACCATCCCAGATTAGCCTTGTAATCGAGAGCAAAACTAAGGGTGGCCCCATTACGCCCTCTGCCGGAGGCAAAAGCCTTGCCAACCTCCAGGATCGGTTCACCTAACAAGCCTTCTCCTGGCCAACGGATACTGCCTGTCAAATCGCGAACGACTTGCGATTCCAAGATTGGACAACAGATCAGGATTGCCAGTGCTGCAACCAAAGAACACCATATTCTCGACGGGGTGCCTCGGCATCCGCAGTGCCACTCGCCCATGGCGTGTTCTCCGTCACTGTTTGCAATGCCCCGCTGGAACCAACTCACCATCGGACGGCTCCTCCCGGATTAAACAGTGCTCACGTCTTACGGCATCTTCTTGGACGACCAACCGTCTAAGGCAGTTTGAGCTCGCCTCTGCGCAGACTCTAGATTCGCGAGAACCCCGTAGATGTTATTGGTGCCCGCGCCTGCAATCCGTATAATTGTTTGTATAGTAATGGTCTTATGGAAGTCGAGATACTTCCTGAGATATGCTTCGCTCTGCGGTGTCTGCCCGAACTCGGCGACCGTTCGATTCACAGTCGCCAGGAGTTCGGACTGACTATCCATCTCTCTATCATGCACCTCCAGCAAGTTTTGCCCCAACCCAATCAATGCGGCGTTGAGCGGAGCCTTGTCCTTCTCCGGCCCTTTCTGGAATTGCTCGGCACAGGTAGCAATCCGATCCAGCCACCAATAGTTGTTCTTAGTTTTGAGTTGCGCCACAATAGCAGGGATAGCCCTGGAATCCTGACGCTCCGCAAGGTAGATTATAGTGACCACTTTGCCATAGTTGCCCGCAGAATCCAAAAGCCGGGCAATATCCGCGTCGGTAGGCGCAAATGCCTTCTCTTTCATGAGATCCGCCGCTCTATACATAACGACATGATCTTTCCGGTATGTTGCACTGGGGTCTTGGAGAAGGGCATAGAATGGAGCGCGAGCGGGGAAGCCGATCTCGTGAAGCATCTTCAAGCTACTCTCGGGTGAAAGTTGCACCGGCGGCTCTGGCCGCAGGCCATAGAGTGCCATCTCGATTTTTTCCTGCTCTTTTGCCGCCGGCCAGCGCAACTTATACCACAGATCCGAGGCCCGTTCTCGCACGGCATTAATCGCCTCGGAACTTCCATAAGGAACATTCAATAACGCCGTGAGTGCGGGTACGCTATCGGGACGTCCGGCGGCATCGATGCGGTCCAATACGGACTTGAGGATATCAAATTCATCCTGAGTATCCCTCACGTTAGCCACGTAAAGCAGTTGACGATCATAAGCATGGGATGGAGACGCGCTCGCCCGCGACTCCTTGTCGAGCCACGCGAGATAAGTCCTCCAAAACTCCTGCGGTTCACCCGATGCGGCTGCTTGTGCTGTGCCGTTATCAGTCTCCCCGGCAATTACTGAATTTTGCGCCACAATTGATAAGAGGCTCAATGTAAGCAGCACGAACAAACACCGGACAAACTCCGTAACGTGAACACAATATTCACTATTCATAATACGCCTACTCCTTCCAGTGGGAACCAGATTCTGACCAGTCGTTATCATTGGACGCCTGCTCAGGCGTCGTACCATGATATTCAGGTGTTCCTTTGGCCATAGGCGGCTGGACAAAGCTGCCATATGTTAAGGTGCCACCGACCACACAGTAAAACTCCTCATCGCGAGGAGCTGGGCTCCCTGCGGAAATGGCAAAAGCAGCCCCAAAAGAATCTGCCGTGCTATCGCTTGAACCTACGTCAGCTTCCCAATCAGCGGGAACGCGGTCTTCGCCGACCTTTAAGGGTTTGCTGCTGATTATTCTATGGGTATCTTCGTGTGCGTACGTCAGATTCACAAACTCCGGGGCCGTGGCTGTATTAATAGTGAATCCGACAGCGTTCGGAAGTTGCCTTCCGCCCTCGGGAAACGTGTAGGTCCATGAATTCTTCGCGGCGGCCTTGTCGGAGAGATAGATCGTGTTTTCAGTGGCCACGTACTTTCCGTTTGCATTTCCGTTAGTCCAATACTTAGCATAGACCGCATTGTTGGGGTCGCGGCTGAACTTGCATGCGCCGGGGTTTCCTTCTGCCGACCAGTAGTAGTACCAATTTGCTGTCGTTCCCTTTCCCGGGTCGGGATGGCCCTTTGCCATTTTCGAAAAGAACAAGCGCGCAGTAGTAGATGCCGTCTTATTATGATCGACAATTTCGAGCGTTAACGTTTTTGTGCCGAAGCCCTGGTTGTCGGTCGGAAGAGCGCCCAGTGTGATTGTGATGGGATTCCCCGTCGCCCCGACGCCCTTAGCGGACACCCGATCACCCCAGTCCGGGGAGGGTGTCCACGCATTGCCAGTAATGCCTGGTACGGCGTCAAGAGTCCATTTGAACTTCTTCCCTATGGCGGTGGCAACAGCGATGGGCAGCGTTGGACTCAAGTCGGCGCGAAACTGCACTATCTCGCCGGATTGCAGCCAGAAACGATCTTGCCCTTCTTGTCTTACCGTAGGATCAACTTTGGTTCGGCCATTAAGAATTACCTGGATATCGTACACAGAAACATCAATATAGTTTGTGACGGGGGGATCGCTCAGGGGATTCGTAATCGTAGCGTTGATCCGCAAGTTGCCCTTCGTGCCGCCAGTGAGAATTACAATTGCTTCCTGGTCTTTCGTTAAGGGGCCGACGCTACTTGATGCGAGAGACCCAGCCCCATCCGGGTTCCCTTGGGCCGAAAGGTCAACTGTATATGTAGTATTTGAAGCTCCACCTTCGATCTTCACATGAAGAATATTTGTGCCGCCTACGGGAATAGCGTCGTCATTGGGTCCATCGGCATCTATCTCCAAGAGAATCACCGCCGGATCGTTTTTGCTCTTGACCGTCCAGTGACTTCCGCCGCCCGAGCCCCCACTGCCGCCGGTCCCACCCAGATTGCCTTCGGCATAGAAAGGAAACAGGGCTGCCGTTCCGGAGCAGCGCACCTTCACCTGAATTGCGATATTGGTATCCTGAACCCGACTAATGATAAAACCATCAGGCGGATAGCCAACATCTGAATATTTGCCATTAGCAAAGGGTGCAAATTGCCCCGTGAACACGTTGGAGGCGATCCAGGCTCCGTCAGTAGTAAGGGCTGTGTCCTCGGCGTTAGCCTTGTCCCAACCATTACCGTTAGTGTTGCCGTTCAGCCAAGGCACTTGGTTGTTCTGTGATTTTACAGCTTGATCGTCTGCCACGAGCCGTGTCGGCACCAGCCAACACGCTCCTGCCGCCACCACTACCGACAGCATCAGCAACTTCGAGGTCTGCATTAATCTCATTGTACATCTTCCTTTCATTTGCCGCTAGAGGTTCTCGAACTGTCTTTGGTTTCCGCATAGCCGCGGACGTATTCCTGGGCGATGGCCCTGTATTCTCCTGCCGAATCGGGAAAAGATTCGAGTATATTCTTTCCTTCCTCACGTTTGCCGCTTTCAATTAAGGCGACGCCGTAGGCAATTCGAGCCTTAAAGACGAACTCATTCTCCCTGCCGCTGAAGGCCAACTCCTGCAACAGGTCCATGGCTTTTTTGCGCCCGACCTCGGTCGAGCTAGTAAGCCCGGTGTTGCCCGCCGAGTAGGCGGCGCGGTCAATGGTGAAACTTACGTCTTTTCCCTTGAGCGACGGAACTTCCTGGACCATTTTCAGGTATTCCGCGGCTGCAGCCTCGGCGCCGCGCATCCAGTAGGTGCTTGTTGCCGAGAGGAATCTCGGATATTGGCGTGCCCCTTCGCCTAGCTCGCCACAGTCGCCCTTGACCAGGCGATCGGCCACCTCTCCGGCTTTGGCAAATTTTTGAGTCACGTAGAAGTAATCCGCCAGCAGTACGGCGAAACGCTGCCGTCCCTGGTACTGGGCCAACTCCTGCGGGTAAGCATAGAGAAAGCCATGCTCCAGACCCCACTTCAACCGCACGCAGTCGCTAAACTTGTCAGTGGCCCAGCCGAGCTTCCTGTCCAGGTTCTCTGTTCGATCATAGTATTTGCCGGCGTCGTCCTTGCGGTTTTCGACGAAGGCAATGAAACCCAGGCTCTTGGCGGTTTCGGATTCGAGTTCGTCGAAGTAGCGTTCGGCGGTGTAGGAACTCGGCTTCTCCCCCGGTTCGCGTTTGACCGGTAACGGTCGTAAGCCGCCTGCTCGGGGTCTTCGAACTTCTCGACTTTGGCATGGGCCAGGAGGATGACGCACATGCCGCGCTGATTGCGGAGGACGTTGAGACTGTCGAGTATCCTGCGCCACGGCGTCAGGGCGTGCGTATAACCCTTGGCATAGCCGCCGTCGACCTTCTCGATGCTGGCGACGCCGAACTGCTGGCAGAGGGCGTCCCAGACCAGCCGCTCCGTCCAGTCGCAGGAATCGAGGACCACGGTTTCGAAGTCGTGCCGCTCGTTGATGAGCGACTGGAGCGCGGTCTCCACGTCGGCCAGGCTGGTCGCCAGCGGGAACGAGGCGCAGTCGATCTGGTCGAGGCCGTCCTCAGTCGGGATGAAGATGGGCTTCCGCGCCTGGGCGGCGGTCGTGGACTTGCCGATGCCCTCGGTTCCGTAGATGACAAACCGCGGCGGCGAGGGGTGGCGGCCGGTGCGAATCTGCTGCAACATGCTCATGGTCGGCTCCTTGTGTTCGGGTTCCGGATTCCTGGTTTTTGGGACGGGCGTCGCACCTCGTCCCTCCACAAGGTTATTTGCCGCTCGAAGCCAAAAAATGGCGCAAATCCAGGATGACCCCCAAAACACATATGGGCGGTTGGGGGTCACATATTCGACCCCATATCGCACACAGGCGGCCGCCCATATGTGTTGCTCCACACAGATTCGAGCCTAGAGAGTTGCCCCCTATACCTGCGGCATACTCCGTGCGTGACGCCGGGGAGGTCCCGGCGAGACCGTCATCTCACGCACGAAAGGAATGCCGATGGATGACTTTATGCCGAAGTACGACGGGGTTCTGGAGCAGTGGAAAGTGGATTTGATCGCCGAACGGGCCAAACGTATGGGGTTCGGCAAGCACGACGTGCCTGACCTGATGCAGAGGCTGGCCATGATCCTGCGGCGGTTCAAGTACGATCCGGCGAATGCCCATGGGGCACAGGAGAGCACCGTCGTGCAGGCCCTGATCGACAAGCACCTGCTGTTCGTCCGCCGCACCGCCGCCCGTTATCAGGCGAAGGTCGAGTTTGCCAGCGCCCGCACCGAGCCGATGTGCCAGGGCGATGACGAGTACCTCGTCCTGGACGTGCAACAGGCCATCGCGACCCTGTCCAAGCGGGACCAGGCCATTTGTCGGGCGCTGATGGCTGGCTACTCCAAGCACGCGCTCACCTCGCGGATGCGGTGCGGGTTGTACACCATTGAACGGGCTATGCGGCGAATCGCCGAACGGTTCGAGGAACTGGAGGTGGACGGATGGCTCGACCGATGAGCGCGACCAGGCCCCGCCGTCCGGCAGCGCCGCCCCGGCCGAAAAGGCCGGAATTGACTGGATTCCCGGCCCCGGGTGAGCAACATGTCACTGACGAGGCGGCCGAAAGGCGGCCACTGGCGACGGCTTGGATCACCGCTGAAATGCTCGCCGAGACCATCGACGTCTGGTCCGAGGCCTGGGGCCGACCCGTTAGCGAGGATGAGGCGGTGGAAATTCTGGTAAACGTCAGGCGGCTCGGCGAAGTGTTGCTCAGAGCCAGAAGGGAAATGACCAAAAAATGAAAGTGGTAGCGTGGGCAAGAGTGTCGTCGCGCGAGCAGCGGGAAGGCTATTCCCTCGACGCCCAACTCCGGGCGATGCGCGACAGGGCGGCGAAGTCCGGGTGGACCATCGTCCGCGAGTTCGTGGTGGCCGAGTCCGCCAAACGCGGCGCGGAGCGTGTGGCCTTCAACCAGATGTTCGCCTGGGTGAAGGCCAACGCCCGCCGCACGGGGATCGACGCCATCCTCAGTCACAAACTCGACCGCGTCTGTCGCAACATGCGGGACGCGGTGCGACTGCAGGAACTCGAGGACTCGTGTGGCGTCAAGCTAGCCTTCGTCGACAACCAGTTCGGGCCGGGCGCGGCCGGCGCCCTCTCGTTCAACGTCATGGCCGCGGTTGCCCAGTACTACTCGGACAATCTGCGGGCCGAGGTGCTCAAGGGCATGGACGAAAAGGTCCGCCAGGGCTGGCCCACCGGCCTCGCCCCGTACGGCTACATGAACGTGGACAACCGTGACGAGCCGGTCGTGCCGCACCCGGAAAAGTCGAAGACCGTGGCGCGCATCTTCGAGCTCTACGCCACCGGCAGCCATACCTTCAAAAGCCTCGTCGCTCAGGTTCATAAGGAAGGCCACGTCTACCGCCAGACCCAACCGCGGTTCACCACCACGGCCATCAGTTACATCCTGAACAACCGCTTCTACGTCGGCGAATTGCTTCGCAATGGCCAGGTGCATCAGGGCAAGTACCGCCTGCTGATCGAACGGGCCTGTTTCAACACCTGCCAGGATCTTCTGAAGGGCAAGAACCGCCGAACCGGCAATCCCGAAATCATGCTCTCCGGCGGCATCCTGCGGTGCGCCTGCTGCGGCTTTGCCATGACGGGCGAACAGATCCGCCGACACCTGAGCGACGGCAGCCGCAACATCCACATCTACTACAAGTGCGGCAACAACCATCAGCCGCACGACCATCCCAGAATCCGCTGGCGCGAGGCCGACATCGAGGCGGCCATCCTGAAGGATTTCCGGACACTCAAAGTGCCGACGCTGCAAGCCGCCACGTGGCTGCGCGACACACTGGCGACGGCCCTGGACGACGCCTCGGCGGTCACGACCGAACGCCGCAGGCTGTTGTTGAAACGGAAGACGGAACTGGCCAATATGCAGGATCGGTTGCTCAATGGATTTCTGGGCGGGGCTATCGACGAGGCGGCCTTCGCCGCCAAGTCAGCGGATTTAAAGGCCCAACAGCAGGAGATCGAGAAGCAGATGGACGAGGCGGGCCGGGACGATCCGCAGTTGGCGGAGCGGGCGCTTTCGCTCTACGATTTCAGCCAGAACCTAGTCGACATCTGGCATGGTTCGAACTGGAGCCGCCGTCGGGAGGTTCTGGAGTGCGTCAGTTCGAACCGCCTGCTGAGTGACACAAGTCTAGTCCTGGTAAAGAGAAAGCCGTTCGGCGTGCTCGCCGAACGGCTCTCTTTTGGTTTTGGTCGGGGCGACTGGATTTGAACCAGCGACCTCTTGACCCCCAGTCAAGCGCCTTAGACCAAACTAGGCCACGCCCCGAGAATTTGCCATGCTTCTCGCGCTGCTCATCCAAGCTGTGGCCCTACTGTACCCTCTCTGGCTTGAAACGTCAATGTTTCATCTCACAGAGTTTTGTCGAACCGGGGTTCCCCGATCCAGAAGCCAGAGGCAAAAGCGAAGATTTCTAGTGCGGCGCCGGGCGTGATTCCTGGAAGCTGCCGAGGGTTTTCATGTAGTTGGCGCGTTCGAAGGCCTCCGGGTGGAGGCAGGATTTCTGGCTCATAATGCCGCACATGGATTCTACGGAATCGTAGTCGTGTTCCTTCATCCAGCCGGCCAGTCCGCGCGTCAGATCGGCGATGCGGCCGGGACCGTCCTTGAGGAGCAGCGAACAGACGTTGACGACCGAAGCGCCGGCGGTCAGGCCGCGCACCACGTCCTCGGCCGAATGGATGCCGGTGGTCAGGGCCAGCGAGGCTTTGACCTGGCCGTGGAGAATGGCGATCCAGCGGATGGGCAGGCGCGATTCTTCCGGCCGGCTCAACTCCAGCTTAGGCAGCACCTCCAGGGCCTCGATGTCGATGACCGGCTGATAGAAACGGTTGAAAAGCACCAGGCCCCTGGCCCCGGCTTTGTCGAGCTTGGCGGCCATGGCCGACATGGAACTGAACCAGGGTCCGAGCTTCATGGCCACGGGAATTTTGACGGAGCCGCGCACGGCCTTGAGCACGTCCAGGTACAACTGTTCGATGGTGGTGCCGAGAACCTTGGGGTCGGTCGGGACGAAATAGAGGTTGACTTCGATGGCGTCGGCCCCGGCCTGTTCCATTTTGCGGGCACAGTCGATCCAGCCGCCCAGGGACGAGCCGTTCAGACTGGCGATGACCGGCACGGCGACGGCCTTTTTGACCTTGGCCAGGTGTTCGAGGTAGGCGTCGGCGCTGAAGTGGTAGGTGGTCGCGGTTTCGGGAAAATAGGTCAGTGATTCGGCAAAATTATCCGTGCCGCGTTCGAGGAAGTAGGCCAGCTCGGCGTTGTCAAAACGGATCTGTTCCTCGAATAGAGAGTAGAGCGTGATGGCCCCGGCGCCGGCGTCCTCCAGCCGTTTGACCGAGTCAAGTTTGCGGCTCAGGGGCGAAGCGGACGGGACGATGGGCGAGGAAATTCTGAGGCCCATGTAGTCAGTCGAAAGATCCACGGATGACCTACCTTTCTGACGCCGGGCGGCGCCGCAATAGAACTGAGGTCGATTATAACAGGACTAGCGCGCACGGCGCGGACGACCGCTCATTGCGTTGACAAATCCCGTCAGCCAGAGTACCCTTGTTTCACAGTTCATGTGCGCCGCCATCTTTCACTGTGAGGACTCCGCGATGATACGACTGCTGCGAAAACAGTTACGGAAACGGTTGTTCAGAATGACACTCCAGGGTGTGGCCCTGGTGCTGCCGCTGATCATCACCGTTTGGATCGTCTGGTGGCTGGCGGACGGAGCCGAGCGAATTTTTGCTGAGCCGTTGAAGGCCCTGCTGGGAAAGAATCCGACCGAGATGTTTCCCAATCCCGGTCCTGGCTGGCTCGGAATCGAAAGCATCCGCTATGTGCCGGGCATGGGCATTGCTCTGGGCATTGTCCTGACTGTGGCCGCAGGCCTGGCCGCCCGCGTCCTGCTGGTCAAAAGCCTGGTGGCCTGGTACGAGAGCGTCATCGCCCGCATCCCGCTCGTGAAGACGCTCTACGGCGGCGTGCGCGATTTGCTTGGTTTCATGGGCAACAAGCGGCGGACCTTCAGCCGCGTCGTCCTGGTCAAATTGCCCGGTGGACGAGCCCGGACGTTGGGCCTGGTGACCCGCGAGACGTTCGACGATATCGCCGGGCTGGCCCAGATCAAGGGGCTGGTCACCGTTTACATTCCGGGCAGCTATTTTCTTGGCGGCATGATGCTCCTGGTCCCGCCGGAGGATCTGGAACCGGTGGAGATGCGCGTCCAGGACGCCCTGCGTTTCGCCCTGACGGCCGGCATCAGCGTCCACGAGGAAACAGAAGAGGAAGCCGCTGCGACGGAGAAAAAGACGGGGAAGAAGAAGTAGTTACGGTCCACTGACGCCGGTTCGGAATAACAGCGAAAAAAGCGCCGTCCGCGAACATGTGTGGTGCTATAATTCCGACACCATGACCAAGAACTGTAAATCCTCCGGCGTCGTCCGTGAACGCAAAACAAAGTTCATCGAACTTTTTCGCACCACGCCGCCCAAAAACGTCTGCCCCAATTTCTTCGTCCTCTCGCATGCCAATGGCTGCGCCTTCCAGCCGCACTGCGACTATTGCTACCTCAAGAGCACCTTCTGGCACAAACGCGGCGCCGAGGTCTTCTCCAACGTCGAGACGATGGTCCAGGAGGTCCGCAAATGGATCGCCCTCGACGGCCTGGAATCGACGATCCTGAATTCCGGCAACCTGTCCGACAGCCTGGTCTTCGAGCGGATTCGCCCGATGATACCGCAATTGGTCGACGTCTTCCGCGAGGCCGAGACCGCCGGTCGCCCGCACGCGTTGCTCTTTGTAACCAAAGGCGGCCGCGACGAGTGCCGCCCGATCATGAAGCTGAAACCCTGCCGCAACGTGATCGTCTCCTTTTCGATTAACAATTCCGAGATTGCCGCCCGCTACGAACGCGGCGCCGCTCCCACCGCCGACCGTCTGGCGGCGGCGCGGGAACTTCGCGAAGCCGGTTGGCGGGTGAGGATTCGGATCGATCCGATGTTCCTGGGGGCCGACTATCGCCCGCTGGCCGAGGAGGTCCGAAAATTAGCCCCGGAACGCCTGACGCTTGGTTCGCTCCGCGCCGAGCCGCACTTGCTTCACGTCAGCCACGAACCGATGTTCGACGCCCTGGAACCCGCCGCCGAACCCAAGGCCCTGGCCCGCTATCCTCTGGCGGCGCGGCTGGAGATGTACGCTTCCGTTCTCGATATTATGCGCGACGTTTGCCCGGCAGGCCTGTGCGAGGAAACCCGTGCCGTCTGGGACGCCCTCGGCCTCGACGCCGACGCGAAAAGCTGCAACTGCGGCTCGTGAGCGACGAAAGTTTTCGGATCGGCTCTTATGAAATCCGCCGCGAAAGTCACTGCTACCGGCAATGCCGGTTTTCACCTCCAGACGCCCGACGGCGCCGTGTTTATCGACGCCTTCTGGGAACCGCATCCGCGTTTCTTGAAGTCGCCGCATTCTCCGAAATCGCCCGACCTCCAGGCCGAACTGATTCTGGTCACGCACAGTCATTGGGACCATTTCGATGCTGCGCAGACGGCGGAGGCGGCGCGGCGATTTGGGGCCACGGTTGCGGGTCCGGCGGATGTCATTGCGGCCTTGCACGGCCTTGTGCCGGAAGAGCAACTGGCGATCCTCGAACCTCCGGAAAATCGTCCCGGCCAACCGGCAACTTCAACCGTGCTCCAGCGGCCGAGCGGTTCCGTCACGGCGTTTCGCACCTTTCACGGTCGGCGGCACAATTCCTATCTCGTCCAGTTGGGCAAATTCCGCTTTTTCCACGACGGCGACAACGAGGACACCCGGCCCCTGGCCACGGACGCGCTCGCCCCGCTCGACGCGCTGCTCTCGTGCCCCTGGCGCGGCTCCGACTGGGTCGCCTTCGTTGAGCGGATCGCCCCGCAGCACTGGATTTTGATTCACCTCGACGACGACGAAATCACCGCCCACCGCGCCGGCCGCTTTCTCCCCGACCTCCCCGACTTCTCCAACCGCGACCCGCTCCCCGACCGCACCGTGGCCCTGCGGCCCGGTGAAGCGTTGACGCTGGAATGACTCAAGGTTTCACCACGGCTGCGGCGGCGGAACGAATCGACTTGATGAGCTTGTCGATCTCGACTGCCGTGCGGTCAGGATGCAGGCCGATGATGACGCTGCGACTGAGGATGTCGAGCGATTGCGGACACATGTCTTTGCGGTAATTCATCCGGCAGCCCTTGTTTTCCGGGAAGCGGAAGGGGTCCAGGGCCGGATGGGCGGCGCCGCTACGGGTGAGGATCGGATCCCATTCAGTGTAAGTGTGCCGGCCGGTCTGCGAGAGGATCGTGCCGCCGACCAGCTTGGCGAAGCGGGCGGTGAGGGCGGCGCTGGGGAACTGGTACACCACGTTGCTGCCGCACTCGCCGTCGGGGCTGTTGGATTTGGCCGGAACAAGGCCGAGGCCGGCGGTCTGACGCAACACTCGGTTTTTCATGCGGCGCAGTGTGCGAATCATCCCCGGCAGGCGGTCGAGCTGGGCGTTGATGACCGCGCCCTCGAACTCGCTGGCCCGTGAACCGGTGCCGCAGAAGGGCCGGAAATCCTCCCGTCGGCCGGTCCAGAAGAAGTTGCACGGATCGATAATGCAGGCGGCCCGCCGAGCCGCAGCGGCGTCGTTGGTGACCAAAGCGCCGCCCTCACCGCAGGTGATGTTCTTGAAATAGTTGAAGCTGAACGCCCCGGCGTGGCCGATACCGCCGACCATGCGGCCGTGATAGGCTCCGCCGGCGCACTGGCAGGCGTCTTCGATGACCAGGAGTTTTTTGCGCCGGGCGACGCGCATGATCGCGTCCATGTCGCAGACCCGGCCCCACATGTGGACGGGAATCACGGCGCGGGTGCGCGGGCCGACGGCGTCGGCCAGGGCCGCCGGGTCGAGCATGATCGATTCGTCGATGTCCACGATCACCGGAATCGCCCCGACCGTCACCACCGACAGGGCCGTGGCCATGAAGGTCTGGGCGGGGATGATGACTTCATCGCCCGGTCCCAGGCCCAGCGCCGCCAGAGCCGCGGTCAGGGCCGCCGAACCGCTGGAGGTCATGGCGACGTGCTTGACGCCGAGAAAGCGGGCGTAGCGTTTCTCGAACCGTTCGCACTGTCCGCCTTTGGTGTAGCGGAAAAGTTTTTTGCTGCGAACCACGGCGGCAAATGCGTCGATTTCTGGCTGGCCGATTCGGAACATGGGACGGCTCCTTTCATTCCAAGAGGGCATGATTATAAGGATTAGGGTCGCAATTGCAATCAGTACTGACCATGCCTGGCCCGCGAGGCCACCAGCAACCGCTATTTCCACGGGCTGTTATTGCCTCCAGAGACTTCGTGTGTTAGACTTGTTGAGGTGGCAAATTGATGGGAGGTGAATAACCATGTGGGAAGATCCGATTGTGGCAGAAGTGCGGCAGGGGCGGCAGGAACATGCGGCCCGGTTCAACTATTGTTTGGAAGCCATCGTCCGGGACATCCGGTCGCGCGAAGGCCTGGACGGACAGCCCGTCGTGACCTTGCCGCCGAGACGGAAGGCCGCGACGAAATAAATCGGTATACTGTCACCGGATATCCACCGGATATCAATTCTTTCCCTGATCTCATCATTTTAATCTTGATTCTAGAATCCTACAAATCTCATCGAGGTCGGAACTCTTAGAAAGCCAGGAGCCTTGAATAACTAGTCTTCCGCCAACATGAATAATAGTTAACATCCTATAATTTGCATGCCCGCTGACCATAAAGTTGCGAATTGTGTCATAAGCAATCGAGACATTCTTAGTAGACCATCTCGACCTAGTGTAGTGCTTCAATCAGATTGCGCTTTATTCAGGACGGCCCTGGCGCGACGGACTTTTTCCAGGATGTCCTCGGCTTTGGCCGTCCAGACTAACGTTTCCGGGTTTTGGTTATGATGCTCGATGTATTCCATAA
>CAIYVX010000031.1 GCA_903929765.1 uncultured Planctomycetia bacterium
AAAGAAAGTAGCCCTCACCGCCTGCATGCGTAAACTGCTCGTCATTCTCAACGCTCTTTTACGGACCAGACAACAATGGCAACCACAAAACGCTTGAAATCGAACACAGTCGCTCTCCCGTCAAGGGAGAGGGGTGAAGAAGAAACGGCAACGCCCCTACGCTTTGCGGGCCAGGAGGCGGCCGGCGGAGAAGACGAGGACGAGGACGAGCAGGGTGCCGGCGAGGCCGGCGAGACCGTTGGAGAGGAACTCGTTGGAGAGGCCGGCGACTCTGTAATCCTTGAGCGGCGCTGGGAGCGTGGGGGAGTCCTCAGGGGGCAACAGGCCGACAGCGCCGGAGGTTTTTTCGAGGCCGTCGGGAGCGGCGCAGGCCCAGAAGGAAACGACTCCGGCCACGACCAGGGCGGCGACGAGCGTTACGATTATCCAAGTTCTTCGATTCATTGGGCCACCTCCTCACGCGGCATCAAGCCGACGACCTGTCCGGTTCGGGCGACGTAGACGACGACCATAGCAGTGATTGCTCCCTCGACGATACCGATCAGGGCGTGAATGCCAATCATGGAGCCGGTCCAGGCGAGGAGGAGTTCGCGGGAATCCAGCCGGCCGGAGAGCCAGACCTCCGTTACGCACAGGGCTGCGCCCAGCACCACGGCCAGCCAGGCCCCGCAGGCGGTCAGGGCGATGGTCCAGCGTCCCGGCCGCCGTTCGGCGCGGATCCAGTGCAACAGTCCGCCGAGGAGGCAGGAGATCACGCCCATGTTGATGATGTTGGCGCCGAGGGCGTCGAGTCCGCCGTCGGCGAAGACGAGGCATTGGACGATGAGGATGGCAGCCATGGTGACCAGGGCGGGCGCCCAGCCGAAGAGCGTGCCGAGCATGAAGCCGCCGACGAGGTGGCCGGAGGTGCCGGAGGCGATGGGGAAGTTGACCATCTGGGCGGCGAAGGTGAAGGCCCCCAGGACGCCGACGACGGGAACCATCTGCTCGTCGAGGGTTTTGCGGCACCGGGCGGCCGCGGCGGCCACCGCGCCGGCGGCCACGGTGCCGCTACCCAGGGCGACGGGCAGACTCAAAAAACTTGGGGGAATGTGCATCTTGTTTTTCCTTTCTACATAATACTAACAACATAATCGTAATACCGCACGCGGCAACACAAAATTCAGAAAATGAGTTGGAGGCGCAGGCCGATGATGGTGGCGTGAGCGCCGGTGGCGCCGCCGGGGTTCGAGATGTATTGGACGTCGGGCGAGAGGTGGCACCAGGGCGTGAGTTGGATGTTGTAATAAGTTTCGACAACGGTTTCGCCGGGCGGGGAGAAGCTGAGGTCGGGGTCGCCGGCGAGGCGCTGGACGGCGCAGGCGAGGCCCAGGACATCGGCGTTGCGGCCGGGGACGAGGCCCTGGTACTGGAGGCCGGCGCTGTAAAAAGTTTTGACGGCATCGACGACGCCCTGGGCGGCGCCAAAGCGGAAGAAGGCGGCGGGTCCGCGGGCGGCGTCATCCTGGTCGGGGTTCCAGAGTTTCTGATCGATGCTGACATAGAGGCCGAGGGTGCCGACGCGGGTGTCGGAGTCGGCGTCGAAGGGTTGTTTGGACTGTCCGTTGTTCCAGAAGCCGACGCGATACGCGCCGGGGAGCGGACCGCAGGCGGAAGGGAGTTGCGGCGTGAGGCCGGTTTCGTAGACGCTGAAGAAGTGGCTGTTGTCGCCGTTGAAGGTGGAGTCGAAGCTGGATTCGGTCAGCTTGGAGCGGGCGTTGGCGACGGCGGCGGAAAGGTACCACCAGTCGGTGGGCCGGACGAGGGCCATAGCGCCGGGGCCGGGGTAGGGGAAGGGGATGGTGGGGTTGTTGACCAGGGCGTAGTTCAGGAATTGGGAGGTTTCGTCGTTGGCGTAGCGGTTGCCGTCGAAGGCCGAAGGACAGCCGGCACACTGGAAACAGGCGGTCAGGTTGATCTTGCCGACGCGGAAGGTGACGAGGTCGCCGTTGGGTCCACCGAAGGCCTGCTCGTAGTAGAGTTGGAGAGCGTAGAGTTCGTCGGTGGTCACATAGTTGTTGTTGGGATTGGTCAGACTGCCGACGTTGGGCCAGATACCGCGTCCCCAGTCGCCTTCGCCGAGGGCGTAGAGGCGGCCACCCTTTAGTCCGAGGATTTTTTCCAGGCCGAAGTTCATTTCCACGTCGTAGCGACCGGCATAGAGGCCGGAGTGTTCGTGGCCGGGCGAGCCGCCGCCGAGGAGTTGCTGGTAGACCTGGACGGCTGCGAGCCGCACGTCAACCCCGGAGTCGGAAAGCTTGTTGCCGACGCCGAAGAAGTGGTCGGTCAGGGAGTCGCGGCCGAGGAAGGAATGGTCGGCGGGGGCGGCTTGGCCGGAAGGAACGTTCTGGCAGGGACAAGAGGCGGCGGCGGTCGGCGCGGCGGAAGTTGCGGAACTGGCGGCCGTGGCGGAGGTTGGCGAGTCGGCGAGACAGGGAGTGCAAGCGGCATACAGGACGATCAGAAACAGGGCCAAGGCAGCGGTGGGGCGATGAGACATAGCGGTTCTCCTTTCGAGGTTGGTATTACGAATAGGATAATCGTAATACTCAGCACGTCAAGAAAAAAATTCTGAATGACGAAAAAATCAGGATTCCAGGGCGCCGGTGAGGTCGGCGGCGCGGGCGAAGGAGTTGGCGGCGAGGTATTGTTCGAGGCCGCGGACGACGGCGGGGGCGGCGGCGGGATCGACGAAGCTGGCAGTGCCGATCTGGACGGCGGTGGCGCCGGCGAGGAGGAATTCGACGGCGTCGGAGGCGTATTGGATGCCGCCGACGCCGATGATCGGAATGCGGGCCTGGCGGGCGACATTCCGGTAAACGTCGTAGACCATTTTGAGGGCGACGGGTTTGATGGCGGGGCCGGAGAGGCCGCCGGAGACGTTGGCCAGGATGGCGCGGCGTTTGGTGGCGTTGATGGCCATGCCCGACAGCGTGTTGATCAGCGTCAGGGCTTCGGCGCCGCTTTCGACGGCGGCGCGGGCCAGGGGGACGATGTCGGTGACGTTGGGGGTGAGTTTGACGATGAGGGTGGCGCGGCGGACGGCGGCGCGGACGGCGGAGACGACTTCGCGGAGGCCCGGTTCGCTGCGGCCGAATTCCAGTCCGCCCTGCTTGACGTTGGGGCAACTGATGTTGAGTTCGATTCCGGCGACGCCGGGGGCGGCGTCGAGGGCGGCGGCGACTTCGACGTATTCAGCGACGGTGGTTCCGGCGACGTTGACGATGACGGGGACGTTGCGGTCTCGGAGCCAGGGGAGTTTTTCGGCGAGGAAGGCGTCGAGGCCGACGTTGGCGAGGCCGATGGCGTTGAGGAGGCCGGCGCGGGTTTCGACGAGGCGCGGAGTTTCGTTGCCGGCGCGGGGTTGGCGGGTGACGGCCTTGGTGACGAAGGCGCCGAGTTCGGCGAGGTCGAAAAAGGCGGCCAGTTCCGGCCCGTAGCCGGCGGTGCCGGAGGCGGTCATGACGGGGTTGCGGAGGCGGATTTTTCCGACCTGCACGTCGAGCGCGGGTTTCACGGTTTGCAGCCCTCCCACTTCTGTTCGAAGATGACGTCGCGGGCCTCGAAAATGGGGCCATCCTGGCAGACGAATTTGGTGACGAAGCCGGCGGTGTTGTCGGCGCGGACTTTGGTGGCGCAACTGAGGCAGACGCCGATGGCGCAGCCCATGAAATTTTCCATGCTGACCTGACAGGAGGGGAGGTCGTGGAGGGCGACGAGGGTGGCGACGGCGGACATCATGCGGTCGGGGCCGCAGCCGAAGAGGGCGACGTCGTCCCAGCCGGTTTGGGCGGCGTAGGCCTGGAGGGCGTCGGTGACGAGGCCTTTGACGCCGAGCGAGCCGTCTTCGGTGGCGATGACGAGCGGCGCGCCGCCGAGTTCGGGGATGCCGGTGACGGGGACGGCTTGTGTGCCGGTGGGCCCGAGGCCGGGGGGTAGCGAGAGGGGGATTTTGCCGGAGTCGCGTCCGCCGTAGAAGAGGGTGACTTCGCGGCCGCGGGCGACGAGGGCGCGGCCGAGGCCGACGAGCGGGGCGATGCCGCAGCCGCCGCCGATGAGCCAGGCGCGGCGGCCGGGGGCGTCGAGGTTGAAGGCGTTGCCGATGGGTCCGAGGCAATCGAGGGTGTCGCCAGGGCGTTTGGCGCTGAGGATTCGCGAGCCGGGGCCGACGATGCGGACGAGGAGAACGATCTCGCGGCCGCCGTCAGGGTGGGTGCGCAGGTCGCAGATGCTCACGGGGCGGCGGACCAGAGTGGAGCGTTCGGCAATTTCGAGGCCGCGCGTCCGGGGCCAGGGAGCGTCGGGGCGGTCGTCGAGGGAGAGTGGCGACAGTTCATCGGCGCACGGTTCGCAGCAGCGGATGTTGACGAATTGTCCGGGGCGGCTCTGCCAGTCGGGCGGGGCGTCGAGGGTGAGCCAGACGAAATCGTCTCCGGCGAGTCGGGAGGAGAGGATTTTGAGGAGCCATTTTTTTGCGGCGCTGGGCATGATGAGTCCTCAGTTTCCTTTGTCGCCGATAGGCAACCTTCGCAAACGGATTTGTCCTTCTGTAACGGTGACGGCGGCACCACTTTCTAAATCGGCCCCACATTTATTGAGAATGACTTGGAGAAGATTGGTCAGTGCGGGGCCGCGCAATCCTTCGATCCTGATCCTGATTACCGAAGGGCCGGCCGACTGGTCCAGGGCGAGAATCTCGTGAAAGTCGGCGTCCAAGGTGACGACTATTCTCTTATCGCTTCGGGCGGTAGCCAAGATCTTTTCATCGTTTGCGGAGGCAAGCCCACAGTCGCCGGTGTGCACGGTGTCGATTCCGGCGGCGCAAAGAAGTTTGCCCGCGGAACGAGGAAGTCCTTGGTCGAGTAGGAGTTTCATGAGGCACTCTTGAGCGGCAGGGTTTTGTCCTCTAACATCGCCGCGGCATATTCCAGGGCCTGGCGAATGTCTTCGTCCTCAAGTTCGGGATATTCGCGGTGCAATTCCGCTCGGTCCGGGTGTGCGGCTACGGCTTCGACCACTCGGCGCACGGACAGGCGCAGATTGCGGATGCAGGGTTGGCCGTTGAGGCGTCCGGGATCGCGCGTAATCCGATCAAAAGTCATAACTTGATACTCCTTTGGCTTCAGGGCTGGCGTCTCGCGACTGGCGATTGTTCCTGCTCACATGATACGTTTTTGCGGGCGAGCAATCAATCAGAGAACTGTCGGAGCGGAACCAGATCTGCATTATCAGAACGGTTTGTCGGGATCGTAGGTGGAGCGGCAATGGTCGAGGAAGCGGGCCTGTTCGGCGGCGTCCATGGGGCGGAAGTTGCGGCCGATGTCGATGGCTTCGAGAAGCTGGGCGCCGGCGGGCATGGTGGCGTCGATGTCCTGGGAGAGAGTGAAGCGGTAGGCGTCGGCGGCGGGGGCGATTTCGCCGCGCGTGGTGGCCTTGATGGCGATGACGCCCATGCGGCGGGCGCGGGCCTGGGCGATGAGGCCGTGGGGGCCGCACAGCGGAGAGTAGGTGCGGAAGTTGAGCGGGGCCATGACGGTGTCGAGTTCGAGGCGGGCGATGGTTTTGAGGTGGACGGCGGGATCGTGGCCGGTGACGCCGAGGTAGCGGACGATTCCGGCGCGGCGGGCTTCGAGGAAGACTTCGAGGGCTCCGCCGCGCGAGGCGAGCTGGTCGAGTTCGCCCTCGCAGTCGAGGCCGTGAAACTGGTAGAGGTCGATGGTTTTGGTCTGGAGGAGGCGGAGGCTTTCGGCGAGTTCCAGGCGGGCGCCGGCGGCGTCGCGTTTGGTGGTTTTGCAGCTCAGAAAGACTTCGTTGCGGCGGTCGCGGAGGACGAGGCCCATTTTGGCCTGGGCGTCGCCGTAGGTCGGGGCGACGTCGAAATGGTTGACACCGAGGTCGAGGGCGCGGTGGGCGATTTTGACGGCTTCGTCCGGGGGAAGCGACATCAGAGTAATGCCGCCGAGGCCGACGATAAAATCGACCTGGTCGGTGGAACCGAGGCGACGATGGGTGGAGTCGGGATTCATATTAATCAGTAGGCCAGGACTTTGGCGACCACGTCGCCGTGGACGAGGGCCTGGCAGGAGGAGCGCCAGGCTTTTTCGCCGGGCTTGCCTTTGGCGACGACGGCGAGGAGAGCGAGTTCGTCGGGGCTGGGCGGGGAGAGGTTTTCGGCGCCTTGGAGGATTTCGAGGCAGCAATTGCCGCACTCGAGGCGACCTTCGCAGCACTCGCCGATGAAGAATTCGGCTTCGACCTCGCGGGCGGCCTGGTCGGCGGCGGCCAGGAGCGTCGTGCCGGCGGGGACTTCGATTTCGACGCCGTGGGGTTCAAAACGGACTTTGGGCATGGTTAGAGATTCTCCTCGTGGATGCGAATGTAGGCTTTCTGGTAGAGGCCGTTGACGTAGTCGCCGACCATTTTGCTGCGCTTCTGGCGAGAGACCTCGGTGGCGATTTCGTCCTGGGCTTCGGTGAAGGGGACGGTGCGGGCGTCGGTGCGTTCGGCAACTTTGATGATGTAGATATTTCGGCCGCAGGCGAGTGGGTCGCTGACGGAGCCGACGGGGAGCGAGAAGAGGGCCTGGTCGACGGCGTCTTCCTTGAAACTGCCTTTCTGGAGGGTGCCCCAGTCGCCGCCCTTAGCGGCGGTGGCGTCGGTGGAGGCTTCTTTGGCCAGGACGGCGAAATCTTCGCCGGCGCGGGCCCGGCGGACCAGGGCGTTGGCCCGGGCCATCAGGGCGTCGGCGTCGTTGCCGTAGTCCTGGGGCTGGAGCTTGATGAGAAGGAGGTGGGCTTTGGCGAGGAGCTGGTAGCGTGAGACGCGGACGGATTCGTAATAGGCGGCGAGTTCCTGGCGGGTGACGACGACTTTGGGGTCGAACTTGGAATTGATGAAGGAGGCGACGGTGACGCCTTCGACCTGGTCCTTGTGCCAGTCTTCGGGGGTCCAGCCCTCGGCGGTGAGATGGTCCTTCCACTTGGCCAGGCTGCCCTCAAACTCGGCGATCTGGCGTTGGCGGTCCTTTTCGACTTCCTTTTCGAGGGCTTCGCGCTGCTCGTCCTTGATATCCTTGCCGGCTTCCTGGAGGAGCAGGCGGCGGCTGATTTCCAGGCGCAGACGTTGGAGCAATTCCTGGCGGACGCGGGCGCGGAATTCGGAGGGGGAGTACTTGGCGGGCCAGAGGGCCATCTGGGAGCGGAGGCCGCGGAGGAGGTCTTCGCGGGTGATGGAGTCGTTGTTGACCTCGGCGACGACGGCATTGATGATTTTGAGTTGGGCGCCGGCTTCGGTGGAAGTGAGGGCGCGGGCCTGGTCGGCGGTTTTGGAATCTTCGGGCAGAGAGAGGATGGCCGGGGCTTCGGGGAGGAGTTCGCCGGGCTTGGAGGCGGGCGGGGCGGCGGGCTTGGAGGCGGAGGTGGCGGGGGATTTTGATTGTCCAGCCGGTTTGGGGGATTCTGCCGGGCTGGTGGCTTCGTTGGCCGTGGCGGCGCTGCGATAATGGCGCACGGCAGTCGGTGGCAAGCCGGAATTTTCGCCCGTGGCGGTGGAGATGGCGGGGGTCTTTGTGGCGGCTGGGGCGGGGGCTACGACCGAGCTAGGTTTTTCGGAATTGACCTGCGGCAATGGCGCGGTGACGGAGGCGGATTTGGCGGTCGTCGGCGGGCTGGAGGCACAGCCCGGTACCAGAGCGGCGGCCAGAGCAGCCAGAATGAACAGAGAGATTGGGCGAAAAACAGGCATAGAGCTTAATCCTCGAATAAAGGTCAGGGCATTTTACCGGAATGGGTCGCGGGTGACAAGCGGGCGATCGGCTGATCAGAGAACGTGTATTAAACCAGGTTGTCACAGCTTGGCTCGCCAGGTCGGAATGGGGGCAGGTTGTGCCGAACGAAGACACACCTTGCCCGGCGATACAGCCCGCCGGGACAAGGTGTGGCACCCCGGGTCGGATGGTTTTCAGATAGGTTCCGAGCTACCATTGCGGAACGGCATGTGCTAAGATTTCCGGTGACTATGAACCAGGAACGAGGAGAACTTCCGCGGCGGGAGATGCTGAGCGACGAGGAGCGGTACGCGCTGGGTCGGCGGGCGGCCAACATCGGGATTTACGGGAACATCGCACTGGCGTTGATCAAGGGAGTGATGGCCTACCTGACGCAGAGCATCTCGCTGTGGGCGGACACGGCGGACACGGCGAGCGACACGGTGACGAGTGCGGTGGTGCTGATCGGGCTCTTTATCGCGCGGCGTCCGGCGGATCGAGAACATCCGTGGGGCCACGGGCGTGCGGAGCCAATAGCGACGCTGGTGGTCGCGGTGCTGCTGGGGATAGTGGGAGTACAGTTAGCGACGAGGAGCGTGGGACGGATTGTGACGCCGGTGGCGCTGGGCGGGACGGCCATGGCGGGAGTTGGGTTGCTGGTGGTGGCGGGGATCATGTTGTTCTTCGCGTTGCTGAAAGAGTGGATGGCCCGCTATACGGTGCGGGTGGGTCGGCGGATCGAGAACATGTCGCTGGTGGCGGATGCGTGGCATCATCGGTCCGACGCGCTGATTTCGGTGCTGGTGGCGGCGGCGCTGATCGGGGCGCGCTTCGGGTACACGGGGTTCGACAGTTGGTTCGGCCTGGGGATATCGGGGCTGGTGCTGTATGTGGCCTGGGGGTATCTGCGGGATGCGGGGTCGAGTCTGCTGGGCCGAGCGCCGGACGAGGAGACGCTGGCGGCAATCGAGCGCGTGGGCCGGGCGGTGCATGGGGTGCAGGACGTACACGAGGTGGCGGTGCACGAATACGGCCGGCGGAAGATCGCGTCGCTGCACGTCACGCTGTTGCCGGAGTTGACGCTGGCGGGGGCGCACGCGGTGGCCAGCGCGGTGGAGGCGGCGCTGGGGCGGGAGTTGGGCCTGGCGGCGCTGGTGCACACGGAGCCGGCCGGCGACGCGCCGACGGAGGATCGTCTGCTGGCGATTCGTCGCGGGGTGGAGGATCTGCTGACGCGTCATCCGGCGGTGGTGAGCTATCATGCCCTGACGGTGCTGCGCGAGGATCACGGGCTGGAGGTGGAATTTCACGTGCGGATGGCGCCGGGGACGACGATTGAGGCGGCGCACGCGTTGGAACACGGGTTGGCGAACGAGATGCCGCAGAAGCTGGGGCAGTTGCACGTTCATGTGCATGTGGAGCCGTGCCGGTTGGGGTGCCAGGAATGTCCGGGGACGTGCGGGGTGGAGTCGTCGGCGGGGGCGGCGGGGCCGCCGATAGACTGAATTAAAAATTAAAAATGAAAAATTAAAAATTGAAAAACAGAAGAAACGCCAGCCGCCGGATTCGAGAGGGTTCTTGGCCTAAACCCATCACCCGGCCGCGGCGCGGCCACCCTCTCCCGAGGGAGAGGGGTGAAAAGACACCCACTTATAGCAGATAACGATGGGTTGTATTCTTTGGGAAAGTTTGCCAGCCATCCTCACACCTTGCCCCCCAAACAGCCGGGGGGCCAAGGTGTGGCACCCTGGAAGTAACCCTGGAAGTAACCATTCAAACGTTAAGTGCTCTAATATTTTGGTTTTGGCGGGGGCGCCCAGAGGGTGATGTCTTTGACCAGTTTGGCGTAATCGGATTTGGCGGGGACGATGCGGATGGCGATGCGGTTGAGGTAGGTGCCGGCGCCGAGTCCGACGACGGGCGATTCGTGGAGGCCGCCGAGGGTACGTCCTCCGCCGACGGTGGCGTCGGCGACGGAGACGGTGAGGAGCAGGCCGGCGTCCTTTCCTGGCGTGGTGGTCGCGTCGGTCTCTCCTGCGGCGGTCGGGGCGTGAAGCGGCGCGAAAGCGAGGGCGTTGGCCCGGACGGGTTGACCGGCGGCGGGAGAGACCATTCTCAGGGCTTGCTGGTTCCAATCGGGGAAATAGATGAGTGCGGCGAGTTTGCCGTCAGCGCTTTCGAGGACCAGATAGTCGGCGAAGCCGGGAGCGCGGGCCAGTTCGGTGAAGGGGCGGGACAGCTCCTCGTCGGCGGTCTGGTAAAGAACGGCCTGGTCATCCTGGAGGTTGAGGAAGCGCCAGGTGGTGCGAGCGGGGGACCAATCCCAGGCGTGGAATTCCGGTCCCAGGGGCAGGAGAAGCTTCTGGCCGGGTGCGGGCGGGACGGCCAGAGCGAGAAACCTCGTCTCGCGGACCCAGAAGGGGTGGAGAACACCGGTCAGGGCGACCAGGTCGATGGCGCCGGCCTGGGCGTCGACGTTGAGATAGAGGTCGCCGCACATGGTAGCGCTGCTAAGGCGTTTTTGGGCGTCGACGCGAACGAGTCGCGAGGCGAAGCCTTCGGCCCGGTCGTAGTGGAATTCGACATAGCGATGTGATCCGCTGTTCCAGGTCACGGCTTTGGTCGGGGCGGTGAAGATCAGGCCGACGCTGTTCAGGGGGGTGGCCCAGGCGCCGTCGAGGGAAGAGCGGAAGATGGCCAGGAGGGGATTGAGGTTGAAGGAGGATCCGCCGAAGGTCAACTGGACGACGGGCTGGGCGCCGGATTTGCCGGAAACGGAGAGCCGGCCGCGCTCACCCAGGTCGAAGTCGGCCTGGGCGTTGGGCAGTTCGGCGGTCGGTCCGGAGCGCGGCCAGACCGGCAGGAGAAAAGGAGCGGCGGCAATGGTGGGGACGGCCGAGACGGGCAGGGGTTTGAGCAGGAGAGGCCAGACGACACCGAGAATCAGAGCGAGGCCGGCGGCGACCAGGGCGGGGAGGCGGTCGCGCTGGAGTCGTCCCCAGAGATAAGAAATGGACCATCCGGCGATCAGGGCGCGCAAGACGGCGATTAAGATCAGCCAGCGGAAAGTGAGAAAGAAGCAATAGGCGGCGGTGAGGGAAAGGATGAGGAAAAAGACCTCGGCGGCCAGGACGGCCGGGGCGGCGCGGTCGGTGTTTCGCCAGATCTGGACCAGGGCGGCCAGGTGGAGGAGCAGGACGACCAGGGGCAGGGCCAGATAGGCCCAGAAAAAGCGTGAGGCGGGGGAGAAATGGCTTTCGGTCAGGTAGAAGCCGACGAGGAGGGCGAGGCAGGTCAGGAGGTAAACGAAGGTGGCGGCGATTTTTAGGACGGAACGCATGGGGGGCTCCTGGAATTAAAAATGAAAAATTAAAAATTAAAAATGAAAAACGACAACGGCAAAAGAAACAGAAAAAACAGAAACGGCGTCCTTTGGCGATATGAGTGAAACAGGTGTCACCCTCACCCGGCCCTGAAGGGCCACCCTCTCCCTGAAGGGAGAGGGGTGAAAAAGAAGAAGAAACAAATTCTCCTTTTCTTGCGTACCGGGGGTTTCACCCCCGGCTAGGATCCCCGCGCCCTTTCAGGGCGGACAACAGCAAAAACAAAAGTAACAACAACAGCAATATCGGCCGTCGACAAGGGCCAGCTTAACGTCTGTCGCGGCGCGAAGTTTCGCGGCGGGTGTCGCGTTCGGAGTCACGTTTCTTGATGGCGTCGCGTTTGTCGAACTCCCGCTTGCCCTTGGCGATGGCGAGTTCGACTTTGGCCTGGCCGCGCTTCCAGTAGAGTTTGAGGGGGACGAGGGTGAAGCCTTTGGCGAGGGCGCGGCCGAGAAAGCGTTCGATTTCGCGGCGGTGGAGGAGGAGCTTGCGAGTGCGGCGCGGGTCGTGCTGGGTCTGGTTGGCCTGTTCGTAAGGTCCGATGTGCATGTTGTAGAGAAAGACTTCGCCGTCACGGACGCGGGCAAAGGCTTCGTCGAGGTTGCCCTGGCCGAGGCGCAGACTTTTGACCTCGGAGCCGACGAGGGCGAGTCCGGCTTCGATGGAATCTTCGATGAAGAAGTTAAAGCGAGCCTTGCGGTTGAGGACGGTCGGGCTGCCGGGCTTTTTCGGCTTGTTCTCTGGCGTCTTGGACATGGGGGGATTATAGCAGAGTGGTGCGGGCGGGCAATCCCCAGAAGCGCCGCCGGGTCTGCGTCTTTTCAGTTATTTCCTTGCAACGGCGGTGCGGCAGAGTAAGCTAATGAACGCAGCCGGGGCGAGTCAAGAATAATTGTACATTTTTATATAATTGAGGTTTGTATGAGACGTTTTCTGATCTGCGGGATGGTCTGCGTGGCGGCCTTTTGCACGATGCTGGCCTGTGGAGGCCCGGTGTTGGGCCAGACGTTTCCCTTGCCGCTGACGAACCACAAGTCGGGCATCTCGGTTTCGCTCTCCGGCAGCAACGGCGTTAATTGGGCCGTGGAGATGTCCTATCACGACGAGGAGATCGCCGACCAGACGCTCTACGTCACATCGTCGGTCAGCTTCTCGCTGGCGCACAACGCCAACAACACCATCGAGGCCGAGGCTACGGACTGGGCCGTTAAAAACCACGTTTTGGGGACCCAGGTGCCCCCCGGCGCCCCCAACGGGGGCGAAATCCGCTACAAGATCGACCGCGATCAGCAGGCCGGCCTGTCCGGCATGTACTGCGGCGACAGCAATTCATTTCCGGCGTACGAGGTGGCCTACTCCGCCCCGTTTAACTTTGCTACTCTGACCTATGATGGAACCATGCGGGTGCTGGGCAAGACGGGCAATAACGGCGGCGCCTATGGCATATCGGCGTGGTATACCAGCAGCCGGTACTGGTACGGGATGAACGATGGCGTCGGCAACGAGTGGCACGTCCTGACCTATTGGGACAATGACGTGCCGCTGCTCACTTATGAAAACTCCTGCAAGTGGCGGGCGTTGGGTTCGGACGGCTATTGCGTGCCGATCTGCGTCAATCCGCAGACGCCGATCATCCAGTTGAGCGCCAGCGGCGCGGACCAGTTTTACACGACGCCGGTGAAGACCTACTTCATTCCGAAGATCTGGGACCGCACGACGTACATGACATCCGGCGTGCGGATCAGCTTCGTCAACCTGACCAACAGCGCGTCGGTCCTGTACCAGGCCGATGGCGGCTCGTGGCAGACCTGGAACGGGACGGCGCTGGCGGCCTCGGCGCTCTTTTCGGGGTCGAACACCACGCACGCGCTGCAAGTCAAGTGCGGCGCTTCGGGCACGGTGCTGACCCGAGCGGTGGTGTACCAACCGGCCTATCCAGCGCCGACGGAGCAGCACGGCTACCTGCTGTGGGCCAACGAGGCGGACCGGCAGGCCGTGATCCACAAGCTCAACAACGTGCAGCCATTCCAGATTTCCTATCAGCAACACTTCGCCGGCCGGCCGGGCCTGCCGGTGACTTTCAACACGGACCAGCGGCAAGCCAGTAGTTTCTGGGCCTACGAAGCGCAGGCGATCCTGCAACAAGCCTTCATTTCGGTGGTGGATGGCCCGACGTCTCGCAACGGCAGCGTCTGTGCTTCGGCGGCCAAGCTGGGTCTGCTGTGGCTGTCGCGTCTTGAGCCAGTCGGCTTTGAGCTCCATATCTGCGCCTCCACGCCGGCCAAGGACTACCTGAGCGAGCTGGGTCAGTCCGAAGAGTGTTTTGCGGATGCTGCCGTGGGCTATGACCTGCTGGCCGGCTTTTACCGCAGCTCCCAGCAAGCCGGAGGCCTGACGCCGATCGAGGAGGTTCAAATCCGGGACGGCCTGGCCAAGATCGCGAAGAGCCTGCTCCAATTCCGTGACAACTACGGGGCCGTTGGCGGCGGCGGCGACTCGCACTGGTCTCTGGGCTACGAGTTGACCATGGGCATAACGTCCCTGGCCATGCCGAGCTACGCGACGTCCTATTACGGGGTCAGCGGCGGCGATTTCCAGACGGTCAACAACCTGAGCGACAGCAGCGGCCACTACTGGAATCCCTTCCCGACCCAGGGCCTCACCTGGCACGACGCGGCCTGCAATCCGTGGGTGGCCACTCCGGGCTACCCGAATAACGTCGCCTCGTGCCGGACGATGTGCCTCTACACCGACGACGGCTGGTGGTGTGGGCCCAACGACCTCTACGGCGCTCCGGCCCTGGGCACCGAGTCGGATGACTACGGACGCTATGGCGACGTCCTTAGCCGCTATGTCCGGGGGCCACTCGGTGAAAGATTAGTCGACGTCCTGTACGGCAACATGGCCAATGCCGAGTGCCGCGTGGAGCTGATCGACATGGACGGCGGCTACGAAAGCCCGTTCACCGAGCGTCTCGCGGTTTTCGATTTCATGCGTCGCATCAAAGGCGACCCGATAGCTCAGGCAAGTGGCGTGACGAACTATATACAGCGCCACATGGTCAACGGCTACCAGACTATCGTTTGGAACTCGACCTCGAGCGCCGGGACGTCGGGGTACGGCTCGTTTCTCCCGCGGCGCATCGACCCGTTCCTCTGCTCCTTCAACCACCACTACAATTTTGCCTCGCTGCCCAGTTCGAGGAACCTGGTCGGGACGTTCCTGAACGATCTGTGCATCTACTACGGCGTGTCCGCCGGCTCGCTCAGTCCGTCACAACAGAACCTGATTGACCGTAGCGTGCGGAAGGTTCTCTACGATCCCTACGTCCTGGCGCTGTGCGAGAGTCCGTCCACGATGCCGGCCTATGTGCCGGGCCCCGTCAAGCCGCCAATTATCGCGGGGCTCTTCAAGTATGTGATCGCCCCCGGCGATCCCATGGTCAAGAACATCTGGGCCATCGAGCCTAACGGCAACCCGCTGACGGTCACCGCCGGCGGCTTGCCCGCCGGGGCCACCTGGGATTCGACGAACTGGAGCATCAGTTGGGCGCCGAAGACCAGCGACATCGGCGTGCAGGTCGTGACCGTCACGGCCAGTTCCGCGGCGGGAGTCACGCAAAAGCCGTTCCTGATCATCGTCATGACGGGCGCCTCCAAGTGCAACACCCCCGGAGCAGTGCCGGTGCCGGAGGTGACGCCGACCAATTTCACGGCCGCCCTGAACTCCGGCAGCACGGCCGTAGTGCTCAACTGGACGGCGCCCCGCGGCGTCACGGTCGCCAATTACTGCATCTATCGCGACCTGAGCCTCTGGGCCGTCACGCCCGCCAACGTGACCACCTATACCGACAGCGCGTGGCTCACGCCGTCGGCCAAGCCACGTTATGACATTTCGTATATTGCCTCAAACGGCGCCGAATCCCTCCCCCTCGGCGCCACGCCGGCCAATTTTCAGATTCCGGCGACCAGTTTCACGCGAAGCGGTCGGTGAGGCGGAATGGTTGATTGAGCAGCAAAGGACAAGGGCCCCGGAAACTGTTCCGGGGCCCTTTGCTTGATTTGTTGTGCCGAGCAAGTTGCCGGCGGCGCGGATCGTGCTGGGTCTGGTTGACTTGTTCTCCGGCGTCGTGGACATGGGGGATTATAGCAGAAGGCAAAATGAAAAATTAAAAATGAAAAATTAAAAAAGAAAGAAGAACGACCGGCCCCGAGGTAAATCGGGAGCGGTCGTGGAGAGTACAGAGCATAAACCCCTCACCCGGCCCTGAAGGGCCACCCTCTCCCGAGGGAGAGGGGTAACGACAAGAAACGGCCGGCCCTGAGGGAAATCAGGGTCGGCCGGGGTGAGACACAGAAGAAGAAACAAAAGAAGCAACAAAAGAAGAAACGCTTTTTCGTCTCCGTTTAACCAGGCGTAAAACGCCTGGCCTGAACCCCGGCTTCGCCGGGGCAAAGCCCGCTGAAGGGCTTGTCGGTTTAATCGTCCGGACGGCAGGAGGTCGGAGGGGAACGGAGTCGGCGAACGAGTTTCTTTGCCGACCACGCCGACCGCTGGCTCGAATCTGACCACGGGCGCAAGCGCCCCG
>CAIYVX010000032.1 GCA_903929765.1 uncultured Planctomycetia bacterium
GCTGCGGCTCGCTACGCTCGCCTCCGCTCCGCCGCCCCAGGAAGATCAATTTACAGAAAGGATTTTACACCCCCTGCGCAAAAAGACATGCAAGGGCCGTGCTGTATCACAGATTCATAAGCACCGGACGATAAAAGACTGTTTAATACTAGCGGTTAGTTGCAAAAAAAGTGAAGCCAATGGCTCGCCGCTTGTTCAAATCCCAGTCGCGGATTTTGACCAACTCAGTGGAGACGAAACGCCGAACAGACAGTGGCTCCGTAGGGAAGGAGAACGTTATAGGGATTTCCTGCCTGTCCACGCCTTAATAGTCCCTTGGAAGTTACAGAAAGAGGATGATAACAATGAGGGTTGGAAGGAAATCAGACGCCTCCTCATGTTGGCAAGATGCCACTAATTTTTATGTTTCGTGGTCTGGCACAGACACGAAATGCCCGCCGTGCGAATGCCGGTTTGTCAGGCCCTTCTTCTACATCCATCGTCGCCCTTCAAGGCTCACCGCATATCTTTTAGCATACTGAAAAATCTCCCCACCGCCGTCCAGCAATTTCCTCCAAGGAAATTGCGCTGCACCTTAATTTCCCATAAGGAAATTAACTGCCTCCAAGCCCCTTCACCCCGACCGCCCCAAACCACCGCCATTTCGTTCCTAACTCCCGTCCCCGCCGAGTTTTATCGGCGCGCCAGCCCACCGATTCGCCTCTCGGCCAGCGCCGAACCTCCCAAAAGCCAGAATCTATACAAAATCTCAAACGAGGATATCGCGAAATGAATCAAAAAAGGCAGTGGGTAGGTTGGGCCCTGGCCCAACATCCATTTTGACGTTGGGCCAAGGCCCAACCTACCCCTTCTTGGCCAGGGCCAGGAGTTCGCGGGCCTGTTGGCGGGTGGTTTCGGTGACGTCTTTGCCGCCGATCATTTCGGCGAGTTCGGCGATGCGGCGGTCGCCGGTGACGGATTCGACGACGGTGAAAGAGCGGCCCTGGCGGGATTGTTTGCGGACGGTCAGTTGCGAGTCGGCGAAGCTGGCGATTTGCGGCAGGTGGGTGATGCAAAGCACCTGGTGATGGGCGGCCAGGTCAGCCAGCTTGCGGCCGATGACGGAGCCGAGGCGGCCGCCGACGTTGGCGTCGATTTCGTCGAACACGAGGACCGAGATGCGGTCGGCCAGGGCCAGGACGCTTTTGAGGGCGAGCATGACGCGGCTGAGTTCGCCGCCGGAGGCGATTTTGCGGACGGGTTTGGGCGGCTCGCCGGGGTTGGGAGCGATGAGGAATTCGACCTGGTCGAGGCCGGTGGGGGAGGGAACACCCTGCACGGTTCTGCAAGCAGAACCGTGGCACCCTTCAGGTTCACCGCAGGCGAGTTCGACGGCGATGGAGAAGCGGGCTTCTTTCATGGCGAGTTGGCGGAGTTCGGCTTCGATTTTCTTCTGGAGTCCGGCGGCAACCTTGAGGCGGCGGGCGTGAAGGTCTTGGCCCAGGCGGAGCATTTCGGCGTGGAGGCGGGCGAGGTCGGCGTCGATCTGGGAGGCGTCTTCGTCCTGGTTGCGGAGCGCGGCGATTTTTTCGGCGAGGGTTTCGCGGTAGGCGAGGACTTCGGATTCGGTGCCACCATATTTGGAGCAGAGTTTTTTCAGGAGGTGGAGGCGGTCGTCGACTTCGGCGAGGGCGGCGGGGTCGGATTCGACGCGCTGGGCGGCGCCGCGCAGGTCGAAGGCGAGGTTTTCGAGGGTGAAGGCGGATTCACGGGCGGCGGCGGCCGGGGTTTCGAGCGAGGCATCAAATGGGAGAAGGTTTTCGAGGGCGGCGGCCACGGCTTTGAGGCGGTCGACGACGGAGCCTTCGGCTTCGTAGAGGCTCTGGTTGACGGCGCTGAGGTCGGCGGCGAGGCGTTCGGCGTTGGCCAGGCGGCGACGGCGGGCTTCGAGGTCGTCGATTTCGCCGGGGCAAAGGGCGGCGCGGTCGAGTTCGTCGGCCTGGAATTCGTAGAGTTCGAGTTGCTGCCGGCGGAGGTCGCGGCCGGCTTCGAGGGCGGCTTTGCGGTCGAGGGCGGCGCGGTGCGAGTCGTAGACGGCGCGGTAGGCGGCGCGGGCGGGTTCGAGTTTTCCGTAAACGTCGAGGACGGCGAGTTGGTTGGCGGGCTGGAGGAGGTATTGCTGGTCGTACTGGCCGTGAATGTCGACGAGAATTTGGCCGAGGCGGCGGAGCATGGCGGCGGTGATGGCCTGGCCGTTGAGGCTGGCGCGGCTCGGGCCGGTGGCGGGGAGGCGGCGCTGGATGAGGAGTTGGCCGTCGTCGAGGGCGAGGTCGAGGGCCTGCTCGATTTCCTCTCGGACGGATGAATTAGAAATTTCAAAGAGGGCCGAGACGCGGGCTTCTTTGGCCCCGGTGCGGACCATATCGGCGGAGGCGCGAAGGCCGAGGAGGAGTTCCAGCGCCCCGATGACGAGGCTCTTGCCGGCGCCGGTGGTTCCGGTGAAGACGTTCAGGCCGCGATCAAGATCGATTTGGGCGTCTTCGATGACGGCGAGGTTTTGGATGGATAGTGAGCGGAGCATGAAATAGTCTTCAGTCCTCAGACCTCAGTCTTCAGGCGCAGCAAAAACAAAAGAAGCAACACCCTCACCCTACCCTCTCCCGTCAAGGGAGAGGGGTGAAAAGGAAACAACGGTTCAGCGGACTTTGCTGCCGACGGGGATGTCCTTTTCGGGCGTCAGGAAGACGACCTGGGTTTCGTTGGCGGCGGCCAGGAGCATGCCCTGGCTTTCGACGCCGCGCAGGACGGCGGGCTGGAGGTTGGCAATGACGATGACCTTGCGACCGACGAGGGTCGCGGGATCGTAATGGGCGCGGATGCCGGCGACGAGTTGACGCTGGCCCAGTTCCGGGCCGAGGTCGATCTTGAGGACGAGCAGGCGGTCGGCGTTGGGGTGCGGGTCGGCGGAGAGAATCTGAGCGACGCGAAGGTCGATCTTGCCGAAGTCCTGGATGGAGATGAGTTCGGTTTCGGGCATGGGCTTATTCCTTATCAATTCAAAATTAAAAATGAAAAATGAAAAATTAGAAGAAAACAACAGCAACAGCAACGGCACCCTCACCCGGCCGCTAAAGCGGCCACCCTCCCCCTTGGGGGAGGGGTGAAACGACTACAGCCGCTCGGAGGCCAGGCGGGCGAGGGTGCTGCGCTCGCTGGTTTCGAGGGTGACGTGGCCGACGAGCGACAGGCCGCGCATCTGTTCGACGGCGTAGGAAAGGCCGTTGGTGGACGAATCCAGGTACGGATTGTCGATCTGGGTGGCGTCGCCGGTGAAGACGAGTTTGGTGCCTTCACCGACGCGGGTGGCTATTGTTTTGACTTCGTGCGGCGTGAGGTTCTGAGCCTCGTCGACGATGAGGTATTGCCGCGGAATGGAGCGGCCGCGAATGTAGGTCAGGGCCTCCAGTTCGAGCAGGCCACGGGCCTGGAGATCGGCGACCATTTTTTCGACCGTCTCGCCGCCGTGGCGGGCGGAGAGGGAAAAGATGAAGCTGAGGTTGTCGAAAATCGGTTGCATCCAACTGGCCAGCTTTTCCTCTTTGGTGCCGGGGAGGTAGCCGATATCGCGGCCCAGGGGCATGATCGGGCGGGAGACGAGAAGCTTTTCGTAGGTGTGGGTGTTGAGAATCTGGTGGAGGCCGCAGGCGACGGCGAGGAGGGTTTTGCCGGTGCCGGCCTGGCCGAGCATGGTGACCATGCGGATATCGTTGTTCATCAGGAGTTCAAAGACCATCTGCTGCTGGATGTTGCGGGCCCTGACGCCCATGAAAGACATTTCGGTGAAACGGGTGGGGACGAGATGTTTGCGTTCGGCGTCGTAGCGGGCCAAGGTCGATGTAACGGTGCCTTCGGCGGTGGTCTTGAGGATGACGAACTCATTGGCCCCGAGCGGATCGTCGGGAAAATTCATTTCGAGTTTCTGATCGTGAATGAGGGCGTGAACGGCGTCGGGCGATACGTCGGCTTCGCGGTAGCCGCGGAAGAGCCGGTCGAAATCGACCTTCTGCTTCTCAAAGTCCATGGTGTGGATGCCGAGGACGTCGCTCTTGATGCGGGCGTTGATGTCCTTGGAAATGAAGACGACTTCGTTGCCGGCACTTTTGAGGCGGAGGGCGGCGCTGAGGATGCGGTTGTCGGGCGTGTCGTCGCGCAGGGCGGGGTTTTCGACGAGGCTGTCGTCAACGTCGACGCGGAGCGTGCCGCCGGTGCCGTTGAGGGGGACGCCTTCGCTCAGGCCGCCCTTGGCGCGGAGCCGGTCAAGAAAGCGGATAGCGATGCGGACGTTCTGGCCCAGCTCGGTGGTGTCCTTCTTGAATTCGTCGAGTTCCTCGAGCACCTGGAACGGGATGACGACTTCATTGTCGGCAAAGGAGGTGAGGGCGGCGGGGTTGTGCATGATGACGTTGGTATCGAGGACGAAGGATTTTCGAGCCACGCTGGTTTCCTTCCTGGTCGTTAGTGAGTGAAAATCGAGGCCGGAAGAATGATAGCAGTGAGGGCGCGGGGCTTCAAGAAGAAAGACTCGGTCGGCGATAAACGATAAATAGAACGCAAACCGGGGCGATGCGTTATAATGGGGCGATGCTCTACGCGATGGCAAAGGAAGGATTCTTGAAGGCGACCCCGTGGGGCGGGCGGAAGCTGAAGACGCTGCTGGGCAAGCGGCTGCCGGCGGGCCTGACTATTGGCGAAAGCTGGGAGGTGGCCGACCATCCGCACGGCGAGTCGCGCGTGGCCGAAGGGCCGCTGGCCGGGCGCGGGCTGCGGTGGGTGGTCGAAAATGCAGCGGAGGAACTGTACGGGCCGGGAGCGCCGGCGGGTTGGCTGAAACGGTTTCCGCTCATGGTGAAGATTATCGATGCGGCGGAGGATCTGAGCGTCCAGGTGCACCCGGATGATGCATATGCGGCGGCGCAGGGCGTGGGGGATTCGGGAAAGACGGAGTGCTGGGTGATTCTGGAGGCGGCGCCGGGGGCCGAGTTGATTAACGGAGTGCGGCCGGGCGTAGGGCGGGAGGAGTTTCGAGCGGCGGCCGAACTCGGAACGGTGGCGGAGTTGCTGGTGCGGCAACCGGTGTGGGCGGGCGACGTGATTTTTATTCCGGCGGGTCGGGTGCATGCCATCGGGCGCGGGATTGTTCTGGCGGAATTTCAGCAGCCGAGCGACGTGACGTACCGGGTGTTTGATTGGAATCGCAAGGATGCGTCGGGCCGGGGGCGGGAGTTGCACTTGGAACGGGCGCTGGAGTGCATTCGGTTTGACGGGCGGTGGGCGGAAGCGGGCGGGAAGGGTGTGATACGACGCGATACGACGGTGACGGTGGAGAGCTTGGCGGAGTGCCCGCAGTTCTGGCTACAACGGGCGACGGTGGTGCGCGGCGAGACGGTGTTTTCGACGAGCGACGGATTTCGGTGTGTAATGGCGGTGGCGGGGCAGGGGAGTTTGGCGGCACCGCAGCTTTCGTCGGAGATTGTGGAGTTGCGACCGGGGCGGACGGTGATTGTCCCTGTGGCGGCCGGGGAGTTCCGGTTGCGGACGGAAGCGGGGTTGACGGTTTTGATTAGCGGCGTGGCGAAAAAATAAAAAAAACCGCGTGGCTGCAAGCAGCCACCCTACATTAAGTAAGGACGGACGATGCAGGAAAGAATTCATAAGCTTCTGGCCCATGCGGGATACGGCAGCCGGCGGGCGTGCGAGGAGTTGGTTCGCACTGCTCGGGTGACGGTGAACGGCAAGGCGGCCCAGGTGGGCGACAAGGCGACGCTCGGCACGGACGACCTGCGCGTGGACGGACGGCGTGTGCGGGCGGAAAAGTTGGTTTATTTCCTGGTGAACAAGCCGCCGGGATTTTTGTGCACGAACGCCGATCCGGAGGGGCGGCGGATGGTGGGCAATCTGCTGGTCGGCGTGCCGGAACGGGTTTATCCGGTCGGGCGGCTGGACGGGGATTCGCGCGGGCTGGTGCTGCTGACCAACGACGGCGACTTGGCGGCCAAGTTGACGCACCCGCGGAACGAGGTGCCGAAAACCTATGAGGCCGAGGTCGAGGGACGGGTCACGTCCGAGGACGTGAAGAAACTCCAGGGCGGCGTCTGGCTGAGCGAAGGCAAGACCGGGGCGACCGAGGTAAAGGTCTTGAAGGCCAACCTCAGCCACTCGAAGATCGAGATTACTTTGCGCGAGGGACGCAACCGCGAAGTGCGGCGAATGCTGGTCAAGCTGGGCCACGCGGTGCGGACATTGACGCGGATACGGATCGGTCCGCTGAGTCTGCGCGGGCTGGGCGTCGGGAAGTACCGTCAGTTGCACCAGGATGAGATTAAGGAGTTGGTCAAGGTGGTGGAGCGGCAGGTGCGAAGGGCGGGGCAAAAGACGACGGAGGCTGGGGCAGGGGGGGCGGCGGCAAATAAAGCGGCCGCGCGCAAGGCGAAATATGCTCCCGGCGGGCGGGCACCAGTTACCAAACCAGGCTCGCGGCGAGGTTTGGCGGCAAGTCGAGGAAAGAGAGAGAAGGTGCCGGAGGGCGGCAAGCGGAAGGTTTACGATTTTACGCTGTGAAAGGAGAAGTACGAGTGAGCTTAACGCAGTTGGAAGCGGCGAGAAAAGGCGTTGTGACGGAAGCGGTGCGGCGCGTGGCGGCGGAAGAGTCGGTCGACGCGGAGGTGCTGCGCGGTCGCGTGGCGGACGGCAAGGTCGTGGTTCCGGCGAACGTGCGGCGGAAGGCGAGCCGGTATTGCGGCATCGGGCTGGGCCTGCGGACAAAGGTCAATGCGAACATCGGTACGAGCATGGACCAGGCGTCGGTGGAGAATGAGTTGGCGAAGCTCGACGCAGCCGTAGCGGCCGGGGCGGACGCGGTGATGGACCTTTCGACGGGGGGCGACTTGCGGGCAGTGCGGCGCGAGATTATCGAGGCTTGCCCGGTGTCGGTGGGGAGCGTGCCGATTTACGAAGCGGCGGCGCGGGCCACGGCGAAGCACAAGAACATGGCGCAGATGACGGCGGAGGACATGCTCTGGGCGGTGCGGCGGCACTGCGAGGACGGGGTGGATTTTGTGACGGTCCATTGCGGGGTAACGCGGGCGGTGGTGGCGATGCTCGAAAAGCAACCGCGCATCTGCGACATCGTGAGTCGCGGCGGGACGTTTCTGGAAATGTGGATGGAAAGCAATAATCAGGAAAATCCGCTGTACGAGCGGTTCGACGAGGTGGTGGACCTGTGCCGCGAGTTCGACGTGACGCTGAGCCTGGGCGACGGGCTGCGACCGGGGTGCCTGGCGGACGCGGGGGACGAGGCCCAGTTTGCGGAACTGCGAACTCTGGCGGAACTGGCCAAGCGGGCGATGGCCCGCGGCGTGCAGGTGATGCTGGAGGGTCCGGGGCATGTGCCGCTGGCGGACGTGGTGACGCAGATTAAGCTGGAGAAGGAATTGACGGGCGGGCTGCCGTTTTACGTGCTTGGGCCGATCGTGACGGACGTGGCCCCGGGCTACGATCACATCACCAGTGCGATCGGCGGCGCGGTGGCGGCGGCGGCGGGGGCGGATTTCCTCTGCTATGTGACGCCGGCGGAGCACCTGTCGCTGCCGACGGTCGAGGACGTGCGGACGGGTGTGATTGCGGCGCGGATCGCCGCTCATGCCGGGGACATCGCCAAGAGCGTGGCTGGGGCGGCGGAGTGGGACTGGAAGATGAGTACGGCCCGGGCGGCGCAGGATTGGGAAGGGCAGATTCGCCTCTCTGTCGATCCGCACCGGGCCAGGGCGGTGCGCGAGGCGGGAGCGCCGCACAACGCGGAAGTGTGCAGCATGTGCGGAGATTTTTGCGTGTATAAAGTAAGGAAGGATCGGGCAGGAAAGACGAAATAGCGGTTTATATGGGGCGATTGAAGGCAGCACTCTCCTGGTAGATGAGGGTTAATTGTGATTTTCATTTTTGCAATGGTTCTGCCTGTGGTTCTTGTGGTTCTTGGCTATTGGTGGATCGCCTCGAAGTATCAGAAACCTCGGACTACAGAACTTGTCCTCATCATATGGTCTGTCCTTTGGTCAATTGCCCTATCGCCTTTGCCTGACTATTTCATAGGTCGTCTTGGTCCTGATGTCCATTTATATGTAGCTTTGGTTCTGCTCTTGACAACGGGCGTAACTCTCCTGACGCCCGCTTTGATTTGCCTGCGCCCATGTTTCTGCAAGGCCAGAATCACTTCTGACAAATTCTTTCGGTTAGCCCTTCTCACCCTATGGTTTGTGTCCGTCTTCGGGGCTTTCGAGTTTAATCGATCTACTGACTGGTTTCTGCGTGGGTATGTCGAGTGGGCAGAAACGCACGTTGATATTGCTGCAATCAGTGCGTGGCAGGTTGAGACGTCTGGAAAATTTCCGACTGGTGCAGTTCTGCCTGAAGAGTTACCGAAATACATACGGGGGCTCAATTGCAATGTGATGGGGTGGTATAACGGAAGGGCGATTGAACTTGATTGGGGAGGTGTAGGCCGCCGCGGTGGCTGCGGTTTATGGCTTGATTCAACAGAAAGACTAGAGATACCGCATTTCGACAGGTCCGTACATATTGCTCCAGGGGTTTGGGCATGGGATAATTCGAATATGTAGAGGTAGTGAACACCTCCTCTGTGGCACAACCGCTTCTCGTAAGGAATAACAGCGGTTCAGGCGCGGGCGAGGAGGACGAGGACTTCGATGTTGCCGCCGGCGCCTTTGATGGGCGAGGTGGTTTCACTGAGGATTTTGACGCCGCAATCGCTAATGTGGAGGCGGACGCGGTCGAGGACGGCGGGCAGATGGTCGGGCAGGACGAGGCCGTTGTGGCGTTCGTGGCCCTCAGATTCGTATTGCGGCTTGATGAGGGCGAGGATGCGGCCGTCGTCCTTGAGGAGGGCGAGGGCAGGGGGGAGAATGCGGCGCTGCGGCGTCCAGCCGACGTCGATGGTAACCAGATCGACCTTTTCGGGCAGTTCGGCGTGCATGGCGTTGGTGCGTTCCATGACGACGACGCGGGCGTCCTTGCGGAGTTTCCAGGCCAGGATGCCGTAAGAAGTGTCAACGGAGTAGACTTTGGCGGCGCCGTGCTGGAGGAGACAGTCAACGAAGCCGCCGACGTGGCTACCGAGGTCGGCACAGGTCAGGCCGGCGGGATCGACCTGGAGTTCGCGCAGGGCGTGGGCGAGCTTCAGGCCGGCGCGGGTGACGTAAGGGTTCTCTTTCTCAAGGTCCAGCATACCGTCTTACCTTTAATAAAGCGTCCCGCCCTCTCTCTACCATTATAGCGGGGCGGCCAAGGGCGTCTAAAGAATAGCGTTAGAAGGAATCGAACCATGACGAACAATTCGCACCGCTTGGAAATCCGGGTGCGTTACGCCGAGGTGGACCGGCTGGGACAGGTGCACAGCAGCCGGTATCCGGTTTACCTGGAGATGGGCCGCACGGAAATGCTGCGGACGACGGGAATGAATTATCGCGACCTGGAGGCGGCGGGGTGTTTCCTGGTAGTGGCGAAGCTGGGCATCACGTTTCACGAGCCGGCGAGGTACGACGATCTGCTGGTGTTGGAAACGACGGTGACGCGGGCGACGAGCGCCCGGATCGACCATAAATATAAGGTATGGCGCGGCGAGACGCTGTTGGCGGAGGCGGAGACGACGCTGGCCTCGGTGTCGCGAGAGGGCCAGGTGCAGCGGATGGCGGAGTCGTTGCTGAAAGTTTTGGGCGTGGCTTTCAGCTAACGAAATCGACGAGGACCGTGTCGGCTATGGGCAGGGCCTGCGGGGTCAGGCGGACGGCGTCGGAGGTGACTTCGAGCAGGCCGGCGGCGCGGTGGGTGCGGATGGCCTGGTCGAAGAGATGCAAGGCGTCAAAGCCGGTTTGATCGTGAAATTCCTGGAGAATTATGCCGTCGGCCATGCGGAGGTTGAGCATGGCCAGTTCGCGGGCGCGAGCTTCGGGGGAAAGTTCCTCGATTTCCTCGGCCGGCGGCTGGCCGCGAGAGAGGCGGGCGACGTACTGGTCGAGGTCGCGGACGTTGGTCCAGCGGCGGCCGGCGACAAAGGAACTGGCTGCGGGGCCGAGGCCGAGATATGGACGGTTGCGCCAGTAGCCGACGTTGTGGCAGCAGCGGAATCCGGGGCGGGCGTAGTTGGAAATTTCGTAGTGGTCGTAGCCGGCGGCGATGAGACGGGCGCGGGCGGCGGAGAACATCTCGACGTAAAGCTCGTCGGCCGTGGGGAGCAATTTCCCCTGACGGACGCGAAGTCCGAGCGGCGTCGCGGGTTCGATGGCCAGACCGTAGACGCTGAGGTGTTCCGGGGCGAGGCTGAGGGCGGCATCGAGATCGGCGTGCCAATCGGCCAGGGTCTGGCCGGGGACGGCGAAGATCAGGTCGAGGGAGAGATTGGTGAATCCGAGGCGGCGAAAGAGCCGGACGGCGTCATGGACTTCGTCGGGTCCGTGAATGCGGCCGAGGGCACCCAAGGTGGCGGGCTGGAAGGACTGAACGCCGAGGCTGATGCGGTTGACGCCGCAGGCGCGGAGGACGGCGGCGCGGGGCTCATCGATGGCGCCGGGATTGGCTTCGACGGAGAATTCGGCGACGGCGGACATATCGACTTTATCAGCTATGACCACAAGAAGGCGAGAGAGCAGGGGGGCGGGGAGAACCGTCGGCGTGCCGCCGCCGAGGAAGACGGTTTCGACGGTACCGGGGAGAGTGGCTTGGCGGAGTTCCTGTTCGACGCCGGAGAGATAGGCCCCCTGCACTGCTTCGCCCGAATCGGGCAGGGAATAGAAATCGCAGTAGGCGCATTTGCGGCGGCAGAATGGGACGTGAAGATAAAGGCCGGCGGGGCCTGGGTTGGCAGGCATGGGCGGCCATTATACCCGAAGGCAACGGACGTAACTTAGGAATGAGGCAATAATTGGGGCAATAATTCTGTTGACCTGAACTTGACCCTGTGATAACGTCAGGAAAGAATTTCGGGGTGGCGCCGACTTCGGCGTGAGCCGGCGGACTCCGAGGCAAATCCGAAATTACGAGAGGGATCTATGGAACTGAAACTGGTGCTGGCCAAGGGCGAACCCAAGGGCAAAGTGATTGACATTGCCAAGAGTCCGGCGGTGATCGGTCGCGAGCCTGACTGCGACGTGGTCATCGCCTCGCCGAAGGTGAGCCGCAAGCATTGCCGGATCGAGATGGCGGGCAATGCGGTCTCGCTGTCGGACCTGGGCAGCGCCAACGGCACGTTCGTCAATGGAAAGAAGGTCCAGAAGGTGGAACTGCACGGCGGGGACAAGCTGGTGGTCGGCCCGCTGGGCTTTGTGGTCGAGATGGGCGGCAAGTCTGCGGCGAAGCCCGCCGCAAAGACGGCGGCTCCGCCACTGGATATCAACGATTTCCTGGCCGGTCTGGAAGATGACGGAGGCAGCAAGAAGTAAGCTCAGCAATCCACGGCAATTTGCGGCTCTTTAAGGCGTCCTGGCGAATTCAGCCACGACGCCTTCTTTTTTACCCACCCCGGCCCGCCTTTTCTGCAACGTCCGATAATATATGTTATGTGGCGCTGGGGTGGGCGTGGGTTCGGGCCTCGATGTCGTCCATGTCTCCTCCTGCCTCCGAACCTTACTTCTTGAGGCGGCCTGCTTCCAGAATCGGCAGTCCGGCCTCGGTCGGGATGTAAATGACCTGATGCTCTTTGCTGTTTTCGAGGTTCTGAATCCACAGGTAGCGCAGGTAGGCTTCGTTGTCCTTGAGGCTGTCGCCGATGATTTTGTTGGCCTTGGCCGCGCCTTCGGCCCGCAACACGTCGGCATCGGCCAGCATCTTCGCCGACTCCATCTTGGCCTTGGCTTCGGCCACGGCCACCTCCTTAGCCGCCTGGGCGTGTGCCAGCAGGGCCTCGCCTTGCATCCGCTGGGAGTAGACCCAGTATTGAGGACAGCCCCACATGCCCGTCGCCACCAGCAACCCAATCGTCAACAGACCGTAGACAACCAAGTTGCGGGGAATTGTGTTATGGATTCCCATTTTCAGTTCCTTTCATTTTTAATGACAATAGTTAAAAACTAGAACCATCAGATCATGGTTTCGAGGAAGCCGGTGTGGACGGCGCCGCGAATGAAGTTGTGGTCGGCGAGGATGCGTTGGTGGAGCGGAATGGTGGTTTTGATGCCTTCGATACGGAATTCGGCGAGGGCGCGGCGCATGCAGGCGATGGCGGCCTCGCGAGTGGGCTGGTGGACGATCAGCTTGGCGGCCAGGGAGTCGTAGTTGGGCGGGATACGGTAGCCTTCATAGCAATGAGTGTCAACGCGGACACCGTAGCCGCCGGGCTGGCGGAAGCAGGTAATCAGGCCGGGGCTGGGGCGGAAACCGTTGTCGGGATCCTCGGCGTTAATGCGACACTCGATGGCGTGGCCGACGTGGTGGACATCTTTCTGGCGGAAGGCCAGCGGCTGGCCGGAGGCGATGAGAATTTGCTGCTTGACGATATCGATGCTGGTGACGACTTCGGTGATCGGGTGTTCGACCTGGACGCGGGCGTTGACTTCGAGGAAATGGAATTTCTGGTCGGCCGAGACGATGAATTCGACGGTGCCGGCGCCGACGTAGTTGGCGGCCTTGACGATGCGAACGGCGGCTTTGCAGAGTTCCTCGCGGACGGCGGGTTGGAGGCCGGGGGCGGAGGTTTCTTCGAGGACTTTCTGGTGACGGCGCTGGAGCGAGCAGTCGCGTTCAAAGAGGTGGAGGCAGTTGCCGTGGCTGTCGGCGAGAATCTGGACCTCGACGTGGCGCGGGCGTTCAATGTATTTTTCGATGTAGATGGTGCCGTCTTTGAAGGCGTTTTCGGCCTCGGTACGGGCCTGGCCGAGGGCGGACTGGAGGCTCATGTCGTTGTGGCTGACGCGCATGCCGCGTCCGCCGCCGCCGGCGGCGGCCTTGATGATGACGGGATAGCCGATTTTATGGGCGATGGCCAGGGCTTCGTTTTCTTCGGTCACGGGGCCGTCGCTGCCGGGAACGGTGAAGACCTTGGCGGACTTGGCCAGGTGTTTGGCCTGAATCTTGTCGCCCAGAGACTTCATGGCGGCGACGCTGGGGCCAATGAATTCGATGTTGCAGGAGCGGCAGATTTCGGCGAACTGGGCGTTTTCGGCCAGGAAGCCGTAGCCGGGATGGATGGCCTCGACGTCGGCGATTTCGGCGGCGGCGATGAGGCGAGGGATGTTAAGGTAGCTCTCCGCTGGGGAGGGTCCGCCGATGCAGATGGCCTGGTCGGCGAGCTGGAGGTAGCCGGCGTCGCGGTCGGCCGTGGAATAGACGGCGACGGTTTTGACGCCGAGTTCGTGACAGGCCCGGATGATACGGAGGGCGATTTCGCCGCGGTTGGCGATCAGAATTTTATTGAACATATATTTTTCAGGCCGGATCGACCAGGAAGAGCACCTGGCCGAACTCCACGTTATCCTCGTTTTTGCGGCAGACCTTGACGACTTTGCCGGCGACGCCGGCCTTGATTTCATTGAAGACCTTCATGGCTTCGATGATGCAGACGACGGTTTCGGCGTCCACGGTTTTACCGACCGAGACGAACGGCGAGGCCTCGGGGCTGCCGGCGGCATAGAAGGTACCGACCATGGGCGAGACGATTTCGAGATACTTTTTATCATCGGCGGGTCGGGCGGCGGCGCCGGGATGCGGAGCGGCGGTGGGCAGGGCGACGGAAGCAGCCGCAACGGGCGGCGGTGCAGCGACGGCCGTGCCGCGCTTGCTGAGGCGAATAGAGAGGTCGCCAGCGGCGTATTCCAGTTCGAGCAGGTCGTTGTCGGACATAAGGTTGAGGAGTTCCTTGACGGCGGCGATGTCAACCTTGACGCCGGAGCGGGAAACTTCGGACTGTTTGAACTTATCGTCCATGTGTTACACCTCCAAAAACACGGAGAACGGCAAAAACAACGGCAACGCCAAGCGGAAAACGGCATTTTACTATGGCGGCTGCAAACAACGCGTCCGCCCTACATAACGGCCCCCTGCCCCTTTAAATTTTCAGCAGCACGTCATCGAGAGCTTTCGGCAAACTGGAGAGGACGCGGCGGCCGGAGTCGGTGATCAGGACGTCGTCCTCGATGCGTATGCCGAAACGGCCGGGAAGATAGACGCCCGGCTCGATAGTGATCACCATGCCCGGCTCGAGGACCAGATCGGCGGCCTTCGGCGAAATGCTGGGCGGTTCGTGAACCTCGCGGCCGAAACCATGGCCGGTACCGTGGCCGAAGGCCTGGCCATAGCCGTAGTGGGTCAGGACGTTTCGGGCGGCGGCATCGACGTCAACGGCCCGGACGCCCGGAGCGGCCACGGCAATGGCGGCCAGTTGGGCCTCCAGGACGGCCTGGTAGGCCCGTCGGACTTCAGGGCGGATTCTAGCCAGGAAGACCATGCGTGTCAAGTCGCAACAATAGCCCCCGACCGTGGCCCCGAAATCGCACAGGAGGAGGGAATCGGCCCGGAGGCGGCGCGAGCCGGGGCGGGCGTGGGGGCGGGAGGCGCTGGGGCCGATGGCACAGATGGTGGGGTAGGCCGGGCCGTCGGCGCCGTGGCAGCGGAAAGCGTATTCGAGTTCGGCGGCGAGACGGGTTTCGGTCAAGCCGACGCGGAGGCGCTTGAGGAAATCGGCCCAGGCGGCCTGGGTGATGGCCAGGGCGCTGGTGATGGCGGCGACTTCGGTGGCGTCCTTGTGCATCCTGAGGCGAGTGACGACGCCGGGGAGTTCCATTACCCCCCCTGCCCCAAGTTGCTCGACGAGGCGTTTGCGGGTGGCACAGGTCAGGGTGTCGGAATTAAAGGCCAGGGGGCCGGCGAGGCGTTTGGCCAGGCGGACGACTTCGGCGACCAGGGACTCCTTGCGGAGGCAGAGGGCGATGTGTGGGGCGTCGGAAGCGGCATCCTCGGCGTAGCGGAAATCGGTGATTAAAGTCGGGCGGCCGCGGGCGGGAACGAAGAGGTAGGAATCGTGGCCGCCGAAGTTGGAGAGGTAGGAGACCTCGACGGCGTCGGTGGCGAGGTAAGCGGCGGCGCCAGCCTGGCGGAGTTCACCGCGCAAGGCGCTCAGTCGAGAGAGCGAAGCGTCACGGAGGCGGGCGCTGGTCATGGTTTGGTTCTCCGAAAAAGAGAGGAAAAGTCCGTGGCGCTGGCCATCAGCGCAGAGTGAAGGAGTGGGTCAGGACACGGACGATGATGGGGCCGAAGATGACGAGGATGGCGGCCATGAAGATGAGGACGGAGGGGATCAGGAGTTTGACGGTGGCTTCGCCGAGGGCTTTTTCGGCGCGCATGGAGCGGTACATGCGGAGGAGGTTGGCCTGGAGGACGAGGACTTCGGCCAGGGGCGTGCCGAGCTGCTCGCCCTGGAGGACGGCGGCGATGATGCTGGAAAGGCTCTCGATGGGGATGCGCTGGGCAAAGTGGGTGAGAGCTTCCTGCCGGCTGCGGCCGAATTCGATTTCGCGAACGACGATGCCGAGTTCCTGGTCGAGCGGTTCGTCGGGATTTTCATCGGCGACGGTCTTGGCGGCCTCGTAGAAGGTGGCGCCGGCCTGCATGGTCATGGCGATGAGGTCGAGACCATAAGGAAGTTGCTGGTTGATCTGCCGCAAGCGTTTGGCGGCCTTGGCGTCGAGGGAGAGATCGCAGACGGCGTAGGCGAAGATGAAGACGATGACGAGCAGGGCGGGATGGGCGCCGCGTCCGCCGAGGACCAACTCGAAGAAAACAAGAGCGGCCAGGGCGGCGCCGACGCCCCAAAGGATGCAGAGGGTGATGTATTCTTCTGGGGAATAGCCCTTGGGGTTGCCGGAGGCGAGGAGGTTGCGGAGGATGCGGCGACGATAGGACTGTCCGGCGATGCGGCGGCCGAACTGGAAGAAGGGCCAGATGAGGAAGTGGAGGCCGGGCAGGTCGAAAATAGTGTGGCGGTCGAGGTAGTCGACGTTGACCTTGAAGGCGGCTTCGTAATCGGCCTCGGCCGGCGGCCGGAAGAAGCCGACGACGAGCAGGCCGGCGCCGAGGGCAATGAAGAGCAAGGACAGAATCAGAACCATAACGGCTCCAACAGAAGATCAGATCTCGAACGAGACGATTTTTCGCATCCACATGAAACCGACAAAATCGAGCAGGATGACGACGCCCAGAACGGTCTGGCCCCAGCCATTGTTGAAGAGGAGCTTGAGACCGTTTGGGTCGATGATGCCGTAAATGCCCATGACGACGAAAGGCATGAGGGCCATGAGGTAGGCCTGCATGCGTCCTTCGGCGGTGAGGGCCTTGACTTTCTCTTCGAGCCGGACAATTTCGCGGATCGATTCGCCGAGGCGGTCGAGGGTTTCGGGGATGTTTCCGCCGCGTTTGCGAGTGGTTTTGAGAGCGGCGAAGAGGAGGCGGAAATTGTGGATTTTGATGCGGTGGCTGGCGCGGTCGAGGGCGACGTCGATGGCGGCGCCGTGTTCGATTTCTCGCAGGAGGAGGCCGAATTCCTGGGAGAGCGGGGCCTTGCCGTGGTCCTCGACGAGCTTGAAGGCCTGGCCGAGGTTGAGGCCGGCGCGGGTGCCGTTGGCCAGAGTGATGAGGCCGTCCATGAGCTGGACTTCTAGTTTCTGGCGGCGGCGCTTGGTCATCTGCCAGATCACAAGATAAGGAATGCCGAGGCCGATGACGAGTCCGACGAGGGCGGCGATCAGGCTCTTGAAGACCAGACCCAGAACGAGGAAACAAAAGGCCGACAGGGCGGCAACCAGGAAGGTGACGGTGCGCGGCTTGGTTTCGAGGATGAAGAGTTCGGAGAGGGTCTGCTCAACGCCGGCCTCGAAGCCGGCGATCTGCCGGGTGACGGCGAGGTAGACCGGCTGGGTAAGGAGGAAAATGGCGGCGGCGATGAAGAAGAGACAGAGGAAGATCATGCGAAACTCTCCGCGGTGAGGAGGCCCTTGGCGATCAGGTCGCGGGCGAAAGCAGGGATGTAGCCGGTGTGGACGAGGAGTCCATGTCGGCTTTCGCGGCCGGATTTGTTGAGGGTGAAGATGTCCTCGACGATGATGGAGCCGGTTTCGCGGTCGATGTCGCAGACTTCGGAGATGGTAACGACCTTGCGGGCGCCGTCGGCGAAGCGGGCGAGGTGAACGACCAGGTCGAGGGCGCTGGTGATCTGCTCGCGGATGGCCCGGACGGGCATATCGACGGCTTCGAGGACGAGTGTTTCGAGGCGTTTCATGGCGTCTTCAGGACCGTTGGCGTGAATGGTGGTCAGGGAGCCGTCGTGTCCGGTGTTCATGGCCTGGAGCATGTCGAGAGCTTCCGGTCCGCGGCACTCGCCGACGATGATGCGGTCGGGGCGCATGCGGAGGGAATTCTGGACCAGGTCGCGGATGCGGTAGGCGCCGCGGCCTTCGACGTTGGCGGGGCGCGTTTCCATGCGGACGACATGCTCCTGGTTCAACTGAAGTTCGGCGGAGTCCTCGATGGTGACGATGCGTTCGTCGGGGTTGATGAAGTTGGAGAGGACATTGAGGAGCGTGGTCTTGCCGGAGGCGGTGCCGCCGGCGACGAGGATATTTTTGCGGCCGGTGACGCAGGCCTTGAGGAAGCGGCCGGTGAAGTCGGTCAGGGTGCCGAACTCGACGAGGTCGTCGATGGTGTAGGGGACTTCGGCGAAACGGCGGATGGTGAGGAGCGGCCCGCAGAGGCTCAGGGGCGGAATCGTGGCGTTGACGCGCGAACCGTCGGGGAGGCGGGCGTCGACGATGGGGGTGGACTGGTCGATGCGGCGTCCGATGGGGGTGACGATGCGTTCGATGACGGTCATGACGACTTCGTCGCTGAGGAATTTGCGGCCGGTGTTGCGGATGATGCCGGCCTCTTCGACGTAGATCTGGCTGCGGCCGACGACCATGATTTCGGTCAGGTTAGGCATGTCGACGAGGTCCTGGAGCGGTCCGAGGCCGAGGACGGTGTCGAGGATTTCCTTGGTCAGGTACTGGCGGACGAGGTATTCCCAGAGGCCCTCGGTGACCTGGTCGGCCAGGCGGTCGAACTGGATGAGAAACTGGTCGTCAACGATTTTGAGTTCCTGCTTGAGACGTTTGCGGTCGCCGGTGATGCCCATGGTGTTGCGGAGGATGCGGGAGATGCGGTTGACGGCCTCCTCGGAGCGGTGATCGGCGATTTCGTTGGCGTCGGAGAAGACGGACATCTGGCGGGGTTTCTGGCCCTCGGAGGTGCTGAGTTCGTCGCAGAGTCGGCGCTTGATGGAATCTTCGACGATGGTCCAGCCGATTTCGTCGGCGATGGTTTCCATTTCGACGTCGAGAATGCTGCGGAGGTGGTCGCGGATGTGGGCGACGTAGCGCGGGTCGTCTTTGGCCGAGGCGTCGATGGCGCGGAGGTTGAGGCGATGGAGGAGTTCGGCATGAATGCGGCACTCGAGTTCGAGGACGCCGGAGAGGGGGTCGCGTTTGCGTTTGACCCGGGGGGCTTTCTTGTCCTTGGTTTCGTCGAGGAGATAGATGGAGAATTCGCCGACGCGGAACTCTTCGCCAGGCTGGAGCAGGAGGCGGGCGCCGACGCCGATGGTTTCGCCGCGCAGGGTGATGCCGTTGAGGCCGACGTTTTCTAGAAAAAAGTTGCCGTCCTCGCGGGAGAGCTTGGCGTGATGGCGCGAGACAAAGGGGCTGGGCAGAGCGAGGGTGTTGTCATCGTCGCGGCCGACGGTGATGACGTCGAGCTTATCGACTTCGACGCTTTGGCGGGCGTCGGTAAACTGGCTGTAGGCGATCAGTTGCAAAGCGCGTCTCCCGGGCGAATTACTTGAAGAAATCGGGTGGCAATTTGAGCTTGTCTTTGAGCAGAGTCATGGTGTCTGGCGGAATCTGGTCGCGGGCATCGGCCTTGATCGTGGTGGCGGGGAGAACTTCGACGTCAAAATCGCCGAGCTGGGAAAGTTTGAGTTTGGTCAGAAGCCGAGTGTTGGCCTCGCCGACAAAAATACCAACGGACCGGACGGCGCGGCGATCATTGGCCGTGGGGGCAAGCAGGCCATTAATGGCGACGACATAGACTTTGTCGAGAATGGTGAGGGTGTGGGGATCGGATTTGCGGTCAGCACTGAAGTCGTAGTTTCCGGTCAGAGAGATTATCGAGCCGACGTTGAGCAACTGGCCGAAGTGGCTTTTCTGGTCGACGTCAACGGTAACGGTGACCATGCCGAACGGCGGCGGCTTGGTGCGATCGTCGCCGCCGCCGGTGGGAAATTCGGTGGTGAGGAGTGGTTCATCGGCCTCGATTTTGCGGCTGGGAAACTTGCCGCGGACGCGCCCGAAGGTACTTTCCAGGACAAATTTATTGTCGGTTTCATCGATGAAGCGTTCCGGGAGATCGGCCCAGCGAATGGAGGCTTCGAGGCAGGGTTCGTTGGTGGAAATATCCTTCTTGGCAAAAGCGACCTTGACGGGCTTGCCGGTGGCGTCGGCGACCCGACGATTGATGTAAACGAAGGCCAGGCCGGCGCCGATAATGGCGCAAATGAGGCCGGCAATCATCAGGTTGGTGTTGGTGAAGAATCCTTCGGGCTTGGCGGCCATGTGACCTCCTTGGGAAAACGGCTTGTTATAGCGGCGTGGCTGCAAGCAGCCACCCTACAAACTGAAACCTTTACCGGGCGTCGATAATTCCGATCATCGATTCCAGGCGATCGGTCGCCTGGCGAATGACGATGACCCTGGCGCCATGGCCCCGGTCGATGGTCAGGGCGGCATCGCCGGAGGACATATTAGCGGAAGATTTAAGGATCGTCCACTGGTTGGCGTCGGCATTCTTGCGGAAAAATTCGAGGGCGGTGTCGCGCGAGACCGGGGCGCGGACCAGGATCAGTAGATCCTGGGAGCCGGGGGCCAGAGCCGGGGCGGTCAGGAGGACGGTGGCGCCGGGCGGCAGGACGAGGTCGGGCGGGAGTTCGGCCTGGGCGGGTTGGAGATTGGCCTGCCCCTGCCCTGTTGCGGCGAGCCATTGGTTCAGGCGGGGGTTGTCTTTCAGGTCCAGGGCGGAGCCGGAATGGGAAACGAGGCCGAGGAGTCCGCCGAGGGTGTTGCGGAACTTGTCGCTGGCGGGCCGAGCGGAGATGGCGGAGCCGAACGTGGCGTGACCGGGGCGCTGGGCGGGATTAAAAATGGCGCTCGGGGCCGGGGCATGAAGGCGGCGCGCAGCGATGGCGCTGGCGAAGACGAGAATCGCCGCGGCAATCAGGACGCTGAGAACGGCCACGAGGATTTGTCTGGTCATAAAAGCCTTCCGAACTTACGGAATCTTCGCGTTGGTATTGTTCCAACCCCACATATACGACTCGGTGAACCAGCCGTGGAGGACTTCCTGGCCCATCCGCTGAAAAGGTTGGGGCAAGTTGGAGCCGAAGGTCTGGGAGAAGATGGTGTTGATCTGTTGCATGGGTCCGTACTGGGCGAGGGCCCACAGGGGGAGTTGGCGGCTGTCACCGGGTTGAACCTGGAAAGTCTGAGAAGGGTCAAAAACATAATAAGCGTTCTGGCCGTGGACCCAGTCGGCGGTATCGAGTTGTAACTCGGCATAAATGTTGCCGTTGAGGTATTTGAAGGCCGGTGGGGCTTTCTCAAAATCGTCGTTTTTTATGGCATCGTTACGTCCGGGAAGGTTGTTCCAGACCCGGTTGAAGAGGTCCTGGGCGGAGTTATTGCTGATCGAGGATTCGGCTTGCTGGCCGGCATTGGCCAGGGCGTAGTTGAGGGCGTCGCCGGTGCCGCGCGGATGGTTCGGATCCTCATTGCTGGTTCCAGAACCGGCGGCGCCGGTGGCGTTGGGATCGAAGGAGGGCCAGGTTCCCGGGTCGTTGGTGTCGCCCTGAGAGTGGTTCCAGGCCAGGTAGCGGGTCTGAACGACGAGATTTTCCTTGGCGGCCAGGCCCATAGCCAGATACATGCTGAGGCCGATGATCAGGATGATGATGGGCAGGAGGATGACGAATTCGACCATGGCGGCGCCGGGGCGGCGGCGGCCTTTATTAGTTGGCTTTCCAGTAACAAAACTGGTTCGCATGGCTTCCTCTTTTCACAACAGCAACACCCTCACCCTACCCTCTCCCGTCAAGGGAGAGGGGCGAAAAAGCAACGGCAACCACAACAGCAACACCAAGCTGAAAACGGCATTTTATACGGCGTGGCTGCAAGCAGCCACCCTACATCAATTGCAACTCAATGCGTGATGAGCTGGACGAAGCTGCCCGGATCGTCCGGGGTGGAACTGCCGGCGCTGCCGGCATCGTACATCTGGAGCATCTTGAGGACCGGGGCGGTGGAATCGGCGGTGACATAGTTGGCGGCGGGACCAGAGGGCGCATCGGCGATCTGGGCCATGGACCAGTTCCAGTGATCCAGCCGCACCAGACGTGTCCGCCAGTCCTGGGTGAAGGAGTTCCATGTGGGCGGACGGGAATTGCAACTGGGGTTATAGACAACCGTTTGGCCGTAGCAGATGAGCTTGTCGTTGGTGGGGACGGGGTTGGGAAAATATTTGGGCCAGATCTGGCTGTTGCCATTCTTGTAGGCGAAGCCGACGAAAGAGAACCAGTTGAAGACTTTGCTGTCATTCTGGGCGATGACACCGGGCTGCATCAGGAGGGGGGCCAGGCGGACCTGGACCCCGGCGGGCGGAAGATATTTCGAGCGCATCGAGGTCTGGCCGGGAATGAGGGCGCCGCAAAAGCGCCAAACATTAGTACTGTAATATATCTGTTCATCCGCCGCCGTGTACGGCGGGGCATGTTGCAGATAGATGCCGAGGTAGGGAAAAAACCGCGGTGGATTGCGGTTCCACGGAGTGGAAGGCGGCCAGGTAATTTCCCGAGACAGGTAAAAGGTATTTTCCCAGGCGTCAGCACCATCGCTGCCATCGGGCATGCTTGATCGTGTCCAGCCAGCAGGAGCTAAAACGAAACCAGCGGCGAAGTTCACAGGTTCCCGTGGATAAGGGGGATAGCGCAGTGTGGAGTTGTCGTAAAAAGACGGATTCGGGAACTCGTATCGACTAAAGAATCCCGCTTGGGTCCAGTAGGTTGCGAGTGGCGGAGGGTTGCCGACAGGGTCTTTGAGGTAGGCGTTGAAATAGGCCAGATAGTCATCGTAGTTGGAAATCAGTTGGGGAACGTTGGCGTCGGGGCCGCCGAAGAGAATATCGAGTTTGGAGTCGCTGATGGCCGCGTAGAGGGTGGAAAAATCGCTCAACTCGAAAAGGCCCATTGGCTCCGGCTCAACGAAGGGTTGACGCATGTAATTAAACGGACCTAGCGTGCCGCTTGGCATTAGTTTGCTCCCGCCGCGGCGGCTGCTGTAGCCCTGGAGATGGCCGTAGCCGGGAATGGAATCGCCGGTCGGAGTCTGGGCGATGGTCATGGGTTTGCGGAAATTTTCAAAAGCCGACTTGGAATTGCCGACGGGGACGGAGGGGATCGTCAGAGGCAATTGGGGCGTGAAAGGCAGAAAAAAGCCGACGTCGGCCTGGTCGGCAGTGGCGACCTTGGTGGCTTCGCGCTGGCACATTTCGGGGGTGAGGGCGGCCATCTGGTCGGCCAGATCATTGAGGACGTAGCAGCATTGCCAGAGGACGCCGCTGTCGTAGGTGCAGTACTCGTCCATCGGGACCTGTTTGATCATCTGGTTGAGGGTGCGGATCATCTGCTGTTCCTGTGCGGCGTTGCCGACGATGAGCCATTGCTGAAGATTGGTGGTGAACTGTGTCGGTCTGTTTCCTCCGGCTCCGTCCTGTTTGAGGGGCGACTGGGGGATCTTGCTGATATAGTCGTCGATGGCCTGCTGGGCGAGCGGGGCGGCGGTCTGCATCGAGTCGAGCAGGACGATGACGGAGAGGAACTGGGTCTGGGCGACGTTGCACATGGCGACGGTGTTGAGACCGCGGGCGTACCAGCCGGCGCCGGTGACGGCGGCGGAGTCGGCGGCGTCCTGCATGGCGATTTTGTTGTTGGCCTTGTCGCCGGAGTTGAAGACGAAAAAAATCAGGGCCGCCAGGAGGAGGAAATAGAAGACGCCGATGAAGATGGCCTGGCCGCGCTGGTCGCGGTGAAAGCGAAGAAGAAGGTTGGTTGGAAATTTCATGAGTCGCCACCCTTTTCTCAATCACAGCAACAAAAACACCCTCACCCTACCCGCTCCCAAGGGAGAGGGGTGAAAAAGCAGCCCAGCTCAGTGAATGCCGCCGAGTTTTGACTCAGCCTCGGCGATGTTGGCCCTGATTTCGTCGATGTCCCGGGCTTTCTGGGCCAGATGGAAGAAAGCGATGGCACCGGTATAATCGCCGGTTTTCATGGCCTCCAGGCCCTTATCGCGCTGTTCCTGGTACTCGATATTATGAAGCAGATCCGTGACCTCGGGCTTGTTGATATATTTGGAGGCCGCCGTGGCCTGGCGGCGGGCCTCGACGTAGTCTTTACGGCTGAAGGCCTCGGTGGCCTTGGCGAAGGCCTTGGCGTAGGGTTCCTCGGTGTCGATGCTTTGGATTTTCTGAGCGATGGTCTTCAGGCGAGTTTTGTTCGAGGGATCGGCGGCGCGGGCCTGTTCATACATGTCGCGGGCTTTGGGGAAATCCCTGGCGTCGAGGGCCTTCTGCCCCTCCTTCATGTAATGGACCTGGTCCCAATCGGCCTTCATGGCCTGCAACTTGGTCTTTTCCGCCGGGTCGGCCTGCATCCGAATGGCTTGATTGATGAGGTCTTTGGCCTGTTCGTAGTTGCTGGTGTCGTTAGCTTTGGTGGCATCGGCCAGGAGCTTGTCATAGACGCTCTTTGACTCCAGGAGGGCGAGTTTCTGGGCAGCATCCTGGTTGGCCGGGTCGATTTTAACCGCTTCGCCATAGAGGGCCTTCGCGCCATCGATGTCGCCGCCGGCTTTTTTGGCGTCGGCCTCGGCCTCCTTGGCCTTGGACTTGGCGGTTTTGGCTTTCTGGACGGCGCTCTGGACATTCTGTGCGGCCTTGTCATCCTTGTCGAGCGGCACGGCCAGGGCCTGATCGTAAAGGTCGGAGGCCACAGCCCAGTTCTTGGCTTCGTATTCCTTGTCGGCATCGGCGGATTTCTTGCGATATTCCACGACGTGGAGAACCCGGGTGACGCCGGCGGCGGGAGCGCTGTCGTCGAGCGTCGCGTTTTTGAGTACAGTGGCGGCGGAGGCATAGAGCTGGCGAGCGTCATCGAACTTTCCGGCCCGGACCTGATCCTCGGCCTGGGAGATGATCCTCGCGGCCTCGGCCCTGGCTTTCATGGCCTCGACCTTATTTATTTTGGCCGGGATGTTGTCGTCGGCCAGGGCCACCTGCTGGCTGAGGATGGACTTGTACTTTTCTTTGGCCTCATCGTATTTTCTTTCGGCGATGGCCTCCTCGGCTTCGTCGAGCAGTTGTTTGCGGGTCCGCAAGTTGATAAGGCGGGCTTCGAGATCCTGACTCTTCCTGTCCAGTTCAGCGGTGGCCCAGGCGGCCTTCTTATCGGCGGCCTCGCGCAGAAAACTCTTGGCCGCTTTCAGGAATCGTTCGGCCTCGTCCAAACTCTGAGTCCCGCATTTGAACTGAGTCTGACTCATCAGCTTCCAGAACTGGGCGGCTTGAGCCGCGGTGAGATCGTTGAACTGGTGCTGCACGTCGTCGAACTTTTTGGCGGCGTCGTTATAAAGTTCAGCGTTGTAAAGCTTGAGGCCGGCGCCGAACAGAGCGTTGGCATCGGCGGCGCGGTGATCGGCCTTCGACTGGGCAATGAAGTGCCAGGTAAGGAGCGCGGCCAGGAGGACGCCGGCGGCGATGCCGCCGTACTTGGCGTATTCCTGCCAGCCCCAGCGGCGCTTCGGCAGCGGGGCAGTCTTGGCGGCATCCGTGACGACGGAGGGCTTGCCGCCCTGGCGGCGGACGGCGACGGCGCCGCCCTGCCCTGCGGCAGGAGTCAAGGTCCCTTCGACTTCGGCGTCGACTTCCTGCTCCAGTTTGGCCGAGTCCTGTTCGGTCAGGCTCTTGCCCTGCATGTTCATCATGAGAATCTGGCGGAGCCATTTGAGGATCTGGTCGGCCGAGGCGAAGCGGCGGGCCGGATCCTTTTCCATCATCCGTTCGACGATGCGGGCCACCAGAGGCGGGATGCCGGGCTGAATTTCCCGAAGCGGCGGGGCCTTGAGCTGAGGATTGGAGTGCCAGTGCATCCAGCGGATCGAGGCGCTCTGGGGGTCGGCGAAAATATCGGAGAAGACTTCGCGGAATTTATCAGGTCCGGCGAACATCTGGTAGGCGATGAAGCCGAGGGAATAGATGTCGGCGCGGGCATCGACGGTGCCGCTGGTGAAAGTTTCGGGGGCCATGTACTGGGTGGTGCCCATGGGCAGGCTGGTGCGACCGCCGGAGCGTCCGACGAGGCCGAAGTCGGCGATTTTGACGCCGCCGGAGGGCTGAATCATGATGTTGTCGGGCTTGAGGTCGCGGTGGACGATGCCCTCGGCGTGGATGGCCTTGAGGCCGAGCGTGACTTTGAGGAGAATGCCCAGGCCAGTCTGGAGCGGGGCGGCGCCACGATCCATGAGCTTCTGAAGCGAGGCGCCCTCGACGAACTCCATGACCATGAAAAGTCCGCCGTGCTCCTCGACCAGTTCGAAGACGGCGACGACGTTCTGCTGCCCCTGCCCCAGCTTGGCGAGAATCTGGGCCTCGCGGCGGAAGCGTTCGACGAACTTGGGGTCGGCGGCAAGGTTGGAGGCGATCTGCTTGATGGCCACGTAGCGGTCGAGGGCCTTGTCGTAGGCCTTGTAGACGAGGGCCATGCCGCCGGTGGCGACGAGGGCGACGATCTGGTACTTGCCGACTTTCATGCCGGGCTGCAATTGTGCGACGAATTCGCCAGCCATGCTGTCTCCTGTTGGGCCAGGTTGCCTCAAAACACGGCGAGACAAGACCCGCCGTGGCACAGCCATTCATTTTACAGTTGCGTCACCACCGTCACCAGCAGCTTGTAGGAATTTTCGCCGGAGCCGGGGACAATGTAAGGCTCGCCCAGTCCGAGTTTGTTGAGCACCGCGTTGGCGTAGGGGATTTCCAGTGGAAAATAGTAGGTCAAGGTGACGGTCAACGGTTCGTTCCAGGCGTAGTCCAGGATCAGGGCGCTCGCCGTAAACTCGTAGTTATAATATGGACACCAAGAAATTTGGTTATAATTATCTGTTGCTGAGTTCCAGGTTGTATTGTGCAATTGGTAATAAGGGCAACCGTTGTTGGGGTTGCCGATGGCGGTCGGATCGGCATGATTCTGCCAATGATAGGGCGGGACCAGGGTAATGGTGCTGTTGGCCCAGGCATAGGAGTATTTTTTGGAGACGTGCAGAGGCCAGGGCTGGTTGGGATCGCTGGAGCCGGCGTTCTGGATGGCCGAAGTGATGCCGTTGGCGATAACATCAGGTAAGTCGCGGACGCCAGGAATGTCCCAGTCGTCGCACTCGCTGGTGGGGTATTCGTCGGAGATTGGGGTAAGGGCAATGGCGGCGGCGCGATGAATGCGGGTCATTTTGAGCGATAGCGGTAGAGGCGGCGAGACGTTTGGCTGCAGATTCGGCGGGTAGTTGTTGTTCACCATGTAGCCTGCTTCGCCGGAATAAGGGCCGGAACCGTCGGACTGATCGGGCGGGTCTGAGGGATCGGGGTTTGTCACGATAATATTCGATTCGACGGTGGTAATGGCGGTGCGGGTGGCGGCGAAACCGGCGTAGTGGATGACCATGTTGGCGTTCCAGAGCAGGGCGCATTCGAGAACGAGCAGGAGAATCATGAGGATGAAGGGCATGCCGAGGAGAAACTCGAAAGCGGCGGTGCCGCCCTCGTCGCTGAAAAACTTCTGGAGCGGCGCGTGCGGCCGGTCGGTGCAGCGCTTGAGGTAAAGGCAGAGCAGGCCGAGCACGAGCAGGCAGGCGATAATCAGCGACATGGAGGCCACGGCCAGCGGCGAGGTGACGGCGGCGCGGAAGGATTGCGGGTGGCGCAACAGCGGCAGGTAGATCAGGACCATAAGCAAAAGGACGGCCGCCAGGAAAACCAGGCCGACGATCCATTTTGATTTGGTGCTCATGGCGTATACCCCCACAAACGGCCGACCAGGGAAGCCAGCGAAACGCCGGAATAGTTTTCGGAGAGGAGCCAGACTGTGCCGACGGCGGTGGCAAAACCGAAGGGCACGCGGATGCCGGGCTTCTCGAACTGGGCGTCCTGGAGCGTGTTTCCGGGCAAGGCCAGGACCCTCAAGGCCCACCAGGTGCGCAGGACGGTCTCCGGAAGAACGCGCCGCCAGAGGGCCACCAGGATTCCGAGCGTAGCCCCGACGGCGAAGGAGTAAAAGATGGCCCAGACGATGAAAAAGCTCTGGCCGCCGTGGTCCAGACCGGTGAAGGCGCCGACGACGGTCATAAGCTTGACATCGCCGCCGCCCATGCCGCCCAGGGCGAAACAGAAGAACAGCACGACGAAGGCCAGTCCGGCGCCGTAGGCATGGTTCTTCAAGCCGGCCAGAGCGCCGGCCCAATGATCCGGTGAAGAGACGGCCCCGGCCAAAACGCCGAGGGCCAGGCCCACGGCCAGGGCCGGATAAAGGAGCCGGTTGTAGATGCGCCCCGTCCGGAGGTCCGTGACGGCAGCACAAATCAGCACGGCCACCAGAACGAGATCAGCGAGAAGCTCCATCGGTCCGCCCTGCTCCCTTGCGTGAGCGGATTATTGGAGCGCGCCAGATCCCGAGTCCGCCTTGCCCTGAGCCGTTTCCCAGACCGACGAGATCCAGTCGGTCAGCTTGTCGCGGTAAATAATGATGATACCCAGCAGCGGCAGGGCCACGGCGGCGAGGATCAGCAGGTATTCGACCTTTTCGGCTCCCTGCTCATCGCGGTGCAGCCTGGCCAGCAAACTCACGAATCTTGACATAACATCTCTCCTTCAAAAAAAATCGCCGGTTACAGAAACGGCCAGCCTACATGAAAAGCCAGCATGGCGTAGTAATTGGTCAGGATTTTCATCATGGCGCCCGAGAGCACAATCAGCGGGATGCCGACCGCGGCCAGAACCAGCAGGTAGTCCATCATACCGCCGCGCTCATCGCGGTGCAACCGCAAGGCGGCGTCGCGACAACGGAGAATAAAGTTCCGGGCGGCGCTCATGGTTGGCTCACACTCTTAGTATCGGCAAAAAAGGGTGCCAAACTCGGCAGATCCTGGGCGAGGACGCGGGCCTGGACTTCGTCCAGGAGGGCCGTGCGGGCGCCGGTCCAGGCCAGGACGCCCTCCTCAATCTTCCGGCCGCCCTCGGGGAGTTTCAGCGTGAAGATGTCTTTCATCTGGTAGCGGTACTCGGCATCGACGGGCAGGACTTCGGTGATTTGGACGACGCGGCGCGAGGCGTCGTGGAAGCGCGACATGATGACGACGATGTCGATGGAGGAGGAAATCTGGGTGCGCAGGGCGTTGAGGGGAATGGCCACGTCGCTCATCAGGGCCATGGTTTCGAGGCGGTTGAGGGCGTCGGTGGGCGTGTCGGCGTGCATGGTGGACATGGAGCCGCCGTGGCCGCTGGTGAGGGCCTGAATCAGGTCGAGGGCTTCGCCGCCGCGCGTTTCGCCGACGATGATGCGGTCGGGCCTCATGCGGAGACTGTTGCGGAAGAGTTCGCGAATGTCGATGGCGCCTTTGCCGTAACGGTCGGGGCCGCGCGTTTCGAGCTGGATGACGTGGGGCTGGCGAAGCTGAAGTTCGCTCGATTCCTCGATGACGATGATGCGTTCCTGCGGCGGGATGAAGGTGGCCAGGGTGTTCAGGACGGAGGTCTTGCCGCTGGAGGTGCCGCCGGCGAAGAGGATGTTCTTTTCGGTCTCTATGGCCACGCGGAGATAATCGAGGGCCATCGTGGTCAAGGTGCCGCACTCGACCAGGTAATCGACGGAGAAGCCTTCCTTGGCGAACTTGCGGATGGTCATGCAAGGGCCGATGCGGCTGCACGGCGGCATGGCGACGTGAACGCGCGAGCCGTCGGGCAGGCGGGCGTCGATCATGGGATAGTCGGGGGCGAGGCGCTTGCCGACGAATTGGAGCAGGTTGCGAATGGCGGCGATGAGGGTCTCTTCGTTTTCGAAGCGGGCGTCGGTCTTGACCAGTTGGCCATGCTTCTCGATGAAAATCTCGTCGGGTCCGTTGATCATCACTTCGACGACCGAGGGGTCGGCGAGGTAGGCTTGAATGGGTCCGAGAAATTTGGCCAGAGTCCGCCGGAAGATCTCAGCCGGATCAATCATCTCCGCCGTCAGAGCTTCTTTCTGGTCCGCCATAAAAATCTCCGCCCCAATTGACTTAAACGCCGAATCCGGGCCAAAATTTCGGGAAAAATCGGCTCAGAAGCAAAAGCTTGTGCGCACTTTCATCGCCCCTATGCTCTTGAGCCATGAGGTACACTGTAATTGTAGCCCAAGAAGGCAAGACAAACAACCGCATTTTTAATCGGTGAAGCCCGCAACACTGCTGGAGGATGCTGTTTCTTCTATCACTGTTGCTGCTTCTCACAGCCGCGTAGCGGCTAAAAGCCCAGCAGGAAAATGACGGACTGTTTGACTCCCGAAACCACAGATAAGTAAGGCGTCCCCGGAATTCCAAGCGGGCGCGGAGCGACCGGCGACGCCGATAAAATCACTATACTAGGTACCGTCCTTTTTGGACACACGCCTCAGGACGTATGGCCCCTTCCCCCAGGCGATACCCATAGCGGACAGCCCTAAGACTCCCACCGCAACGATCGACACCAGTCCCAATACAGCTGGCACCGCGAATCGCCGGCAGATCTCGTCGGCGATACCAATCAAAAAAGCTGTGCCAACCCCCGTCACTGTGATCCATGTGTTGCACCGGAGTTCCGCACCGCACCCGCAGCATCTTCTTCCGAATGGCCAGATGCCAAGTCGATTGCGCCGCGTAGCACCGAACGCGTCCCATGGCCAGATGGCAAAGGGGAGCTTCTCGCCACATCCAGGACACTTCATGTCAGCTTCTCCTACTGGGAAACCAGGGACAGTCACCTATTTCTAATTTACTGTCCTTTTATTCCACACTTTTCAGCGCCAGCCGCCGGGCTTCGTCGGTGACGGTCTGGGCGTCGAGGCCCCCGGAGCGGGCCATTTCGGTGGTCATGGTCTGAAACCCGGGACAGTCACCTATTACTGGGCCGCATGAGATTAAATGGTATACTGTCCCCGATTATCCGACCTGGTGCATCGGAATGACAGTTGCATAGCGATATGCATAAGCATATCCATAACGACGCGAGAATAGCGACTTTCTTGCATTCGTGTGTCATTAACATCGCACTGTCCTCCTCTGCCAAGTAGAAACCCGGGACAGCCACCTATTAAATTCCTCTCCCCCGACCGCCCAAGCAAACCTTGTGGAATCTGTTTTATTCCACGCTTTTCAGCGACAGCCGCCGGGCTTCGTCGGTGACGGTCTGGGCGTCGAGGCCGCCGGAGCGGGCCATTTCGGTGGTCATGGTCTGGCCGGTCTGGACGTCGAGGGCGGTGATGTGGACGCGGCCCTTGGCGTCGTAGCTGAAGGTGACTTTGACGGGAGCGCCGGCGGGGCGGCCGGCCGGGAGGCCGGTGACGCGGAACTGGCCGAGCGTGATGCAGGCCTCCGGGTGCGGCGCGTCGCCCTGGACGATCTGCATGACGATGGACTGCTGGCCGTCGACGGCCGTTTGGTAATTTTTGGCGATGCTGGCCGGGAGGCGGGAATTTTTGCCGATGATCACGTCGTTGCGATATTCGAGGGTCTGGTGGTCCTTGATAATCAGGCCCAGGGCGTGGGCGGCCACGTCGCTGGTGTGAATGCGCCCGAGCTTGGCGGCGACTTCGGCGCTGTATTCGGTCAGGCGGTCCTGGCTGTGGAACTCGATGATGGCGGCATGAATGGCGGCGCCCATGGCCACGGCGTCGTCGACCGGGACGGAGAGTTCGACCGGCCGGCCACTCATCTGTTCCAGGAGTTTCATCACGGCGGGCATGCGCGTCGAGCCGCCGGTCGGGACCACCCGCTGCACGCCGGACCAGGTGACGCCGGCTTCTTCGAGCACGAGGTCGGTGGTCAGTTGGGTCATGGCCAGGAGGTCGGCGGTGAGCGATTCGAACTCCTCGCGGGTGACTTCGTAGTTGCCCCAGTGGCCCTTGTAGGAAACGGGCACGCGGGTGGACTGGCGGCGGCTGAGGGCTTTCTTGGCCTCCTCGGCGGTGAGGTTGAGGTAAGCCAATGCAGACCTGTCCTGGCGAGGATCGACCTTGAACTCCGCGCAAAAGCGCCGGGCCAGCTCGTTGACGAGCCGCTCGTCCCAATCCTTGCCGCCGAGCTGGACGTCGCCGTCGGTGGCCAGGGTGATGAGTTCGTGGCCGCGCTTTTCGATGACGGTCACGTCGAAAGTTCCGCCGCCGAGATCGTAGACGATGAAGACGCCGTCCTGCCCGCGGCCGCTGAACCCGTAGGCCAGGGCGGCGGCGGTCGGCTCGTTGATGATGTCGATGACCTGGAGACCGGCGATGGCTCCGGCGTCTTCGGTGGCTTTGCGGCGGGCGTCGTCGAAATAGGCGGGGACGGTGATGACGGCCCGTTCGATGGGGCCGACGTGGCGGGCGGCGTCCTGGGTGATCTTGCGGAGAATCAGGGCGCTGACCGATTCGGGCGTGTAATTTTCGCCGTCGACGGCGAAATGGAATTTGGAGTCGCCCATGGAGCGTTTGACGTTGAAGACGGCGCGTTCGGGGTTGACGAGGGCTTCGCGCAGGGCGTCCTGGCCGACGAGGACGTTTTCCGGTCCGAAAAAGACGATCGACGGCGTACGCAGTTCGCCTTCGGCGTTGGGCAGCACGACCGGCTCGCCGGCTTCGTGAACCTGGGCGACGCTGGAGAGCGTGGTGCCCAGATCGATGCCGACGGCGCGGCTCATTTTTGAATCGCCCTCGCCCATGAAACCGCCTTTCCTTATTACAGACCGCCTTGCCGGCACCCCGCCGGACCGCCCGATTATAGGTTAAGAGCGCGAACTGTCAATTGACGAAACTTGACCGGGGTGTCGGCGCGGGCTAGAATGCGCGGCGGAGTGAAGAAGAAGCAGCAAAAGAAACAGCACACCCTCACCCTACCCTCTCCCCTCAAGGGAGAGGGGTGAAGAAGAAACAGCAACCCTCACCCGGCGGCTGAAGCCGCCACCCTCCCCCAAGGGGGAGGAGTGAGAAAGGAGACGGCGGTGTTACGCAAAAGACCGCGCGACGAAGATCAAAACAAGGACCTGGCTGTCCGCAAGGATGGTGCAGCGGCGGCGCAGCCATCGGCCCCGACCCCGGCCAAAGAGAAGTTGCGGCTCCAGGCCGAGTTGGAGGCGACGGCCGGGCCGAACAAGGGCCAGAGCTATCCGCTGACGCGGATCATTACCATGATCGGCCGGCAGGAAGGTTGCGACATCGTTCTGGCCGACCAGACCGTCTCGCGGGAACACGGCCAGTTCGAGCAGCACCAGGACGAATGGGTGTACACGAACCTGAGCGAGAACGGCACCTGGGTCAACCGGCAGAAGGCGGATCGGATCGTACTCAGGAGCGGCGACGTGCTGGAGGTGGGGGCGGAGACGAAACTGAAGTTTCTGCTGAAGGAGCCGGAGCAGGTGAGCGTCGGTCCGGTGATTCGACGGCGGGCCCGCCAGACGCAGGCGGAAAAGGAAGTGGAGGATGAGCCGGAGGCCCCGCCGCAGAGCGCCGGTCAGGTTCTCAGCGATACTTTGCGGAAGCGGCGCAAGTGGGTCATCGGGTTGGGCGTCTGGCTGCTGGTCTGCGTAACCATAGCCATCCTGATCGGTGTTAAGACCAGCAAAAACGACACCAACCGGAGTGACCCGTCGCATCGGTACCTGACCGAGTCGGAGTTGCGGCAGTATTTCGACAAGGAGTACATGACGCCTCTGGCGAACAATCCGCCAGAGCGGAACCAGAACATCGGCGCCGAAAGGCTCAAAGATGCCTACATCAACTACCAACGCAAGGACGTGCCCGGGGCGGACCTGGCCCTGTACACGGCGGTCAAAAAGTTCGAGGAAGCGAAGGCCTATTACGGCGGGTTCCTGCCCACGGACGACGGCAACAAGGCCATGAAGACTCTGGAGGCCGCGAGACACGAACTTTTATACGATCCCCAGCACGGCATCCTGAAGCTCTATTCTGATGCGGCGCTGGCCGAGGTTCAGGGGGGCAAGAAACATCTGAAGGAGGCCAGGGATTTCCTGGATGCCATTGAACGGCGGATCGAACCGGGCAATAAGCAACTGTGGGCGATCATCGAGAAGCAGCGTGCCCAATGCGGGAAGTGAAGCCAGGATTAGAAGAAGGCCAGCAGCAGAACAATCAGCAGCATGATGCCCACGGCGGCAAGGATGACAAAAGATGACGTTGGGTACCTGGCCCACAGGTCGGCGGCAGAGTCGGTAAACCGCTCGGTCAGGCGAATTAAATCCAGCAGCACCCGCCCTGCCCCGGACGGCTCGGGAGGACGCAGGGTTCGCGGCCGGACCGGGTCGGCGACGGTCTGGCCGTTTTCGTTGACGAGACCCAGGAGTTGGGCCAGAGCCGTGTAGATTTTGGAATCGGGCGTGAGATCGACGTGCCGCAGGGCCAGCCGGTCGAGCCATTGCTGCATCAATTCGCGCGGGCGCTCGGCGGCCAGGACCACCACATCACTTTCGGCGAAGGCCTGGGGCCGGCGACCGATGTCGAGGTTGATAATCCGCGAAAGCTGCTCGCTGATGCCGAAGAGTTGCTGGAGCCGCTTGACGGCAGCGACGCGCAGGTCGAGGGAGCGGCGCTCGACGCACTGGCCGACCACGGCCGTCTCGAAATAAATCCAGAGGCCCAGCGGCAGCGGGACGTTCCCAGGTCCGAGCGCGGGCCAGGCGGTCGGTTGTTCCAGGCACCAGCGCATCAGGTCGGGGAGCAGCATGAGCGTGGGCAGGCCGGCCTGTTCGGCTCGCGCGAGCCACTGGGCCAGGGCCTCCTCGGGCGGGCGACCGGGGACCGGCGGAGTAAAAGCGGCCTTCGCCGCCGCAGTCGCAAAGCGCAGCCGCTCCTGGTCGTAGGCGGTTTTCTTCTCCCGATTCAGCAGGACTTCAGCCGCCTCGCCGATTTCACGCAGGACGGCCAGGGCCTCCTTGCGGTATTTGCCAATCTGGTAGGCCCGAACCGTTTTGCGGGCCTGGCGCGCCGCCGCTGCGATGGCGGAGGGATCGTTTTCCAGTTCCCGCAAGCCCAGTAGCGCGTAGCATGACGGCGGCCGCTCGGCGGTCTTGACCCCGAGCCACGCGAGATAGGGATCGATGGCGGCGTCGGAGGACGAGGGTGAGGCTGGTTTATTCTCTGCGGTCAAGACCGGCCTTCCTGTTTCGGCACGACGCGGAAGAAATAAAAGAGTGGGCGCTACAGGGCTCGAACCTGTGACCCCGTCCTTGTAAGGGACGTGCTCTAGCCAACTGAGCTAAGCGCCCGAGAGAGTGACGATAACGCAAGACGGCTGAGGAATCAAGGGGCGGCTACGGCAGGAGGCGGTAGGTGATGGCCCGACCGGCGGCCGGACAGATGCGGAAAGCCTCGGCGTAGCGGACGCCGCACTGTGAGCCGCGGGTGTGAGCCACGGCCTTAAATTCTTCGGCGAGGAAGTCCCGGGCGTTGGCTTTGGCCCGGGCGGCGATCCATTCCACCTGGCTCTTGTGGGCCATCATCATGCGGATTTTCGTGTCGATAAAATCGGTGATGTCGACGAACTCCGTCGGCGCGAAATTCACGCTCGAGAGCGTGTCGCAATAGTAGAGCACCGGCAGGTTTTCCAGGAAGGGCGAGGCGGTTTTGTAGAGCGGGCAGGTGGCCATGTAGGTGCAGTGGGCGGCCATTTCGCCGACGGCGCGGTGGTCGCCGTGATAATCGTTGGGATCGGTAGCAATCATCACGTCGGGGCGGGCCTGGCGGATGATCTCGGTGATGCGGCGCTCATGCTCGACATTGACGACGACCTCGCCGTCGGGCAGGTCGCAGGTCAGGCTGGTGGCGCCGACGACCTTGGCGGCTGCGATGGATTCCCGGCGGCGGATTTTGCCCAGTTCCTCGCTGGTGTAGCGGAACGAGCCTTTGTTGCCGTTCGAGACGTGGGCAATAACAACGGCGTGGCCTTCCTTGGCGAAACGGGCCAAAGTGCCGCCGCAGAACCATTCCGCATCGTCCGGATGAGCGCCGAGAACAAGAACACGGAGTTTACGTTTAACCATAACGGGGTTCCTTTCAGGATTCGATCTTTGGCCGCGGCAGGAGGCCGGCGGCGGTGACGATTTCGGGAATCTTGTGTTCCCACTCGATGGCCATGAGGTGGACACCGCGCACGCCTTCAATTTCGCGAACTTGATTGATCAGTTCGGCCGTGACCTTTATGCCTTCGGCGGTGGCTTCGGGGCCTTTCTTGCCCTCGAAGCGTTTGATCAACGCCTCGGGCACCGTGACACCGGCGACGGATTTATTCATATACTTCAACATGCCGGCAGTTTTGGGCACGATGATGCCGGCCAGGATGGCCGTCTGTTCGTGAATGCCGCGATTGCGAACCTTCTTCATCTGTTCGGCGAATTGGGCCACGTCGAAGACGCCCTGAGTCTGAACGAAATCGGCTCCGGCCCTCGATTTCTTTCCGAGGCGGATGACACGGAACGGAATCGGTTCGGCCAGCGGGGTCCAGGCGGCGCCGATGAACATGCGGCAGGGCATCCCTTCTTCGATCGGGTCGCCGCCGAGAAAACGGTTTTCGTCGCGCATGGTCTTCAGGGTCATCAGAAGATGGAGCGAGTCGAGGTCGTAGACGTTCTTGGCCCCCGGGTGGCCCAGGAGCTTCCCGGCGCGGGAGAAGGACTGGTGATCGCCGGCCAGACAGAGACAGTTTTTGATGCCCAGAGCCGAGGCGCCCAGCAGGTCGCTCTGAATGGCGATGCGGTTGCGGTCGCGGCAGGTCATCTGCATCACCGGCTCCAGGCCGAGGCGGACCAGATGCGAGGCGACGCTGACGCTGGACATGCGGACCACGGCGGTCTGGTTGTCGGTGACGTTGATGGCGTCGACGTGGCCGCGCAGAAATTCGGCCTTCTTCTCGATGGCGGCCAGGCCGGCGCCCATGGGCGGCCCGAGTTCGCCGGTGACGACGAACTCGCCGCGAGCCAGAAGCTGTTCGAGGTTGCTTCCTGACTTCATAGTTTGAGATCCTCCCGTACGATCTTGCGCGGCCCGCCGTGACGCGTCTTCGACCAGTCGCGCGGGGGTTCGATTTTTTCCAACTCATCAAGGCGGCCGAGTTCGGTCATCCGTTCGATTATTTTCGCCCAGATGCAATCGATCTCCTGGCGGATTTCGCACTTGCCGCGATTGGAGCCACCGCAGGGACCGTTGGAAATGTTCTTGGCACAACGGGCCATCGGGCACAGGCCGCCGGTGAGATGCAGAATGCAATTGCCGCACCCGACGCACTTCTCGGCCCAGACCCCCTGCTCTTCCGTGGCGCCATAGAAGGTGGTATTGACGGCGGGCAGGACAACGACGCGCCGCTCCTTGATCCGCTCGGTCACGAAGTTGCAGCCCACGCCGCAGGCCAGGGTCAGAATCGCATCGACCTGGTCGAGCGGCGTTTTGATTTCTTCCATGTACTCCGGATCGCACTGGCGGGTGAGCGTGCCCTCGAAAAAAGTTTTCGTCAGGCCGTGCGTGGCGCAGGCCAGGCGCAACTCCTCGGCCAGAAGGCCGGTTTCCTTCTCGCCGCCGGAGCAGCAGACCGTGACGCAGCCGCCGCAACCGAGGACGAGAATCCGGTCGTAGGGCCGGATCATTTCAAAGAGTTCGTCGAACGGTTTTCGTTCCGCAATGATCATGCTTTGGCTTCCTCTTTTTTCGGCTCAGTTTTAGGCGGCACTTTTTTCTCAGCCTCGGCGGGCGGCGCCGGGGGCTTGGGTTTGGCCGGCACGTGCGTGGCCACTTCACACGGTCCCAGGGATCGAATCCTCGCGGTCATTTCGGTGGCGATCTCGGCGAAGCGCGGGCCCTCGGCCGCCGAAAGGTTGAACATTTCCAGGCGGTCCGGATTGATGCCCGCATCCTGGAGAAGAATCTTCGCATAGGCCACTCGTTTTTTGGCCCGGAGGTTGCCGCTGATGAAGTGGCAATCGCCTTCGTGGCAGCCGGCGACGTAAACACCGTCGGCCCCGTCGCCGAACGCTTTGAGGATGTGAATCACGTCGGCCTTGCCGGTACAGGGCAGGCGGACGATGGTCACGTTGGTCGGATACTTAAGTCGCGTGCTGCCGGCCAGGTCGGCGGCGGTGTACGCACAATAGTTGCAGCACAGGGCGATAATTTTCGGTTCGAAGCTCACTTCGACGCCTCCATGATGGCCTTTTCGGAACCCAGAACCTGGGCATCGGTGAAGCTGGCCAGTTCGATGGCTTTGGCCGGGCACTCGGCGGCGCAGATGCCGCAACCCTGGCAGGCCGCCGGCTCGATGTAGGCCACGCCATCGCGGATGCGCGGCACGTTGTACGGGCAATTTCGCACACAGGTCAGACAGGCGGCGCAGCGATCCTTATCGACCACGCTGATCGAGCCGCCGACGCTCATCATTTTCTGGCTGAGGATGGTGGCAGCGCGGCCGGCGGCGGCCTGGGCCTGGACAATCGATTCCTCGAAAAACTTCGGCCCGTGGGCCAGGCCGGCGACGAAGACGCCTTCGGTGGCGAAATCGACCGGACGGAGCTTGATGTGGGCTTCGAGGAAAAATCCTTCGGTCGTGAGCGGCACCTTCAGGAGCTTGGCGGTGGCGTCGTTGGTCTCGCCGTCGCGGATGCCGGTTGAGAGAACAACCAGACCGGCGTCGATGGAGAGATTCTCGCCCGAGCGCTCGTCACGGACCAGGACGCGGGCGCGGCCATTGGCCTCGACCTTGGGCGGATTCTCCTGCTCGAAGATGAGGAAGATCACGCCGAGCTTGCGGGCCTGAGCGTAGAGCAGTTCGCGGAAGCCGAAGGTCCGCATGTCGCGGTACAAAACATAGACGTTTGTGTTCGGCGAGGCTTCCTTGATGGCGATGGCGTTCTGCACGGCCGTGGTGCAACAGACGCGGGAACAGGACGGTCGCTCTTTATTCCGCGAACCGACGCACTGAATCATGACCACCGAGCCGAGGGCGGACAGGTCGAGTTTTTTGTCGCGCAGGGCAACGGTCAGATTTTTCTGCGTTGTGACGCGCGGATGGCCCCAGCCGAATTCCCCGGCCGGCGGCTCATATTCCCTCGCCCCCGTGGCCACCACGATCACGCCGTGCTTCACCGTCGTCTCGCCCTCGCCGGCGGTGCTGGCCAGCGTCGAAGCGAAGTTGCCGACAAAGCCGGTCGTTTCCTTCAGAGCTGTATTAAGATGCAACGTGATGTTGGTGTGGCTGGTGACGGCCTTTTCCATCTCGGCCAGGCGCGCCGGCACGTCTTCGCCGGCGGAAGATTTCCAGAGGTGGCCGGCCTCGCCGCCCAGCTTGCCGGTGCGCTCGACCAGATCGACCGCGAAGCCCTGGTCGGCGATCTCCAGCGCCGCTGCCATCCCCGCCGCCCCGCCGCCCAGGACCAAGGCCCGGTGCTCCAGTTCCACATCCTGTTTGTGCAACGGTTTGAGGAGCCGGCTCTTGGCCACCGTCCCGGCCAAAATTCGCATGGCTTTCTTCGTCGCGGCTTCCGGCTCGTCGCTATGGACCCACGAGCACTGGTCGCGAATGTTGCCCATCTCGAAGAGGAACGGATTGAGGCCCGCCTCGCGGCAGGCCTCCATGAAAATCGGCCCATGCGTCCGGGGTGTGCAGGAAGTCACTACGACGCGGTTCAACTTCTCTTCCACAATGGCGCGTTTGAGTTCGTTCAGCCCGTCCGGCGAACAGGAATAGAGGAGCGTCGTCGCGTAGGCCACGCCGGGCAGAGTGCGGGCGTATTCTTCCAGCGTCTTGACGGCGACCACACCGGCGATGTTGTTGCCGCAATGACAGACGAAAACGCCGATGCGCGGCTCTTCGCCGGTCACGTCGCGCTCCGGCGGATATTCTTTTTTCGCCGTGGCCGTCCACCGCCCGTCGGGCAACAGGGCCGACATCCGAGCCGCGGCGGCGCTGGCGTCGGTCACGCTGTCGGGAATGTCCATCGGGCCGCGAGCAGCACCGCAGGCGAGTACGCCGCGCCGCGAAGTTTCAATCGGCGAAACGTCGCGCGTGGCGATGAAACCGTCCTGGCCGAGGGCAACGCCCGTGGCTTTGGCCAGTTCGCCCAGCTTGTCCGGCGGAACCAGGCCCACGGCCAGCACCACCAGATCGAACTCCTCCTGCTGCACCTGGCCGTTGGCCGTGTAGCGCACCGTGACGTTCCTGGTTCTCGGATCTTCCTTCAGCGAGGAGACCATCGACCGGACGTAGCGCACGCCGAGCACGTCCTTGGCCCGGAGGTAATAATTTTCGTAGCCCTTGCCGTGGGCCCGCACGTCGATGTAGAAAATCGAAGTGGACAGCCCCTTGGCGTGATCCATGGCCACCATGGCTTCTTTGGTGGCGTACATGCAGCAGACACCGGAACAATAGGGTTTGCCCTGCGGCGTCTCGTCGCGCGAGCCGACGCACTGGATGAAGGCCAACCGCTTCGGCTCGCGCCCGTCGCTGGGGCGAACCACGTGGCCGGTGGTCGGGCCGCTGGCGCTGAGGTACCGCTCGAATTCCATGCTGGTGATGACGTTGGCGGCGCGGCCGTAGGCGTACTCGCCCTTGCGGGCCGCATCGAAGACCTCGTAGCCCGGAGAAAGGATAATCCCGCCGACCTCCAGATCGCGATCCTCGGGCTTGGCGTCGAAGTTGATGGCATTGGCCTTGCAGGCCTTGACGCACGCATGGCAGTCGGAGCAGACCGCACATTCCAGACACCGCGCCGCCTCGGCCTTCGCCTCTTCTTCGGTGTAGCCGGAAGAGATTTCGGCAAAATCGCGGGCCCGCTCCCGGGCCGGGCGGATTTTGATGTGCCGCCGCGGGGCCGGCTCGACGTCCTCGTCGATGGGCTTGTCGGCCACGTCCTGATAATGCGCCGGATTCTCCAGCGGAATCTGGCCTTCGCCGAGAGGACGGTCGTGAAGCTGATTGTCGATGCTCAGGGCGGCGCGGTTGCCGGAAGCGACCGCCGTGATCACCGAGCCGAACAGGCCGGCCACGTCGCCGCCGGCGTAGAGACCGGGGACCGAAGTGGCCAGGGTCAACTGGTCGGCCACGATGGTGCCATCGGAGGCAAAGGTCGTTGGGGCCAGCGCGCCCTGGAGCTTCTCCTCCGGCATCTGGCCGATGGCCAGAATGATCGTGTCGCAGGCGAATTCAAATTCCGAACCTTTGACCGGCACCGGCCGCCGCCGGCCCGACGCGTCCGGCTCGCCCAAGTCCATGCGCTGACATCTGACGGCCCGAATGCGGCCGCCCTCACCCGGCAAGAAAGCCACGGGGTTGGTGAGCAGCATAAACTCCACACCCTCTTCCTTTGCCTCGGCAATCTCGTCCTTCTGGGCGGGCATTTCTTCCAAGCTGCGTCGATAGGCAAGGATGACGTGTCCGGCACCGAGACGCAAGGCCGTCCGCGCCGCGTCCATGGCGACGTTGCCCCCGCCGAAGACAACAACGCGGCCTGTGAGTTTGCCGGCCGTGCCCTGGCTGGATACTTTCAGGAGCTTGAGAGCGTCGATGACGTTCGGCGCGTCCTCGCCCTGGAGGCCGAGGCCGCGCGACTTGTAAAGCCCCGTGGCGATGAACGTCGCCTCGAAACCGTCCTGGCGCAGCGATTCGAGCGTGAAATCTTTTCCGAGTTCCTGGCCGAGACGGAGTTCGACGCCGAGTCGCTTGATGGCCTCGATTTCCTGACTGATCACGTCGCGCGGCAGACGGAATTGCGGGATGCCGTGAACCATCATGCCGCCGGGCGTTGACGACCGGTCGAAGACCAACGGAGCATAGCCCAGCGCCGCCAGCCGCGCCGCACACGACAAGCCCGCCGGCCCGGCGCCGACGATGGCCACGCGGCGGCCCTGGTTCGCCTTCCGCGAATCCTCGTCCGCCAGCCGCGCTGCAAACGGGCCAGCCGCCAGTGTTTCGTTGTCCAGTCCCCGGCCCTCTCGAGCCGCCCAGTCGGCGATAAACCGCTTGAGGTCGCGAATGGCCAGCGGGTCGTCCACCTTCGCCCGCCGGCAGACCGTTTCGCACGGATGGTCGCAAATCCGCCCGCAGATCGCCGGAAACGGATTGGTTTCGAGAATCAGATTGTATGCTTCGGCGTAGCGGCCTTCGCGCAGCAACGCCACATAGCCCTCGACGCTCGTCCCCGCTGGGCACCCGTCCTGACACGGCGGCAGACCTTTCCGCTCGATGACGGACACGTTCGGCACTGCCTGCGGATAGAGCCGGCTGATGGCTTTTCGCTGGTCGATGCCGCGATTGAACTCGTTCGGCCGACGAATCGGGCAGGCCTGGGCACAGTCGCTGCAGCCCTTGCACAAATCCTCACAGACGAAACTCGGATCGCGATGAACGCGGACGCGGAACGCCCCGGCCTCGCCCGCGACGGCGGTCACTTGCGAAAGAGTAAGTATTTCGATATTATCGCTGCGACCGATATCGACCAACTTGGGGCTGATGGTACACATGGCACAGTCGTTGGTCGGGAAGGTTTTATCGAGCGCCGCCATGACGCCGCCGATGGCACTTTTCTTTTCGACCAGGTAGACGTAATAGCCGGACTGCGACAGATCGAGCGCCGCCTGCATGCCGGCGATGCCACCGCCGACGACCAGGACGCGGCCCCGCGCGCCGCCGGGAGATGTCGTTGCGATTGTAGGGGCAGAGCTTGTCTCTGCCCTGTCCTGGCTTGAGCTGAAATCGAACAGTGGAAGTTGCGGCTCGATCATCAGATCGCTCTGCCCTTCAAAAGAATTTCATCAAGCCTGCGCTTGCAACCGAGCGGCGGCCACCGTATTCCGCAGCAGAATCGCCGTCGTCACCTGGCCGACGCCGCCGGGCACCGGCGTGATCGCCCCGGCCACCTGGCAGGCCGCCTCGAACTCCACGTCGCCGACCGTTTTTTTCTTCGGCTTGCCTTTGTCGTCCAGCACCGGCTGGCCCGCCGCATCGAGTACGTTCACGCGATTGATGCCCACATCGATGACCGTCGCGCCGGGCTTGATCATATCAGCCTTAATCAGGCCCGCCTTGCCCACGGCCACGATCAGAATGTCGGCCAGTTTCGTGTGCGACTTCACGTCGCGCGTGGCAATGTGGCAGGTTGTCGTGGTGCCGAACGCGTCGAGCAGGAGCATGGTGGCCGGCTTGCCGACGATTTCGCTATGGCCGACCAAGCAAACCTCGGCCCCTTTAATCTCCGTCCCGGAAAACTTCACCAGCTCGAACACCGCCATGGCCGTGCAGGGCGCCAGCCGCGGCCGCCCATAGACGACGTAGCCCATGTTCGCCGGATTCATCCCCTCGACGTCCTTGAGCGGCGCGATCCGCCATTGCATCTCGCGGGCGTTGAGGCCCTGGGGCAGCGGCATCTGGAGGATGATCCCGGTCACTTTCGGATCGGCGTTGAGTTGCTCAATCCGGGCGGTCAGGGCCTCGGTCGTCGTCTCGGCCGGCAGTTCGAGCAGGGTATAGGAAACGCCCGCCTCCTGGCAACATTTTTCCTGATTGCGGACATAAACGCGGCTGGCGGCATTCTCGCCAACCTGCACGGCGACCAGGTGCGGCGCGCGGCCTGCGGCCTTTAACTCCAAAATTTGCGGCCCCAGCTCCTTAATAATTGTATTTGCCAGGGCCTGCCCGTCGATAATCTTTGCGGTCATCGCGATCCTTTCCCGTCCGGCCCTAGGCAGCACGGCCTGGCACGCACGGTGAATTATAGTGGTTTCTGTGGCGAGAACAAGCTCGCCGACTGAAAAGAAAAGCGTATACGGGGCGGGGCGGTATTCAGGTGATGCTGGTCACACGGTCGTCCGGGTTCGCGCAGCGACATTCGGGCAACGAAACTTGACAGGCCGCTGCGGCGCGGTATATTAGTGTTTCTGTGAGTTTGTCTTTGGTCCGGGGTACGGGCCGAAGGAAGATGGACAATTCGATCCCCGGTAGCTCAATGGTGGAGCGTGCGGCTGTTAACCGCAAGGTTCTTGGTTCGAGTCCAAGCCGGGGAGCCAAAATAAAATCCGCGAACTATTCGCGGTTTTCCAGTTAACAGAAAGCCCCGACCTGAGAAGGCCGGGGCTTTCGTCGTAAATACGCCCCCGCAGAGTGTTGCGGCACACCCCGCCACTTTCGGCAGAGTTCTCCGCTCAGCCAAATCCGAGAATACTCGGCCGCCACAACCGGCGCTCTTTCCGCCCCCTCTCCACTCTTTTCGCCAAAAATTCTCTGATTCTCTCTTTGACAATTTCTCGCCAGTTAACACCAGTTAACACAAAGGTTTATGACTTTCTCTGACGGAATTTTACGAGACATCGAACCCAAACGGGGTATGTAACTAATAGGGGGACCTCGTAATCCCGCCAGACAATGGGCCGGTCGCAAGGCGAAGGCCGTTGTGGGCACATCCGAAAGGAGCCCGCAATGCGCCAGCCGTTCGAATCGCCCGAACTCACCCCACAGGAACGCCGCCAGGAAGTCGCCGCTATTCTCGCCGAAGGCGTGCTTCGCCTTCGCCAGTGCCGCCCCGCCCGGCCCCCCCCCAGTGACGCC
>CAIYVX010000033.1 GCA_903929765.1 uncultured Planctomycetia bacterium
CTTTGACTCAAATCTTTTTTTCATTGATGCTAATGCATTTAAGACTCCTGGATTTACAACTGATTTTGGAACAAATTTTGCCGGTGATGATCTCTTAGTGGGTATGGGATTTGGAGAACATGATACTTATGTAGGAGGTAGTACTGCAATTTATAATTATGGTCATACTACTCTTAACGATTACGTCCAGCCAATCCCTGAACCTGCTTCATTAGCGCTAATGGCTTTAGGCACTGCAATGATGGCAGCTAGAGCACAAAGGAAGCTTAAGAAATAGATTTTGGAATTCTGGGGACACCTTACTTATATCCCGCCAGTTCCCCGTTTCACGGGTTTACGGCCAAAGAAACCGTGGACAGTCACCTATTTTCCTCCATCTGATGTTGTCTTTCGCGGCCGTTCTCGAATTCCGGGAAACCTTAACTTAGCTCTGAGTTATTCCAATGCCTACTTGTCCAACAGCGCCTCCGCCAGCCGCAAATCCTCCGGCGTCGTAATCTTGATATTCTCCCGCGACCCCGTCACCAGCGCCACTGGATGGCCCAGCGCCTCCACCAGTTGCGCGTCGTCGGTCAACGCCCCCGCTATCTTTTCCCGTCGCCCATAAGCCAGCCGGATCAGCTCCGTTCGGAAAACCTGCGGCGTCTGCGCCCCCCACAGCCGTTCGCGCGGCACCGTCGCCTCGATTATCCCCGCGCTCGTCGCCCGCTTCACCGTCTCCACCAGCGGCATTCCCACGCACGCCGCCCCGATCCGCTCCGCCACCTCCAGCGCCTCCCGCACCGCCGCCACCGGCACCAGCGGCCGCACCGCGTCGTGAATCGCCACCAGATCGCAATCCGCCGGCACAGCCGCCAGAGCCGCGCTCACCGAATCGTACCGTTCACGCCCGCCGGGCAGAATCCGGTCCACGCCCAGCCGCTCCAGCTCCGCCCCGAAGGTCGTCCGCACAAATTCCAGATCTTCCGCCGAGACCACCACGATGCGGAATGAAATCTCTTCGATCCCCGCGAAGCGGTCCAGCGTCCGCAGAAAAATCGCCCGCCCGCCCAGCTCGACGTAGGGCTTCTTGATCTCCGCACCGAACCGCGTGCCCCGGCCCGCCGCCGGAATTATCAGCGCCGCCTTCATCATTTTTCGCCGCCGCCCTTGGGCGACTCGTCCGGCCCGCTCGGCCGCGCCCGCGGTTTCCCCCGACTGCCGCCCGCGCCTTCCATCTTTCCGAAAATCATCCGACCCGCGCTGGTCTGCAGCGCGCTCGTCACCGTCATCGTCACTTCCTGGCCCACAAAATCCCGCCCGCCCTCCACCACCACCATCGTCCCGTCCTCCAGGTACCCCACGCCCTGGCCCGGTTCCTCGCCCGCCTTGACCAGCGTCACCTTCATCGGCTCGCCCGGCAGGACCACCGGCTTCAGGGCGTTGCCCAGGTCGTTGATGTTGATCACGGCCACGCCCCGGAATTGCGACACCTTGTTCAGATTGTAATCCGTCGTGATGATCCGCCCGTTCAGCTCCTGGGCCAGCGTCACCAGTTGGGCGTCCACGTCCTGCCCCTGGGCCGCCACGGCCCCCGCTCCCCGGTCGTGAATCCGAATCTCCACCTTTTCGCTCGATTGCAGCCGGTTCAGCATGTCCAGCCCGCGCCGCCCACGGTTGCGTTTCAGCTTGTCCCCCGAATCCGCGATGGTCTGGAGTTCCTGCAACACGAAGCGCGGCACCACCAGTTCCGCGTCGAACAGGCCCGTCTCGCACAGGTCCGCGATTCGCCCGTCGATGATCACGCTTGTGTCCAGCACCACCGGCCGGCTCCCCTTGCTCTCGCGGGCAAACTCGATATACGGAATGATGAACCGAAAATCGTCCTTCGTCTGCATAATCAGGCTTATTGCCGCATAGCTCAGGATCACCGTCAGAAAAATCGTCAGCGGCACGACCAGGTCCTGTGGTATCCAGGTCGTAATCCGAATGACCGCCCCGAACAATAGCGCCATCACCAGACCGGCCAGCAACCCGAAAAAGATCGCCGACAGGACCGCCACGCTCTTGCGCCGCACCAGCACGTCCACCCCGATGATTACTATGCTCAGCCCGAACGCCCCGATGAAATAGGGGAGCTTTGTCGCGTCGGTGCTCAGGGCCTGCCCCACGCCCACCAGCGTCAGAATAAACAGCAGCCGCATCACAAGTAGTGCCATAACCGCCTCCTGATAATGAATGAAATGTATCGGCGGGTCGGAAATAATCGATGATCGCCCGCCATATGCCGCCATTATACGTTTCCCCACCCGCGAAACAACGCCCCACGGCATTTTCTTTGTATGTGCCACCCAAGCCGAAACATATAATGCCGTGGTTGTTTCTTTTCGTAGGGACAGGGCTCTGCCCTGTCCGGCTGTTTTTTTTTGTTGCTGTTCGTAGGGGCGACCCATGGGTCGCCCGTGCTTCTTCTTCTGTTTCTTCTGTTTTTTCTGCTGCGCCTGAAGTCTGAAGCCTGAGGTCTGAGGCCTGCTTCTCATGGACGCCGAAATCATCATCGTCGGTGCCGGACCCGCCGGCTCAACCTGCGCCCGCCTCCTCGCTCAGCGCCGCCGCAGCGTCCTCCTCCTCGACCGCGCCCGCTTCCCCCGCGACAAACCCTGCGGCGGGTGGGTCAACCTCAAAGTCTTCCAGGACTTCCCCGAACTCGAAAAGCTCCGCGCCGCCAATGCCGCGCGCCGCACCTTCGTCGACGAACGGTTCCACGGCATCGTCTTCCACAGTCCCGACCTCGCCCGAGAGGCCGCCTTCACCTCGCGCTCCGCCACCGGATACCTCGTCCGCCGCAAGGAATTCGACCACTTTCTCCTCGCCCAGGCCGCTGCCGCTGGGGCCAGGTTTCTCCCGCGCCACGACGTCACCGCCCTCGACGCCGGCGAACAGGAAGTCACCCTCACCGCCCACAATCGCCGCTTCACCTGCCAGGTTGTCGTGGCCGCCGACGGGGCCGATTCCACCGTCGCCCGACTCGCCGGCCTCACGCGCGGCTGGCCCGCCGAGCGCCGCATTAACTGCGCCTACCAGGAAATCAAACTCGACCCGCGCACCGTCACCCGCCTCTACGGCTCGCAGCGCCGCCTCCACGTCTCGCTCGGCTACGGCGGCCTTTCCGGCTACGCCTGGGCCTTTCCCAAACACGCCTCCGTCAACCTCGGCCTCGGCTGCCGCGCCGACCGCCCCGGCGACCCCAAAACCCTCTTTGCTCAATGGGCCGCCGACCTCGAACGCATCGGCCTTCTCCCCGCCAAGTGCCGCCTGCCCGCCCCGGTCCTTTCAATGGTCCCCGCCGGCGGGGCCATCGACTACGAAGGCCACGTCGGCAAACGGGTCGTCCTGGTCGGCGACGCCGGCGGCTTCGTCTCGGCCGCCACCGGCGAAGGCATCTACCCCGCCATGCTCTCCGCCCGCGTCGCCGCCGAGTGCATCGACGACGCCCTCCGCGCCCCCCGCCCCCAGGACGCCCTGACCGAATTCAAATTCGCCTGGCGCCGCCGCTTCGCCGCCTACATCCAGCGCCCCGACGCCAACCTCGCCTTCCTCGTCCCCCTCATCTACGACAACCCCGAACTCTGCAACCGCTTCGCCCGCATGTACCTCTTCGGAGAAACCTTCTGAATCACATCCGAAAATTCGCTCCTCCTGGCTTTGGGCTTGATAAAAAATCATCTTCAGCCTAGACTATCCCATAATGATTGCTTACCAAAAAAATCTGAGTCCTTTTCTCGACCAACTCACCCAGGGCGATTGTCTTGAGGTGATGAAAAACATTCCCTCGCAATCGGTTGACCTCATCCTGTGCGACCTTCCGTATGGCAGTACGCAGAATAAATGGGATAGTCTGATTCCCTTGCCGGAACTATGGGAACAATATGAGCGGGTCATAAAAGAACGCGGAGCGATTGTCCTGACTTCACAAGGCATTTTCACGGCCAGACTTATCCTCAGTAATCCTCGATGGTTCCGTTTTAAGTACGTCTGGGTAAAGTCCAAACCCACGAACTTTTTGAACGCCAAGAAACAGCCTCTTCGCAAGCATGAGGACATCTGTGTTTTTTATCGAGGGCAACCAACCTACAACCCGCAAATGTCGCCGGGTGAAGCTTACTCAAAGGGCGTGCGGAAAGACCAACACACTGGTAGCTACGGTTGTTTTAAGCCAGTTCTTGTCCAAAGCTCAAATGGTGACCGGTACCCGACCGACGTTATCTATTTCAAAACGGCGGAGAGTGAAGGAGAAGTGTGGCATCCCACTCAGAAACCCGTTGAGCTTGGACGCTATCTGATACGCACGTTTACGAATCCCGGCGACATTGTAATGGACAACGCCTTTGGGAGCGGTAGCTTTCTTGTTGCAGCCGTCCAAGAGGAACGCCATTTCATTGGCATTGAGAAAAACCAGGAAGTGCATCTTTTCAAGCATAAGCACATCGACTATCTATCTGTTGCCAAGCAAAGATTAGAGCGGGTAAGGCGAGAAATGGGCGGTCTCTTCACCCAAGAGCCACAACTTGCGGCACAAACGGATACACCAGGGAATTTACATGTCACTGATGAGATATAACGAAAGAAGTTGGGCGATCGACGTTATCTCGGAGGCGAGACTCCTTCTGTCTCGAACACGGCGTATAATCGGACGTGCAGGTGGCGAAAGCACCATCTCTTCAGAAGAAGGAAGTCTTTTTCCTGATGTTATCCTTTACGAGGGGTCTTCCGGCGCAACCATCCTGCAAGGATGGGAACTCAAGATGCCGGATACCCCAATTACCGATTCCGCTCTAATTGAGAATGCTAGGGAGAAAGCAAAGAAGCTTCGTCTAAACAGTTTTGTAATCTGGAACGCCAATACGGCAGTCCTTTATCTTTCAACGGACCTTCAGAATTACACACCATTTCATGTCTGGCCAAGCCTGCCCTCAATAACAAAGCGAGAACATGTCCAACCCAACAAAACAGAGTGGGTCGGCTTATTGACAAAGATACTGGATGACCTTCAGAGCCTTTTCGAAAAAGGAACACTTGAAGGCCGCAACTTTATCAAAGACTTTTCTGACATTTCAATCATTCCCGCGTTGCTGGAGAATTCTGGTGGAGTAGCAACTGAGATTCAATCAAAATCAGTTTCCGATGCTATATTTGCTGCCGAAGTGAATATTTGGTGGGCCAATGTTAAGAGCGAGTACCTACAGGAGAAAGACCCTTACACCGTCCTTGCAAAACGTGTAATTTTGAACTGGATCAACCGGTTCTTGTTTGCGCACGCCATCAAAACTAGATTCGCCAAGGCAACAGAGGTTGAGAAGATAACTTACGTTGTTTCTGTACGCGACGCCTGCTTAATTTTCGAAAGCATATCCAAAGATTGTGACTTTTGGACCGTCTTTCAGCCATTTCTTGGCGAAAATTGCCTTAGTAACTCATTCTGGCAACAGGTAACACAGCTTAATGCCTTTCTTTCCGAAATCCGTTTCTCTGAACTTGATCAGAATCTATTAAGGACGTTCCTTGAGACCTCAGTCGTATCCTATCAAAGGAAGCTGGCGGGTCAATTCACAACTCCTTCTGCACTTGCGGATATTCTTGTTCGATTGACTTTGATCGACCGCAATGCTCCAATCCTTGATCCTTTTTGTGGTACCGGAACGATAGCTAGAGCCGCCTACAATGTCAAAGTTGAGAGTGGTCTTGATCCAGTTGTAGCGCACGAGGGCGTATGGGCCAGCGACAAGTTTCCTTTCCCACTTCAAATTGCGTCGATTGCGCTTTCCCCTCCAGAATGCATGGGGATGTTGCTTCATGTTTTTAAGGCTGACGCATTGTCTCTTACATCTGGCCAAATATTGGGATTCATCGACCCTAACGACGGAACTCGTCGAACCGAGGCACTCCCATCTTTCCGGTTTATAGCCAGTAACCTGCCATTTGTGCAGCAAGAGGATTTGAATGTTGCTAACCCAGGTTTGGCCAAAATTAACAGCTTCATCCTTGAGAAAACCGGAACTATTGACCAACTCGACGCGAGGAGCGATCTTTTTGCGTATTTGCCATTCTATTTGTGGAGAATCCTTTCAGACGATGGCCGACTAGGTGCCATCCTATCCAACTCTTGGCTCGCTACGGAGTGGGGGGCTACCTTTCGCAATCTCCTTCAACGATTCTTCCACATTGAAAAGGTAATTGTTTCAGGTGCCGGTCGTTGGTTCAGGAATTGTGATGTGGTCACGACAATTCTGGTTCTCAATAAGCGGGCTGTCGTTTCTTCGCCATCCACAAATGAAATAACCAGCTTCGTTCGACTTGACCTCCCCATTCAGGAAAGTCTTAACGCTAGCGAGACAAAAACTATTGCCGAGCACATGCTGCTCGGCAAAGATATTCCATCAGTCCTTGTTACCCGCGCATATTCGCAGGATCGTATTGTCGAACTTGAGGGCCTTGGAATGAATTGGTCCTCTCTCTTCGCAGGACTAGAATGGCTAAAACGAATCAAAGACCAACTGGTCAAAGTCAGTAGTCTTTTTGAGATTAACCGGGGCATGCGTCGGGGTTGGGATCCAATGTTTTATCCCGCGAAGTCTCATTCTATTGAGGCAAATTACTTAAAGCCGTTCTTGAAGTCCTCTCGCTCGGTTGAAGGTCTTATTGCTTCTCCGGACGGCGAGGCTTTCTGCTGTAACAAGAATCTTACCGAACTTAGAAGCCTTGGACACAAAGGAACTGTCCGTTGGATTAACCGTTTCGCCCACGCCACAAATGAGAAGGGCAAGCCATTGCCGAAGGTTTTGAAAATACCCGGCATGGAATGGTATCAGATGAATGCGTCAACTCTGGCCGACCTCGTTATGCTCATTAACTACGACAAGCGTCTGTTTGTCGCCAAAATGAGTCAACAAAGTTTTGTGAACCAGAGGTTGACTCGACTTACGGTCCGGTCTCAAGAGGTTGATGTTCCACTTTGTCACGCTATTCTGAACAGCATCATCGGGGTCTTCTACATCGAGGCGTTGGGCTTCGGGCGTGGTCTTGGCGTTTTGGATCTGAATACCTCGAAAATGAGAGAGAACTTGTTCATGCTCAACCCGGCTCTAGTCTCAGTTGCTTCCCGTGAGGCGATCCTGACGGACTTTGATCCACTTCTTAAGAGGCCGGTTGCACCTATCCTGGAAGAGTTAACACGCGAAGAGCGCAGGCGTTTCGATGAAACGGTTCTCGCATCTTTCGGCTTGCAGAATGAATACGATCACATCGTGGGGGCGTTCATGACTCTTTACAATATCAGAAAGGCTGTTGACCGGTAGCCGCGTTTGAAGAAATGCTTTCTAATTGGAGTTCCCATGCCCCGCACATTCCGCGTCATCTTTCAGCCCTTCGGCCGCCAGGTGGCCGTTGCCGAGGGCCGCACTGTTCTTGAGGCTGCGCAGCAGGCCGGCATCGAAATGACCTCGCCCTGCGGCGGGCATGGCACTTGCGGCGGATGTCGCGTCGAAATCACACGCGGCACGCCCCCGCCCACCGACGCCGGCGCGGAACGGCTGACCGCCGAGGAACTTGGCCGCAATGTGCGACTGGCTTGCCAGACCCGCGTGACGCAGGACATGACCATCGTCATTCCGCGCGAATCCCTCCTGTTCGACCAGCAGATTCTCGAAACCGGCATCGCCGTCAACGTTGAACTCGATCCCAACGTCCGCCGCGTGCCGCTCAAAATGCCCGAACCCTCCGTCGACGACCAGCGCAGCGACGCCGACCGCCTCACCGACGCCCTCGCGGAGCAGGGGGTCGAGGCCACGGTTGACCTGGCCCTGGCCCGCGAACTGCCCGACCGCCTCCGCCGCGCCGACTTCTCCGGCACCGCCGTCGTCCTCGCCGACCGCGTCGTCCAGTTCGATCGCGGCGATTCCAGCGCCGCAAATTACGGCGTCGCCGTCGACCTGGGCACCACGACCATCGTCGCCGCCCTCATGAACCTCGCCACCGGCCAGGAAGTGGCCGTCGCCTCCTGCGGCAATCCCCAGGCCGCCCACGGCGACGATGTGATCTCCCGCATCATGTACGCCCAGGAATCCGCCACGCGGCTCCGCGAACTTCAGCAACTCGCCGTCGGGGCCTTCAACAAACTGATCGACGAACTCTGCGAAAAGGCCGACCTCAAACGGACCTCCATCTACGAACTCGTCCTCGTCGGCAACACCACCATGACGCACCTCATCCTCCGCCTCGACCCGACCTACATCGCCCGCGCCCCCTTCATCGCCGCCCTGCGCCGCGGGGCCGTCGCTGCGCCGCGAGATTTGGGCATCGCCATCAACCCGCGCGGCAGCGTTTACGTCGGCCCCAACATCGCCGGCTTCGTCGGCGCCGACACGGTGGCCGTCATCCTGGCCGCCGGAATGCACAAGTCCGACAAAATGCGTCTGGCCATCGACATCGGCACCAACGGCGAACTGGTCCTCGGCCACCGCCAGCGGCTCCTGGCCGCCAGCACGGCCGCCGGACCCGCCTTCGAGGGCGCCCGGATCAAATACGGCATGCGCGCCGCCGCTGGAGCCATCGACCGCGTCGACGTGCTCGACGGCCGCCTCCGCGTCCACGCCATCGGCGACGCCCCGGCCATCGGCCTGTGCGGCACCGGCCTGATCGAAGCCGTCAGCGCGTTCCTGGAACTGGGCGTCATCGACGAAACCGGCCGCATGATCGAAGACGCGGATTTGGCCAAGCTGCCCAAATCTATCGCCGCGCGGCTCGTCGGGGCGGAAAACGACCGGGCCTTCGTCCTGGCCGACGCGAAGGAAACGCACAACGGCCACCCGGTCCTCCTGACGCAAAAGGACGTGCGCGAAGTCCAGTTGGCCAAGGCGGCGATGTACGCCGGGGCCAAGGTGCTGATGGCCGAAATGGGCATCAAGGTCGCCGACTTGGACGAAGTTCTCCTGGCCGGGGCCTTCGGCAACTTCATCCGTCCCGACCGGGCCAGGTCCGTCGGCCTTCTCCCCGAAACTCCGCTCGACCGCATCCGCTTCATCGGCAACGCCGCCGGCACGGGGGCGCGGATGATGCTTCTCGACCGCCGCCTCCGCGACACGGCGGAGGAGATCAGCCTCGGCGTGGAGCACGTCGAACTCTCCGGCCGCGCCGACTTCCAGGACTTCTTCGCCGAGGCGATGCTGTTTACCCCTCCCTCGTGACGGAAAACGGCATTTTATTTCCGCGTGGCTGCAAGCAGCCACCCTACAGGACTAAAAAAACAGCAAAAAAAGAAGAAGAGAAGATGGGTTTTCGTGAGTTTGCGTTCCGGGGGTTTCACCCCCGGCTACATTCTTTCGGCCCTTCGGGCCTTTGAGTTCGGTCTTTGGACGTGCCCCCGACGGCCAGAGCCGACGGCGTTTGCACGGCGGAAAAGACGGGTACCCGCCCGACAGGAAACCTAACCCTAAAACCGTTTGACATTCCCGTCCTTCTTTGCTACCCTTCCGGCTTCTTTCCCCGACGATAAGCAGGGAAAAGCAGCGACCACGCCGTGGAGCGTGAATGGCTGCCGCAAAGGTTTTTTTATAACCGTTTTATAACCGTTCCAATTGAAGGAGAATTTTGCAATGGCAACGAAGTACGTCTATTTCTTTGGCGGCGGCAAGGCCGAAGGTCGGGCCGGGATGAAGGAACTTCTGGGCGGCAAGGGCGCCAACCTCGCCGAAATGGCCAACATCGGCCTGCCGGTGCCCGCCGGGTTCACCGTCACGACCGAAGTCTGTACCCTCTACTACAAGAACAAAAGCAAGCTGCCGGCCGAGTTGAACAAGCAGGTGGCCGAGAACATGAAGAAGCTCGAAAAAGTCATGGGCCACATCTTCGGCGACCCGACGAATCCGCAGCTCGTTTCGATCCGGTCCGGCGCCCGGGCCTCGATGCCCGGCATGATGGAAACGATTCTCAACGCCGGTCTGACTTCGACCACGATTCCCGGCATGATCGCCAAGACCAACAATCCGCGGTTCGTCTACGACGCCTATCGCCGCCTGATCATGATGTACTCGGACGTGGTCATGGAAAAGGCCGCGGGCATCGAGCCGGCCGAAGGGCAGGGCATCCGCCAGCAGCTTGAGCACCTCATGGCGGCGATGAAGAAGGCGCGCGGCGTCGAGAAGGACACCGACCTGACCGGCGACGATCTCAAGACGCTGTGCGATCAGTTCAAGGCCAAGGTGATCGAAGTGCTCGGCAAGCCGTTCCCGGACCGGGCGGAAGATCAGCTTTGGGGCAGCATCGCCGCGGTGTTCCAGAGTTGGAACGGCCGGCGGGCGATTGAGTATCGCCGCATCGAAAAAATTCCGGATGAGTGGGGCACGGCCGTTACCGTCCAGGCGATGGTCTTCGGCAACATGGGCGACACTTCGGCCACGGGCGTGGGCTTCTCCCGCGACCCGGCCACCGGCCGCAAGGTGTTTTATGGCGAGTGGCTGCCCAACGCCCAGGGCGAAGACGTGGTGGCCGGCATTCGGACGCCGCTGCCCGTGAACGAGGCCGGCAAGAGCGAGCACACGCAGCACCTGGTTAGCCTCGAGACGGCCATGCCGGTGGCCTACAAGCAGTTGAACGACATCCAGAAAAAACTCGAACAGCACTATCGCGACATGCTCGACCTGGAGTTCACGATCGAAGACACGCGGCTGTGGATGCTCCAGTGCCGCGTCGGGAAACGGACGGGCGTGGCGGCGGTGAAGATGGCCGTCGATATGTGCAACGAAAAGTTGATTACCACGGCCGAGGCGGTGAAGCGCATTAACCCGGACAGCCTGATTCAGTGCCTGCTGCCGATGGTCGATCCGAAGGCCGAACGTGAGAACAAGCCGCTGGCCAAGGGCCTGCCGGCCGGACCGGGCGGCGCTGCCGGCGTGGTCGTCTTCACGGCCGACGAAGCGGCACGGCGCGGGAAAGAGCTGAAGGAAAAGGTGATCCTGGTCCGGGCTGAAACTAGCCCCGAGGACGTGCACGGCATGCATGCGGCGCAGGCGATTCTGACCGGCAAGGGCGGGATGACGAGTCATGCGGCGCTGGTGGCCCGCGGCTGGGGCAAGTGCTGCATCGTCGGGTGCGCGGCTCTCGAGATCGACATGCACCACAAGGTGATGAAGGTCGGCGGGCGGGAAATTCACGAGGGCGAATGGATCACCCTGAACGGCACGGCCGGGGCGATTTACGCCGGGAAGTTGCCGCTCGTGGATCCCGACCTGGAGAACAACAAGGACGTCGGCCAGTTGATGAAGTGGATCGACACGTTCCGCACGCTCGGCGTCCGCACCAACGCCGACACGCCGAAGGACGCGGCCAAGGCCCTGACGTTCGGGGCCGCGGGCATCGGCCTGTTCCGGACCGAACACATGTTCTACGGTGAAGGGGCCGACCAGCCGCTCTTTTTGCTGCGGAAGATGATCGCGTCGTCCGGTGTGGCCGAACGGCGAGCGGCGCTCGACCAACTCTTCCCGTTCATGAAGGCCGACATGAAGGCGACGATGCTGGCGATGCAGGGCCATCCGGTGACGATCCGGTTGCTGGACCCGCCGTTGCACGAATTCGTGCCGCACGACCCGGCGATGCTGGCGGAACTGGCCCAGAGCCTGGGGATTTCGCTGGAACAGTTGAACAAGCGGGCCGACGGGTTGCGTGAATCCAACCCCATGATGGGCCATCGCGGCGTGCGCCTGGGCATCACGTACCCGGAAGTGACGGAGTACCAGGTGCGGGCGATTCTGGAATCGGCCGCCGAACTGGCCGCCGACAAGGCGGTGAAGAACGTCCTGCCGGAAATCATGATTCCCGTGACCGTGGCCAAGACCGAGCTTGACGATCAGAAGGCGATCATCGACCGCGTCGCCGCCGAGGTCAAGGCCAAGTACGGCCTGAAGACGTTCGACTATATGATCGGCACGATGATCGAAATTCCGCGGGCCTGCCTGGTCGCGGACAAGATGGCCGAGACGGCCGAGTTCTTCAGCTTCGGGACCAACGACCTGACGCAGATGAGCTTCGGGTTCTCGCGCGACGACATCGGCTCGTTCCTGCCGGACTACCTGAAGAAGAAGCTGCTGCCGGAGGATCCGTTCCAGACGGTCGACAAGGACGGCGTCGGCAAGCTGATCAAGATGGGCATCGAGGGCGGGCGGTCGACGCGGCCGAACCTGAAGATCGGGATTTGCGGCGAGCACGGCGGCGATTACGATTCGGTGAAGTTCTGCCACAAGGTGGGCATGAACTACGTTTCGTGCAGCCCGTTCCGCGTGCCGATCGCGCGGCTGGCGGCGGCTCATGCGGCGCTGGAAGATGCGGCCGCGGCGAAGGGCAAGAAGCCGGGGAAGAAGAAGGTGGCGAAGAAGGCTAAGAAGCCGGTGGCGAAGAAAGCCGTAAAGAAGGCCACGAAGAAGGGCAAGAAGAAGTAGCCCTGGATTTTAACAGATGTAGCATGAAAAGGGGTGGCTCTTGCGAGCCGCCCCTTTTTTCTTTTATCACGGAGGGGGTGGCATGGTCCGGCGAAGACGGGCCATGTAAAATTGTGCCAACTCCGTCTTGCCAAAAATCATCTCAAGCGATATCTTTGCTTTTATGTCTCCTCCATCCTACAGCCGTCACCGAAAACGTTACGAAGGCGAGGGCCACGCCCGCTATCTGACCTTCTCTTGCTTCCAGAACCAATCCCTCCTGACTCCAGAGAATGCGCGCCTCTGGCTGGTTGAAGCCATCGCCCAAGCCAAAGCCAAACAACCTTTCGACCTGTGGGCCTGGGTGGCCATGCCCGAGCACGTGCACTTGTTGCTCTGGCCGCAAAAGGAAGTGAAGGTCGGCGCAATCTTGCAGAGCATCAAGCAATCTGTCACCCTACGAGCCATTCATTTCGCCCAAACGCAGCAACCAGATTTGCTGGCCGCCATGCGCGACCTCCAACCCAACGGCGAACTTGCGTACCGTTTCTGGCAGCGCGGCGGGGGCCACGATCGAAACATCTTTTCCGTGGCCGAGGTTCACGAGAAGATCAACTACATTCACGCTAATCCGGTGCGGCGCGGAATGGTGGATCATCCGCAAGATTGGCGCTGGTCGAGTTGGTCGGCCTGGCACGGCGAAGGCACACCGATTCATCCGGTCGACCGGGAATCACTGCCGCATCTGGTGCGATAAACGGCCACAATTCTTATTTGTGCGGTTACTCTTCATGGCCCGTCTGCGCCGGACCATGCCACCCGGACCGGTATATTATTCAATAGTAAAAACAAAAGAGGCGACTCGTCGGAGCCGCCCCTTTTAATTTGCAAAACGTCTGAATCAAACAAACTATCAATCCGTCCGTTCGACGGCGCCGTCGAGGAAGCCTTCGAGCTTGCGGGCGCGGACGGGGTGCTGGAGCTTGCGGACGGCCTTGGCTTCGATCTGGCGGACGCGCTCGCGGGTGACTTTGAAGATGCGGCCGACTTCTTCGAGGGTGTAGGTGTAGCCGTCGCCGATGCCGTAGCGGAGCTTGATGATCTCGCGCTCGCGGTAGGTCAGGGTCTTGAGGACGTTCTCGATCCGTTCGCGGAGCATTTCCTGGGTGGCCACGGTGACGGGGCTTTCGGCGGTGTCGTCTTCGATGAAATCGCCGAAGTAGGAATCCTCGCTCTCGCCGACGGGACGGTCGAGCGAAATCGGATGGCGGGAAATCTTCATCACCCGCCGGGCCTCGCTCACGCTCATCACGGCCTTGGTGGCGATTTCCTCAATCGACGGCTCCCGGCCGTGCTCCTGGAGGAGTTGCTTGGCGATGTTACGCAGCTTGGTCATCGTCTCGATCATGTGGACCGGAATGCGGATCGTCCTGGCCTGGTCGGCGATGGAGCGGGTGATGGCCTGGCGAATCCACCACGTCGCGTAGGTCGAGAATTTGTAGCCGCGCCGGTATTCGTATTTGTCCACGGCCCGCATCAGGCCGGTGTTGCCTTCCTGAATCAGGTCGAGGAACGGCAGGCCGCGATTGCGGTACTTCTTGGCAATCGAGACCACCAGGCGCAGGTTGCCGCCGGAGAGCTTGCGCTTGACGTCCTCATATTCGGCGAAGCAGCGTTCGATCCGCTGGACCCGGGCGGCGAGGCTGGAGGAATTCTCGCAGACCATCCGTTCCAGTCCGGCCAGTTCTTCGCGCAGCGTCTTGATTTCGGCCGGATCGCCGCCGGCCATCGACAGTTCGCTGATCGTCCGCTCGAGGTTCTGCATCTTCGTGCTGATGGCCTTGAGCTTCTTCATCAGCGGCACGATCTTGCCGGTACGCAGGCTCAACTCTTCGAGCAGCGTCACGCACTTTCGCTGCCGGGCCTTCATCCGTTTCTTGGCTTCGCGTTTCTTATCCGCGGCAACCGCATCGTCCGTCAGCGTCTGGTAATCCGCCAGTTCCTGCTCCATCAGCCGCTTGGCCGTGACCAGGTTGGTGGGCAGGCGGTTGGTGATGGTTTCCTTGGCCAGGTTTTCGGAGACGGAAATTTTCATCGTCCGGTCGAAGGGCAGGAGGCCGCGGTCGACCTGGCTCAGAATGTCGGTCGCGGTGCGGATGCTCAGGCTGCTTTCCAGGACCTTGCGGCGGAACTGCTTGCGGGTGAGTTCGATCTTCTTGGCGAGGGAAATTTCCTGCTCCCGCGTCAGCAGGGGAATTTCGCCCATCTGCGTCAGGTACATGCGGACCGGATCGTCGATGCGGCGCGAAATGTTTTCGTCGTCGGCGACCTTTTCCGCGCTCTCGGTCTCTTCCTTGTAGACGTTTTCCAGCACGTCGGCCTCGTCCACGAGGTCGATGCCCATTTCGTCGAGGGCCGTGAGAATCTGATCCAGTCGATCCGCGCTGACCACGTCGTCAGGCAGCATCGAGTTCATTTCCTCGTAGGTGAGGTAGCCCTTTTGCTTACCCTTTTCAAACAGGGTGCCGATTATCGTAGGTTCCATCTCCACTGCTATCACTCCATAATCAATTTTATAATTCCAGACTAAGCTAACTCTTCGCCAGTTCCCGCCGACGGCAGAAATCCCTGGCTCTGCTGCCGCAACTCCTGCACCCGCCGGAGCATCCTGGCGTCTTCCTCTTCGGACTGGGCGGCGGCCTTATTTGGCCGCAACGCCTCCAATTCGTCCCGCGCATTCAAGCGCTTGAGGGTCGCCAGTGAATCCTCCAGCAACGCCGCTAACTTCTCATCCTCTTCCTCCAGACCGACGAGTTCCGCGGCCAGTTCGGCCACCGGTTCTTCCTCGAGTCGGCCCCAGAGCAAGCCAATGCCCTTTGCGGCCAATTGCTCGTGCATCTCGACCATCTGCCCGTACAGTTTCCGGTGCAACTCGTACTTCATCATCTCCGCCGGCAACCGCGCCGCCGTTTCACCAATTCGCTGCGGCGCTGCCACCAGCACCTGCAAGATTAAACGCTCGGTCCGGCCGCGCAGACTGCCATAATCCGCCACCGGCTCAGATTTTTCTTCCTCGCGTCCGCCAGGCCCGACTTCATCTTCCCGCCGCGCCTGGCTCCGCGCCCGTTTGCTCAACTCCGCCAGCCGTTCGCGGAGGCTACGCTCCTCGACGCCCATTACGGCGGCCATGCGGCTCAGCACCAAGTCACGCTTCAGGCCGTCCTGGTTCTGCCCCCAGGCCGGCTGCGCCGCCAAAGCCTCCAGCATCGCCTCGACCGCCCGCCGACGCCCCGGCACCGTCTCGGCCTCGTCAAACTGTTGACGCACGAGCCGCCACTTGAATTCCAGCGCTTCCGGCGCCGCGTCCACCAGAGCCGCAAATTCGTCTTTCCGACCGGCCAGCAGAAAATCGCACGGGTCGAGGTCGTCCGGGAGCGTCACAATTCGAACGCTCAGTTCCTCTTCCAGAAAAATCTGGACCGCCCGGTCCGCTGCGTTCTGCCCTGCGGCGTCGCCATCGTAAATCAGCACCACCTCGTCCACGAACCGTTTCAGCAGCCGCACATGGCTCCGCGTCAGGCTCGTGCCGAGCGTTGCCACCACGTTTTCAAGCCCCGCCTGGTGGGCCATCATGCAGTCCGTGTAGCCCTCCATCACGATCACGCGCCGCGAGGCCGTCATCTCGTCCCGGGCCAGCGTCAGGCCGTAGAGATTGTTGCTCTTGTTGAACACCACCGTTTCCGGCGAGTTCAAATATTTCGCCGGATCGTCGCCCAGCGTGCGACCGCCGAAGGCAATCGGGCGGTTCAAACTGTCAAAGATCGGAAAAATCAAACGGTTGCGAAACCGATCATAAAATCCGCCGCCTTCGCTGCGCGGCACCACCAGCCCGGCGGCCAGGAGCAACTGTTCGCTCACGCCGCGCTTCCCGGCCGCCTTGAGCATGGCGTCCCATGCATCGGGGGCCAAACCGAGCCGGTAGGTTTTCACCGTCTCGTCGGTGAAGCCGCGCCGGGCGATATATTCGCGGCCGAGCCGACCCCCCGCCGGCTCGGCCAAAATCCGTTCGAAGACCTGCATCGCCCAGGCCACCGTCTTAAAGACGCGGCTGCGGTCAGGTTCGTTCGGATTTTTCTCTTCGCGCCGCTCTTCCTCCAAGACGATACCGGCCCGATCCGCCAGCATCCGCACCGCCTCGGGGAACGTCACGTTCTCCCGGGCCATGACAAACTGAAACACCGAGCCGCCCTTGCCGCAGCCGAAACATTTGAAAATCTGCTTCGCCGGGCTGACGTTGAAACTGGGCGTCTTCTCGGCATGAAACGGGCAGCAGGCCTTAAAATCCTTCCCGCCGCGCTTCAGCGGCAGATAGGACGAGACCACCTCGACGATGTCGTTGGCGCGCTGAATCTCCTCGATCTTGGCTTCCGACCATCTCGGCGACATTGCACTCCGCGCCTCCAGCGGGGCGACAATCCCCCCGCTGAAGCCTTTCACGGCTTGAAGTTAAACACCTTTTTCAGTTGGTCAGACTGAAAAAACGGCCCGGTCTCTGCTCCCCGGGCAGTTCAGAAATTTCACGCGCATCGACGCCGCTACCCAAGCCGCACCGACGTGGCTACACCGTGCCGGACGTTCGCAGCAGTCTACAGCCACGCAAGTATAGCTTATTAATTGTCTATAGTCAAGAATCGGCGTGCTGAAATGATCTTTCAGACGCCGTTTTACCAGTCAACGGCAGTTGCTAACCCATTGTCCCTGTTGAAGATAAGGCCAGATCTTCGCCAGGCCAGACCAGATAGGCCAGATTTATAAGCTATTGACTTCCCGCCCGACCTTTCCCAGGTGTCCAGTTGCCGGAGGCTCTTTCTCGTTCCATTTTATGTCGCCTCACGATAAACTGTGAGTGCTCAGGGAGTGTCATGGTCTGCAAAAGCAGACAGGCCATGACAAGACAAGGAGAAGCCGCTTGCCCATCCCGCTCACCTCATACGCTCGCCGGGAAATCCTCCTCTATGGCGGCATCCCTCTCCTGATCACGGCCGCCGTCGCGGTCTTTTTCTGGCCGCACTGGTATGTCGCCCTCGGCCCTGCCGTCATCACCGCCTGGGCCTTTTCATTTTTCCGCGACCCCAACCGCCGCGTGCCTCAGGGAAAAAACCTCCTCCTTGCTCCCGCCGACGGCCGCATCACCCACGTCGAAACCCTTGAGTCCGCGCCGCCGGAACTCGGTTGCCCCGGCCCGGCGCTGCGAATTTCGATTTTCCTCTCCGTCTTCAATTGCCACCTGAACCGCGCCCCCTGCGCCGGCCGCATCGACCGCATCGTCTACAAACCCGGCCAGTACGTCAACGCCCTGCGCGGCGACAGCGCCGTCCTCAACGAGCAGAACATCATCGTCCTCACCGCCGACGCCGTCGGCCGGCCCGTCCTGGTCCGCCAGGTCTCCGGGGCCATCGCCCGCCGCATTGTCTGCGCCGTCAAAGAAGGCGACCATTTGGAAACCGGACAGCGATTTGGTATGATCAAGTTCGGCAGCCGCACCGACCTGGTCATCCCGGCCGACGTCGCCGTGGAACTGGGCGTCAAGATCGGCGACCGCGTTAAGGCCGGGCTGACGGTTCTTGGCCGCTTCGCCGGAGGCGAGGCTTGATTACCACGGGGCAGGGGGGAGGCAACAGATGAAAATGCGACCGATCGCTGTGCTTCCCGCCCTGGTTACTCTCGGCAACGCCGTCTGCGGCTTTCTCTCCATCGCCATCGTCGCCAAAAGCCCCTCCGTCGCCACACCCGAGGGCCTCGTCCCCTTCATCGTCGCGGGGTACCTGATTTACCTGGCCATGATTTTCGACGGCCTCGACGGCCGCGTGGCCCGCTTCGCCCGCGTCACCAGCGATTTCGGCGGCCAGCTCGACAGCCTCTCCGACGCCATCTCCTTCGGCGTCGCCCCGGCGGTCCTGGCCTACCGCATGTTCTTCGACATCGTCCCCAACAACGCCATTGCCGACCACCCCTTCCCGTTCCAGCGTATCGCCATGGCCTTCGGCGCCGCCTATGCCGGCTGCGCCCTCCTTCGCCTGGCCCGCTTCAACGTCGAAAACGTCCACGATGAGGAAGCCCATCTCTCCTTTCGCGGCCTGCCCAGCCCGGCCGCCGCCGGCGCCGTCACCAGCCTCTGCATCCTGATTCTCTACCTCTGGCGCGACCAGGAATATCCTGCCCTGGCCAATGGCCTCCTCTGGGCCATGCCTCTGGTGCTCCTGGCCACGGGCCTGCTCATGGTCTCCACCGTGCGCTATGTGCACCTGGTCAACCAACTGATCCGCGGTCGCCGCCCCCTGAGTTACGTCGTCCAGATCATCTTCTGCGTTGTCCTCCTGCTCCTGCTGCACGAGAAGGCCTTCGCCCTGCTCTTCGTCGCATACGCCCTCTCGGGCCCGGTACTTTTGGTTTACCGCAAGCTGACCCGTGCCGGCCGCGCCGCCGAAGTCCGCCCCGCCCAACGCCCCGGCGATCCGCCGGAAAAAATCTAGTTTTGTTGCTATTTCTTCACTCCTCTCACTTGACGTGAGAGGGTAGGGTGGGGTGCGCCTGATGCACTCAAATTACCGGAGGAGTGTTGTTGCCGTTGCTGTTAAAACGGTTCCCGCGGTTCGCCTTCTTCCAGAAATTTCTGGAGCGGACACCCGGCGCACACCGGCGCTTGTTTTTTGCAATGGAGCTTCCCGGCCCGCACCAGCAAGGCGTGATATTCCTGCCACACGGCCACGTCTTTTTCCACCGACCCCGCAAAGGCCTCCTGCAACGTCTCGTAATCGGCGTCCAGATCGACGATCCCGTGCCGGAAGGCGAGGCGCAGCGTGTAGGCGTCGACCACGAAGACCGGCCGCTGGGCGGCATAGAGCACGATCGAATCCGCCGTCTCCCGGCCGATGCCGCGCACGGCCAGCACCGCCTCGCGCAGCCGCTCCGTCGGCAACTCGAAGAGCTGCTCCAGCGATCCGTCGTACTCTTCCACCACCAGGCGCAGAAAATTCCGCAGCCGGCCCGCCTTGACGTTGAAATACCCGGCCGGACGAATCAGTTCCGCCAATTCCTGCTCCGGCAGGGCCCAGAGCGCCGGCACCTGGAGTGCCCCCGCCGCCTTCAGATTCTCAATCGCCCGCTCCACGTTCCGCCAGGCCGTGTTCTGCGTCAGAATCGCCCCGACGCAAACCTCCAGCGGCGTCTCGGCCGGCCACCAGCCCTGCGGCCCCCAGGCCGCCAGCAGCGCCTCGTAGAATTCTCGCACCTTCTCGCCGGCTCGCATCGTCTACTCCGATCAAACTCTTCCGCTTGCAATTTGCAGTGAAGAATGATAAACCTCTTGCCCATGCCGGACAAGAACAAAGCATCCTCCCGCGCCCCGCGCCGCCCCGCCGGCGGAAAAGCTAAGGTGATGACCGGCCCGTATCCTGCACTGGTCCAGGCCGCGGCGCTGGCCCCGTTTCTACTCCTCTACGAAATTGCCGTCTTCTTTGCCGCCCGTAGCGGCGCCGCCAATCCGCTCGACGCGCTCCTCCACCACGGCCTTGCCCGCCTCGGACTGGTTCCGTTTTATCTCCCGGGTCTCCTGATCCTGCTCATTCTCCTCCTCCTCCACCTCTTTCGCGGCGACCCCTGGAAAGTCTCTCCCGCCGACGTCTGGAAACTCTGGGGCGAGTCGCTCCTCTGGCTCGTGCCGCTCGTCGTCATGTATCTGCTCTTTACCATGAACTGGCAGGAACTTTCCTCCCGCCTCAGCCTGGGCGACGTCCATGTCGGTCGCCTCTACTCCACGGTCGTCTACCACATCGGCGTCGGGCTGTTCGAGGAATTTCTCTTCCGCCTGATTCTGCTCTCCGCCCTGCTGGTCATCGCCCAGCGGCTTTTTTCGCTGCCGCTCGGCGCCGCCCAGATCGTCGCCATCTGCCTCTCCGCCGCCATCTTCTCCGCCGCCCACCACTTCGTCGGCGCCGCCCCGTACACCCCCGTCATCTTCCTCTTCCGCACCGCCGCCGGAATTTATCTAGGAACCATCTTCGTCCTGCGCGGCTTCGCCACGGCGGTTCTTGTCCATGCCGGGTTCAATGTTTTTCTGGCGGTATTGGGTGTGTGAAAGTGTGGGTAGTTGCGGAGTGGTGTGTGCAAGCACGCACCCTACACAATTACGCTTCATCCGCCGCAAACAAATCCGGCTCGCCCGCTGCGCCTTTGCCGCGCGCGGGGGCCTTCATCCCCATCGCCTGATACCCCCGCTCCATCGCGATCCGTCCCTGCCGCGTCCGCCCAACCAGCCCCTCTTTCAGCAGATACGGTTCGACCATGTCTTCCAGCGTATCGACCTCTTCGTTCAGAGTGGCGGCCAGGGCCTCGATGCCGACCGGCCCGCCGTGATAATAATCGATGATTGTTTTCAGGAGCCGCCGGTCGAGATCGTCCAGCCCATGCTCGTCGATCCCCTCCATCAGGAGCGCCCGCTGCACCACGCCGAGTTCCGCCCGCCCGTCGCCCTTGACCTGGGCGAAGTCCCGCACGCGGCGCATCAGGCGGTTGGCGATGCGCGGCGTGCCGCGCGAGCGCCGCGTAATCTCCGCCAACGCCTCCGACGTTATTTCCAGATTCATCAGCCCGGCGGTGCGGCGCACGATTTCGGCCAGGTCCGCCTGCGGATAGAACTCGAAGTGGTGCGTGATGCCGAAACGGGCGAGCAGGGGGGCGGAGAGGAACCCCGCCCGCGTCGTCGCCCCGATCAGCGTGAACGGTTCGAGCTGAAAATTGAAGACCCGGGCGAAGTTGCCCCGGTCCATGACGATGTCGATTTTGAAATCTTCGATGGCCGGATAGATGTACTCTTCGACCATCGGGCTGAGGCGGTGGATTTCGTCGATGAACAGAATGTCCCCGCGCTTCATGTTGGTCAGGATGCCCACGAGGTCCGCCGGCCGGGTCAGGGCCGGGCCGCTGGAGACGCGGATCGGGGCGCCCATTTCGTTGGCGACCACGTGGGCCAGCGTCGTCTTGCCCAGCCCAGGCGGGCCGTGAAAGAGAATGTGCTCGAGCGGCTCCTCGCGCTTCTTCGCCGCCTGGATGGCGATCTGGAGTTTCTCGACCAGTTTCTGCTGGCCGATGCACTCCCCCAGCCGTTTCGGCCGCAGCGACCAGTTGAACCCATCCTCAACCGGCCCGCCCGACTCCGCACTGACCACTCGTTCACGCGGCATGGCGATTCCTTATCTTACCGAATGCCTGAAACAATCCTGAATCAGCTTCTCCGCCGTATCCGCCTTGCTTCCGCCGGCCAGGACGCGGCCGACCAGTTCTTCCGCCTCGTTGCGGCGGTAGCCGAGCTGCACCAGCGCGTCGATGGCCTCGACCTGAAATCCTCCGCCAACCGGCGCGCGACGAACCGCCTCCAGTTGTCCCGTGAAGAAGCCCTGAAGCTTGCCGTTCAACTCCGCGATGATCTTCTCCGCCGTCCGTTTTCCGATGCCCGGCAGATGCGACAGGGCGTTGATGTCGCGGCTCTCGATGGCCAGGGCGATCTCGCCCGTCGGCACGGTCATAGCCTTCAACCCCTTGTTGATGCCCAGCCCCGGCACCGTGATGAACCGCAGAAAAAAGTCGCGCTCGCTCTCGCTCAGAAAGCCGATCAGTTGCGGCGTCAGGCTGCCGAAGCTCGGGTTCCCGGCGATGTACTCCAGCGTGAACAGCGTCACCCGCTGTCCCACCCGCGCCTCCAACTCCGGCCGGCTCACCGCCGGCACGAACACCTCGTAGGTCAGGTCGTCGATGTCCAGGTAGACGCTCGTCGGACGCACCTCGCTCACCGTGCCGCGAATCCGGGCGATCATTTTTGTTTCCTCTTCTTCTTTTTCACCCCTCCCCCTTGAGGGAGGGTAGGGTGAGGGTGTCGCCGTTTCTTCTTCTTTTTCTTCTTGAAACTTTTTACTTTTACCTTTTACCTTTTACCTTCTTCCTATCCCCGTCGTGCACCTCGCATGACACAACGCAATCGCCAGCGCATCCGCCACGTCCGGCGGTTCCGGCGGCGCCTTCAGATTAAACGCCGATTGCACCGCCAACTGGATCTGTCGCTTTCCCGCGTGCCCCGCGTTGGCCACCGACTGCTTGATCCGGTTCGGGGCGTAGCTGTGCACCGGAATTTCCGCTGCCGCAGCCGCCAGAAAAATCACGCCGCGCGCGTGGCCCATCAGAATCGCCGTTCGCGGATGGTTGTAAGTCGAAAAAAGTTGCTCCACCACCGCCACGTCCGGCTTGAACTCGCCGATCACCTCGACCAGTCCATCATAGATTTCCTTCAGCCGAACCTCCAGCGTTTTCCGCGCATCCGCCCGAATCACTCCCGCTTCCACCAGCACCAGCCCCCGCGCCACCACGTCCACCACCCCGTAGCCCGTCCGCTGCAACCCAGGATCGATTCCAAGAATTCGCATCCGCATTCTCACTAATTGGGCCGGGTGCCATGGCCGCCGAATTCCTTCCACGTCTGAATCATCGCCCGATAGTTCGCCATCGGCACTTCCGACTGGACGGCATTGGAGGCCCCCAGCACGAAACCGCCTCCCGCCTTGCTCGTCTCCAGGAGTTCCCGGGTCGCCTGGCGGACCTGGTCCGGCCGGCCGGTGAGCAGCAGGCCGCAGTCGATGTTGCCGCACAGGCAGAGCCGGTTTCCGACAATCTCTCTGGCCTGGCTCATCTCCATCCCGGCGACCGGATCGATGGCTTGCAGCGCGTCCAACCCGGTGGCCGCAATGGCGTCCAGATGCCGCGTCAGGTTTCCGTCGCTATGCAGGATGGTGAACATACCCAGCCGTCTGATTTCGTCCGACCATTTCGTCAGGTACGGCAGAACCCAGCGCTCCATCTGCGCGGGGCTGAAAAAAGGACCAGAATTGTCCGCCATATCCGAGGGCGAAATGACCGCCTCCACCCCGCAATCGCGGAACCGCTTCGCCGCTTCGAGAGCGCCGCTAATACATTCCTCCGCCTGTTTGTCTATGCTTTCCGGATCATCGAAAAGTCGTTGGCAGAAATCTACCGAATAGTCCGCGCCGATGATGCCACCAGTGCTCGCGAAGAGCATCAGATCCGGCGGGGCGACCTCCCGCAGGATTTTGATCTGTCGCAAACGGGCCTCGCCCGGCAGGACGTAATACGCCAAGACTCCCGGTGATTGTTCCCAGTAGGGGCCGGGCACGGACAGCGCTGCATACCCCATTTCCACCGACGTGGCCACCAATATCTCCGCGTTGGCCCGCAAGGCCTTATCCTGTTCCTGCTGGGACAACGTCTCAAATTCGTGCCCCAAAACGACGTGTCGGCCGGACGCCGCATCCCAGGCCTGAAACTCCAGTTCCCAAACGGGCACCGCGCCCTCCGGCTTCTGTTTTTGCAGGGCCGCTCGCATATCCTCTCTTTTTCCCACGAGTCACTCCGCTAAAACTCAGCCGTTATGTAGGGCGGTTGCTTGACAACCGCCACAGTAAAATGCTCTTCTTCCGATTGCTGTTTCTGTTTTTACCGCTCGCCTACCAGAAACGCCGGGTGGCATGGTCCGGCGCAGACGGGCCATGAAGAATAACCGCCCGAAGATCATTCTACTTCTCCCCCCAACCCCCCGCAAGTCAACCCCGTCGCACGCCCACTGGATTCTCACCGCTCCCCGCGTTAGAATGACTTGGTTACGACAATTGTTTTCCGCGAAGGTCCTCGGGGATATGTAATGGACGACAAGCTAAAGGAATGCCTCGAAAAATTGCACGACGCCACTCTTGTGGGTGTTTATGTTGACTGGGGCAGCGGCGAGGTTAGGTTTGACCTTGAAACTGGTATGACCAAAGGGCACGAGATTGTCAAAATCCGGGGTCGTGGACTAACGTTCCTTGATTGCCCGAGACGTTACCCCTGGGGCCCGAGTGAATCTGTGAACTCCGTATGGGCCGAGAAAGTTGTTGGGAACGTCACCCAACTGAACGTGGAAATGCAAAGTGGCGACGTGATCATTGCCATTGTTAATGAATTTGTGGTCGATTTATAAATTAGCTGCTGAATTTTTCCGCAAAAATCTAAGGACGCCCATGACCCTTACCGATTCCCCCAACACCCTCACCTACACCGGCCACGCCGTCCCGCCCCTTCCGCGCGGACTGCCCAAGACCGTCACCAGCCTCTGCCCCGAATGCCGCCGCACCATCCCCGCCGAAATCCGCGACGTCGCCGGTGCGGTCCGCATGTTCAAAGCCTGCCCCGACCACGGACCCTTCGAGGACATCATCTGGTCCGACACCAAGCTCTACCTCAAGGCCGAGGACTATTTCTACGGCGAGGGCAGGGGGTTGGAAAATCCCAACACCGATGCCGCCGAGGCCGATTGCCCCAACGGTTGCGGCCTCTGCGGCCACCACCTCAGCCACACCGCCCTCGCCAACATCGACCTCACCAACCGTTGCAACCTCCAATGCCCGATCTGTTTCGCCAACGCCGGCGCCCAGGGCTACGTCGTCGAACCGACCTTCGACCAGATCCTCGGCATGTTGCGCACCCTGCGCGAAATGCAGCCCGTCCCCGCCCGCGTCATCCAGTTCTCCGGCGGCGAACCGACGCTCCACCCGCGCTTCCTCGATTGCCTCCGCGCCGCCCGCGACATGGGCTTCTCCCACCTCCAGATCGCCACCAACGGCATCCGCTTCGCCCAGGAACCCGATTTCGCCAAGCAGTGTGAGGAAGCAGGCCTCCACGATCTCTACCTCCAGTTCGACGGTCTCTCCGACGACATTTACAGGCAAACCCGCAACCGCAACCTCTGGGACCTCAAGCAACGCGCCGTCGAAGCCGTCTCCGCCACCGACATGAAAATCGTCCTCGTCCCCACCATCGTGCGCGGCGTCAACGACCACCAGGTCGGCGGCATCGTCAACTACGCTCTCGCCCACATCAACACCGTCGCCGGCATTTCCTTCCAGCCCGTCGCCTTCTGCGGCCGCATCGCCGCCGAAGAACGCCTCGCCAAACGCTACACCCTTTCCGACCTCGCCCACGACATCAGCCGCCAGACCGGCCTCACCGACCCCGACCGCGATTTCTTCCCGCTCTCCTGCGTCCAGCCCTTCACCCGCCTGGTCAACGCCCTCCGCGACCAGCCGACCATCAACCTGACCTGCCACCCGCACTGTTCCTTGGGCACATATATGTTCATGGGACGCGACGGCCGCGCCGTTCCCATTCCTGCCTTCATCGACCTGCCCAACTTCCTCGCCGACATGAACCGCCTCGCCGGAAAGGCCGAAGGCGGTCGCAGCCGCCTCCTCGCCCAGGCCTCCGCTTTCCAGAAACTTTACAAGCACTGGCGCTCCGCCGGCGCCCCCGCCGGCATGTCTTTCACCGACCTGCTCCACACCCTCAACGGCATGATCGACAAGAAGGTCGGCCGCGGCGAAGGCGAGAAAAAAACCTTCAAATCCCTGATGGTCGCCGGCATGCACTTCATGGACGCCTACAACTACGACACCGCCCGGGCCCGCCGCTGCGTCATTCACTATTCCACGCCCGACGCCCGGCTCTACTCCTTCTGCACCTACAACGCCGGCCCCTGCCACCGCGACGCCACCGAGCGCCGCCAGGCCCTGACCCCCGCCGAATACCAAGCCCGAACCAAGCAGGGTGATGCTTGCAGTCACGCGGTCGATAAATATGCAGGGGGCTGCTAGCATGCACTAATCGCTCCCACCAATCTATTTTGCGATTTGTGGTGTTAATAGTAATAATGGGAGGCTGAAGTTTCTTTCAAAGGAAAAGCCTATGTTCCGCGCTGCCACAGTTTCCCTCGCCGTCATACTTTCCCTGGCCCTCTCCTCCGCCGTCCTGGCCCTTGATACCATCGAGCGCTACGACGACGGCCTGATCAAGATTAAATACACCGCCAACGCCGCCGGCCAGAAAATCGGCGACTATCTCGAAAACTACCCCAAGGGCAAGATCAAGCTCAAGTGTTTCTACAAGGCCGACCAGCTCCACGGTCCCTGGACCAGCTACTACGAATCCGGCGCCGTCCACGTTAATACCGCCTACGCCGCCGGCCAGCTTCACGGTTCCTACGTCGAACAGGACGAAAAGGGCAAGATTCTCAAAGAGCAGGCTTTCTTCAACGGACTATTGCTCTATCCGCGCTCGCAGCGCCAGATCGTCGCCACCCTGGCCGAAATCGGCGTTAAGACCAACGAAGGCCCGGTACTCGGCGAACCTTCGGGCGGTAAACGTGCCGCCGTCCCGAACACTAAGTCTTCTCCCGCCGCGCCTCTCGCCACCACTACCGGCTCCGGCGGCCTCACCGATCCGGCAAATATCGACGCGATTAAACGTCTCAACGCCTACCGCTACCTGGCCGGCGTCCCCTGGGACGTCACCCTCAACGCCGATTATTGCCAACTCTCCAGCAGCGGCGCCAAAATGCTCGCCATGCTCGGCCACCTCGACCACACCCCCGCCAACCCCGGCCTTCCGCCCGACGAATACAAGATGGCTTTTGCCGGCACCAGTCACGGCAACCTCCATGAAGGTCGCGGCACACGCAGCTCCGTCGACGGTTACATCTTCGACAGCGATCCCAGGAACATCGATCGCGTCGGCCACCGCCGCTGGTGCCTCGACCCCGTCATGCTCCAGACCGGGTTCGGCGAGTCCGGCAAGTTCTCCGTCATGTACGCCTTCGACATGTCCCGCAGGAATTTTCCCGATTTCGATTATGTCGCCTGGCCCTGCGCCGGCTACATGCCCGTCACCTTCTTCGGCCACAACTATGCCTGGCACGTCTCCGTCAATCCGCAAAAGTACCTGGCCCCGACCCTCGACGTCAAAGCCGCCATCTACCCGCTCCTCGCCTCCGGTCCCGGCGTCCCCGACCCCGCCAAGCGCGGCCCAGCCCTCGCACTCGACTACCTCCACATCGACGACAAACCCATCGGCCAGTTGAACAACGCCGTCATCTTCCGCCCCAAAAATCTGAACTTCAATGGCCCCCAGACCCGCTACTGGGTCGAAATCACCGGCCTCAAGAAAAAAGACGGCTCCGACGCCAAAATCGAATACCTGGTCGATTTCTGCTCGCTCTGAAAAAACGGGCCATCGACCTTTCGGCCGACGGCCCGTTTTCAAATTCCTCTGCCCCGCGAATCTCTACCGATGTTCTCGCTCATCGCGTCGCTCCGGCGGTCGCGCCTCATGGCGTTCCTCCGGCTGAGATCGATTTCCTTCAACATGTACGCCACCAACAGAAACGCTCCAGCGTCCCGACCGGTACCGATAGCCGCGATCAATATGCTCGTATTGCGGGGCCACCCAGACGTACCCGGCCTGCGGCGGACGCTCCCAATAGCCGGGGTGCCAGGCGTAGGCGTTGCCGGCCCAGACCCAATAGCCCTGGATCCAGACGTAGTCCGGGCCGGGAGGCGGCGACTGGGTGTCGGCCTGCGCCGTCGCCGGTGGAGGATTGGGTGCCACGACGTCGCCCCCCGACGCCTGCTCGCTCCCCTTGGTGCATCCGCCCAGGACCAGCGCCAGCACCACGGCCGGCGCGGCCAACCACAATAGTGCTTTCTTCATCATTCGCTCCCCCGAAAAAACAGTTTCCGAGACCAACTTCACATGGTCATTCTACTTGAAGCACCGTTCAGGCCGGTGAAAAAAAAGAACGGGCCGCCGACCTTTCGGCCGACGGCCCGTCCTGATTTACATCCGTTCACGTGCCGAAAAACCTAGCGATGATGATGGTCGTCGTGATGCCCGCCGAACCAATGACCCCGCACATAATGCCAGCCGCCGCCGAACCGTTCCCAGCGCGGCCCGATCCAGATCACGCCCGCGCCCGGGGGAACCGCCCAGTACCCGCGTACCCAGGCATACCCCGATCCGGTCCAGACGTAATATCCCGGCACCCAGACGTAGCCCGGCCCCGGAGCCGGCGGTTGCATCTCCACCACCGTCGCCGGCGGCGCCTGTTGCACCACCACGGCTTGCGGCGTTTCCTGCACCACCACCGGCTGAGGCGGCGCCTGGTACACCACGGTCGGCGGCGGAGGCGGCGGCGGTTGCTCCACCACAATCACCCGACGTGGCGGCGGCGGACGTTGCTCAATGACCAGGTTGCAGCCCACGGCGACCACAACAACTCCCGCCACCAGCAACGCGATTACATGTGAACTTTTCATCTTCCAACCTCCTGGCTTGAAATTACGCTCCTTGCTTCTTTACATAACGTACACGGCGAATATTTATTACACCAGGGTGTGGGGTGCGTGCAAGCCGCACCCTACTTTTATTTCGCCGTGGCCCGCGCTCGCCGCACTTCGTCGATAAACCGCGCCGCCGTTTCGGTGATCAATTTCCAGTTCCCCGTGGCCAGGGCGTCTTTGGAGACCAGTTCGCCGCCCACGCCCAGGAACTCCGCTCCGGCCTTGATAAAATTTCCCGCCGTCGTCAGGTTCACTCCGCCGGTGGGCGTCAGTTTGACCTGCGGCAACGGTCCTTTAATCGCCTTGAAATAATCTGGTCCGCCGACGCTGGCCGGGAAGACCTTGACCACTTCCGCTCCCGCCGTCCAGGCCGCAAAAATTTCCGTCGGCGTAAAGGCCCCGCAAATACAGGCTTTCTCGTGTCGGTGGGACTCGGCAATCACTTCCGGCGTCATGATCGGACTGACCACGAACTCCGCCCCCGCCTCAATCGCCGCTCGCGCCGTCGCCGCGTCCAGCACCGTCCCCACGCCCACCAGGGCGCTCGACCCCAGTTCCTTGGAAACCTTGCTGATTACTTCCAGGGCGTTGGGCGTGGTCATGGTGATTTCGATGGCGATGATCCCGCCCTCTTTCAAAGCTTTGGCCACGTCGACCAGTTGTTCGCTTGACTTCGCCCGCACCACGGCCACGCAGCCCGAGGCCGCGATTCGCGCCACTGTTTCCGCTCGACCCATCTTTGCCTTCCCTTCCTTGTTGTTAAATGTAGGTCGGGTCAACAGACCCGACAAGTTTTTTCTTGCTGAGTTGGCACATGATAGCCACAAACCCCGCTCCGGTCAACAAATCCGCAACAGCCGCGGAGCGGCGTTTGATAGTAGCCACGTGGCGCAAGCCCGTGGTTGAAATCGGCGGCACCCACCCTTCTTTTTATTTTGTTTTTAGCCCCGGAGGGGCGACTGAAAAATAAATTAAATCACTTTGCGTTATTCTCAAGGGCTGGTAGTGGGAGAATTTCTCGGTTACTGTTCAAGCAAAGAACATGGATCTCTTGGCCGTGAAGGACTTCAATAGACCCGAAAAGATCATCGATCACGGTACGGTGTAGGTTTTCGTCAGACAGGTAATCGATAACATCAGCATTTGAGAAAGCACGGGCCGACTGAAGCATTTTTTCTCTTTCATCTTCCTTCACGATTTGACTGGTTGCCCCGGATAAAGTGCAATCGCGTCGAATGCTATATGGGATACCATAGAGTCGGTCGAAACGAATAAGAAGAATGGGCCATTTGGCTAACGCTTCGGTCTGGTAGGGAACCTTGTTCCAGTATGCGTCTAGGCTAATTGCCGCTATTCCAGTTTCTTTTTCGTTACAGGCAACGAATGTTATCCAAGAAGAGTCGTGGAGCGTATAGTGGTCTAGGAATCTTGGCATCGTGGTTGAATACGAAAGTTCCCAGGGAAAGGTTCCCTCCAGAAGATCGTGGGCCAGCCATGCCGGATACCAATCGTCGTGGACCATGATGAATTCCTTTGTGTAATCGCCAGCTTCTATCGTTCCGGAAACTCAATCAGCGTCTGCGTCTTCAGGATAGTCAGATACTCCGGGAAGACATGGAAGGCGTGCAGCACAAAGCCGCCGCCGGCGTGATCCGGGAACGTCACGGCCAGCGGCCAGAGTTTGCGTTCCACGCCCTCGATCCGGTACTCGCACGACAGCCCTTCCTTGAGGGCCTGTTTACGCAGATCCTCGTAGGCCGCCTCGAAAAGCTGTTCGTTGAGCGTCTCCGTCTCGAAGTTGATCCGGTGGCGGAACCCGTTGCGCAGTTCCGCCCGGGCTTCGTCCTCGCCCACCAGGGCCACCGACGCGATCCGCCCCCGGTCCGGAATCGCCAGCCCCGCCGGCCCGACGATCTCCGTTACGCAGCGCTCGTAAGATCGTCCTTTGCCGACGCGGCGCACCGTCAGCACGTGTGAGAGGCCGGTGATCCAGATTTCGGCCTCCAGGTCGCGGCCCTTGTAGAACCGCTGGGCGAAGACCTTGAAAAACTCGGGATGCAGCGGCCTCAGGTAGAGGTAGAGCATCATGTCGGACGGTTTTGTTGACAGCACTTCAGCCACAGTTCATCTTCCTTCCCAGCGTGGGTGGCATGGACCACGCTTGCGTGGCCATGGTTACGCCGGAATTATAGTCTCCCGGACCGGCCCGACCAAGCCGATTCGCTCCCGCTCGGCGGGATTCTGCCTTTACCTTGTCGCCCTGATGGAATATCATAAGGCACATCAACCGCCGCACCGGAGGACGCGCATGAACAGCTTTCTGCTTTGGGTCGTGGCCCTGCCGCTTCTGACGATCTTCCTCGCCGCGGGGTGCAGCGAAGGCCCGCCGCGAACGCCGCAGCAGACCCGGGAGGAAGCCCACCAGGCCGCCGAGGCCGCCCAGAATAAAGCCCTGACCGCCGACGCCGAGCGCCGCCAGAAGGCCGAATCCGACCGCGCGCCCAATGCCGCCGACAGTTCGCCCGAAGCCCCGGCCCACCTGCACCCGGACACGTCCGACGAGGACGAGGAGATGGACAAATAGAATGTAGGTCGGGTTTCGGCCCGACCGCTTTTCTCTGTTTCTCTTGGAGCAACGGTAGTGATGCCTTTACGAATATTAATTCTCCTCATCCTGGCCCTGGCCACCATCGCTGCTCTGGCGGTCGCGCCCGTGGCGGCCCAATTGAGCGCCAACGCCGCCACCACTGCGGCTCCCGCCGCGCCGCTGCCGCCAAACAATAATGCGGTGGAAGACAATGCCGCCCGGCAACGCGCCGAAGCTGCGGCCAAATTCGAGCAAATTAAACAGCAAATGTTGCAAGAGGCCGAAGCCAACCGCCAGCAAATGGTTCAGAAGTTCGCCGTTCAAGCCGGCCCGAACAACCTGCCGGGTGGCGCTGTGCAGATTCAGATCAACCAGCAAGTTGCCAGCGGGGGCGGGGCGGTTTTCATCCAGCAGCAAGGCGGCGGGCAGGCGACGGCCATCATCAATCTGAGCGGTGGATCGCCGATAACATTGGTGAACGGCCAACCCGTCCCGGCCGAGACCGCTTCTGCCACGGCCTCGTCCGCGCCCACTCCCGCCGTACCCGCCGTCCCCATCGACCAGCGCGAACTTCCCGCTCTGGTGGCGGCGCTCGGCGGCGAAAACTGGGCGGCGCGGCAAGGGGCCGAAGACCAGTTGACCGCCGCCGGACCGGACATCCTCGCCCGGCTCGATCCCTTTCTCGCCAAGGCCGCCGACCCCGAAGCCCTCTGGCGACTCGAACGCATTTACCGGGCTCTCACTCCCCCGGACCGCTATGTCGCCACCGGACCGCCGGCCTACCTGGGCATCGGTTTCAGCATGGTTTCCTCCGGCATCGACTCCCGGCTGTCCGGGCGAAACTGGGGCGTGCAACTGGTCCTGGTCCAGCCCGGCTCGCCCGCCGATCAGGCCGGACTGGCCGTCAACGATCTGATCGTCTCCATCAACGGCGAACCCTTCGTCGGCAGTTTCACCGACGGGGCCTCCAACCAGGGGATTACCGAGCGGATTCAGAGTTACGGCATCGGCGCCGAGGTCAAGATCGTCTTTTTCCGCGGCCAGGAACGGCGCGAAGCCACCGTCAAACTCGCGCCCCGGACCGACGGCTTTGTCCAGCCCGTTCCACCCGCTCAGAAATGGAAACGCTATTGGACCAAGCACCTGGCCGACCTCCGCGCCGCCGAAGCGCCAACGCCCGCGTCCCCGGCCGGCCCGAAAAAGTAGGGTGGTTGTTGGCAGTCACACTGTTCTTGCAGGGCGGTTGCGCCGTTTGCCGCCGCCATAATCAAAGGCCGTGTTCCGCTTGGCGTTGCCGTTTTTTTCTGCAGTACCTGAAGACTGAGGACCGAAGACTGCTGTAAAAAGGAGACTCTCTATGCGTTGGCTGGTCACCGGAGGCGCTGGTTTCATCGGTTCGAATTTCGTCCGCCTGGTCCTCAAAGAGCGGCCGGAAATCGATCTGCTCAACTTTGACGCCCTGACCTACGCCGGCAACCTCGACAACCTGGCCGACGTCCGCGACCTGCCGCGCTACAAATTCCAGCGCGGCCGCATCCAGGACCGCGCCGCCGTCGAACTGGCCCTGGCCGACGGGGCGGACGTGATCGTCAACTTCGCCGCCGAGAGTCACGTCGACCGCTCCATTGTCGATTCCGCCCCCTTCATCGACACCAACGTCCTGGGCACCCAGGTGCTGCTGGACGCCGCTCGCCGGGCCAAAGTCGGCCGCTTCCTCCACGTCTCGACCGACGAGGTCTACGGCTCGCTCGGCAAGGAGGGCTATTTCACCGAAACGACGCCGATTTCGCCAAATTCCCCATATTCGGCCTCGAAGGCCGCGAGCGACCTCCTGGTCCACGCCGCCGTCCACACCTTCGGCGACGCCGCGGTTATCACCCGCTGTTCCAATAATTATGGACCATATCAATTCCCTGAAAAATTGTTGCCGCTGATGATTTCCAATGCTTTGGAAGGCAAGCCTTTACCCGTTTACGGCGACGGCCAGCAGATCCGCGACTGGATTCACGTCGAGGATCATTGCCGGGCCATTCTCGCCGCCGCCGAGCGCGGCCGTCCCGGCCAGGTCTACAACATCGGCGGCCACGCCGAACGGGCCAACCTCGACGTCGTCCGCGAAATCCTCCGCCAGCTCGGCCAGCCCGACAGCCTGATCAAGTTCGTCAAGGACCGTCCCGGCCACGACCGCCGCTACGCCATCGACTCCCGGAAAATCGAGACCGAACTCGGCTGGACCCGCAAATGGAACTTCGAGGACGGCCTGGCCGACACCATCCGTTGGTATCAGGAACACACCAAGTGGTGGCAGCGGATCAAGGACGGCACGTACCAGGCCTTCTACGACCAGTGGTACGGCGGGCGGTAATAGTCCTCATATAACCAAGGAATCTGGGTGCTACACCGTGTCCCCAAAAAGCCGGGGGCCAGGGTGTGGCACCCTGGCTCCGTGAAGCGCTGGATAAACATAATAATTTGGGATCAGCCGCTCAGATTTACGAATCTTCCCCCGGCGGCTCCTGGCCCGCCGCTTTGTTGCGAGCGTCTTGCTTGTCCTGCTTGTCCTGCTCCACGGCTTTGCGGTAGGCAACCACGCGGCGCTTCTGGAGGGAGGCCAGCAGGATGATCGAGAGGGCCCCCAGGACGAAGACCGCGCCCCAGGCCATCAGCACGCGGGTGTTGGGCCGGCCCGTCGGGATGGTGCTGCCCGTTGGCACGCCGGCGTGGTAGTTGATCGAGAGGGCGCTGCTGTTTGATTCCGCCGGGACATTGGTCGAAGTGACGGCGTTGTCTTCGGCCGAGGCGGCACCGGCCAGGACCGCCACCAGCCCCAGGGCCAAGGCGAAGGCGACTTTTTCAAACCGGCGGTTGCTCACGAGTCACCTCTTGGTTAGAACGCGCCTCCGGCCTCGCGATTGAACGAACATGGTGCTCGGGACAGGAGTCGAACCTGCAAGCCCTTGCGGGCACTGCCACCTCAAAGCAGCGTGTCTGCCAATTCCACCACCCGAGCTTCAAAAAAACTCACACCGTTGTAACGTGCGGCATTATATGAGCCGGCTCCGCCACCTGTCAAGGCCAAGTGTCTGGCCGCCGGGTCCGGAGGGGTCGAAAAAAATATTCCAGAAAAGTGACAATTATGTGTCAGCGGGCTTGACACCGTCCGGGGCGGAGGTAAAGTAGGACTCGGTGTTAGACGATATGTGATAATGGAGCCGCTGGGATGTGGGGTGTGTGGGACTGGCTCTGGTTGGAGGTTGTCGCATGAACTGTACAGCGTGTGGCGGCGAGATGCACCTGGTCCGCGAAGTGACCGAAGGATCGAAAACCTATCTCTGGTACGCCTGTGAGGATATCTCCTGCGGCCGGGAGTTGCTGCACATCAAGACCGACGGGCCGTCTCCGGGAAAGACCGAGACCAAATCCGAGCCGCCGATCCAATAACCAGGCTGGTTTCAATTCATTAATTGGATGTCCATTATTTATTCCTGAGCCGCACGGCCAGGCCGAGTTGCTCCAGTTCCAGCGACAGGGCGACGGTCGAAACCACCACGGCCGCCGGCACGTCGAGCCGCACCGGCGAAAAGTTCAGCAGGCCCTGGATGCCCGCCCGCACCAGCAGGTCGGCCACGTCCTGGGCGGCGCTGCCCGGCACGGCCAGAATGGCCAGCCGAATCCGGTCCCGCTGGCAGACGAAGTGGAGCTTGGCGATGTCCTGGACGATCAGGCCGCCGTACTGCCGGCCGACCTTGCGCAGGTCGTTGTCGAGCAGGGCCGTGATCTTGAAGCCGCGCCGCTCGAAACCGGGATAAGTCGCCAGGGCCCGGCCCAGGTTCCCAGCCCCCACCAGGGCCACCGGCCGCAACTGATCCGTGCCGAGGATGCGGCGGAACTGTTCGGCGAGGGCGGGGCAGAGGTACCCGATGCCGGCTCGGCCCAGCGGCCCGAAGCGGGCCAGGTCTTTGCGGACCTGCGCCGCCGTGAGGCCCAGGCTCTCGGCCAATTGGCCGCTGGAAACCTTCGTCTGGCCCGCCTCCAGGAGCGACTCGACTTCACGCAGATAGAGACTGAGCCGCAGCGCCGCAGCCTTGGGAATCGTCTGTTTGGCCAAGCTAATTCTCCAGTTTTACAATACTTTCCGGTTCATCCGGAAATTTCTGGAAGTTTCGAGGAAACAGCGAATATCCAATACTCAATATCCAATATCCAATCATGAAGTCGGATTCCGAATCGGGAGTTTTTCACTTCATGATTGGATATTGAGTGTTGGATATTGGATATTCGCCGTTTCTCTTTCCTTTCGCCCGGAAATACCCGCAATTGTTACTTCTGCTGAGTGTTGTCCCCCGGTTTCTTGAACAATCCCTGCAGCCCGTTTCCCAACCCTCTGACCGCGTTGCCCACCGGGTTTCCCACCTGGTTCAGCAGGTCGCCGGCGCCTTTGCCCAACGAATTGACCGCATTGGAAATGTTGCCGGTCAGCGAGTTGGCGAAGTCCGGCGGAATGATTCCCTCGCCCTTCTTGACCACCGCCATCAGAATCGCCGGCACTAATTTTTTCATCAACTCCGGCATGGCCACGCCCGCCGCATTGTCCTGGCTCACGTTGTTGAGTACGATCTCCGGCACCGTGACGTCGAGCGTGGTGGCCTTGGCGCCGCCCAAGGGCAGCAGTTGCACGTGGGCCGTCACGTTCTTGACCAGAATCTGGTTCACCGCAATTTTTCTGCCGCTCGATTCCTTGGCCGCTTCTTTCTTTTGCGCCTCCGTCCCGCCGCCGGCCGGGGGCGAGATGTTATCCATCATCACGCTGACGTTGCTTGTGCCTAAACCTTTCTGTTCGATGAAGACGTCCAGCCCTTCGATCACGAACTTCGACACTCGCACCGTACTCCCGGTCAGGCTGCCGATGTCCACGGTCACATCGATCTTTCCGCTTTTCATCAGGTGCGGCGTCGTGAAGTCCTTCGGGTTGGCGATGTTCAACCCGTTCAAAACGATTTCCCCGCCGAAGACATGCACCGACGCCAGGTTCAGCGACGTCGGGACTTTCAGGGCGTAGGTGCCGCCCTTTTCGACGCCGGTCTTCACCAGCACGTCCAGCGACAGCCACGCTACGGCGACCCCGACCAGCACCAGGATCACCAGAACCAGCAAAACTTTCAGCAGTTTTTTCATGGACGGCTCCTTTCCTTTGAGGGGGAATTTCCAATATGTGTTTTCAGTCTACCCCGTCCCTCGCCGCACCACAAGCCCTCACCTTTAACGAACAGGGTGGCATGGCTCACGCGGAGCGTGACCATGACCTTCACCAGTTCTCGTGGCCACGCAAGCGTGGACCACGCCACCCGACCGTGCGAAAAATTCCGCTTCCCTCACACAAATTTGACTCGACAGGCATCGCTCGCTACAATGTCGCCGTGCCGCTCTAAGAACATTCTCCTCCAGACCCCGAGGACCCGCCAGCCATGGATGCCACCGACCTGCTGTTCAGCGTTCGCGATACCAGTGACGAGACCGAGTTCTACACGCCGGTGCCCGAGGGCTACACGACCGGTCGCGTCAAATACGTCGTCGTCATGGGCACGGTCATGAGCGGCCTGGGCAAGGGGATTTTCTCCTCCAGCCTGGCCCGCCTCTTGCAGGGCAAGGGCCTCCGCGTCGCCCCGATCAAGCTCGAAGGCTATCTCAACGTCGATTCCGGCACGCTCAACCCCTTCCGCCACGGCGAGGTCTTCGTCCTTGACGACGGCATGGAATGCGACATGGACCTGGGCACCTACGAACGCCTGCTCGACCAGGACCTGACGCGCGACAACTTCACCACCAGCGGCCAGATTTATTCCGCCGTCCTGGAGCGCGAACGGCGCGGCGAATACCTGGGCCGCGACGTCCAGATGATTCCCCACGTCACGGCCGAGGTCAAGAACCGGCTGCGGACCCTGGCCGTCAAGAGCCGGGCCGACGTCGTCTTTGTCGAAATCGGCGGCACGGTCGGCGATTTCGAGAACGGGTATTACATCGAGGCCATGCGCCAATTGGCCTACGAGGAAGGGCAGCAGAACGTCCTGTTCGTCGCCCTGACATTTATTTTGGAGCCGCCCACCCTGGGCGAGCAGAAGTCCAAGGCCGCCCAGCTTGGGATCAAGCAGGCCCTCCAGATGGGCATTCAGCCGCACATCATCGCCTGCCGCGCCCAGCGCGAAGTGACCGACAAGGTTCGCGAAAAAATTTCCGTCTACACCAACGTGCCCAAGGCCCGCGTCTTCAGTATGCACGATTGCGAAAGCATCTATCTGATTCCCTCGCGCATGCGCGAGGCCCAGCTCGACCAGCAGGTCATGCATCTGCTGAACCTGACCGACCGGGCCAACCCCGGCGTCGAGCGCCGCGACTGGGCCGCCTGGCAGCGTTTCGTCGACCGCATCCTGGCCCCCAAGCACGAAGTCACCGTCGGCATCACCGGCAAATACACCTCCGTCCGCGACAGCTACGCCAGCCTGCTGATGGCCCTGGAACATTCCGGCGGCGCGCTGGAGACCAAGGTCCATTCCAAGTGGATCGACACCACCAACATTACCGACGAGAACGTGGCCGAGGCCCTGGCCGATTGCGACGCCATCATCGTTCCCGGCGGGTTCGGCAGCCGCGGGGCCGAAGGCAAAATCTCCTGCATCCGCTACGCCCGCGAAAACAAAATGCCTTACCTCGGCCTCTGCTACGGTTTCCAGATGGCCGTGATTGAGTTCGCCCGCAACGTCTGCGGCCTGAAGGACGCCAACACCACCGAAGTGGCCCACGATTGCCGCGACGCCGTGATCGACATCCTCCCCGAACAGAAAAAAATCGAGGGCCTGGGCGGCAACATGCGCCTCGGCGGCCGCGACATCGAAGTCAAGCCCGGCACCCTGGCCGCCAAGCTCCTCGGCGGGGCCAAAACGGTGCGCCTGCGCTTCCGCCACCGATACGAAGTCGATCCTAAATATCTCGAATGCCTCGAATCAAAGGGTCTGGTCTTCAGCGGCAAGGCTCCCGACCAGCCGATCATGCAGATTCTGGAACTGCCGGACCATCCGTTCTTCGTCGGCTTGCAGGCCCACCCGGAATTGACCAGCCGACCGCTGCGCCCCAGCCCGTTCTTCGTCGGCCTGGTTCAGGCCGCCCTGGCCCGCCGCGAAAGCAAAACCAAGTAGGTCGGGCCCTGGCCCGACATTGATAAAGAGAGGCTCCAAATCATGGCTGACGAAAAAAACAATTTACCGGGCGAGAAGAAGTTGCACATCGACGCGGGCTGGAAGGCCGAGGTGCAGGCCGAAAAGGAACGCCAGGAGCGCGAAGAGCGCGAGCGGCAGGCCGCCGAAAAATCCAACCAGCGCAAACGCGAGTCCGGCGTCATCGGCGGCGTCGATTTCGCCGGGGCCAAAGCCCCTGCGGCCCAAGCGGCGGAACCGGAGGGCGACGAGGAGCATGATCACGATCACGACGAGGAACACGGCCCGCGGGAAATGCCGCCCGCCAGTTTCGACATTCTGGTTCAGAGTCTGGCCTCGCAGGCCGTCATGCTGCTGACGCCGCGCCGCGACCCTCGTTCGGGCCGCGTCGTCCAAGATCTCGACCTGGCCAAGCACACCATCGACCTCCTGGCCGTCCTGGAGGAGAAGACCAAAGGCAACCTGACCGACGACGAAAAGAAGTTGCTCGGCACGGTTCTTTACCAGGTCCGCATGGCTTACGTTCAAGCGGTGCAGGCGACACTTTAACCGGTTCCGGGGCTATTTCACTTTCGACCAAATTTGGTATTATGCGGCGAATTGACGGGGCGCGTTGCCCCAGGCACAGGGAAAAAGGAAGCGCAGCTATGAAAAACGCTCTGGTGGTTTCGGCTTTGTTTCTGACAGTGGCGGCGGCTGGTTGCGGACCAACCCAGCCGTCCGGGTCGGCGCTGTCGGAAGAAGCGGCGGCCTTGCGACCGCTGCTTGCGGCCCGGAATTCTGCTGTGTCGGTTCAGCCCCCTTCGCGGACGGATCTTGCTGCACAACGGGAGATGCTGGCGGCGCTGCGCTCTTCAGAAACCAGTTCACCGACCATTCTCGACGCACCGGATGCGGCGATTTCGACTGCCGTGGCGCCCGTGACGGCTGCCGACGTTCCGAGCGGCCAGTCTGCCCCGGCCCAGATCCGCTGGTGGCAGCAGCCGCAGGAAAGCGGCTGGTGGCAGAAACCACTGGCCGGCCGTTCCTTCTCCGAGGTCGTCAAAGATGACTTCAATAACTTTCCCCGCGAATTCATCAAGAGCGGCTCGGACTGCGTCAACTTTGAGGCCGGGCTGGTCCTGGCCGGCGCGGCCATTCTCTCCGGCGTCAGCCGCGCCAACTGGGACCATAACGTCGACAAATCAATGGTCTATGATCATAGTCAGAAGTCGAACTTTTTCAGCAAGTGCGACCACTGGGGCGACGACCTCGGCAACCCCGTCACCGGTTTCGGCGTGGCCATGATTTGTTACGGCTGGGGCGTGGAGACGAAGAACGACGAGCTTTACGGGTTTTCGAAATCGCTGATGCAGGCCCTGATTCTGAATGATCTGGCCACCGTCTCCCTGAAGCTGGCCACGCACGAATACAGCCCCAACCACGATGATCGTTTCGACTGGCCGAGCGGGCACACCAGTTCCACGGCGGCCATGGCTGCGGTGGCCTGGGACTATTACGGGCCGGAGGTCGGCGTGCCGCTCTACCTGTTCAGCGGCTTCGTCGCTGTTTCGATGATGCACGAGCGGCAGCATTGGCTGGGCGACGTGATTTTCGGGGAGGTCATGGGCGCGGTCATCGGGCACAGCGTGGCCAGCAACCGGCAGTTGAAGGTCGGCGGGTTCGCCGTGCTGCCCTACTCGTCGGGCGACGGCGGTGGCGTGATGTTGGTCAAGGAATTTTAATTGGTGCGTGCCCCTCGACAGGCTTGGGGAAATCAAGCACGCACGGTACATTAAAGGAGAAGCTAATGAGAGTTTTGATTCTGGTGTTGGCGCTGGTGATGGCCGGTAGCAGGGTCGAGGCGCAGGGCACCGTCGCGCCGGCGGCAGCTCCGGCCATGTCGCCGTCGTCGCTGATCAGCCCCGAATTTGAGAAGAGCGTGCACAAGCTGCTCGAAGTTTCCCACGCCGCCGACATGAGTAAGGATGGCATCAGCCGCACCATCGCCCAGATCAAGAAGGCCATGCCGGACGTGCCCGAGGATTTCTGGACCCGGTTGGAGGCCAAACTCAATCTAGAGATCAACGACCTGCTTGCGCAACTGGTGCCGGTCTACGCCAATAACCTTAGCCCGGAGGACGTCAAGAGTCTGATCAGCTTCTACGAATCGCCGTTGGGTCAGCGGTTCATCGCGGCCCAGCCGAAAATCAACGGCGAGGCGGCCTTTGCGGCACAGGCCTGGGGCAAGGCGATCAGCGAGAAGATTATGAGTGAAATCAACGCGGAACAGGCCAGGTTGGCCCCCAAGTCGGCCGTCGCGCCGGCCCCGGCCAAATAGATATTCGGGAATAGTTGCGTCGAGAGACGTGGTGAGATAAGAGCCTATCCGGCGGTCGTTCGGATAGGCTCTGATTTTTTGGACAGAGGAAGTTACTCGGCCAATCCTTCCTGGGCCTGGCCGGAGCGGCGCCGGGCGTCGAGTTCGGACCGGACGGTGGCCATGTACTCGGGCGTCAGCGGGATGAAGTAGGTGAGAACCAGCCCGATGACGGAGCCGGCAATTAAGCAGGGGAAGCCGAGCCAGAGCATGTTGTGCAGGGTCTGGGACGTTTGGTGGTTTTGCAGTTCTTTGTCGAAGCCGGTTAAGGCGAGGATGAAGCCGCTGGCCAGGACCATGCCGGAGCGGAGCAGTTTGCCGAAGAAGGTGTTGACGGCGGAGAAGAGGGCTTCGCGCCGCTCACCGGAATTGAGTTCGTCGATGTCGCAGATGTCGGGCATGAGGGAACTGCCGAACAGGCCGCCGATGGAGTTGATGGGAATGAAGAGTACGGCCCAGGCAAACCAGATGTACTGGTTTCCGGGGCGGGCGATGAAGCAGAGGACGATGGCGTTGACGAGGCCCAGGGCGGCGCAGACGATCATGCCGCGGCGCTTGCCGAGGCGGCGTGTGATGCCTGCCGCCGTGGGCATGAGCAAGAAGGCGACGCCCAAGGCGATGATGCCGCTGATGCCGCCGCACAGGACGTTGTAGAAGTTGTAATCACCTTCGAAAACATAGAGTGAGCCGATCCAGAAGGCGACAGTACCCCAGATGCCAAGGAGGATGTTGTTGTTGACGCCAAAGAGCAGGACAATAATAAAGGCCTTGACGCGCAAGGTGGCCTTGAGGGCAGGCCAGACCTTGACGTGGGTCTTATTGGCCTTGACGAACCGCTCCTTGGTGCCGAAGAAGACGACCAGGCCGGAGGCCACGGCCAAGGCGGCCATGGCTATGGAAATGATGCGAATGCCGCGGATGGGGTTGCCGAAGCCCTCCCACATGGCCAGAGGCCAGAGCCAGCCGAGAATCTGGCCAGCCAGGTTACTATAGAAGTTCCAAATGGCGAAGACCTTGGTACGGATATTGTAATCGTCCGAGAGTTCGTAGCCCAGTGCGTTGCAGGTCATTTCGTTGGTGCCGTAACAGATAAAGAGCAAGGTAATGCAGACGGTCAGCCAGGCGAACATGGCCGTCTGGCCCCAGTCGCGGGTGGCCCACCACTGGGCCAGCCAGGGCGGTCCGGCGGGGGCGTGGGTGACGAACCAGTTGCCCCAATCGGGCGACATCCACCAGATGCCCGTGATCAGAAAGGAACCGAGAATGGTGGAGCCGAGGATGAATGGGCGACGGCGGCCCCAGCGGGTGTGGGTGATATCGGAGAGGTGGCCGATCAGGGGGTCGATCAGGCCGTCGAGGAGTCGCGGCACGCAGAAAGCGATGCCGATCAGGATGGGGCTGAGTTTGTACTCCATGGTCAGGAAGGCGCTCATGGCGATGGGGAAGTAGAGCATGAGGGAGCTGATGCTGGCCTGCCCCCAGCAGTGCATTTCGAGATTGCTGGCGGAATAGGGTTTGTGGGCGGGCGGGCCGGCCGCGGCGTCTGGGGAAACTTTGGTTTCAGTCATCGAGCGGTTCCTTCAGAACTCTCAGGACAGACTTGAAACGCCTTGGCGTCGCGGGCGTTTCGGCGAAAGTGGAAAAACTACTGCTCGGGATACGGCGTCGGTGAAAGTCAAGCAAGAACAAAGAGGACGACGGGTTTACTCGGCCAATCCTTCCTGGGCCTGGCCGGAGCGGCGCCGGGCTTCGAGTTCGGCGTGGACTTTGGCCATGTATTCGGGCGTCAGCGGCATGAAGCAGGCGATGACGAGTCCGACGGCGGAGCCGAGAATAAGGGCCGGGAAGCCGACCCAGATCATGGTGTGAAGGGTCTCGGGCAATTGATGGCTTTGGAGTTCTTTGTCGTAGCCGCACATAACGACGAGATAGCCGCTGAGCAGAACCATGCCGGAGCGGAGCAGCTTGCCGAAGAAAGTGTTGACGGCGGAGAAGAGGGCTTCGCGGCGCTCGCCGGATTGGAGTTCGTCGATGTCGCAGATGTCGGGCATGAGGGAACTGCCGAACAGGCCGCCGATGGAGTTGATGGGAATGAAGAGCGCGGCCCAGGCAAACCAGAGGTACTGGTACCCGGGACGGGCGATCAGGAAGAGGACGATAGCGTTGAGGAGGCTCAGGGCGTTGCAGAGGATGATCCCGCGGCGCTTGCCGATGTGGCGGGTGATGCGTGCTGCCGTGGGCATGAGGAGGAAGGAGACGACCAGGCTGATGAGCGTCAGACCAACTCCGCACAGCCGGTTAAATTTGTCGTAATCCCCTTCGAAGACATATAGAGCGGCGATATAGAAGGCGACCGCATTCCAGATGCCGATGATGATATTGCCGCTGACGCCCATGAGGAGGATAACGACAAAGGCCTTGACGCGCAAGGTGGCCTTGATGGCGGGCCAGATTTTGACGTGGGTCTTGTTGGCCTTGGCGAACCGCTCCTTGGTGCCGAAAAAGACGATCAGGGCGGAGATGATGGCGATTGCGGCCATGCCCAGGGAAATGACGCGGATGCCGACGATAGCGCTGGCAAAGAGCGCTAAGGCCAGGGGCCAGACAAAGGCAAGAGCTGTATTGCCCAGATTATACCAGAAGTTATAGATGGCGAAGACTTTGGTGCGGACGTTGTAGTCGTCGGAGAGTTCGTAGCCGAGGGCGTTGCAGGTCATTTCCAAGGTGCCGTAACAGGTGAATAACAGGGTAAGGCAGACGGCCAGCCAGGCGAACATGGCCGTCTGGCTCCAGTCGCGTGCGGCCCACCACTGGGCCAGCCAGGGCGGTCCGGCGGGGGCATGGACGACGAACCACTGGCCCCAGTCGGGCGACATCCACCAGATGGCGACGATCAAAAAGGAGCCGAGCAGGGAGGTGCCGAGGATGAACGGTCGGCGGCGGCCCCAGCGGGTGTGGGTGATGTCGGAGAGGTGGCCGATCATGGGATCGAGCAGGCCGTCGAAGATACGTGGGATGAAGAAGGCCCAGCCGATCAGGATTGGGCTGAACTTGTACTCTATGACCAGAAAGTTGGTCATGGCGATGGGGAAGTAGAGCATGACGTTGGCGATGCTGCTCTGCCCCCAGCAGTGCATTTCGAGATTGCCGGCGGAGTAGGGTTTGCGGGCAGGCGGGTCGGTGACGGCGCCGGTGGAATTAGGGACTTCAGCCATCAGCATCTCCCAGGGAGAGTAAACCCGGTCGCTCAAACCGAAAAATGTTGTCCGCGCAACCGCGTCACACGAGTCCGGCCAGGGCCAAGCGGAGCGTGAATATACAGCCGCGTCGCGCTGTCGGCAAGGACAAAGCTCCGGCCATTTTTCTGGGGCCCGGTTTTCCATTTGCCGGGGCGGTTGGTTTGTTGCTAGTCTACCGCATCTTTTGGCGTCGAGCGGGGTTAACCGGGCAGGAGCGGATAAGGAAGACCGATGAGCGAAGCAGCGCCAACCGCCGCCAAACCGTTCACCGCCAGATTGTGGGCCATTCACCTCTGGGGCCTGGGCGGCATGGCCGACTATTTTCTTTATTCGGCCTTCAACATGATTAACTTGGCATTTACGACCGGGTACAAGCTGGATCCGGTCCTGGTGGGGATCGCCCTGTCTGCGCCCCGGTTTATCGACGCCCTCGTCGATCCGCTGATCGGGCATTTTTCGGACGATTTTCACAGCCGCTGGGGGCGTCGGCGGCCCTTCATCCTCGGTTCCAGCGTGATCGGAGCGCTACTGGTCATGGGCCTCTGGTGGGACTCGCCGGCGTGGAACCAGTGGGTGCAACTGGCCTGGGTCACGGTCGGGGCCACGCTGCTGTTCACGATGTGGGGCATCTTCAACTTGACGCACACGGCCCTGGGCTATGAACTGTCGGACGATTACGGCAACCGCTCGAAGGTTCTGGCCATCAAAGGTTGGTGGGCCACGGTGGCCATGATCGGCGGATCGTACGTCTATTCAGGCGTCCTGAACATGCCTGCGGTTCTCGATCACGTGGCCGGGGCGGCGCACTGGTGTCTGGGAGGCCAGACCGGCATCGACGTCTGGTTGGACAACGGCGTGGCCTGGCTCAGGCCCCAGGTCGGCACCGAGGTGGGGGCCTTCCGGCTGATCTACATTTTCGTCGCCCTCGTGATCGTCTTCGGGGGCCTGGTTCCGTTCCTCACGGTCAAGGAGCGGTTCTCCCGGGCCAACCGCAAACACGTCGCCCTGTGGCCGGCCATGCGGGCCACGTTTCAGAACAAAACCTATCGCCTGCTCCTGATCCTGCGGATTTCCCAGACGTTCGGCACCGCGCTGTCAGGCATCACGGGCGCATATCTGGCCATTTATTACATCTGTTACGGGGACAAGAAGTGGTACATGGCGGTGGCGCCGCCGTGTGGCACCTTCGTCGGCCTGGTGCTGGCGCTGGCCATGATGTTCCTGGCGGCGCCGATCACCCGGAAACTCGGGAAGCGGACGGGCCTCATTGTCTGCTTCGGCCTGATGTTCCTCTCGACGTGCTTCGCGCCGTTGATCTACCAGCCTGGCCACCTGTATCTGGTCGTCTTCTACGGGCTGTGCTTCGCGCCCGTGGCGATGGTGCTGAACAATCTTTCGGGCTCGCTCATCCCCGACATCTGCGACGTCGACGAGTTGGAGCACGGCGAGCGTCGCGAGGGCCTGTTCGCAGCGGTCCAGTCGTTCGTCAATAAAATGGAGACCTCCACCATTATGCTGTTCAGTGGTTTCCTGCTGAAATTTTCCGGATTCGATCAGCACATCATCGTGCAGCCGCCGGAGGTGTTGCACCGGATGCTCTGGATGTATTTTACGCCGAGCATTTTCTTTGCCGGGGTGACCTTCGTCATTTCCTGGTTCATCCCGCCCGATCAGAAAAACATGGCGGCTGTGCGGGCCGAACTCGACGCCCGCCGGGCCGCCGGATTGACCCAGGAAACGGGCAAACCGACGGCCTGAGCGGACTTCCGGCGTCACACAGCAAAACATCAAGCTGTTTCTTAGAAGCCGGCGGATTTTTCTCCGGCGAGGCCGGCAGCGTCCTGAGTTATAATCCAGGGGGTAAAAGGAGCGGCCGATGACGATCAGGGAACTAGCGGCGAGGCGCGGCGCCGCCGTGTGGCTGGCGCTGGGGCTGGCGACGGCGGGGTGCAGCCATTCGGGCCAGACGTCGCCGCAGGGCGAAGGGAGAACGGACATGGCAAACAAGATGGTCATTACCAGTACGGCCTTTGGGGCCAACCAGAAGATACCGCGGCAATATAGCGGAGAAGGCCGCGATGTCTCGCCGCCGCTCGGGTGGTCGGGCGTGCCGGAAAAGGCACGGGAACTGGCGCTGATCGTGGATGATCCGGATGCGCCGCGGGCGGAGCCGTGGGTACACTGGGTGATTTACCAGATCGCGGTGACGGTCACGGGGCTACCGGAGGCGGTGGCGACGAACGAAGTTCTGGCGTCGCCGCCGGGAGCGCTCCAGGGGCGGAACACGGCGGGGCAGTTGGGTTATATGGGCCCGATGCCGCCGCCGGGCCACGGCGTGCATCACTACCACTTCAAACTTTATGCCCTGGACGCAGCGCTGGGCCTCAAGCCCGGAGTGGACAAGAAGACGCTGGAGGCGGCCATGGCCGGGCATATTGTCGCCCAGGCCGAGTTGGTGGGGACATACGAAAGATAGACTACAGCCCCGTTTTACGGAAAGTCGGTCTTTTTGTTGACAAAGCAGTTGGCATTCCTTATACTCCTGACTTCTTTGTCAGCGCACCTCGTCTCCCACGGGGTCGGCCTTCGGAAGTTGGCGAGGGCCACGGGGTCGGATCGGCGGCGATTCGACTCAAGCCTCGGAGACGAACCCAATGGAGCCGCACTGATCTCGGGCCGGAACCGCCAAGTGGCGGGAATGGCCGACGACCGCCGAAGGTCGTGATGCAAGATTTTGAAACGAGTGTCGGTAAGCGGAAGGCGTTTTGGACGCCAGGAGTGTTCGTCATGGCCGCAAGCGGCCATGCCACCCGTTATTTTCGGTGAAGCAATGAAAAGCGAAAAATTCCGATCTGGATATCAGTGGGCGCCGAACCGAGCGTTGCTGTACGCGACGGGGAAGTCGCCGGGCGACCTGAAGAAGCCGCTGATCGGGCTGTGTTCGTCGTTCACGGACCTGATTCCCGGTCATGTACACATGCGCATCCTGGAGCGTGACATTGAGAAGGGGATTCACTCGGGCGGCGGGATCAGTTTCCTGTTCAGCGTGCCGGGGATCTGCGACGGGATTGCGATGGGCCATGAGGGGATGCACTACAGCTTGGCGAGCCGGGAACTGATCGCGGACATGATCGAGTCGGTGATGATCGCGCATCGGCTGGACGGGATGGTGCTGCTGACGAATTGCGACAAGATCACGCCGGGGATGCTGATGGCGGCGGCGCGGCTGAATCTGCCGGCCATCGTCGTGACGGGCGGACCGATGTACACGGGTCGCCTCAACGGCAAGCGGCTGAGCCTGGTGCGGGACACGTTCGAGGCGGTGGGTCGGCGTCAGGCGGAAAAGATCAACGATGAGGAGTTGGCCTGCCTGGAACTGGAAGCCTGTCCCGGAGCGGGGAGTTGCCAGGGTTTGTACACGGCCAACACGATGGCCTGCGTGACGGAGGCGCTGGGGATGAGCCTGGCGGGTTGCGCGACGGCGCTGGCGGTGGGGGCGAAGAAGCGGCGCATCGCTTATGCCAGCGGCGAGCGGGTGGTGGAACTGGTGAAGGAAAACCTGACACCGCGCAAGATCATGGTTCGTGCGGCGTTTGAGAATGCGCTGACGATAGACATGGCGTTGGGCGGCTCGACGAATACCTGCCTGCATATTCCGGCGATTGCGCATGAGGCGGAGGTGGCGCTGCCGCTGGAAGTAGTGGACAACGTCAGCCGGCACACGCCGACGATTGCTTCGCTGGAGCCGACGGGCAACTACTACATGGAAGACCTGGAATTCGCCGGCGGGATTCCGGCGGTGATGAAGCGGCTGGGCAACCGGCTGAACAATTGCAAGCTGACGGTGACGGGCAAGACGATCCGGGAAATCGCCCACGAGGCGAAATTGACGGATGAGGAAGTGATTCGGGATTTCAAGCGGGCGTATCGGCCCGAGGGCGGGATCGCGGTGCTGCGCGGCAATCTGGCGCCGGACGGGGCGATTGTGAAGCAGGCGGCGGTGACGGAAGCGATGATGAAGTACACGGGTAAGGCGGTCTGCTTCGACAGCGAAGATTTGGCGATGAAGTACATTCTGGGCGGCAAGGCCAAGGCGGGCCAGGTGCTGGTGATCCGTTACGAAGGCCCGCGCGGCGGTCCGGGGATGCGGGAGATGCTGGGACCGACGGCGGCACTGGTGGGTCAGGGCCTGGCGGACAAGGTGGCGCTGATAACGGACGGTCGGTTCAGCGGGGGGACGCGCGGTCCGTGCCTGGGCCACGTTTCGCCGGAGGCGGCGTCGGGCGGCCCGATTGCGCTGGTGAAGAATGGTGATACGATAGTCATTGACATTCCAGGCCGCAAGCTGGCCCTGAACGTGAGCGAGACGGAGATGAAAAACCGGGCCTCGGCCTGGCGGGCGCCGAAGGCAAAGATCACGACGGGCTGGCTGGCGCGGTATGCGGAGTGCGTGACGAGCGCGGCGACGGGCGCGGTGCTGGTGGCACCGAGTGAGAATCGGAAAAAGAAGGCTTAAGAAACGGCAAAAGAAGCGCGGGGGACACTGGTTACCCGGTGGTGTAATGGTAACACAGGAGTTTTTGGTACTCCTGTTCCTGGTTCGAGTCCAGGCCGGGTAGCCAGAGTTCCCGGCGAGGAAAAATGAGTCAAACGAAAGCGATCATTCTCGCGGCGGGCAAGAGTACTCGGATGAAGAGCGATCTGCCGAAGGTGCTGCACGACGTCTGTGGGCGGCCGATGCTGTCGTACGTCATCGAGGCCGGCCGGCAGGCGGGTGCGGAGGAACTGATCGTGGTCGTGGGCTTCGGCCGTGAACTGGTCAAGGAAACTTTCCGCGACGAGGCGAAGATCACCTGGGTGACTCAGGAACCGCAACTGGGGACGGGTCACGCGATCCTGGTTTGCCGCGAGGCGCTGGCGGGTTTCCAGGGTAACGTGCTGATTCTTTGCGGCGACGCACCGTGCATCCAGGCCTCGACGATCCAGAAGTTGCGGCAGCGCCACGAGGAGACAGGGGCGGCGGTAACGCTGCTATCGGCGGAGTTGGCGGATGCGGCGGCGTATGGCCGGATTGTGCGGGACGGGCAGGGGGGGCTGAAAGGGATTGTGGAATTCAAGGATTGCACGCCGGAACAGGCGGCGATTCGGGAAGTTAATTCCGGCTATTATTGTTACCGGGCGGCGGACCTGTTGTGGGCGCTGGAGCGGCTGACTAATAATAATGCCAAGAGCGAATATTACCTGACTGACACGGTGGCGGCGTTGATCGGTGACGGTCGGCGGGCCGAGGCTTATCCTGGGATGTCGGCGGGGGAAATGACGGCGGCGAACAGCCGGGCGGAGCTAGTGGCGGTATCGCGGGTGTTGCATGATCGGATTCTCGCGGGCCACATGGACAACGGCGTGACGATAGTCGATCCGGGGACGACGTTCATCGACGCGCGGGCGACGATCGGACAGGATACGGTGGTGCGACCGTTTACGGTTCTGGACGGTCGGGTGGCGGTGGGAGCGCGGTGTACGATCGGGCCGTTTGCGCACCTGCTGGACGGGGCGACGGTGCCCGACGGCGTGCAGGTCGGCTCTTTTGCGCAGGCGCGGGCGGCGAAGGCGGCACGGCGGTCGGCGCGGCGTGGGAAGGTCGAGCGTCGGTCGGGTCGAGAGCCGGCGGCGAGGAGTGGGCAGCGATGAATCGGGAATTGAAGATATTTTCCGGCAACAGCAACCGGCCTCTGGCGCAGAAGATCTGTGACCGGCTGGGGCTGCCGATGGGCATGGCGACGATCAGCACGTTTCCGGACGGGGAGACGTTCATCAAGCTGGACGAGGACATCCGGGGCCGGGATATTTTCGTCATCCAAAGCGTTTGCCACGAGCCGAACGAATATTTGATGGAGCTTTTGATTTATCTGGATTGCATTCGGCGGGCCTCGGCGCAGCGGGTGACGGCCGTGATACCCTATTACGGCTACGCCCGGCAAGACCGCAAGGACGAGGGCCGGACGCCGATCACGGCGAAGCTGGTGGCGAACATGCTGGTGACGGCGGGGGCGGACCGGGTGCTGACGATCGACCTGCACGCCAGCCAGATACAGGGTTTTTTCGACATTCCGCTGGACCACCTGCTGGCCGAGCAGGTATTTATGGAACATTACCGCAAGATGAATATTCCCGATCTGACGGTGGCTTCGCCGGACGTGGGGAGCGTGAAGCGGGCGCGGCTGTACGCGAAACACCTGGGCGGGACGCTGGTGATCGCGGAGAAGGAGCGGATCGGCTCGACGGACGTGCGGGCGGGCAACCTGATCGGGAGCGTCGAAGGCCGCAACGTGATCCTGGTGGACGACATGATTTCGACGGCGGGGAGCGTGGTCGCGGCGGCGAAGATGGTCAAGGATCACGGGGCGAAGGACATATATATAGCGGCGACGCACGGGCTGTTCTGCGGTCCGGCGATTGAGCGTCTGGCGGGGGCGGGAATCAAGGAAGTGGCGGTGAGCGACACGATTCCGCTGCCGGAGGCGTGCAAGAAGCTGAAGAACCTGGCGGTGCTGAGCGTGGCGCCGATGCTGGGCGAGGCGATCAGCCGGATTCATCGGAATGAGTCGGTGAGCAGCCTGTTTATGAACGAATCGTAATGAGACGGCCTGGGGGCCTTCGGGGCCGGCCGGGCGAGCGAGTGAGTGAAAGGAGTGGAGCGATGAAGGAAGTTCTGTCATTGGCGACGAAGAATCGCGAGGGCCGCGGTACGAGCAAGTCCCGTCGCCTGAGGTATGAGGGCCAGGTGCCCGGGATCGTTTACGGGCACAAGCAGGAGCCGCGGCAGGTCACGGTGGCTTACGACGACCTGCTGGGGGCGGTGCGTCATCACACGCGGATGATGGACCTGGAGACGGGCGGGGCGAAGGAACGGGTGATTCTCCACGACGTGCAGTTCGACGCGTTCGGGATGGACATCGTTCATGCCGACTTCGTGCGGGTGGCGATGGACGAACTGATCCGGATCAAGGTTCCGGTGGAACTGCGCGGCAAGGCGGCCGGGGAAGTTCACGGCGGCGTGGCGGAGCAGTTGCTGACGGAGGTGGAAGTGGAGTGCCTGCCGGGCGACATACCGGAGGCTATTCCGTTCGTGATCAGCGCGCTGGAAGTGGGGCAGTCGGTGTCGGTGAGCCAGTTGGTGGCGCCGGTCAAGACGCGGATAACGAGCGAACCGAACCTCATCGTGGTGACGGTGGCGGCGCCGAAGACCGAGGCGGCGGCAGTGGCAGCGCCGGTCGAAGCGGTGGCGGTGGCGGGCGTGGAGCCGGAAGTGATCACTCGCGGCAAGGCGGAGGAAGGCGAGGAAGGCGAGGAAGCGGCCGAGGGGGACAAGAAGAAGGAAAAGGAAAAGAAGAAGTAGGCCGGGGAGCGACGGCGTGTTTTGTGTTGAGGTTCGGCGAGAAAGGAAGCGAGCGCAGAGATGCGGTTGATCGTCGGGCTTGGCAATCCGGGCAAGGGCTACGCGACGACGCGGCACAACCTCGGGTTTCGCGTCTGCGAGCAGGTGTGCGAGCGGCTGTCGGCAAGCTGGAGCGGCGAAAAGTTTTCGTCGCGAGTCGCCGAGGTTCGCGGGCCGCAGGGCCGGGTGCTGCTGCTGGAGCCACAGACTTTTATGAATCTTTCGGGCCAGGCGGTGAGCACTGCGGTGGGTTTCTACCGGCTGGACCTGGTGGAGATGCTGGTGATCTGCGACGATTTCAACCTGCCGCTGGGCCAGTTGCGGCTGAGGACGGGCGGGTCGCACGGTGGTCACAACGGGTTGCGTAGCGTGATCGAGCATCTGGGCACGGAGGAGTTTCCGAGAATGCGTCTCGGAGTGGGTCCGGTCGCAGGGAAGGACACGGTTGACTTTTGCCTGGCGAAGTTTCGACCGGGCGAGGAAGCGGCAGTGGCAGAGATGGTGGCCCGGGCGGCCGATGCGGCCCAGGTCTGGCTGGAGTCGGGCATCGAGGAAGCGATGAACCGGTTCAATAGCAAGGCGACGCCGGAAAGTTGACCCGGCAAAACGGCAGATCATGAGGAGGACGGTGGTGAAGAATTACGAGGCGATGTTCCTGCTGGAGAGCGGCTATGCCGCCAGTCATTGGAGCGAGGGCCACAAGGAGATCGAGGGCATCCTGACGAAGCACGGGTGCGAGATCGTCCGGCTGGTGAAGTGGGACGATCGGAAGCTGGCGTACGAGATCGCGCGGCACAAGCGCGGGACGTATGTGCTGGCCTATTTCAAGGCGCCGTTCGACGCTCCGGCGAAGATCGAGCGCGACGTGCAGCTTTCGGAAACGTTGCTGCGCGTGCTGCTGATCCGGCGCGAGAAGATGACGGAGGAAGCGATGTTGCGTCAGCCGGTGCCGTCGCGTGAGGCCAACGTGATCGGGGTGGCGCTGGAACCGCTGCCTCCGCCGACGCCGAAGACGCCGGTGGTCGCTCCGGAAGTCGGCGAAGCGGGCGAGGGTCTGGAAGTCGGCGAATAGTCGGGTGGGCCGGGAGGAAGGTGATTCCGTCCGGGTAACCGCCGGTCTATTAGTCCGGCCTAGAATTATGGAGAACTGGCTATGGCAAACTATAATAAGGTGTTTCTGATCGGCAACCTGACGCGCGATCCGCAGTTGCGGTACACGCCGAGCCAGACGGCGGTCTGCGACTTCGGTCTGGCGGTGAACCGCAAGTCCAAGACGAGTACGGGCGAGATGCGGGAAGAAGTCTGTTTCGTGGATATCACGGCCTGGGGTAAGCAGGCCGAGACCCTGGCGAAATATGTGACCAAGGGCAGCCCGCTGCTGGTCGAAGGCCGGTTGACCTACGACCAGTGGGAATCGGAAGGGCAGAAGCGGAGCAAGTTGAAAGTGACGCTCGAGGGGTTCCAGTTTCTTGGTTCCGGCCAGCGTGGCGCCGGGGGAACGGCCGCCGCGGGCGCTGCGGGCGCTGCGGGCGGGGCGGCTGGGACGGAAAAGGGTTCCGGAGGGGGCGAGTTTACCCAGGATCTCGAGGATGACACTATACCGTTCTGAGCAGGAAAAATAGTCAAAGCGGCGCGTAAGTCGGCTGCGGTAACGGATAAGTCAGCGTAAAGAAAGAGGTCAGGAGAAAGCATGTTCGAAAAGAGAAAGCCGAGAGTTGGAGATAAGAAGAAGAAAAAGAAGGTCATTTACAAGGCCGGGGCCAAGTGCCGGTTCTGCCGGGAGAAGATCGCCGAAATCGACTACAAGGACGGCGACTCGCTGCAGAAACTGGTCACGGGGCAGGGCAAGCTGTTCTCGCGGAAGCGGTCGGGCAACTGCGCCCACCATCAGCGCAGCGCCGCCCGGGCGGTCAAGCGGGCTCGCTTCCTGTCGCTGATGCCGTTTGTGGGCTAAGGCGTCCGTCGGCGGTGGAGGTGGTAGTCGTCAAGTGAGGCGGCCGGCGTCGCGGTCGTTGAATTATTGAATGGGCCAAACAGGTCCGCAGGAGAAAATCGTGAAACTTTTATTGGCAGAAGACGTGAAGAATCTTGGCAAGGCCGGCGAAATGGTGACGGTCAAGGACGGCTATGCCCGCAATTACCTTCTGCCCCAGGGCCTGGCCCTGCGGCCGACGGCGGGCAACGTTCAGCGTGTGGAAAGCCTGAAGCAGGAGCGCGAGGCGGCCACGGTCGCTCAGCGACAGCGCCTGACTGAGGCGGTGGCGGCGCTCGAAGGGGTCAGTGTCACGGTCAAGGCCCAGGCCAACGAGCAGGGTCACCTTTTTGGCTCGGTCACAGAAAAGGAGATCGCCACGGCTCTGCAGGATCTCGGCCACAAGATCGAGGCCGGACAGATTCTGCTGGCGGAACCGATTCGCATGCTGGATCGCTTCCACGTGCCGGTTCGCCTGGCGGACGGCTTCGAGGCGACGATCGACCTGTGGGTGGTGCCGGCGGAAGCCCCCGCAGCCTGACGGTCCGTCGCCCCGGCAATGTCGGCCATCGGGAAGTTTCGGCGAAGACGGAGGAAATCCGAAGTCATCAGTCATCGTTCTCCGGAGTCTTTTGCTTGACCTCGGCGTCCGGCTGACGTAGAATGTGCTTCGGAATAGATCGCGGGGTGGAGCAGTCCGGTAGCTCGTCGGGCTCATAACCCGAAGGTCGCAGGTTCAAATCCTGCCCCCGCTACCAAAGTTCTCAACACCTGTCCTTCGGGGCAGGTGTTCTTTTTTTCCCAGAGGGCGAACGCGCCCGGGTTCAAGGCCATTTCTCCCCGTTTCTTTCTCGGCCAGAAGGTAATCGACTCGATATATCCGGAGAGGACTTGACGGGTGAATCCGTCGCGTCGCCCGTCGGCTGCTTATCGCAATCCGGTCATCATTTCCAGGTTGAACTGGAAAGACATTGACCCACAGAAGCAACCAAGTTGAAATCGAAAAAAAGCCATCGCTCGCCGTAACTTGCTTGTTTTACACGTGTTGCATCAAAACGCAAAATCAATGACCGGACAGTAGTGTGCTACAATTAGAAATCGACCCCACTAGCGAGATTGCGTCATGGGCAGTCTCGAAGCGGACCTGTTCGAAACTCTGCGGTTTGAGCCAGTGTCTCTTTGAACTCCGGGATTTGGCCGGGGCCGATGCGATGCTGATTCGTGTCCTTGAAATCTCGCCGGCTCAGCGAGGAACGGTCAGAGCCGGCCCAGCAAGCGCAGCAGGCCGTCGAGAATCGTGAGGGGATGAGGCGGGCAGCCGGGAACGAAAAGATCGACGGGAACCGTCCCGGCAGCGCCGTTGTGAACTTCCGGGTGGTCAATGTACGGTCCACCGGAAATAGCGCAGGCCCCGACGGCGATGACGATTTTGGGCGACGGCACGGCCTGCCAGGTTTTCTCCAGGGCGAGTTTCATGTTGTCCGAGACCGCGCCGGTGATGAGCAAGCCGTCGGCGTGTCGCGGCGAGGCGACGAACTGGACGCCGAAGCGTCCGAGGTCCCAGCCCACCGTTCCCAGCACGTTGGTGTCGGCCTCGCAGGCGTTGCAGCCGCCGGCGGAGACCTGACGCAGCCGGAGCGAGCGGCCGAAGATTTTGCGGGCTTTCGCGTCGAGGGCGGCGGCGAGTTTAAGCGGCGCCTCGCCCGTGATCAAATTCTCCCGCGTGCACGTCGCCAGACGATAATCGTTACTGTAGGTAATCGCCTGGTGCGGACACGCGGCGGCGCAGTCGGGACAGAAGAGGCAGCGCCCGAGATCGACGGTCAGGCGGGTGGCCGCGCCGGCTTGCGGCGCTTCGACAATCGCTCCGGTCGGGCAGGCATCGACGCAGCGCCGGCAGTCGGCCTGGCAGCGAGCCGCGACAAGTTGCGGCAACCCGCGAAAACGTTCCGGCAGCACCGGCGGCGGTCCGTCGGGAAAACGGATCGTGCGGTGTTTTTGCTGCCATCTGGCCAACAACACTCTAATCATGACGGCTCTCCGACAACTTCTACAAATCGTGTCCGCAATAGGACAGGTTGAAGCTCTTGTTGCAGAGCGGGAAATCTGAAACGGCCTGGTTGCGCAAGGCGCAGGCCAGACCGAACCAGTTGTGGAACGAGGGATCGACGACCTTGTAGGAGGTAAACCGGCCGCGCTCGTCGGTCAGGACGACGTGGCAGATTTCGCCGCGCCAGCCTTCAATCAGCGAGACGGTCGCCTGGTTGGGGGCCAACGGTCCGACCTCTGTTGACAGAACCAGCAGGCCGCCGGCCTCGTCGTCGGCCAGAACGGCGAGCAATCGGAGTTTGTCGTTTGTGGCCAATTGGCCGAACAGGGCCGAAAGCCGCGCGCCGGCGCGAACCTCGTCGATGACAACGTCGCGGAAGTCGTCGAATTCAATCAGCGGCACATCGGCCACGGGGGCGGCCTGGGCATTCTGAAGATGAAGGACGGAGTCGTCCATCATGGCCCTCCAGTGATGATGCCGGAGGCCTGGGTCAAGGTCTCTCGCAGGAAGTCCGGCATCCACAATCCGACGGCCAACAACAGACCAAGCGGCGCCCAGACCAGAGCCTTCTCGATCAGCGTGGACTTTTCAATCGGAAGCGGTTGCGCGGGCGCGGGCTGCTCCGATGATTTCCCCCAGGCGGCGGCGATGGCGTAGCGCAGGGCGGCGACGAAAACGATCGAGAGGCCGGCCAGGAAAATGGCCATGACGAGGAAGTCGCCTTTGTCGACGGCGGCTTTGAGAATCAGGAACTCGCTCATGAAGATGGCGAACGGGGCCACGCCGATCAGGGCCAGGAGACTGACGAACAGTCCACCGCCCCAGAGCGGCGCGGAGCGGGCGGCCCCGGCCAGAACGCCGAGGTCGTGGGTGCCGAACCGTTGGCCCAGGCGGCCGGCGGAGAAAAAGGCCAGCGGCTTGCAGAGCGAATGGTTCAACACATGGAACATGGCGGCAAAGACGCCGACGCCGCCCAGGCCGACGCCGAGGGCGATAATGCCCATGTGCTCGACGCTGCTATAGGCCAGGAGCCGCTTGGCGTCGCGCTGAAAAAGGATGAACGCCGCAGCGACCACAATCGAGACCAGGCCGACGAGCGTGAGCAGACCAGTCGCCCAGCCGATATTCCCTGTGGCGGCCTCGACCAGCGGCAGGCAGCGCAAGATGCAATAGAGGGCGGAGTTCAAGAGGAACCCCGAGAAGACGGCCGAGACCGGGGCAGGGGCCTGGCTGTGGGCGTCCGGCAGCCAGTTGTGCATCGGGGCCAGGCCGGCCTTGGTGCCATAACCGACGAGCATGAAGATGAAGGCCATCTTGAGCAGCGCGGGGTTCAGGTCCGGAGCGACGTCGCGCAGCCGGGTCCAGAGCAGGGCGTCGCCCGCCGGAAGATGAGCCTGGCCGGCGGCGGCCCCGATCAGCAGCGTGCCAATGAAGGCAAAGGCCACGCCCACCGAGCAGACGATCAGATATTTCCACATGGCTTCGAGCGAACCCGGACTGCGGTGGAGGCAGATCAGGAACGCCGTCAGGAGCGTCGTGGCCTCGACGCCCACCCAGACCACGCCCAGGTTGTTGGAGATGAGTACCAGGGCCATGGCGCCGAGGGAACCGAGCCACAAGGCCCCGAAGCGCCGGGCGGTTCGCAGCGAGAAATGTCCCGCCCGTTCCTCGTGGCCGAAGTAGAACCAGGCGTAGACGGAACTCAGCCCGAAGACCGCGAGCAGGATGGCCAGGTGATAGGCCGACAAGGCGTCGAGGTAGAACCAGCCGGCGCAGGCTTCGACCGGGCCGTGGGCAAAGACCGCCCAGACAGCGGCGCCGGTGGCCACGGCTTCCGCCGCCACTACGGCGCAAACGCCGGCCAGCACGGTCTTGGGCGAGCGCAGGAGCAGGCACACCAAAGCGCCCAGCGCCGGCACGATCAAGAGTGGCCAGAGGAGCCACGACATTTCCATGAGCATCAACCTTTCAGCGAGTCCAACTGGTCGGCGTCCAGGTGTTCAAATTCCCGGCTGATGTGGTAGGTGGCAATCGTCATGACGAAGACCCCCACGAAAGCGTCGAGCAGGACGCCCAGTTCCACCAGGGCCGGAATCTCTTTCACCAGGGCCAGGCCCAGCACATAAATCCCGTTCTCCATCACCAGATAGCCGAGTACCTGGTTGATGGCAATCTTGCGGCTGATGATGACGAAGAGTCCGATCAGGATGGTCGACAGGGCCACCGGCAACAGCAGGGCCAGGTGCGGCGTCTCCGGCAACGGCAGCCGCGAGATCAACCAGAACGAAATGGCCAGTGTCAACACGCCGATCACGATCGACAGCGAGTAGCCGACAAACGGCTCGACCTCGCGCTGCACATTGGCCTGACGCAAAGCCTTCAGGAGCAACTGCGGGAAGATCACGCCGCGGATAATCACGCTGGCGGCGGCGATGAACCACAACCGCCCCGAAATTCCCTGGTCCCAGGACAACAGGAGCGGCAAGAGACCCAGGGCGATGCCCTCGGCGGCGACGATGCGCGTGCAGGCGATCAGTCGGCTCGAGGCCAGCAGCCACAGGTTCAGCAGCACCAGCAGGACCATCAACCCATCGATTGGTTCGTTCATACGGGACGCCTCAAAACCAGGACCAGGGCGACGACGGACAAGGCCCCGGCCGTGACCAGCAGTTGCGGCACGCGAACCATTCGCAGCCGCGCCATTGTTGATTCCACCGTGCCGACTGCCACGCCCAGGCTCAACAACCCGGCCAGCAACACGGCGAGATCAACCAGCCACGTGCCGCTATGGGCCGGCAGAACAATCTGCACCAGGATCATGCCCATGACCCACATTTTCAGGGCCGCACCGTACAGGATGAAAGCGAAATCGGGACCGCCGTGATCCAGGACCATGACCTCGTGAATCATCGTCAGCTCGAGGTGCGTGTTCGGATCGTCCACGGGAATGCGGGCGTTCTCGACCAGGAAGACGAGGAACATGGCCGCTGCGACCAGGGCCAGTTCCGGCGCCGCCGACCACCAGCTCTCGACCGTCAGGCCGCCGAAGATACCGGTCAGCGACAGGCTGCCCGTGAGCTTGGCCAGCGCCGCCAGGCCGAGCAGGAAGGCCGGCTCGGCCAGAGCGGAGAAGGTTACTTCGCGGCTGGCGCCCATGCCCTCAAAGGCCGAGCCGGTGTCGAGCGCCGCCAGGACGGTAATGAATCGCATCAGGCCGAACAGGCCGGCCAACAAGATCAGGTCGCCGTCAAACCCAAGCAGCGAGCTGCCGCCGCCGGTGGGTACGATCAACAAGGCCGTCAGGACCGCCGCCAGGCCCAGGGCCGGACCCAGCCGAAACACCCAGCTCGTCGTCCGGCTGTAGACGGCGCCCTTATGGAGCAATTTCCACAGGTCATAGTAAAGTTGCAGGAGCGGCGGTCCCTTTCGACCTGCGAAGAAGGCCTTGGTGCGGTTGATCACGCCGGGCAGGAGCGGCGCCAGGACCACCGACAACGCGAGGTTGAGGATCGTTGTGGAGTTCATGGTCATCCCAGCTTCCAGGCCAGCAGGATCAGCAGGGCCAGAACAATGTACAGGACGTAGAGTTGCAACCGCCCGTGTTGCAGCCATTGCAGACGGCCCATCAGCCATTTGACGCCCTGGAAGGCCGGGCGGAAAACGCTCTCGCCGAACAGGTCGGGCGTGTGCGTTACCAGGCTGGCTTCGCGCGGGAAAAGGCCGGTCGGCAACTGGGCCTCGCGACGCGTGCGGAGGAACATTTGAAAGACTTCCGTGAGCGGCTCGGCGAACGAGGAGGCGGTGTACTGCATCCGCGCCGTTGGGGCCACATAGCCGCAATCCCAGGTGCCTGCAGTCTCGACCTTGCGACCGGCGAGAAGCCGGCGTCGCAAAAGAAGCAATCCGCCGAGGATCACCACCACAGCGCCTCCGGCCCAGGCCATGCCGTTGGCCAGCCCCGTCGTCCCCGACAGTTCTGCGTGTGCCGTCTCAACCGGGAGGCCCGCCGCCACGGCCACGGCCTCGCTCAGCCACGGCAGCACCAGAGGCGCGAGCAGGCCGATCAGAATACAGGCCAGAGCCAACGCGATCATCGGAATCAGCATCGCCGAGGGAACCTCGTGGGCTTTTGCTGCCTGCTCGGTGCGCGGCTCTCCGAGAAACACCACGCCGCCGGCTTTGGCGAAACACGCCGCCGCCAGGCCGCCGATCAGGGCCAGACAGCCGATGGCCGCCAACAGCGCCGCCGGACCCCAGGAACCCAACGCCACCATGCCCTTGAGTGAGCCGACAAAAATGAGCAATTCGCTGATGAACCCGTTCAGCGGCGGCAGCCCGGCGATGGCCACGGAAGCAATCAGGAACGTGGCCGCCGTCCACGGCATTTTCTTAATGAGCCCGCCGAGGCGGTCGATCTCTCGTGTGCCCGTGGCGTGCAACACCGCGCCCGCCCCGAGGAACAAAAGCCCCTTGAACAGGGCGTGATTGACGACGTGCAGCAACCCGCCCGCAAACCCCAGGACGGCCACGGTCATGTTGCCGCGCGCCAGGCCGACCAGGCCCACGCCCAGACTGAGGGTGATGATACCGATATTTTCCACGCTGCTATAGGCCAGCAACCGTTTCAGATCGCTCTGTGAGAGGGCCAGCAGCACGCCGAGAATCCCGGAGGTCACGCCCACGCCGATCAGAACCCAGCCCCACCATTCCAGCGGCGGGCCGAGGAACGTCAACGTGCGCACCAGGCCGTAGATGCCGGTCTTGATCATCACGCCCGACATCACCGCCGAAACGTGGCTCGGCGCCGCCGGATGGGCCTCCGGCAGCCAAACGTGCAGCGGCAGGAAGCCCGCCTTCGTCCCGAACCCGATCACCGCCAGCAGGAACAGGACGCTCGGCATTCCCGCTGCCGTGAAGTTCTCGAAGTCCAGCGAGTTGTTCTCGCGCCCCAGCAGCAGGAACATCACCAGCAGAAAGGCCGTGCCCAGGTGCATGGCAATCAGGTAGGTCCAGCCGGCCTGCCGCACGCTCTCCTTTTCGTTCTCGGAGGTGACCAGGAAGAACGATGACAGCGACATCACCTCCCAGGCCACGAGGAACAGCAGGCCGTTACGGGCCACGACCAGCAGCACCATTGATGCCGCCAGCAGATTGAAGCAGAGCCACGACCTGCCGTGGGACTTGGCGCGATCAAGGTAGGCCGATCCGTAGATGGCGGCCAGGGCCGGAAGCACGACGATCGGCAGCACGAACAGGGCCGACAGGCCGTCCATAGCCAGCGAGAACGATCCCAGCGGCATGTTCCACGCCCAGCGAATCGGCTCGACCGAGCCGCCGGCCAGTGCCATCCCCGCCGGGATCGCGGCCGCCGCCGCGCCCAGGACGGCGGCGCCAACGCCGAACGCCATGGCGGCGCGGCGGGACGAGCCGCTCAGAAACGAAGCGACCCCTCCCAGCAGATAGATGCCGATGGCGACGACGATCAGATACATGAAAGTTCCTGCTAACCCCCTGCGGCCGGGGAAGATGGTTCTGTGGAAACTTGCGGGCTATTCGAGGTCAGGCCCTGATCCACCCGGGCGGCCGCATCGAGCAATTCCTGGCGCGAGGCCTGCCGCGTGACGGCGCTGTGGAACTCGTTGTCGCGCAGGGCAAAGGCCAGTTTCGACAACAGGCTCAGGTGCCCGCGAATGGTCGGGCTGACCAGGGTGAAAAGCGTTTTTACGAGTTGGCCGTCCATGGCCCCGAAGTCTATCGGCTGTTCCAGAAAACAGAGCGCGACCATCGGCCGCGGAATGTGCAGCACAATCGGATTACGCACATGCGGGATGGCGATACCGTCGCCGATGGCCGTCGAGCCGAGCGACTCGCGGGCCAGGAGAACCTTGAGCAGGAAGTCGCGGTCGACTTCCTCGGGCAACGGCATGATCTCCACCACGGACTTGAGGACCGAGGGCTTGTCGATCCCGCCCACGCGGTAGAAGACGCCGCCGGAGCGTAACGCGTCGGCAAAGGTGAAGACGCTGCCGGTCGCCCCTTCCGGCTCGGCGAAGATCTCCGGCGAGACGTTGATCCGCCTGGCCGTGGCCCATTCCAGCAACTCGGCCCGGTTGAACCGGTACTGGTCGTTGACCTTGTAGGCCGGCAGCTTCCCTTCCTTGACCCAGCGGTAGATAGTCTTTTCGGAAAGGTCCAGAATCTTAGCCGCATCGTGGACGGTAAGTTGCATTCTTCTCCTGACTTCTCGTCTGAGCCACATTTTGGACTTCAATGGACAGGAAAATTTTATAGCGAACCAACTGAGCCGTCAATGGCAAATCTGATTCCGCAGCATCAGCCAAGACATCCGCCATTTCGCTCCTAACTCTCGTCCCCGGCGAAACTTAAATTCAATCAAAATCGCCGCCCATGAGGATATCCACGAGGGGTGCCCCTACAAGGCCCGGTGCTGTTCCAGCGCCGCGATGGTGCGGCGCATGTCTTCGGGGATGGGGGCCTCGAAGGTGATCTGCTTGCCGGTCATGGGGTGCCAGAGGGTGAGGCGGCGGGCGTGGAGGGCCTGGCGGGAGATGAGAACCTGGGCGGCGTCTTCGGGCTTGCCGGTCAGGTCGGCGAGAGTGAGTTGGGAGCGGGAAGAGTAGGCGGCGTCGGCCAGGACTTTGAGGCCAACGCTGGCCAGGTGGATGCGAATCTGGTGGGTGCGGCCGGTCAGGGGTTTGCAGGTGACGAGAGCGAAGCCGCGGTAGTGGCGGTCGATCTGGTAGCGGGTGACGGCCTCGCGGCCGGAGATCAGGTCGACGGCCATTTTTTCGCGGACTTTGGGGTGGCGGCCGATGGGCTTGTCGATCACGTCGCCGTCGCATTGCGGCGCGCCCTCGACGATGGCCAGGTACTCCTTCTTGACGCGGCGGTTTTCCCATTGCCGGGCCATCTGGGCGTGGGCCCGGTCGTCTTTGGCCACCAGGATGATGCCCGACGTGTCGCGGTCGAGTCGATGGACAATGCCGGGCCGCTCCGGACCGTTGACGCCGCTCAATTTTTGAAAATGATACGCGAGAGCATTGACCAGCGTGCCGCCCCAGTTGCCGCGCGCGGGATGGACGATCATGTTGGCGGGCTTGTTGATGACGACCATGAGGTCGTCCTCGTAGACGATGTCGAGCGGGATGTTCTCCGGCTCGATTTCCATTTTGGTGGGCGGGGGGAGTTCGACGTGGACGATTTCGCCGCCGGCAATTTCGCGCGAAGGCTTGGACGGCTGCCCGTTGACGAGGACGCGACCGCCCTTGATCAATTTCTGGAACCAGGCCCGCGAGCGGTCGGGGAACCGCGCCGCCAGAAACGAATCGAGCCGCCGGCCGGCGTTGACCGGACGAATCCGCAGTTCGACGGTTTCGGTTTCCCCGGTTTCCTCGTCACCGAAATCGTCTTCGATGACGTCGGCGCCTTCGGGGTCGGGAGGCGGGGTAGGAAGATTTTTTTCGGGATCGTTCAAGAAAACTCCAAAAAGATTCCCATTATGCGCTGACCGTATTCGCCTTGGTTTTGTGGTCCACCAGGCACAAGGCCGCAATCACGCCGCCGACCACGGCGCAGGCCACGTACAGCCAGGCCCAGACATAGCACTTCACGCCGGTGGCCGGATCTTCATAGATCAGCGCGCCCATGACGTAGGGGCAGGCGGCCGCCAGGACGTAGGCACAACAGTTGGTGAAGCCCATGGCCTTACCGTAGACTTCGGCTGGAAACATGTCGGCCGGGATGGTCAGGGCCGGGCCCCAGACCATGTTCGAGAAGAACCCCGCGCCCGTCAGGGCCAGCAGCAACAGCAGCGGCGAGACGCCCTGGCTCATCGTAGCCAGGGCCACGACGAAGGGCAGCGCGCCGCCAAAGGCCAGCATGATCATCAGTTTACGCTTGCCGCCCAGGAACGTGTCGCTGATCCAACTGCTCAGGAACGAGCCCAGCGCCCCACCGATGAAGTAGACGCAGGCCCAGGCCCCCATCTCCAACACCTTGAAATGATGGACCTGCGTCAGATATTGGGGCGACCAGGTGAGTACGCCCCAGATGATCTGCTGGGCGAAGATGTAGACGAAGATCAGGGGCACGAACCCCCGCGCGCCGATAATCTGTCGGAACGTGATGGCCCCGGCCTTGACCTTCTGCTCCAGCAAGCCCGGCCGGCCCCCTTCGAGATCGGCGGCGGTAATCTGCCCCTTGGCCAGTTCGTCCTCGTAGGCGTCTCGCACATCCTCCCGGCGGGCCCACCGGCACCGTTCCGGCCGGTCGAAGATGAAGATCAGGATCAGGATCAGCGGTATGCTTCCGGCGACGGCCAGGATCACGAACACGCCTCGCCAACTATCGCCCAGGGCCGAGTAAAGTGCCGCGGCCACCAGCGGCGCCCAAGCCGGCGTGACGATCCAGGCCCAGGAGAGCACGCCTTGGGCCGTGGCCCTCTGCCGCGGCGGAAACCACCGGACCAGCAGCCTGGCCGAGGGCACCAGCTCGGTGCCGATCAGCACGCCGAACAACGCCATGCGGACATACCATTCGGAGGCCGTGTGCATGTTGGCCATCCAGGCGGTCAGCGAACTCCAGGCGATCACGGAGAAGATCAGGATCTTCCGCGAGCCGATCCTGTCGCACAGCCATCCCGTGGCCCACTGCGACAGCCCGTAGAGCACCATCATCAGGGCTACACCCAGGCCCTGCTCGGCGGTTGAAAATCCGAGATCCTTGCTCACGAAAGGCATCAGCGTGGGCGCGGTGACCCGGTCGAGCCATTGGATGGTGTAACAGGCGGTCAGCACGGCCAGAAGGACGTACCGGTACCTGAAAACCGGGTGCTCTCTTCCCAGTATCGACATCAGGCACTCCGTTCCGCACGGCGGGACTACTCTACCCTCTCCCAAGTGTGAGGGGTGAAGAAACAACTTCAAGATAAGAATGGGGACAATCGGCTACAGACCGACTGTCCCCACGGATCGTTGAGGTCACAACTAAAACGGACTAGGCCACCAGTTTTTTGGCCACGTCGACGGCCGAGGCGGCATCGGCAGCATAGCCTTCGGCGCCGATTTCGTCGGCGTAGTTCTGGGTGACCGGGGCGCCGCCGATCATGACCTTGGCGGTGAGGCCGGCGGCCTTGAGGGCCTTGACCACGTCGCGCATCTGGGGCATCGTGGTGGTCAGCAGGGCCGACATGGCCACGACGCACTTTCCATTTTCCTTGACCGAGGCGACAAACTTGTCGGCCGGGACGTCGGTGCCGAGGTCGATGACCTGGAAGCCGCCGCCCTTGAGCATCATGCCGACGAGGTTCTTGCCGATGTCGTGGAGGTCGCCCTTGACGGTGCCCAGGACGATCTTGCCGATGGGCTGAACGCCGCTGGAGGTCAGCACGGGCTGCAGCAGGTTCATGCCGGCGTGCATGGCCCGAGCGGCGATCAGGACTTCGGGAACATAGACTTCGTTCTTTTTGAACTTGGCGCCGATGATGGCCATGCCGGCGATCAGGCCTTCTTCGAGAATCTTCTTCGGGCTGACCTTCTCGTCAATGGCCTGCTGGACCAACTTGGTTACGGTGTTGCGATCGCCTTTTTGCAGCGCTGCACTGATGCCATTGAGATCTGCCATGAGTTGCTCCCCTGTCTGTTAACAATCTGGGACGACGAAAACCACGTCTAGGCCACGCGCCTATTTTTTCGCATCGTTCGTGGTTTTCGGTCCCGTGGATTCGGACGACTTCACTACCGGCGGCACGACCGCCGCCCCGCCACTGGCGACCTGCGCCGCCGGAACTTTAACTGCGGCCGCGCCGGACGGTACTGCCGAGGCCTTTGGTGTCGCGGGCGTTTCGGTGTCAAAGTCGAGCGGCTTGGCCTCCCGCAGAATCTTCAGGCGCTCATTGGCCCGGGTCTCAATCGACGTGTTCGGATTCTCTTTGGCCAGAGCGATAAACTGCTTCTCGGCATCGGCCTTGAGGGCCGGTTCCTGATCGCTCATTTCTGCCGCGACCGAGGCCAGGCCTAATTTGGCTTCCAGACCGATGTCGTCTCGGCGCGAGGCGAGTTCCTCGTAGCGGCGCTTGGCCTCTTGAAAATCATTTTTGACGTTCAGGCTGCCCTTGGCGGAAGGCTCGGCCCAACCGAAGATCGCCCGATCATAATAACGGTTAGCCAGGCTGAGTTTGGCCGCCGTCGCCATGGGCGAGGTGGGAAACTGGCGAATGAAGCTATCGAGTTCGGCGATCTGCCTGGTCAACTGGTCGATCATCTCGCCGCCGGTCGACCCGTTCAGACTCGGGAGAAAAGCGATCATCGCCCGGTCCGCATCGGCCTTCTTACGTTGGCCGCTCTTGGCGTAAAAGGAGACCGACACCCCCACGACCAAGGCGCCGATCAGAACATAGGCCAGATAAGGTTTAGCCTGTGTCCACCAACGGAGCAGGGCCTCGGCCAGTTCATTGTGCGTCATTTGCTGTCGTTCTGTCGCCTTCATTCGCACCTTCCCAAAAGACCGCCGCGCTGGGGCACAAGCCCTTCATCGACCGTCTCCGACCTGTTCTAGAACGGAAATGCTAGCCGACCGGAGCAAAAATGACAATACAAAAACCGACACTCGGCGGCAAAAATCCGCGCCGGGCCGCTGAGCGGCTCACGAAAAATCAGAACTTCGCCAGCCGCTCGGCATAGCGGAAGGCGGCCGCCACCTCCTGGACTGACAGTCCGGCCCCGCGCAGGACAGCCTCGGCCCCCGCCCGGTCATAGAGATCCTGCGGGCCGTGGGCGTCAGAGCCGAAAATCACGGCGGCCCCGGCGGCGCGGGCGGTGACGGTCACGTGGCCGTTGGTCAAAGAATGGCCGCGGCGACCGGAGATTTCCAGGGCCACGCCGCGCCGGGCCGCTTCGCGGGCGTCGGCCTCAGTGATGAAGCCCGGATGAGCCAGGATGTCGGTCCCGGCCGCGATGGCGGCGCGATTGGTGCCGGGCAGAACCGGCTCGACCGGCGACTCGCCGTGAACAATGACCAGGTCCGCCCCGAGTTGGCGGGCCCGGGCCACGACCGCGGCAATGTGCTCGAGCCGGCAGTGCGTCACCTCGCAGGAGGCCAGAACTTTCAGACTCATGACCGCCGAAAGTTCCCGCGCCGCCCGGACCAGCACCGGCACGGTCGCCTCGACCGTGGCGTGGTCCACATGGTCGGCAAAGGCAAAGGCCCGGAAGCCCTTGACCTCGACGCGGCGGGCCAGTTCGGCGGGAATCAGTTCGCCATCGGAAAGGAACGTATGCATGTGAAAATCGATCATAATTTGGTCACTCGCCAGAAAATCTTTAGCGCTGTTCTCACCGGCCGGTGATGCCGTCTCTGCCGGAAAATTCTGTACGCCCGGGCAGAGTCGAACTGCCGACCTGCGGTTTAGGAAACCGCCGCTCTATCCTTCTGAGCTACGGGCGCATCCTGATGGTGACTGACTATATCGCCCTGGGACAAAACCGTCAAGGACCAGGACCAGGCTGCCGCTTCGGAAGCCGAAGCGAGGGAGGCAAAGCGGCGCTTGAACGTTGCGTCCGTCGTCGTTATAATCGCTGTCTGCCTTTTTTCGCGGGCGTAGCTCAGTGGTAGAGCTCCAGCCTTCCAAGCTGCAAACTGAAATTGTAACCTCTTTCGGAACCGCCACTTCCAGTGATGGCCTTCTGACCCACAGCAGTAACCACAGCACTTCGTCCGAAAACGACGACCTCCAACAATTGGTCGACGCCTGGCAGACTCTGCCGGCACCGATCAAAGTCGCCATCCTGGCCATGGTGAAAGCGACCGGCAAACCGATGGAGGGCACGGCATGATCACTCACCTTGGCCTTCCCTCAGAGCAACCAGAACCCACACCGGCTATTCGACAATTGGCAGAATCGCTTCGGGGTCTGCTTCACCCTGAACTGACGGAAGCAGATTTCGAGGAGGCGAGAAAGTACCTGGCCGATCCGTATGCGTGGTGGGCGACTTGGTTTGACATTACCCGCGAAAACTACGCGAGGTTTGTGGTCTTTCGCTCGTCTCCGGAAACGGCAACAGGTCACAAACTCTGTTCCGCCACTGACGAAAACGGGCGGCCATGTCAAAACGAAATCCTGTTTGACGGCCGGGGAGCCGACGCGCCGGAGCGATTCATCTTCGGCCTTAGCGACCGGTGTCCGGCCCATCAGGAGGTTTTTTGGTGCTCTGACCTGAGTGGGGTTGAGTCGGACGTGGATCAGGTCAGTGCCGTAATTAATAAAAAGCTGCGGCGGCTTATTTCAGCAGATTTCACGGCTCCATGTGTCAAGTGCTCCGTCATGTTTTGGTTCGGCAGGGAGCCCGTAGGCCTGCCTCGCCTGTTTACCGACGAAGCAGGAAAGGGGTCATTCGAATGGTAATTGGCGAGACGGAGAAACCTAAGGGCACGGAAATGGCGACCCTGAAGCCGCTCCAGAGGGCAGCGGTAAGTTACAAGGAGTCCCGGATGGCCGAAGAGGCCAGCCCTGAGGGGGTGAAGACCTCCAGGCGGCAGGCGGCGGCCAAGCGGCTGGCCCAGCGTGCTGCCAACCGAGCGAAGACCAAATCCCAGGCGATGCCCAGGAGCGACGTTACCGCTCTTTTTCGCCCTGACATTGCGAAGTCAGGAAAGACCGTGCCGATCTTCAATGTGCTGGAGGTACTGCTGCAGCAGCCGATTTTTTCCGGTAAGGCCGGAATGATCCGGGCCTTGGTTCTGGCCAAGATTTACGATACGGCCAATCGCAACACTAACGCCATGATGTGCTGGCCGACCATCGAGTACCTGTGCACCAGCCTTGGAAGAAGTAAGAGTTCCGTCTGCCGGGCGATCAAGTGGCTGGAGCGGAACAGGTGGATCGGGGTCATCCCAGACTACTTCAATAAATCCACCACACCCCACAACATCTATTATCTGTTGGACCCCAGGTTGGCAGCAGGTGGTAGCGGAGTGTCAGCAGGGCACCCGGCTACCAGTAATCGGCAGGTGGTAGCGGAGTGTCTTACAGACACCCCGTTACCGGTAGCGGAGTGTCTTACTGACTCCCGGCTACCGGTAGCGGGTGGTCTTACTGACACCCTAACAGTAGAAGAAGAAGCTTTAACAGAAGAAGAAAAAGAGAACAGGGGAGGGGGAGCAGCGGCCGCGGCTTCGCCGCGTCCGCCAGCCCCCCACCCTGAATCTTTAAAAGAAGAAGATCAGGAGGACCTGGGTATCAAGAATAAAAATTCTTTAGAAACAGGATCCCTGATTACCGAAGGTCGGGCTTCAAAAGAAAATGAAATGGGATCCCTGGTTACAAAGAATAAAGATTTTTTAGAAACAGAATCCCTGATTACCGCAGGTAGGGCTTCAAACAGAAACAACAGCCCCTCCCCCGGTTCCGTTTTACCCCCTCCCCTCATCAAAGAGATTCATCCTTATCTCCTGGAGGTGTCCAGGCTGATTTGGCGTCCCGGTGATCAACAGGCGGATGAAGAACAAAGCATGAAAATCATCGCCCCGGACCCCGTGTGGTGGCCAAACTATGAATCAGGATCCTGGGCATACGATGTCCTGGTCAGGCTGTATGAATTCGTGAGTTCTATAACTCCGGATGGAACCATGCTGCTTTTGGGAAGTCCGCACCCCGGCAACGGGAAGACGGAGTTTGCCACGTACCTGTATAACGTGCTGAGTGGGGATGTTGAACATCGAGACCGGCTGGCGATGACCGGCCAGGAGTTCGGAGAGAAGTTGAAGGCCAGCGGTTATGTTGAAAACCCATGGCCTGGCAATCCCTTTATGGCCTCCCGTCGTGCCGTCAGCGGATTCAGCCTTGGCTCTGGTGATCAGGCAGGTTCCAACAACCGCAAAGAGCCCATGGAATACTGGTTGCTGCAGAGGCTGCGGACCGTGGAGATTCTTTTCCTGGACGATCTGTGGCCGGGCAAACTGCCGCCCAAGGCGACTCGATACACCGATCGTCTGACCGAGGTTTTGAAGGCCAGGCTTGATGCCCGGGCGGGATTGGCGACCGTTTTGACGACGAATCAGGAGCCGCAGAAACTGCTGGATTGGCTGGAGGAACATTATGCTCCGCTGACCAGCCGGCTAAAGCAGCAACTGCTGGTTCACATGCTAGACCGACGCGACTACCGAAATAACCCGATCACGAGGGAATGGGAGGAATAAAAAGGAGATTTGTGAACAACCGGCTGATGCCGTGCGGTTTATAAGCCAGCTCGGATTGTCTTTTGCGTGCGGCCCAGGTGCTGTTGAAAAGGATTGGCAAATGACAGAGGCAGAGAAGATGAATAACAATGTGGGCGATGATCGTGCAGCCCACCCGATGGTTCACGTCGTGCCGGCAGCAGATGAGCCTGACGCCCCGGCTCAACCCCGGCGAAAACAAACCTACGGCAGCACCCCGAGGGCCGCCGCCTTTCTGTCGGCCCCGGCAAGTTGTGTCAACCCTCTTTATTGGAGAGCATGAAATGGAAAAAAGGACTTTGAAGTGCGAGACATGTGGAAACAAGGATCGGTGTATAGTTCTAAAGCCGCCGGAGGACGATGACCCACCGGTAGAAATATGTTGTATGAGAAAAGGGTATCCAGACAACTTCAACTACGACTGGAACACGTTCTGGTACATGGTGACAGTGACACGTCGCAAACCGGATGGATGTTGGCCTTGGTGTGGCAAGATTATCAAGAAAGGCTACGGCACCCTGATTTACCTCAGAAAGAGACAGTTGGCTCATGAAGCGGCTTATAGAAGTGCCCACCATATAAAAGCCTTGGCCACTCTACCTGAAATTGAGCAAACTTGCGGCAACAGGTCCTGCTGCAATCCGCGTCATCTGGTGCCAAAAGTCGGCTGACCGGCTGGCCTTGGAACTGTGGTTTTCGCACCTTGGAGGCCGACGTGGTCTCCAAGGTGTACGAACCACAAGAGGCCAGAATAGGGTGTTCGAAAAAGGTGGTTCCCAGATCTGGTGATGGGGCCTGCAGTGACGGCACCAACGACTTCGCCGCACCCGGGACATCTTTTCTCTACACTACAGCTGTAACAGCGAGAAGAGTTGTCGATGGCGGGGCAGGGGTAGGTCTGTGGTTTGGAGCAGTTGGGCAGGCACCTGAAGGGCGGCCGCCTAGGTTTCAGTCCTCGGTGTGCCCACCTTGGAGGCCGACGTGATCTCCAAGGCGCCAAAGCATCTTTCCCGCTTGAGACCCATGGGCGCTTCTCCAGAATTCTGGAGAAGCGCTCCGCCTGCCACAGCGGTTACTGTTGAAGTCTGTTGTTTCGAACCATCAGGCGAGGTGGGGGCGAAGAATAACGACTCTGACCTTCGAGGCGTCAGCCCGTAGGTAGCCTGTCATTCGCAAACGTCGCAATCATGGGATTAAAAAGAGATTGACGTACCGGGGCGCGGCGGGTATTTTGGGAGTGGGGCAAAGCTCCACCAGTCGAATCAAGTGCGCCGTCTCTACTGGCACTAATGGCATAGGAGGAGATCCTTGTGGGAAGTTCATGCAAGATCGGTCGTTTGGTAGTGTTGGTGGCGTGTGTCGGCACGATTCTCGCAAGCGGTTCCGGCTGCATGACCGTCGGACGAAAACTCGACACCGATGCCGTCAACCGAATTCAGAACGGCAAGACAACGCGTCAACAAGTGCTTGCCGCCATCGGCTCACCGGATCAGGTGACACGGGATGGAAACGGCAATGTCACCTATATGTACATGTACATGCGTACCGAGGCCACGCCGGAGAGCTTCATTCCTTACATCGGCTGCTTCGTCGGTGGCACCAAGACGCAGAATCAGACCGTCATCGTGACCTTTGGGCCGAACGAGATCGTCACCAGCATCCAAAGTACGATGGGCGGCATGGAGACTTCCGAGAACCTCGCCGCCGGGAAAAAGGCCACAATTTCCGAGACGGAAGATGACAAGCGACCGAAATGACGGCGGGATGGTTCCACCGCACTTCGGGGATTTTGCAAGACGCTAAATTGAATGGCCGGTTTCTTTGTATCACAATATTCGGTTAAGGAAGTTGGGCGTCCTGCAAGTATCGGTGGAAGCACAGATCCTGAGTCTCGCAACAAGTAAGGGGGCAGCTATGCGCATTCGCACATTCTTGGTTGTACTGATGATACTGGTCGCCTCCACGCCGGCATTGGCAGCAACGACCTATTCGATCTCGCCCAATCCGGCGACGGTGAGCGAGGGGGCTGGCTCACAGACCTTCACGGTGACGCGCGCAGGCGGGCTGCCGGCGGAGACCATCTACGCCAGCACGACGCAGGACCAGGGCTACACCAACAACGGCGACTATACGGGGTTGCTGAACCAGAGTGTGACATTTACGCTGAACCAGACCCAGAAGACGGTCACGGTGTCGATCACCAACGACACGGTGGTGGAAAGCAACGAGACCTTCGGGCTGATCGTGCAGCGCAACACGACCGATCCGATCACCACCTACCTCGCCAAGACCACCTTCACCATCACAGACAACGACACCCAGCCAACGACCTACTCGATCTCGCCCAATCCGGCGACGGTGAGTGAGGGGGCTGGCTCGCAGACCTTCACGGTGACGCGTGCGGGCGGGTTGCCGGCGGAGACCATCTATGCCAGCACGACGCAGGACCAGGGCTACACCAACAACGGCGACTATACGGGGTTGCTGAACCAGAGTGTGACATTTACGCTGAACCAGACC